>JBFWSH010000004.1:0-181863 GCA_050248475.1 Flavobacteriales bacterium
TATCAGCACTATAATTTTTGCTAATGAAGGTAAAGAATCTGATTATCATTTTACTGAAAACAAAGGGCAATTAGACCATGTTGTTAAATATCATACTAAACTTCATGTTGGTGATATCTATTTTGGCTTAAACTCATTTACTTTTGATTTATATTCTCCTGAAGATTTAGATCTTGTTTATAAAGTCAAACATGATAAGAAGATGAGATCTCAATATGGTGAGAAAGATATAACTCTTAGAAAAAGTGTTTACCGAATGAATTTTATTAATTCAAATGTAAACGTGTTTTTATCTCCAAGTGAAAATATTGGTTATGTAAAAAACTACCTTAAAGGTAATGATCCTTCTAAATGGGCATCAGATGTAGAGTCTTTTGAAAAACTTACTTACCACGAAATTTATAATGGGATTACTGCTCAATTGTATACACAAGATGACCATTTGAAGTACGATTTTATTGTTAACGCTGGAGCAAATCCTAATGATATTTTAATCAATTATGAAGGTGTAAAAGAATTAACCTTAAATCATGGAATTTTAGAAATAAATTTACCAAATACCTCGGTAAAAGAACTAAAACCTATTGCATATCAGCAAATAAATGGAAAAAAAGTAATTGTAGATTGTGAGTTTGTAGTTGCCGGTAATAACGTATCTTTTAAGTTTCCTCAAGGTTATGATAATACCAGAGAATTAATTATTGACCCGACATGGATTTTTTCAACTCTTACAGGTTCTACAGCTGACAACTGGGGGTTTACTGCAACATACGATGATAATGATAACTTCTATGGTGGCGGTATTGCTTTTTCTTCCGGTTTTCCTGTTTCTACAGGAGCTTATGACGTTTCATTTGGAGGAGTTATTGATGCTGCCATAATTAAATATAACCCTACTGGAACAGCTAGAATATATGCTACTTATATAGGTGGTTCAAGAGCTGATCAACCTCATAGTCTAGTAACTACTCCTACTGGCGAATTAATTGTTATGGGAGCTACCGCCTCAACAAATTTTCCTACAAGTGTAGGTGCATATAATAGTGCTTTTAATGGAGGAACAACTGTATCTCCAAACTCTGCTACTTTTACTGGTGGTTCAGATGTTTTTGTAACAAAATTAAATGCTGCTGGTAGTGGCATTATTGGTAGTACATACATAGGTGGTAGTGGAAATGATGGGTTATCTTTAGATGCAAGCTTAAAATTTAATTATTCTGATGAAAATAGAGGGGAGGTAGTAATTGATAATAATGGTGACATCTATATAGCATCAACATCAACATCAACAAACTATCCAACAACTGCTGGTAGTCACAAACAAACAAATTCTGGAGGTCATGACGCAGTAATTTCTAAATTGTCTTCTAATTTAGATGTGCTACTTTGGTCTACTTATTTAGGTGGATCTAGTGGTGATGCCGGTTATTCAATTAGAGTAAATGAAACCAACAATACTGTTGCCGTTTGTGGTGGTACTGTTAGTAATAATATTGGGACAACTGCTGGTGTTATAAAACCTACTTATGGTGGTGGTACTGATGGTTATGTTGGTGTTTTGAACAATACCAATGGTTCTTTAAATGCGTTAACTTATATAGGTACAGCTCAATACGATCAAGCGTATATTCTTGAAGTAGATAAATATGGAAATGTTTATACTACTGGTCAAACAAAAGGAGCTTATCCAGTTACATCTGGTACTTACAGCAACGCGTTTGCTACTCAATTTGTTCACAAAATGAGCAGTAATCTTACATCTACAGACTATAGTACAGTTTTCGGTTCAGTAAACGGAGGTGTTAACTCTGCTATTGATATATCTATTACAGCATTTTTAGTTGATAATTGTAGCAATGTTTATGTTGCTGGATGGGGTGGTAGTACTAATAATGAGGGTTCAACTACTGGAATGCCGGTAACTGGTAATGCTATAAAGGGAACAACAGATGGAAGTGATTTCTACTTTATTGTATTAGAAAGAAATGCAACCAATTTGCTTTATGGTACTTATTTTGGTCATAACAGTTCTGATGAACATGTTGATGGTGGTACTTCAAGATTTGATAAAAAAGGTACTATTTATCAAGGAGTTTGTGCAGCTTGTGGTGGTGGAAACAATTTCCCTACTTCACCTGGAGCTTACTCCAGCACTAACGGATCTTCAAATTGTAATTTTGGTGCCATCAAAATTGGATTGGATTTCCAAGGAGTTGTTGCTAATGCTGATCAACCAGGGGATATTTTATTATGTGGCTCACCATTTAATGTAGATTTTTCTGCAGGAGCAACTCCACCACCTAATACTTTCTGGGATTTTGGTGATGGTAACACATTAGGTGTTGGTAGCGACTTTACTCCAACCCACACATACGCTGATACAGGAACTTATAATATTATGTATGTTGCAATTGATTCATCGTCATGTAATATTGCTGATACAGTTTATTTTGATGTTAGAGTTATAAACAATGGAAACTTAGATGCTCAAATAAATATTCCTCCTTATGATCCTTGTGATGATAGTTTAACTGTTACTTTACAATTTACTGGTTCTGGTGCTGATTCACTTTATTGGGATATGGGTAATGGAACTACCTTTATTAATGATACTTTAATTAATTATACCTATACTACCAATGGAGATTTTATAATCACTTTTGAGGCATATGACTTCGCTTGCGGTGGATTCTCTACAGTTAACGACACCATACATTTTAACCCTAATTATACTGTAGTTAATGCCACTCCTCCTGCAGATCAAACATTCTGTGCTCAACCCTATGTAGTTAATTTTGATGCAGGGGCAACACCTCCTCCTAATAACTACTGGGATTTCGGTGATGGTTCTGGAAATTCTAACTTAGCTAATCCTCAATATACTTATGCCGATACTGGTTCGTATACTGTAATGTATGTGGCTATTGACTCAACTACCTGTAACATTGCTGATACTGCTTATTTTAATGTACAACTGATTAAACCTGCCGATTTAGATGCTCAAATTAATATTCCTCCTTATGATCCTTGTTCTCCGGGTGGATTAACTGTTAATTTCCAGTTTACTGGTACTGGTGCTGATTCATTATATTGGGACATGGGTAATGGTACAACTTTTATTGATAGTACCAACTTTAATTACACATATAACACTCCTGGAACCTATTTCTTAGAATTCCAAGCATTTGATTTAACTTGTAACACTACTGATACTATTAGAGATACTGTTCTTTACAATCCTAATTTGACAACTGTTAATGCAACACCTCCAGGAAATCAAACATTCTGTGCTCAACCCTATGTAGTTAATTTTGATGCAGGGGCAACACCTCCTCCTAATAACTACTGGGATTTCGGTGATGGCTTTGGAAATTCCAACTTAGCTAATCCTCAATATACTTATGCCGATACTGGTTCGTATACTGTAATGTATGTAGCTATTGACTCAACTACCTGCAACATTGCTGATACTGCTTATTTTAATGTACAACTGATTAAACCTGCTGATTTAGATGCTCAGTTTAATATTCCTCCTTATAATGATTGCCAGGACTCTTTAACTATTAATCTACAGTTTACTGGTACTGGTGCTGATTCACTTTATTGGGATATGGGTAATGGAACTACCTTTATTAACGATACTGTTATAAACTATACCTATACGACAAATGGTGATTATATTGTTACTTTCGAAGCTTATGATTTAACCTGTAACAATACTGAAATATTTACTGATACCATACATTTTAACCCTAACTACACTGCAGTTAATGCTACTCCCCCTGCTGATCAAACATTCTGTGCTCAACCCTATGTAGTTAATTTTGATGCCGGCGCAACACCTCCTCCTAATAACTATTGGGATTTCGGTGATGGTTCTGGAAATTCTAACTTAGCTAATCCTCAATATACTTATGCCGATACTGGTTCGTATACTGTAATGTATGTAGCTATTGACTCAACTACTTGTAACATTGCCGATACTGCTTATTTTAATGTACAATTGATTAAACCTGCTGATTTGGATGCTCAGTTTAATATTCCTACTTATGATCCTTGTCAAACATCTTTAACCATTAATTTACAATTTACTGGTACTGGTGCTGATTCACTTTATTGGGATATGGGTAATGGAACTACCTTTATTAACGATACTGTTATAAACTATACCTATACGACAAATGGTGATTATATTGTTACTTTCGAAGCTTATGATTTAACCTGTAACAATACTGAAATATTTACTGATACCATACATTTTAACCCTAACTACACTGCAGTTAATGCTACTCCCCCTGCTGATCAAACATTCTGTGCTCAACCCTATGTAGTTAATTTTGATGCCGGCGCAACACCTCCTCCTAATAACTATTGGGATTTCGGTGATGGTTCTGGAAATTCTAACTTAGCTAATCCTCAATATACTTATGCCGATACTGGTTCGTATACTGTAATGTATGTAGCTATTGACTCAACTACTTGTAACATTGCCGATACTGCTTATTTTAATGTACAATTGATTAAACCTGCTGATTTGGATGCTCAGTTTAATATTCCTACTTATGATCCTTGTCAAACATCTTTAACCATTAATTTACAATTTACTGGTACTGGTGCTGATTCGCTTTACTGGAATATGGGTAACGGAGATGCTTTTATTAATGACACTCTAATTAATTACACCTATAATACCCCTGGAACTTACATTGTAAGTTTTGAAGCTTATGATTTAACTTGTAACAATACTGAAATATTTACTGATACAGTATATTTCAACCCAACATTAACGCAAGTTAATACTGTTGTTCCTCCTGACATTAATATTTGTGGCACTCCACTTACCGTTAATTTTTCATCGGGTACTCCTGCTCCACCACAAAATTATTGGGACTTTGGTGATGGAAACACATCAACTACTATTGACCCAAGTCATAATTATGCTAATGCTGGTTCTTATAACATAATGTTTGTTTCAATAGATTCAACAACATGTAATATTGCTGATACAGGGTATTTTGCTGTAAATGTAAATACTGGACCAGATTTAAATGTAAATATCGCTTATGTTCCGCCTGTTCCTTGTGAAGCTGTTAATTACAGGGTTGAATTAAGTGCTGTTGGTTCTGGTGCTGATTCTATTTTCTGGAGTATGGGTGATGGAATGACTTTTGAAGATTCTACAAGTGTTTCTTATGAGTATTTATCGCCTGGTGCTTATACTATATCAGTTTCTCTTTTTAATTATTTCTGTAACAAGGTGGTTACTGAAACTAGGGTTGCTGAATTTATTGAACTGGGTGAAACCACTGGTATTATTCCTAATGTCTTTACTCCAAATGGTGATAATTGGAATGATGAACTAGTTTTTGTAGGTGTAGATCATACTCAATCTTACAGTATCCGAATTTTTAACCGATGGGGAAGATTGGTTTTTGAGTCTACTGATGCGACTAAAAATTGGAAAGGTAAAGATGAGTCAGAAGGTACTTATTTTTATGAATTGAGATATACCGATGTTTGTAGTAATGAAGAAAAACTTAAAACCGGTACAGTTACGCTATTAAGAGGGCCTAAAAAACAATAATACTCTTTAAAAAAAAGAAGCCCAACAAAAAATTGTTGGGCTTCTTTTTTAATTGAGCCTCCAATTTTAATTTTTTGTATAAATAGTTTGTGTTGGAAATGCCATTTCCAATCCGGCTGTTTTAAATTGTTTTAAAATTTCTAAATTAACTTCCGTCTGAGTATCAAAAATATTAGATTCTTTTTTGATGTAATAGATAAAAGTAATACCTAACGAATAAGCACCAAAATCAGTAAAACTAATAACTGTTCCTTCATCTAAATTCTGATTTGTTGAAATCTCTTTTAAAATATCTATTCCTTTTTGAATTTGTTCTGGAGTAGTATCGTAAATCAATCCAATGTTCAATACCACTTTACGGGAAGGTTCGGCTGTTACATTCTCCACCATATTACCAATAAAAAGTGAGTTTGGAATAGTTACCAGTCTACCTTCTAATGTTCTCATTCTACTAACCTGAAAACTAATTTCAGTAATGGTTCCATCAAAACCATTAATTTTAATCCGATCTCCTATTTTAAATGCTTTAACAGTAAACACCATTATACCTCCAAACATGTTTGATACAGATTCTTTAGCTGCCATAGCTAAAGCTAAACCTCCAATACCTAAACCTGCTATCAGAGCTCCTACATCATACCCTGCATTATTTAAAGCTACAATAATACCTACCGCCCAAATAACAGTTCTAACTCCTTTTCTAACAATAGGGATTATTTGGTTATCCAGATCTGTTTCTGATTTTTCAGTTAATGGAATTACATATTCCCGAATAATAGCGTCTAAAAATCGTGCAATAAACCAAGTAATATTTATTGCAATCATTACATGATAAATCTTAGTAAGCCAATTATCTATACCACCAGAAAAATGTAAGCGCTCTAACCCAAACCAAATACCAGCAATCGTGATAGCAAAAACAACTGGTTCTTCTATCATATCAATAACAATATCGTCAAGTTTTGAGCTGGACTTAGCAGTTAGTTTTTTTAGAAATTTATTTGATATCCAGAAAACTATTTTTCCAACAACAATAGCCCCTAAAATGATTAACAAACTAATTGCCCAATTTCCAATTGTGTTGTGATAAAATTCTTTTGCAAAAAACTCATTCATAATTTTATACTTTATTTATTTTTTGCAAAGTTAGCAAATCAAAAACAAACCATTATAGGATTAAATAATAGAAATACAACAGCTTTGTGTAAGTTTGTTTAAGACTCTTTAGTTAAATTGAACGACCACTTGCATTACAAAAAAATCATATCTGCACTACTTTTATTTACTCTTGTAAACAAACTATATACTCAAGATACACTAAATACAAAGAGATTAAAGACAGTTATTGCAAGCGAAGCCATAATCTATTCTGGAACGATGGCTGGATTATCTCAACTGTGGTATAAAAACCAAACTTCGGGCAATTTTCATTTTTTTAATGATAATGAAGAATGGTTATATATGGATAAAATTGGTCACTCCATGACTTCTTACTATATAGGAAAAGTAGGTTATGAAGCATTAAATTGGTCAGGTATATCTCAAAAAAAATCAGTTTGGTATGGAGGCACATTAGGTTTTGTTTTTTTAAGCACCGTGGAAATTTTCGATGGATTTTCGAATGGCTATGGATTTTCAATAGGAGATATGTTTGCCAATGCCTTTGGTACAGGATTATTTATAACTCAGCAATTGGGTTGGAATGAACAACGAATTTTACTAAAATATTCATTTTACCCTACCGACTATGCTTCAAAACGACCTAACTTGTTAGGTGAAAATTTTATGCAACAAACACTTAAAGATTACAACGGACAAACCTATTGGTTGAGTGTTAATGTTGCTTCTTTTTTAACTAATGAATCAACATTCCCAAAATGGCTAAATGTGGCATTAGGTTATGGTGCAGATGGTATGTTAGGAGGGAGAAACAATACTTTTATTTCTAACAACCAGTATTTTGATTACAGTAATACCAAACGACAAAAACAATTTTATCTCTCACTTGATATTGATTTAACCCGAATAAAAACAGAAAACAAAATTGCTTCAGGACTCCTACATACTTTTGGCTTTATTAAATTTCCATTTCCTGCATTAATGATAGAAGAATCTGGAGGATTTAAACTTTTACCGATTCAATAATTGTCAATCATTTGTAGGAAACAGACAAAGACTTATATAAAAGAAAGAGGCGGACAATTGTCCGCCTCTACTAATTTAAGGGTGGATGATGGGGCTCGAACCCACGACCCTCGGTACCACAAACCGATGCTCTAACCAACTGAGCTACAACCACCATTTAAGGACGGCAAATATAATACATTTTTATTATTTACCATAAAAATAAAATTTATAAATTGCATAAATCAATCCATATTTAAAAGCTATAATCATAACTTTGTTAATATGAGTGATTTAAAAAACACATTACTAAATGTAGAAGGTATGACTTGTTCTAACTGTGCTTTAGGCATTAAAAAACAGTTAGAAAAAAAAGGGTTGGATGATGTGGACGTAAATTTTTCTACCGGAGAAGTACTTTTTAAAAATGCTACAAACATTCCGTTAGATGAAATTAAAAATGGAATAAACAGTTTAGGGTATAAAGTAGTTGAAGAAGATATTGACGTCCATCATGGTCACAATCATTCCAAACTATCAACCATAGAGAAGAAATTCTATTTCTCTTTAATTTTTACTGTGCCATTATTTCTCCACATGTTTTTTCCTCACGATTATTGGATAAATAATTCATTCGTTCAATTAGGATTGTGTTTACCGGTGTTTATTGTTGGTTTTTTACATTTTGGAAAAAGTGCACTGGGTTCACTTAAAACAATGGTACCCAATATGGATGTATTAATTGTGATTGGTGCGACCTCCGCTTTTATTTATAGTATAATTGGTACTGTTCAATACTATGGTACGCATGAAGCCCATAACTATTTGTTTTTTGAAACTGCAGCAACTATCATCAGCTTAGTTTTACTCGGCAATGTATTGGAACATCGTTCGGTAACCCAAACCACTACTGCCATTAAAGAACTTACTCAATTGCAAAAATCGGAAGCTATAAAAATTTTAGCCGACGGTAGCACAGAAAAAATTGATGCAAACTTATTAGTTAAAGGCGATATTATTCTGGTCAATCATGGTGATAAAATTGCTATTGATGGTGAAATTATTTGGGGCGATGCTACAATAAATGAATCCATGGTTACAGGAGAAAGTGCACCAGTTGAAAAATCGATTGGTACCAAAGTTGTTGGAGGGACGATAGTAGAAAGTGGATCTATAAAAGTTAGAACTGAACATGTTGGTAGCGAAACTGTTTTATCAAAAATTATCGAAATGGTTAAGTCTGCTCAACAAAACCAACCCAATATTCAGCAGTTGGGTGATAAGGTGAGTGCTGTTTTTGTACCTATTGTAATAGGAATTTCGATATTGACTTTTGTTGTTGCACACCTAGGGTTTGATAAACCATTGCAGCAAGCCTTGATGCAGTCCATAGCTGTTTTGGTTATTTCGTGCCCTTGTGCTATGGGCTTGGCAACTCCAACAGCTGTAATGGTTGGAATTGGACGAGCAGCTAAAAAAGGTATTTTAATAAAAGGTGGTAATACCTTAGAACAATTTGCCAACATTAAAAATATTGTATTTGATAAAACTGGTACATTAACTACCGGAAATTTTGTATTAAAGGGGATAACTATTTACAATGATTTTAATGAGGCTGAAGCGAAGAATTTGTTATTTAGTATTGAAGAACATTCCTCTCACCCCATAGCAAAATCGTTGGTTAATGATTTAAAGCAAATAGCAAACAAAATTGTTTTTGAAAAAATTAACGAAGTAAAGGGTTATGGAATTGAGGCTTTCGACAAAGAAAACAATTATTACCAATTGGGTTCTTCTCGTTGGTTACATGATAATAAACCCTCTGCAACCCATCAAATTTATTTGTTTAAGAACAAGGTATTGGTTGCTGGGATTAACATTGAAGATGAATTAAAGCAAAACGTAAAATCGACCATTACCCTTTTACATGAACAAAACCTCAACACTGTTTTACTAAGTGGTGATGTAAAAGCCAAATGCGAAAGTATGGCTCATGAACTTGGCATTAAAACGGTGTATAGCGAACAATTGCCCGAAGATAAACTTAAACTTATTGACCAATTGGTTGCCACAGCACCAACGGCAATGGTAGGTGATGGTATAAATGATGCTCCTGCATTAACAAAAGCCGACGTAGGTATTTCATTGAGCAATGCCACACAAATTGCCGTACAAAGTGCACAAATAGTATTGCTGAATCACAAAGATTTTAGTCAAATTTACGAAGCTTATTTAATTAGTAAACATACCCTTAAAACGATTAAACAAAACTTGTTTTGGGCGTTTTTTTACAATGTGGTTGCCATACCCATAGCCGCAGTTGGCTTTTTAAACCCAATGATAGCTGCTTTAGCCATGGCTTTTTCTGATGTAATTGTAGTTGGAAATTCTATTCGATTAAAAACAAAGAAACTGAAGTAACTTTTAAGAAAATAAGCTTGAAATAGCATCGACAATTCCTCCCAAAATTCCTTCTCGAGTTTTTCCTTTATTTGATTTGTCTGCCAAAGAATTACTTTTGTCTTTACATTCTATTGAACAATACTTTTCATTTGAGTCAATCTCAAATTCTTTCAGGCACCACATACATTTTTTAGTTTTCATATTTTCAAATATTACTTACTCAAAATCTTAAATTCCGTTCTACGGTTTTGTTGGTGAGCTTCTTCTTTTTCGTCTTCAAATTTTAATTTAGCTATTTCGGCATCACTAACAATTAACTGTTGCTCACCATACCCCTTAGAAACCAATCTATCAGTAGCAATACCACCTTTAATTAAATAATCTACACACGATTGCGCTCTACGTTGCGATAAATCTTCGTTGTATTTATCCCCACCTCTGGAGTCGGTATGAGCTGACAATTCAATTTTAAGCGTTGGATTCTCCACCAATAATTTGATTAAACGATCTAACTCGTTTTTAGATGCATCGCGCAAAGTAGCTTTGTTGTAATCGTAAAAAATGTTTTTCAATACAATTTTGCTACCTACTTCAACCCTCATTAAATCAATATTTTTAACTACTTCCTGGTAAGCTGCCGTTTCTGGTATATTAAAATTCTCAGAGTGGAACAAATAGCCATCGGCACGAACAATTAAACCATAGTTTTTACCTGAAGGTAACGATACCAAGTATTTACCTGTAGTTTCGTTCGACTCAAATTTGGCAAGCGTCTTGTTTTCCTCTACATCAATCAATTCAATATCAGAATACAACGGTTTTAAGGTTTTTGCATCACGTACCACTCCTTTTAAAATGGTAATTCGTTTTGTTCCAGCATCAACTTGTTTTTCAATTAATTTTTCACGCACAGGCTCTGCAATGTTTGCCAATAAATTATCTTCAGCACTTAATTGCAAAGGTTTTTCTGGTCCTAAAAAGGTAATCATGTAAATGTCTTTTTCTCCATATCCATCTGCTTTAAACGATGAGTAATACCCTCTTCTACCACTGGCATTAATAACAAAAAATACATCATCATCAACCGAGTTTATCGGGTAACCAATATTTTCTGGTTTGCCCCAGGTAACACCATCGTCTTGTAATTTCGACATAAAAATGTCATACCCCCCCATAGTTTCATGTCCTTGCGAACTAAAATAAATTGTTTTACCATCAGGATGTATTACAACACTTTCTTCGTTGTGTTTAGTATTAATTACTGCTCCAACATTTACAGCTTCTCCCCAGTCTTTTTTAATTGGATCCCATTTGGTGTAGTAAATATCATGTTCGCCAAAACCACCTGGCTTGTTAGAAACAAAATACAAGGTTTTAGCATCGTTCGAATAACTTGCTGATGATTCGTGATATTTTGAATTGATGTATTTGTTCATTTTTACCGGTTTCGACCAGGTTGCCCCAACCAATTTGGTTTCGTACAAATTACCATCACCTTTATCATCTTTGTATATTATCATGCTTTGGGCATCTGGAGCAACAGCAACAGTAGCATCGTGTTCGTTTGAGTTAACGTTTGTCCCCATATTAGCAGGGGCAGTCCATTTGCCATCCACCTTATTGGTAATATAAATATCTTCATAATACTCGTTTAAACCTTCAGCAATACCTCCACCAGTAGTCGTATTTCTACGAGAGGTAAACATCATTACAGACTCGTCAGCTGAAATAATAGCGCCATATTCAGGATATTTTGAGTTCACTACATTACCAAAGTTATCGATGAAAGCACGAACGGGTTTTGCAACCAACTTTTTACCCATTTCACACTCTTTTATTCTGTTTTGTGTTTCTTCTACTTCAATAGGGTCTTTACCTGTAAGAACAGACTGATGAACTTTGTAAGAAGCAATAGCCTTATCAAAATCCATAGTCAATTGATAACCCATACCTAAATAATAAAAAATATCAGCCGACACATTAGGATTTAATTTTTGTGCTTTTAAAAAGTGAGGCAAACATTCTTCCTTATATACCGATGAAGACAAATAACAACGTCCAATTCTGTAATTCAGTTGAGCATTGTTGGGATTAAATTTATTTGCCTCGAACAAAATGGGTAAAGCTTCTTTATAATAGCTGGCACGAGCTCTGTAATCCGGATTATTCACACTCATAAAAGATTCTGGATATATCTCATAGATTTTGTAACCCTCTTCCAATTGGTCTTTAGCTATTTTAAATTCATCCTTTCTTTCTTTAAACAAACTTTTATCGAAAGGAACATCTTGTGCAAAAGAGTTAAAAGTTGACAGTAAAAAGTAAAAAGTTGATACAAGTACTATATATAATTTTGTGTTCATAGTTTCTTTGTTTATGGTGTAGGAAGTATCTTCAATAATTAATTACAGCTCTCTTGAGCAAAAGTTTTTCCATTTTTCAAGCCTAATGAAGCTGCTTTGTTCCAATCTTCACAAGCCTTATCTTCTTTACGCAACATTTCATTGGCTATACCTCTGTTCAAGTATGCAGGTCCAAAATCTTCTTGCAATAAAATGGCTTTATTGCAATCTTCAACTGCACCTTTATAGTCTTCCAATTTATATTTAGATGCTGCTCTGTTGTTATATGCCTGAACATAACTTGCTTTTAGACGAATGGCATCATTAAAATCTTCAATGGCAGCTTTATAATCACCTTTTTCGTGTTTTGCATAACCTCTGTTGTTGTAGGCAATATAATAATCATTTTTTAACTCAATGGCTTTCGAATAATTTTTAATTGCTTCATCATATTGTTTGTTCATGCGCAATGCACTTCCTAAATTGTTGTAGGCAAAATACAGTTTCCCGTCAATGGTTACTGCTTTTTTGTAATCTTGAATTGCCCCGGTAATATCATTTGTTTGACGTTTTGCACTTCCCCTATCATTAAATGCATAAGCGTAAGTTGGCTTATTTTTAACTGCATTATCATAGTCGCTTATTGCTTCAGTATATTTTTCTTCTAAAAAGTACAAACCACCACGATAGTAATAAGCTTCAGCATTGGTATTATCAATTTCAATTTCTTTGGTGAAATTTTCCAGTGCTTGTTCTTTTTCATTTCTTTCGTAATGAGCTCTTGCTTTTAAAAAGTAAACACCAACGTATGCTGGATTAATTTGAATAACAGTATTCAAATCGATAATTGATCCGGCATAATCTCTGGTTTGAAATTTTACTGAACCTCTGTTAAACAGTGCTTTTTCGAAAGTTGGAACTAGTATTATCGCCGAATCAAAATCGGCAATAGCCCCACTTAAATCTTTAGCATTAAATTTTTCAATGCCACTGTTATACAATTCTTCAGCTTTTGCAACATTAATAGCCGACTCATCACCTACCACTACATCTTGAGCAAAAGTTAGTTGATTGCTGAACAACATTAGCAAACCAATAACTGTAATTTTTATATACCTCATAATTATCCTTTTAAAAAAGCCAATTTAACAATTATGTTTCTCACTATCAAAAATCTGACCGAATGATTTTGAAATGTTAATAACAAAAAATTATGTTATTATTTTGTAATCTTGAGTTTTAAGTCCATACATGAAAATTTCAGACAATACCTTACCAGCAGTAATTCGTTTTTTTAAAACTGAATTGACTCCTCTTTTTTCTGAAAATGAGGTAAATAGTATGCTATATGTGGTACTTGACAAAATCTTCGACATTCAAAAAAAAGACATTTTATTGGGTGAAGAAAAAAAATTCTCAGAGTCGGAATTGTTAAAGCTAATATACCTCGTTAAAGATTTAAAAAAACATAAACCTTTAGCCTACATTTTGGGTGAATGGGAGTTTTATGGTTTACCTTTTAAAGTAAACGAACACACTTTAATACCTCGACCAGAAACAGAAGAGTTGGTACGACTCATTTTAAATGAGAACAAGCAAGAAAATTTATCAATTTTAGATATTGGAACCGGTTCTGGTTGTATAGCTATTGCGTTAAAAAAAAACAGTCCCACATTTATTGTAAGTGCTTTTGATGTTTCTGAAGACGCTTTAGATACTGCAAAAAATAATGCTTTGCTAAATCAGGCAGATGTCAAATTTAAAAAGATAGATATTCTCACTCCTGCTAACTACTCAGAAAAATATGACATTATAGTAAGTAACCCACCTTATATTCCCCTAAAAGATATTAAGGAAATGGATAAAAATGTTACCGATTTTGAACCTCATTTAGCTTTGTTCGTGGAAGATAATAATCCGCTTATTTTTTATAAAGCTATTGCCGGTTTTGCTAAAAAACACTTGAATCCATCAGGAAAACTGTATGTTGAAATACACGAAAAATTAGGGCAAGAGGTAAAATTGTTGTTTGAAAGTTTTGGGTTAAAAGCAGTTGAAATTGTGAAAGACATAAACGAAAAAGATCGCATGGTAAAATGTTTAATGAATTTTTCTTCTTAAATTTATTGCTATGCCAATAAGTTCAGATATCCTACTTATAGTGGAAGACCATGTGAATGAGGTTTTTAACACCTCTGATTTGCCTTTGGTTTACCACAACATTAATCACACCTACGATGTGGTTGAGGCAGTAAAAACAATAAGCTCTACTTTAGATGTTACTGACAAAGATTTTGAAACCCTTCTAATTGCAGCATGGTTTCATGATATCGGATATCTTGAAAGTATGTATGAACATGAACTACATTCAGCCAATCATGCAACAGCTTTTTTATCGGAAAAGGGTATTGAAAAAGAAAGAATTAAAACAATATACCAGTGTATTTTAGCAACAAAACTCAATGCCACACCTAACACCTTACTGGAAAAAATACTGGTAGATGCTGATTTGTTTAACCTTGGTACACCAAAACATTTTAACAACGCTGCCCTATTACAAGAAGAGCTGGGTTTTTTACGAAACAAAAAAATTGAAGATGTGGAATGGTTAAAAATTGAGATTCCTTTTTTAAAACGGCACTTTTACCAAACAGAATACGGAAAAATGATGCTTGAGCCAATAAAACAAGAGCACTTAAAACAAAGAATTAATGAGCTAAACCAGCTAATTAAATAGCTAACAATCAGTTTACCAACAAACAAGGTATTAACCACGAAAAAACTGTTGTAAAAAATCCAAAAAAATTTTGCAGAATTAAAAAAATATATACTTTTGCACACTCCTTTTAAAACAAGGAATGTTCTTAACTAAATTGTGTCGAAATTTTTCGACAAAGCTTAAACAAGATTTTTAAGCGAGAGTAGCTCAGCTGGTAGAGCGCGACCTTGCCAAGGTCGAGGTCGCGGGTTCGAACCCCGTCTCTCGCTCTTCTTCTTTTATAAAAAAGACGATGCTCGGATGGTGGAATTGGTAGACACGCCGGACTTAAAATCCTGTGTTCGTAAGGACGTGCGGGTTCAAGTCCCGCTCCGAGTACTCTAGCCTCAACAGTCCGTTGGGGCTTTTTTTATCGAAAATACTTATGAGAAGGCTTCCACCTCTCATATTTAAAGTTTAATCCCGAATGTTTTAATATTCGGGATTTTTCATTGCTATACGTCATACTTATTACCTTTTTAATGATCTCCTTTGACCTTCACCTCTTTTATAGTGATACGAAATATCTCTTGGTGGTAATTTTATCAAAAAATTTTGATGAAATTTTTCCTTATGGTATCGTTTTCCATCTAACCATGTACATTCTACTATAACATCACTCTCATACCATCCTAGCCATACATTGTAGTCCTTTGCATACCTTTGTACTATCATTACAGGGCCTCCACCTCTTAGTTGCACCCTGTCTCCTGGTTTAAAAATTCTTTTCATAACTAATCGATTTTGGTTCAACTTAACATGAAACTATCAAACAAAATACCATAGAAAAACACTTGAAATTTTGTCCGATTTTTTGTTAAAAATTGTTAATCAAAACTGCAATTTTTTCAGTTTATCAAAGCACGTGCAGTTTTAATTTTATTATTTTTGTTAAAAAACAAGCTCATGAAATTTTTAATTATTGCTTTTACACTCATAACTTCTATTTCAATTCAAGCACAATCGGAAAACGAAAATTTTTATTTGGCAGAAAATGCCGTGAGTTGGAAAAAAGTGTATGAAACCACTAAAAGCAAACAAGAAGTAATAAACTATTTTAAAGAATCGGACTTGTTTTGGAGCATCGAAACTGTTGCTGATACCTTGTTTTGTAAATTAAAAGCTCAGCATGTTGATGAAACCAAAACTGGAGTTGCAGGAGTACCTGCTATAGTTAACAAAACCGCTTTTAAAGGCTTGGTACGCATTGAATTAAAAGATAAAAAATACCGCGTTATTTTTAGCAACATTATATTGGTTGGCGATGGCGAAATCCTCAAAAAAGGCGAAGAACAAACCTTTGAATATAATTTTTTAACCAAAGAAAATACGGAATATCGTCCTGGTTTTTTGAAAAAACCAAACTCTATTTACAACATTACTTTTAGCGATTTGTTTGAAATTATAAGCAAAAAGAAAGACGATTGGTAATTAGTGTTACAGCGTTTTAAATAACTCTTCGTATTCTTTAAATCGGTGTTCTCGTATGGGGCGTATTTTAGGTTCGGTGTTAAAGTATAATACTAAACATGGCGAAATGTTTTTATACTTTTCCACATATTCGTAACGCACCAGCTCTTTTTGTTTAATGCGTTGTTTTATTTTATTGTGATAAGGATACACTAATCTAAACTAACAATTTGGGCATTTTCCATAAATAAGCCTTGTAATCTTTCCATTCGGTCGGAAAACTTGTCGTTAAAAACCAAATACTGGCATTTGTTCAAACTCTCTGTAATTCTATCTACATCTGTATGTCCGCTGTTATCAAAAATAAACTCGGCATCTTCCACAATCAACAGTTGTAATCTACCTAAATTTATTCCATTCATGTAATACAACTTACTTAACCGTTTTGGTGTAGCTATAACAATATCCATTCCTGCATAAATATCATCACGCTGGTTATTAATTTTTGGTTCTTCGTAAGCTGAATAAATTCTTAAATCTGAATTCTTTAGAAAGTCTTTAAACACAGCTTCCAGTTCCAAAGCAGCTTGCCGGTCCTTAACATAAATTAATGCTCTAGGAACATCGTCGAGCATGGTGCCATTTAATCGTTGAATAACAGCTAATGCCAATGCTGTAGACTTACCACTCCCTTTTGGCGCTATACAAAACAAATTAGTTCCACCTTTAATTTTAGGAATTATCTGTTTCTGAAAAGGAGTAGCATCGATAAAACCCAATCGGGAAATGTTTTCTTGAAGTAGCGGTAATAGTTTTTTAAATGGCATTTGCAGTTGTATAATTTGAACAAGTTATCTGCCAAAGTTAGTAAGATATAATGAACGAAACCGATAAAAAATACAACTTGATTTTAGTTAAAAGGGATAATAATTAGAAAATAAACTGATTAACCAATTATAAATGTTACATTTACCATAATATTAATAAACAATAAATAACAATGGCTACAGGTAAAGTAAAATTTTTTAATGATCAAAAAGGATTTGGATTCATAGTTCCAGACGATGGTGGAAAAGATTTATTTGTTCACAAATCAGGAACAAGTACATATTTAAAAGAAGATGATCTAGTAACTTATGATGTTGAAGAAACTCAAAAAGGTCCTTCTGCAATAAACGTTGAAAAACAATAGTTTTAAGGTTTATATAAGTAAAAAAAAAGTCCAGCAAAATTGCTGGACTTTTTTTATTTCTTTTTATTGAGTTGTTCGTTCATTTTTTTGAGGTCGTTACGCACCTGCTGAGTATAACCTTTATCATGTACATACTCATCTTCACCTGCATCATACTTAATAATAGCGGTTGGAAAATCTAATACCGATGCATCAACATTCTTGTACTTATCGGCATCAATCAAATCAACAATAAATTCAAAGTAATATTTATCGTCTAAATCACCAGTATTTTTAGTATTGATATATACACGTTCGTCCATCATACCTTCTTTACTTACTTCAATCATGTATTCGTTATCGCTAAACAACAAAAACTTAAACCTTGCATTACTTTTAGTAAGCGTTTTGTTTACAATGGTATTGTTCTGGTAAAGTTTTACTAGTGCTCCTTCCACCTTTTTCTCCTCCTTTAACACATAACCACTCATTTCTAAAACACTTGGACTAACGGCTTGTTTTGCTACAAATGAAATTAGAGTAACAAATAAAACCAATATAATAGGATACAAAACAATTTTTTTCATCAATAGTGGTATTAATAATGTAAACTGAACAATTTTCGGCTAAAATACAAATTTTTGAAGCTAATAAACAATGGATTTCTAATATTATATTCTTAAGCCAATCATACAAACATCATCCACTTGCTGAAGATTTCCTTTCCATTGTTCAAACTCGTGAGCAAAAATTTGTTTTTGCTCATGCAAAGGTTTCATATAAATGCTCAACAATTTTTCTTTTAGCGTATTGTATTTGTACTTTTTACCTTTGGGGCCACCAAACTGGTCGGCATAACCATCAGTAAAAATAAAAATATAATCACCTTTATTTATTTCTACTTCGTGATTGGTAAAATCGGACATTTTATAATTGTAACCAATGGGTTGTTTGTCGGGTTTAATTTCAAGGAAATTATCATTTTTAATAATATAAAGAGGATTGTTGGCTCCTGCCCATTGCAGTTCTTTAGTCCGTAAATTTAATCGGATAAGCGAAATATCCATACCATCTGTGGTTTCTCCTTCTTTACCTGTTTGATTGAGCTCTATAATCACTTTTTTTCGTAAAAGATTTAAAATTTCAGCAGGTTTTAACAGCACATCTACTGCATTTATTTCGTTTAAAAAAGAATTGCCTAACATGGTTAAAAATGCACCGGGGACACCATGCCCAGTACAATCGGCAACTGCCAGATACAAATGATTATCTTTTTCTAAAGCCCAATAAAAATCGCCACTTACAATATCTTTAGGCTTAAAGAAAATAAAGTGTGGAGGCAAATGTTGACTTTCGTGTTCTTCTGATTTCAGCAGTGCATCTTGAATTCGTTTGGCATAATTAATCGAGTCCATTACCTCTTTATTTTTAACCTCAAGTTGTGTCTTTGCCAGTTCAACTTCTAACTTTTTCTCTTCAATTACCTGTTTTTGTTTTTTGGTAACATTTAATCGATTAAAAATAAATGCCAACATAGACATCACAATTAATAACACAAGGGCAATACCGTACGAAATCATTTTTTGATTTTGAGCCTTTTCGGCAGATATCTCTAAATCTTTCTTGTATTCTGCATCTTTTATCGCTTGACTTTTTTCAAACTCATATTTTAACTGTTGATTTTTTGTTTTACCAATAATATCATCGTTTAACAAGCTGTCCTTCATTATAGTATGAAGTTCAAAAAGCTCTAATGCTTCCTTGTAATTACCTTTTATCTTATTTATTTTACTTAACGTTTGAGCAGAATGGCTAATGTTTGCCGGAAATCCAAGTTCTTTTGAAAGTTTAAAACTTCTCTTGGCATATTCCTCTGCCAATTTAATGTCACCAATTTTCATCATCATATCCGACAAATCTTTTAGCACATAACTCGTCCATCTTTTATCTCCTTGTTCTTCTAAAATTTTAAGCGATTTGTAATAATACTCTGTTGCTTGAGGTAAACTATCTTGACTTTCAAACAATTCACCAATATGGTTATAACTTATAGCAACGCCAATTTTATCACTTAGTTTTTCTTTAATTTTTAACGACCTATTGTAATAATTCATTGCTTCCTTTAAATTGCCCTTTTTGAAATATATTAAACCAATGTTATTATAGGTGTTTGCAATTCCCCGTTCATAATTTACATCCATATCATTCTTTAATGATTTTTGGTAGTAAATCAATGCATTATCATAGTCCATCTGATCGTAATAGATGATACCAATATTGTTGTACAATGATGCCATCCCCTCTTTATCCCCCAGCTCTTCTTGAATATTTAACGATTTCTGGTAATAATCCAATGCTAAATAAATATTACCTTGACTTCGGTAAACAAACCCAATATTATTCAATGATGTTGCTACCCCGGCTTTATCGTTAATATCCTTGTGTATTTTTAGGGATTCTTTATAGTTTTTTAAAGCTAACTTGATATTGCCTTTGGTTTTATACACATACCCTACATTATTTAATGCATCAGAAAGAGTTCCTAAAAAAAGTTTCTTTTCATTTGTCGATAGGTTTTTTCGAGCTAAATTTTTCTTCGAAATATCAATGGTAATATTACAAAGCGACAATAAGGTATCTATATTGGCAACGTAAAGGATTTCTCCCAATCCTAAATACGCCTTTGCAAGAGTTGAATCAGCACTAGTTTTATTTGCAATCTGAGCATTAAACTGATTAATTTCAGTTAATTCATCTTCGGAATACTGCTGTGAAAATACAATATTGAAAGAAAAGAGCAGACAAAAAAATATGTTTAACCTTTTATTCATAAGTGATGCAATATAAAAAATATTTATGTGATGATTAAAAAAATGTTTGCACTTTATCGGGTGAGATAATTAGATTTTTTTTACATTAGAGGAATGTTAAAAAACTTAACTTTTTTACTTATTTCTTTGTTTTTTATTTTTCCTGCTCTAGCACAAGAGGAGCAAAATTCTTATGCCGATTCGTTAACAAAATTATACACCACAACAAAAGAAGATACCATTAAAATTCAATCGCTATTAATGTTATCGGAAATTTATTACCGAACAAATCCCGATACATTAATAGCCATGTGCGAACAAGCGTTAAAATTTATTGATGAAAAATTAAAGAAAAATCCAAGTGAGCGAGAACGTGAAATTTTTATTGTAAACAAAGGCACTGCCTATGCTAATATGGCTGCCGTAATTGAAGATAAAGGTGACTTAAAAAAGTCGTTGGAACTAAATAATAAAAGTTTACTTTTTTATAAAAGTGTTTCATATTACGTTGGGGTTTCTACAGTATTAAACAACATTGGGAAAATAATGAAATCTCAAGGTGAATTTGAAGAAGCAATAAACCTATATACCGAAAGTTTAAAATATGCCGACTTATGTGATGACAAAAAGGGCAAAGCATACACCATTGGAAATATTGGTTCAATACATTACACAAATGGCAATTACAACGAAGCTCTTGAATGTTTTATAAAAGCGAAAGTAATGCATAAAGAGGTTAATGATGTTTATGGTTTAACTATAAGTTTAAATAACATAGGTAGCGTTTATCGTAATTTAAACATGTTAGATTTAGCCTTAAAGAGCTATCTGGAAACATATGAATTATGTTTGCAAAGTGGCGATTTAAAACAACAGTCGAACTCAGCACTTAAAATAAGTATGGTTTATGGGTTAAAGAAAGATTTAAAAAATGCCGAAAAATATGGGCAATTATCTCTACAACAATCAATTGCTGGAGAAAGTGCTCTTGGAGTTATGAGAGCATACAAAAATCTATATGAAATAAATAAAAAAACTAACAATCTTAATAAAGCACTTTTCTACCACGAGCAATTTATCGTATTAAAAGATAGTATAAACACTGAAGATAACCAAAAAGCCATAATAGAACAGCGAATTCAATTGGATTATGACAGAAAACTTATTGCCGATAGTATACAATTTGAAGAAACCAAGAAAGCGGAAATTGCGGTTAAAAATATTGAAATTGAACAAGGCAATACCCAACGAATGATGTTATATGGTGGTTTATCCATATTTGTACTACTTTCCATTTTTATATTTAATCGTTATCAAATCAGTCAAAAACAGGCTAAAATTATTTCTGAACAAAAAAGTACAGTTGAAAATCAAAAATTGCTAGTTGAAGAAAAAAACAAAGAAATTACCGATTCTATCAATTACGCTAAACGCATACAAACTGCAATACTACCTTCACAGGCAAATTTTAAACATCACTTACCTGATTCATTTATCTTTTACAAACCAAAAGACATTGTTGCAGGAGATTTTTATTGGATGGAAACAATTACTAGTGATAGGTTCAGAGTATTGAGTGATGAGAACTCAACACCCAATACTCAACACCTCGAACAAATTCTTTTCGCTGCCGCAGATTGTACCGGACATGGTGTTCCCGGAGCATTAGTAAGTGTGGTTTGTAGTAATGCACTAAACAGAAGTTTAAAAGAATTAAACACCACCAATCCTGCCGAAATTTTAAATCGAACGCGTGAAATCATCATCAATCAATTTTCTAAAAACGAAGAAAATGTCCGTGATGGGATGGATATTGCCTTGTGTTCACTGAATAAATCTACGTTAGAATTACAGTTTGCCGGAGCTAATAATTCGCTCTATATTGTACGAAATGCTGAAATGATTGAATATCCTGCTCATCGTGAACCTGTTGGGTTACACTACAGACAAACTCCGTTTACCGCTCACACCATATCACTACAAAAAAACGATACCCTTTACTTGTTTACCGATGGTTATGCCGACCAGTTTGGAGGAGAAAACGGAAAAAAATTAAAATACAAGCCCTTTAAAGAATTACTTTTGACTATTAGTCGTTATCCTATGCAGGAGCAAAGTATTTTTTTAAACAAACACTTTACCGAATGGAAAGGGGACTACGAACAAGTGGATGACGTTTGCATTATTGGTGTAAAAATTTAAAATGGGTTTAAAAATTATTTTCACATTATTGGTTATTACTATCTCTTCTCTATGTTGGGCAACCGATTTTGAAACTGAAGTAGAACAAGCCGACTTGGTTTATAACTCCAATCCTGATTCTTCATTCTATTTGTATACTCAATTAGAAAAAAAATTACTTGCTGAAAATGCTGATAAAGACAAGTTATATAAGGTCAAAACTAAAATATTAAAATACCTTATTCTTAAAACTAGGTTTGATGAGGCTATTGAGATATTGCAAATCGTAATGCCTTACTACGAAAAAAATAAAAACTTTAACGAACTAGGCTACTGTAGTTCTTTACGAAGTGTAATTGGAACAAAGATTAATGATGTAGAAAATGCTATAAAATATGCAAATATAGCATACGATTACTACTTAAAAGCTGACGATATTGACGGACAAATAAGGGTTTTAACAAACCTATCTCATGCATATAACAATTTTAACTTGTTTGATTCTGCTTATGTAACTTTAAACAAATTATTTGGTTATGAAATAAAAATGACCAACAACAGTAGGTATTACCTCTACCAGAATTTTGGTAACTACTATTCGAAAACCAACAAAAATATTAATGCCATAATCAATTACCAAAAGGCATTAAAAATTGCTGAAGCAGAGAACATGACAGATAGTAGAGCCACTATTTTAATGCTAATTGCCGAAGCTTATATTAATTTAAAAGAATATACCTCGGCCGAACGATTTTTAAATCAGAGCATAGAACTATCGAAAACACACCACCTAATATTTGAACTTAATGAAGCATACGACCAATTGATAATTATGTATGAACAGAAAGGTGATTATAAAAATGCATTTTTAACCAAAAAGATTAACGACGAAATAAAAAGCGAAATATTCAACTTAGAAAAGATTAATAAAATCAATGAATACGAATCACAAATTCAACTAACCGAAAAAGAAAAACTTATTGCCGAAAAAGATTTGTCTTTAAAAAAAGAGCAATTAATAAATGTTGAAGCAAAATCAAAAATTACTACTTTACTGTTTGTAATTATCATTTGTCTACTTCTTGTCGTATTTATATCCATAATTTTTTTCCGTGTTAAAAAATTAAATAGCGAAATTAATCTTCAGAAAATCATCGTTGAAGAAAAAAACAAAGAAATTACCTCAAGCATTACCTACGCAAAACGAATACAAAATGCCATTTTACCTCCAGAAACACTTTTTGAAAACTGCTTTCCTCAAAGTTTCATTTTTTATTTACCTAAAGATATTGTTGCTGGTGATTTTTATTGGTTGGAAAAAACCAATTCATCAAACATTTTAATCGCTGCAGCTGACTGCACTGGGCATGGTGTTCCTGGTGCTATGGTTAGCGTGGTATGTAACAATGCCTTAAATAGGGCTGTTCGTGAATTTAACCTGACTAAGCCTTCAGCTATACTCGATAAAGTTTCTTTATTAGTAGAAGAAACATTTGAAAAAAGTGTAAACGAAGTTAGAGATGGAATGGATATAACACTGTGTAACTTTAATACTGAAACATTGCAGCTAGAATATGCGGGAGCCAACAACTCACTCTATCTCATTAGAAATAATGAGTTAACAGAGATTAAAGCAGACCGTCAACCTGTTGGCAAATATTTTAAGAAAAAACCATTTACCACTCACCTACTACAACTACAAAAAAATGATATTATTTACTTATTTACTGATGGTTTTGCCGATCAGTTTGGTGGTCCAAAAGGGAAAAAATTTATGTATAAACCATTTAAAGATCTGCTATTAAATTCAAGTAAACAACCAATCGAAAAACAAAAATCTTTAATCGAAAAAACGTTTTTTGATTGGAAAGGTGAACTGGAACAAATGGATGATATTTGCATTATTGGAATAAGAGTATAGGGATGAATAGTTTAGAAATTAAAGATCAAGAAATTACTTTAAATATCAGGTATGATATGCATGAAGAAGATTGGAAAGATCTTGTTGGTGCTTTTGAATTAATGCCGGGGTGGATTGGTGTTGAAAAAACTGGTGCATTTTTTTGGTTAGGAAAAGAAACTGACCAAGTATATGTTAAAGCGACTATAACTTATACAGGTTTATTAGTAGAAGGTTGCTTACCTGATTTGGTATGGGACAAATGGATTGCTGAACTTATTAAAAAATCTTCGGATGCACTTGGTTTCGAAATAAAAAGTGTTTACGACCAATCTATTGATTAGTGCTTCATTGCTCTGTCCATTTCACGTTTAGCATCTTTGCCTTTTAAATCCTCACGTTTATCGTGTAATTTTTTACCTTTTGCCAAAGCAATATCCATTTTTGCAAAACCATTTTTACTGATAAAAACTTTTAAAGGAATAATGGTTAAACCAACATCTTTTTTCTTTTTCTCCAGCTTGTCCAACTCACTTCTGTTTAACAACAACTTTCGGTCTCTTTTAGGATCATGATTGTTATAAGTTCCTTTATCGTACTCCGCTATATACATGTTTTTGATAAACAATTCCCCATCTTTTATAAAACAATAACCTTCAATAATACTGGCTTTACCAGCTCTAATACTTTTGATTTCGGTACCGGTTAATTGAATGCCGGCAGTAAAAGTTTCTAGAAACTCGTACTCAAAGCTAGCTCGTTTATTCTTTATGTTTATCTGATTCGACACCCTGCAAAATTATGATTTTTAGCATTACCCCAATGCAACATCTAATATCATCATAACAAGAAAACCTCCAATAAATCCTAAGGTTGCTACATCTGTATATTTATCACGTTGTGTTTCTGGAACAACTTCCTCTATCACCACATAAATCATTGCTCCTGCAGCAAATGCTAAAGCGTAAGGGAGTATAGGCTGAAAGGTCATTACTGCCCAGGCACCTAAAACGGCAGCAACTGGTTCTACAATAGCAGAAAGTTGCCCGTAATTAAAACTTTTCCAACGGGATAATCCTTGTCGCCGCAACGGCATAGATACAGCAATGCCTTCTGGAAAATTTTGAATTCCAATACCTATTGCAAGAGCTATTGCTCCACCAAGGGTTGCTCCTTCAAAACCAACAGCAGCTCCACCAAATAAAACACCAACAGCTAATCCTTCGGGTATATTATGTAAGGTTATGGCTAAAACCAATAAGGTAGAACGATGCCATTCCGTTTTTATCCCTTCTGTTTCATTCTTTTTGAAATTAATATGTAAATGTGGCATTAATTTATCTAAAGCAAATAAAAATAAAGCTCCACCTGAAAAACCAACAGCTGCAGGAAGCCAAGGTATGACTCCTGAGTTTTCTGCCATTTCGATAGATGGCGCTAATAACGACCAGTAACTTGCTGCAATCATAACTCCTCCTGTAAAACCCAACATTCCATCAAAAATGGCTCTATTAACCGTTTTAAAGAAAAAGACAAAAGAAGCACCTAACGCAGTTAAGCCCCATGTAAACAATGATGCTAATAATGCTTGATTTACAGGACTTTCTACAGTCTCAAAAAATGCTTTTAATTCGTCTAACATTAGTTTATTTTTTTAATATATAAATTTTTAGATGTTTGATTTGATATAGTAACAGCTTCTTTTTTGTTGATTCGAATTTTCATTGAAGCATCAAATTCAACTTTATCTTCAACGCTTACTTCTACTCCCAATCCCAATCCTAGCTGGTCTAAATAATTTAAATACGATTTTGAGTGTTCTTTAACTCCAACAACAATTGCTTTTTCATATTTATTTAACTGAGATAATGTAATATCTAAATGTTGTTGAATTTTTCCATCTTTATCTGGAATAGGGTCTCCATGCGGGTCAAATTTTGGAAAATCCAAAAACTCATCTAGTTTTTCAATTAAATCAACACTTTGAATATGTTCTAGCTGCTCGGCAATTTCATGTACTTCGTCCCATTTGAAAGCCAACTTATCAACTAAAAACACTTCCCATAAACGATGTTTTCGAATAACCGATAAGGCTACATTTTTCCCAGAATTTGTTAGTGTAACGCCTTTGTATGGTTCATAATTCACTAGTTTTTTTTCTGATAATTTTTTCATCATATCGGTAACCGAAGATGCTTTGGTATTCAATTCGTCAGACAAAGCATTGGTTTGTACTTCATTAGTTTTTCCTCCAAGTTTGTACAAAGCTTTTAAGTAATTTTCTTCAGCAAGGGAATTCATAAAATTAAAATTTAGCCAAAGATAATTTTATTATTTAATTAAAATAAAATTTATTTTTAGTCTTGTCTAAAAATTTGTTTAGTTTTGCTAAAAAAATATACTGATGAGGTTATTACTTTTATTAACGATGATACCATTTTTTGGTTTTAATCAAACAACAGGATCAATTAATGGCATTATACAAAATGGAAAAGAGTTAGTTCCTTTTGCAAACATTGGTTTAACTGGAACTTCTTACGGAGCAGCCAGTAATGAAAACGGAAAATTTAAACTAGAGAATATTCCTTCGGGAAAATATACACTTCAAGTTTCTGCCATTGGTTTTAAAAATTATAGAAAAAGTATTGAGGTAACTCCAAATTCCACTACAACAATTAATATTAGTATAGAAAAAATGGAACATAAACTAGAGGAAGTAGTAATTTCTGGTACCTTGAACGAAGTTAAGTTAATGGAATCTGCAGCTCCTATTGAGGTTTTTAGTCCTGTTTATTTTAAAAAGAACCCCACGCCTGCTCTTTTCGAATCGTTACAAATAGTTAATGGTGTTCGTCCACAACTAAATTGCAGTGTATGTAATACAGGTGATGTTCATATTAACGGAATGGAGGGACCTTACACTATGATAACCATAGATGGAATGCCTATTGTTGGTGGTTTAGCTTCAGTATATGGGCTAAATGGGATTCCAAATAGTATGATTGAGCAAATGGAAATTGTGAAAGGACCTGCATCTACCTTATACGGTTCAGAAGCTGTAGGTGGACTAATAAATGTTATTACAAAAACACCCGATAAATCTCCCAATTTTTCGTTTGATGTTTTTACTACAAGTTGGCTCGAAATAAATACAGATGTTTCTGCAAAAGTAAATTTTAAAAAAACGAGTACAGTATTAGGTGTTAACTACTTTAATTATTCCATTCCTATTGATAATAACGGAGATAATTTTACTGACGTTACACTCCAGGACAGGATTTCAATTTTTAACAAATGGAATTTTAATCGATCAAATAAAAAAGAAGCATCTGTTGCATTAAGATATATTTATGAAGATCGATGGGGAGGCGAAATGCAATGGCAACCAAAATTTAGAGGTGGCGACAGTATTTATGGAGAATCCATTTATACCAGTAGATTTGAACTGATTGGTAAATATCAACTTCCTATAAAAGAAAAAATATTTTCATCTTTTTCTTATTCTGACCATGACCAAAACTCCGTTTATGGAAATACTCCATATTTAGCTAAACAACGTATCGCTTTCAACCAATTCTATTGGGATAAACAAGTAAGAGATGTTCACCACATAACACTTGGAACTGCCTTACGTTTTAATTATTACGATGATAACACTCCTGCAACACAATCTTCAGATACATTAAATCCTGAAAATAAACCAGACCACTATTTTTTACCTGGACTTTTTGTTCAAGATGAGTTTTCAATCAATGAAAAAAATAAAATACTTGTTGGTGCTAGAATTGATAATGATGTAAGACATGGATTAATAACAACTCCCAGAATAAATTACAAATTGTCTCCAAATGATTTCAACCATATTAGATTTAGCTTTGGTACAGGTTATAGGGTTGTAAACTTGTTTACGGAAGAACATGCTGCTGTGAGCGGAGCACGAACTATTGAAGTAAAAAACAAACTTAATCCAGAAAAAAGCTACAATGGAAACATTAACTACCAACGGTTTGTTAATACCAATTTTGGGTTTATAAATTTCGATGCAAGTGTATTCTACACCTATTTCAATAACAAAATTATTCCCGACTATACAACCGATCCAAATAAAATTATTTACGACAATTTGGATGGTTATGCTATATCCCAAGGGTTTAGTTTTAACACTAGCATGGACTTCAAATCTCCTATCAAAATAATTTTTGGCGCTACATTTTTAGATGTCTATAGAATGGATAAAAATGAAAATGGACATTTTGAAAAACACACACAATTACTTACAGAAAAAGTGTCGGGCACATATAGTATAAGTTATAAATTCCTAAAATCTGACATAAAGTTGGATTATAGTGGCAACCTATATGGACCAATGAAATTACCACTAGTAGAAAACGATTTTAGACCTGAATACTCTAATTGGTACAGCATACAAAATATTCAAATAACCAAAACTTTTGAAAAAGGTTGGGAAATTTATGGCGGAGTTAAAAATCTATTGAACTTTACCCCTCCCAAATATTCTATTTTAAGACCAAACGATCCTTTTGATAAAAATGTAAACTCTCCTGATAATCCAAATAGGTATACCTTTGATCCTACTTATGTTTATGCATCCAATCAAGGAATAAGAGGTTTTATTGGCATTCGTTACCAATTTTTCAAATAGCAATATTCATACTGAATGATTAGTTGATTATCATTACTTTTACAAAAACGAACAGAAAAATAATTATTTAAATAAAATATTTTTTTCTTCACAAAAATGATTACATTTGCGACCGCTTTTGAAAGAATAGATTAAAATTAAAGAACGATGAAAAAAGGAATACACCCAGAAAATTACAGATTAGTTGTATTTAAAGACATGTCTAACGACTACTCTTTTATATGCAAATCTACTGCAGAAACTAAAGAAACAATTGTTTGGGAAGATGGTAACGAATACCCAGTTGTGAAGTTAGAGATTTCCCATACTTCTCACCCATTTTATACTGGTAAAATGCAATTGGTTGATACTGCTGGTAGAATTGATAAATTCAAAAGCCGTTACGCAAAACACGCTAAATAGTTTTCAAACCTACTATAAGAAAAGTCCTGATAAATACTATCAGGACTTTTTTATTTTAGTAATTTTCGCAAACAAACTATTTTTATGAATATTATATTTTTTGAAGAAGATAGAGAGCAATTTTTACCTTTAACATTTACCCGGACCGTTGCCGATTTACGAGTTGGTATTTTAACCATTCGTGAGAAATGGGAAAACCAACTAAGTATAAAAACCTCATCAAAAACAATCGAATACCTTTCAAAAAAATACCCCATTCATTTTAAAGATAACGTTGATAACATTTGGATTAACGCAAGCGTATTCCCCAACGAAAAACTATTAACAGAAATAAAAAACCTGAAAGCAAACGAAGTATTATTAGATTCAAATACTACTATTGCTGCAAACACAGGAAGCAATACTAATTTTGAAGCAGCTAACACAACAAACTTTATCTGCAAACAAACCAATTCTGTCATTACCAAACTTGATAGGATAACTGACATTTTTTCAAAAAACGAATTGGCTATACAACAAGATTTTGATTTTTTAACCAAAGGAAGAAGCTCGCAAAAATTGTCGTCAACCAATACCATAATTGGAAACAACATTTTTGTTGAAGAAGGTGCTAAAGTAGAAGCTGCTATTTTAAATTCTACTTCTGGTCCAATTTATATTGGGGCAGCTGCTGAAATTATGGAGGGAACCTTGGTTAGAGGTCCTTTAGCACTTTGCGAACATGCTACGTTAAAATTAGGCACAAAAATTTATGGTGCAACCACCATTGGTCCACACAGTAAGGTGGGCGGAGAAGTTACTAATAGCGTTGTTTTAGGTTATTCCAACAAGGGACACGATGGTTTTCTTGGTAATTCAATAATCGGCGAGTGGTGTAATTTAGGTGCTGATACCAACAACTCCAATTTAAAAAACAATTATGCTGAAGTAAAACTTTGGAACTATAAAACCGAAAAGCTAGAAAGAACTGGTTTGCAATTCTGCGGTTTAATTATGGGTGATCACTCAAAATGTGGTATCAACACCATGTTTAATACAGGTACCGTTGTAGGTGTTTTTGCTAATATTTTTGGAGGCAATTTCCCTCCAAATTTTATCCCTTCATTCAGTTGGGGTGGATCCTCGGGGTTTGAAACCTACCGAACTGATAAAGCTTTTGAAGTAGCAGGACAAGTTATGAGCCGAAGAGGTCTTGATTTAACCAATACTGATAAAAATTTACTCCTCAAAATTTTTGAGCTCACAAAAAAATACCGAAAATAACGGAGCCAATATTTCCGTTTTCGAATTGTGGCACGGGTCTTGAAAAATACATACCGACTTATTATTTATTGTCTATGATAAGTTAAATACTGTCATATTGACTTAAACAAAATAGAAGATGAACGATAATTTTGATTTTAAAAACTTAGCCATAAGCAACATGATTGACGATGAAGCGGAATTTATACCTTTACTTTCGGCTGATGACGAGGAGCAGATGAATTCAGAGAGTATTCCTGAAGAACTGCCAATATTACCGTTACGAAATACCGTATTGTTTCCAGGTGTAGTTATTCCAATTACTGTAGGTAGAGATAAATCCATCAAGCTAATTAAAGATGCATATCAAGGTAATAAAACATTAGGTGTTGTTGCTCAAAAAAACGATAACATCGAGGATCCTGAAGAAAAGGACCTGAATAAAATTGGTACTGTAGCATTAATATTAAAAATGTTGCGTATGCCCGACGGAAATACAACTGTAATTATTCAAGGTAAAAAACGATTTAAAATTAAAGAGGTAACTCAAACTGAGCCGTACTTAAAAGCTAATATTGAGCCATTCAATCAACAAGAAAAACCAAAAGGTAAAAATTTTAATGCCCTGGTTAGCTCCATAAAAGATTTAGCTTCGCAAATTATTGAACAATCTCCAAACATACCTACCGAAGCTACTTTTGCTATTAAAAACATAGAAAGTCCTACGTTTTTAATCAACTTTATTGCTTCGAACATGAAAGGCAGTGTGGCTGAAAAACAAAACTTGCTGGAAGTACCCGAACTTAACGAAAGAGCTAATAAACTATTAATTCACCTCTCAAAAGAACTTCAATTACTTGAATTAAAAAATGATATCCAATCAAAAGTTCGACACGATTTAGACCGACAACAACGGGAATATTTCTTGAATCAACAAATTAAACAGATTCAAGAAGAATTAGGTGGCGATCCACAACAACAAGAGATTGAAGATATAAAGAAAAAAGCTAGTAAGAAAAAATGGACTAAAGAAGTTCAAAAACGTTTTGATAAAGAAATTGAAAAACTAGCTCGACTAAACCCTCAGGCTGCTGAATATTCGGTTCAATTAAATTATATCGAAACCTTGGTCGAATTACCTTGGTTATATTACACCAAAGACAACTTTGATTTAAAACGAGCACAAAAAATATTAGACCGCGACCATTTTGGCTTAGAAAAAGTAAAAGAACGAATTGTTGAACATTTAGCGGTTTTAAAACTGAAAGGGGACATGAAATCACCAATTCTTTGTCTTTATGGTCCTCCTGGAGTTGGTAAAACTTCACTAGGAAAATCTGTTGCAGAAGCTTTAGGAAGAAAGTACGTAAGAATGTCGTTAGGTGGTTTGCGTGATGAAGCTGAAATAAGAGGGCATAGAAAAACTTACATTGGTGCTATGCCTGGTAGAGTTATTCAAAACATTAAAAAAGTAGATTCTTCAAACCCGGTTTTTGTTTTAGACGAAATTGATAAATTGAGCAATAGCCATCAAGGAGACCCTTCTTCGGCTTTATTAGAGGTTTTAGATCCAGAACAAAATAGTGCGTTTTACGATAATTTTTTAGAACTGGATTACGATTTATCGAAAGTACTGTTTATTGCTACTGCTAATTCATTATCATCCATCCAACCCGCTTTACGTGACCGTATGGAAATTATTGAAATGACTGGTTACACAGTAGAGGAAAAAATAGAAATTGCTAAAAAACACTTGATTCCTAAACTGTTAAAAAATCATGGTTTATCTAAAAAGGATTTACAGCTTTCAAGTGCAGTAATAGAAAAAATTATTACGGAATATACACGAGAATCTGGTGTTCGTCTATTAGAAAAAACCTTAGCAAAAGTAGTGCGAAATACTGCCAAACAAATTGCTATGGAAGATGAAACCATTACTAAAACAACTGTTGATATGCTCCATGCTATTTTAGGACCTGGGCATTCAAGAGATAAATATCAAGGAAATGATGTTGCTGGAGTAGTTACAGGTTTAGCTTGGACTTCGGTAGGTGGAGACATCTTGTTTATTGAGACCAGCCTGAATAAAGGAAAAGGTAAACTTACCCTTACAGGAAATTTGGGAGATGTAATGAAAGAATCTGCTGTAATTGCATTAGCTTATTTAAAAGCTCATTCTCATTTAATTGGTTTAGACTCTTCTGCATTTGAAAAATGGGATATTCACATCCACGTTCCAGAAGGTGCAACTCCAAAAGATGGTCCTTCGGCAGGTATTACTATGCTAACCGCATTAGCATCAGCATTTACCCAACGTAAAGTAAAAAACAAATTAGCCATGACTGGTGAAATTACTTTAAGAGGAAGAGTATTGCCTGTGGGTGGAATTAAAGAAAAAATATTAGCCGCAAAACGAGCTGATATCAAAGAAATCATTTTATCGGAAGACAACAAAAAAGACATTTTAGAAATCAATCAAAAATACTTGGAAGGACTTACTTTTCACTATGTTAAAAACATGATTGAAGTAGTGAATTTAGCGTTGCTGAAACAGAAAGTTAAAGATGCTGTTTTAATAGCTAATTAACAATGGCTTTCAAACTCAAAAACTGTTAATAATTATTGAAAAGTTTAAAAACTCTTGCTCATTAATTACACTATTTTTGTTAACCTTAACCGTATTTAAGAAATAAATAATATCGCATGAAATTTATAGTATCCAGTTCAGTTTTATTAAAGCAAATACAAGGCATTAGTGGTGTTTTAAACTCTAGCAATACATTGCCAATTTTAGATAATTTTCTTTTCGAAATTAAAAAAGGAAAGCTAAACATTACAGCTTCCGATCTGGAAACTACCATGCTTGCTAAATTAGATGTTGAAGCAAAAGAAGATGGTTTAATTGCTATTCCTGCAAAACTACTGTTAGATACTTTAAAAACATTTCCAGAACAACCATTAACATTTACCATCGATAGTAAATCTTTTGGTATTGAAATTTCTTCAGACTATGGAAAATATAAATTGACTGGTCAAAACGGTGCAGAATTTCCAAAAACACCAAAATTAGACGCTTCTTCTAAATTAAACATTGAAGCTTCAATCCTTTCAAATGCTATAAACAAAACATTATTTGCAAGTGGTAGTGATGAGTTAAGACCTGTAATGTCAGGTGTGTTTTTTGAGTTGAACGAAGACAATTTAACCTTTGTTGCTACTGATGCTCACAAATTGGTTCGTTACAAGAGAAACGATTTGAAAGCTGATAAAGGTTCTTCATTTATTCTGCCTAAAAAACCACTAACCTTATTAAAAAATATTTTAGGGTCGGTATCTGATGAAATAACCATCAGCTACAATGAAACCAACGCCATGTTTGTTTTCGGAAACACTACTTTAATTTGTAGATTAATTGATGGGAAATATCCAAATTACAATGCAGTAATACCAACAGAAAACCCAAACAAATTAACCATTAGTAGAGCTGCTTTTTTAAGCTCAATTAAAAGGGTTTCTATTTTCTCAAACAAAACCACTCACCAAGTACGATTAAAAATTACTGGTAGTGAATTAAATGTTTCTGCTGAAGATTTAGATTTTGCAAACGAAGCAACTGAGCGTTTGACTTGCCAGTATGAAGGTGAGGATATGGAAATAGGATTCAACTCTCGTTTCTTAATAGAAATGTTAACCAATTTAGATTCGGAAGAAATAAACATTGCTATGTCTGCTCCAAACAGAGCTGGAATTTTAACACCATCAGAAATAGCTGAAGACGGCGAAGAAATTTTAATGTTGGTGATGCCTGTAATGTTGAACAATTAATACAGCAAAATAATATAACTTAAAACTGTCATTCAGCGCTAGTCGAGGAATTGACAGTTTTTTATTTTAAACCTATGGAATTATTAAAAAAGCTTTGCGAAATACATGCCCCTTCTGGTAGTGAGTATATCATGGCCGATTTTTTGCTGAAGTACATCAAAAAAGAAAAGAAAAACTGGAAAGTTCAACCCGAGATTCTATATGGAGAAGATTTTCAAGACTGTATTATCTTGGTTTTTGGAGAACCTCATACTGCTATTTTCGCTCACATGGATTCTGTAGGATATACTGTAGGATATGAAAATAATTTAATAAAGATTGGGGGGCCTTCGGCCAAAAAAGGTGCAAAATTAGTTGGATCTGATAGCAAAGGAGAAATTGAGTGTACACTAAAAGTTGAGGCTGATGACCATGATTTTTTAACCTACTCTGCTGATTTTAAACGTGAAATTGACCGCGCCACTACTCTAACCTATAAACCTGATTTTAGAGAAGATAAAAACTACATCCAATGTTGTTACATGGATAACCGATTGGGAATGTGGAATGCCTTGCAAGTTGCTAAAACATTAGAAAATGGAGCGATTGTATTTTCAGCTTGGGAAGAACATGGAGGAGGAAGCGTTGGTTATTTAGGTAAATTCTTGTACGAAGGATATGGTGTAAAACAAGCCCTAATTTCTGATATTACCTGGATTACTAAAGGTATTCAACACGGTAAAGGCGTTGCCATTTCCATGAGAGATTCCGGAATACCGAGAAGAACTTACTTAAACAGAATTCTTGATTTAGCTAATAAAAGCAAAATACCCTACCAAATTGAAGTAGAAAGTGCTGGTGGTAGCGATGGAAATGCATTACAACGCAGCTCCTACCCTTTCGACTGGTGTTTTATTGGTGCCGGAGAAGATAATGTACATACCCCTGATGAAAAGGTTCATAAAAAAGACATTAAAGCCATGGTGGATATGTATGAGTATTTGATGGAAAACTTATAATACTTTTCTCAATACCTCAACAATTCTTTTTGTTGCTTTCCCATCCCAAAGTGGTGGAATTTGGCCTTTCTTATAAGTTCCGTTTTCAATCTGATTAATTTTTTCAGCAACAGCAGAGAAATTGTATTCTACCAATTCGTTACTACCTATTGTTATGGTTGATGGACGTTCTGTATTTTCACGTAATGTTAAACAAGGTATTTGTCTAAAAGTAGTTTCCTCTTGTATCCCTCCACTATCAGTTAACACATACTTGCAAGTACTTATTAATTTTTGAAACGATAAATAATTCAATGCCTCAGTGATAACTACTTTTTTATTGTTGGTTAGCAAATCCATTAAACCATGTTTGATAAGACTGTTTTTGGTTCTTGGATGAATTGGTAAAACCAAGTAACTATTTTCAGAAACCTTATTAATAATATCAATCAATATCTGAAGTCTATCTTTAGTATCAACATTGCTTGGACGATGCATGGTCATTAAAACAAAACTTTTTTCTTCCAATCCAAGTTTTTCTAAAATGGAATCTTGTTGTATCATTTCATCAAAAGCCACCAAAGTATCTATCATAGTATTACCAACAAAATGAATTTGATTTTCAGTTTTACCTGCTTTAATCAAATTATCGTAACCACTTTGTTCTGTAACAAAAAAATCATCGGCAATTAAATCCGTAATTAAACGATTTATTTCTTCTGGCATTTCATTATCATAACTTCTTAGCCCACTTTCTAAATGAAACAATCTTGTGCCAGTTTTGTTTCCAGCAATTGCACCTGCCAATGTTGAATTTACATCACCAACCACAATTAAAGCATCTGGTTTGATTGATGCGATGGTTTTTTCCAATTCAATAATTATTTGCCCAATTTGTGCAGCAGGCGTTGTATTGGTTATAGTTAAATAGATAGGGTTTTTGATTTTTAATTGAGAGAAAAAAATATCCGACATGTTTTCATCATAATGCTGATTGGTATGAACCAGAATAAATTCAAATTCGTTACCAAAGACCGCTAATTCCTTCTCAAATTGAGTAACTTTTATAAAGTTCGGACGGGTACCAACCACTACCATTATTTTTTTCGACATGTTCCTTTTATTTTTTGCTAAATTACAAAGAACCATTTACAAGTTTAAAAAAAACATAGTATCAGCTATATATTGGTTAAAATAAAATTGTAAAAATGACCACTTAAGGTCAAAAACATACCACTAAATAGAAAAAATGAACAATATTTTTTCATAAACATTTAAAAGACTAAATTTAGATGAAAAATAAAACTCATTTTATGAAAACAATAGTATCAGTAATATTTTTCCTATTTATTGGAATAACAACGAAGATATATGCTCAATGTTCCTCGTCCTCAATAACATTTCAAAAAACGTATGGTGGTTCTGCTAATGAAAGAGCACACTCTATTCAACCAACTTCAGATGGAGGTTATATTGTTGCGGGAGAAACGACAAGTTTTGGAGCAGGAGGTAAAGATTGGTTTGTGATGAAAATAGATATGAATGGAGTTGAACAATGGACTAAAACTTATGGATCAACCTCTGACGATGATGGTTTTAGTATTACCATTAAACAAACAAGCGATTTAGGTTTTATTGTGAGCGGTTCAACAAATGGTTTTGGGGCAGGTTCATTTGATGATTCTTACATTATTAAATTAGATAATACAGGATTAATTCAATGGGAAAAAAGAATTACTGGCTCGTCGTATGATAGATTTAGGGATGTTGTTGAACTTACAAATGGAGATTTTCTATTAACAGGTTCAGGCTTGTCTTTTGCATCAGGAAATATGGACGCGCACCTGGTTAGAATCTCGTCTACCGGCAACTTAGTTTGGATAAAAAATATAGGTACATCAGGTAGAGAACATTCTCAATCTATTATTGAACTTCCAGGAGGGAACTACTTGTTATCAGGAAACACTAACATTACAAACAATAGTAGTACAAATCGAGCAAATCCTTTTCTTATAAAAACAAGTAATGATGGTAGTGTAATATGGGGAAAACAATATAACCTAACGACATTTTTTACTGATTTTAATGAGACTATTTTATTAAGTGATGGCAATTTACTGAGTGTAGGTGAAACTAGGTCGTCTGACGCAGGAAGTCATGACATTTTTTTAATTAAAACAGATACAAATGGTGCAATAATTTGGAGCAATAAATATGGTGGAACAGGTAATGATATAGGTGTTAATGTTAAAGAGAATACTAATGGAGAATTAGTGATATCTGCATTTACAGACAGTTACGGAAATGCAAATCAGTTTTTAATTATAACTACTGATAATAATGGAAACATAATTTGGAGCAAAACTTATGGAGGTTCTAATAATGATGAATTAGATTGGTGGGGAAAACCAATGGTAGTAACTGCAACAAGTGAAATAATTATGACTGGTGGAACGATGAGTTTTGGTGCTGGAAATGAAGATATTTATGTTGTAAAAACAAACGAGTGCGGAGAAAGCTTTTGTAATGAACAAATTGTAACGCTAACTACAACTTCAATAAGCCCAACTAGTTCTAATTTTACGGTACTAACCACTTCTGGTGGATCTCTAGTTAATACAAGTTCTACTGTAAATTCGATAAGTTTTGCTGAAAATACATTATGTGATTCGAATTTAGTATCCGTAATTGAAATCTCAGATATAGATAATGACTTAATTGTCTATCCAAACCCAACTGTTAATTATTTAAATGTTAAAATAAATAATGGTTTGGAAATTCAAACGATTGATATTTACAATATTGCTGGTCAAAAAGTTGATACTAAATATATTCAAAAAACTGATGATTTCATTCAAATTGATGTTAAAGACTTAAAGGAAGGCTTATACTTCTTAAAGATTAACAACAAGAGTAAAGCAGTGAAAACATCCAAATTCTTTAAAATGCAGTAAAAATTAACTGGTATATTAAAACTAATTTAAAAAACCATAGTTTTATTAAAAAAATATAAATTATAAAATCATGAAGAAATCTTTATTATTTATTTTCTTAAATATTTTGGTATTATTACCATTTTATGCTCAAACTTTAAGTGACAGTTTAGTGGCTCTCTATTTTTTAGATGGAGATGGTAATGATGCTGTTGGAAGTAACAATGGAACAATTATAGGGGCAACACTTACAACAGATAGAAATTCAAACATCAATTCTGCCTACTCTTTTAATGGTAGTGGTGATTGGATTAACATCGGTAACTATACTGATTTAGCCATAACTGGAGATATAACTGTATCAGCCTGGGTTAAAACACCAAATTCATGGCCATCAACATATAGAGACCCACATATCTATGCTAGAAATTCTGACCCCATTTCTACAATTTATGGTGTATGCTTATATATTAATAATGCTCATTTAACTTCAAGAAAATTTGGTTTTATTTTAAAGAGTGGCAATAATTCATGGGGGAACGATTTTGTTGTTTCTAATAGTATATTACAGCTAAACACATGGTATTTTATTGTTGGAGTTAGACAAGACGATGTTGTGAAAATTTATGTTAATGGAACTTTAGAAGGTACTGATATTGGGTCTCTTGACCCTATTAATTATGGACCATCGCCAAGTGCTAGTATCGGACAGAAAGATGGAACTTCGCCACATTGGTTTAATGGAACAATAGATGATGTTCGTATTTATAAAAGAGCCCTTTCTACGACTGAAATCCAGACTCTACATACCACAATAAGTGCAATAGAATTTAATGATGACATTAATAATCAAATTTCAGTTTATCCAAATCCATCTTATAAATATCTGAATATAAAAGCTAATGAGTCTATTGATATTAATAGGATTGAAATCTTTAATATATCGGGTCAAAAAATAATTTCAAAATCATGCCAAGTTTTTAAAAGCAACATTCAAATTGATATTGATGATTTAAAGATTGGCACCTACTTTTTAAAAATATTTGATAGTAAAAATGATTTTACAATGGCTAAGTTTCTAAAACTAGAATAATAAATCCAAAAGATATTTTAATCCAAAAAGAGCTGATAGATCCATCAGCTCTTTTTTATTATATAGACCTAAAATATTTCTATTTTACTTATCTTCGCTCTATGAAACAAGGAATCGTAAAAAAAGGGAAAGTATTAGCTGAAAATATTCCTTCACCAAATGCCAGCGAGGGTAGTGTTTTAATACAAGTTGCCTACAGTTGCATTTCGGCAGGCACCGAGATGACTAGTGTAAATACTTCGAAACAATCGTTAGTTCAACGTGCATTAAACTCTCCAGAAGAAGTCAAAACTGCCATAGAATTTGCAAAAGCAAATGGAATTGCAAAAACCATTCAACGAGTTAAAGGTGTTTTAGATGGGGGAAAACAAACTGGATACTCTGCTTCAGGAACAGTAATTGCAGTTGGAAAAGGAGTTACCAATTTTCAGGTAGGTGATAAAGTTGCTGCTGCTGGTGCTGGAATTGCAAATCATGCTGAATTTATTGATGTCCCTCAGAATTTAGTTATGCCTGTTCCTAAAGGAATGGATTTAAAATTAGCCTCTACTGTTACTCTTGGTGGGATTGCCCTACAGGGAGTTAGACGAATAGACCTAAAATTAGGTGAAATCTGTGTGGTTGTTGGTGCTGGAATATTAGGTTTGCTTGCTCTACAAATGCTTAAGAAAAGCGGTATTCAGGTTATTGTAAGTGATTTTGACCAAAAACGATTAGACTTGGCAAAAGAGCTAGGTGCTGATTTAGTTATCAATCCTGCTCAAGAAGATTTAATAAAGACGGTGAGTAGTTATACTGGCGGATATGGTGCTGATGGAGTATTGTTTACTGCAGCTACATCAAGTAGTAAACCACTTTCTGAATCGTTCAAAATGTGCCGAAAGAAAGGTAAGGTAGTATTAGTTGGTGTGGTTGGAATGGAAATAGAACGTGGGGATATATACGCTAAAGAATTAGACTTTTTAATTTCTACATCATACGGACCTGGAAGATACGATGGCAACTACGAAGAAAAAGGATTGGATTATCCTTATGCTTATGTGCGATGGACAGAAAACCGAAACATGACAGAATACCTTCGTTTAATTCATCAGCAATACATTGATGTAGAAAAATTGATTGATGCGGTTTATCCTATTGAGCAAATAACTAATGCATTTGAGTCACTTCAACAAGAAGGAAAAAAACCAATTATTGTTTTACTTGATTATAATAATAGTTCTACAACAACGAATAACTCAAAAGTTGAACTTAAAACAAGAACGGTTTCAGATAACACAATAAATGTTGGATTAATTGGTGCTGGTTCATTTGCTTCAGGAATGCATTTACCAAACATGCAAACCATGAAAGGTAAATACAACCTAAAAGGTGTGATGAGCAGAACTGGATTTAAAGCCAAAACCGTTGCCGACCAATTTGAAGCTGAATATGCTACCGCAAATACTGATGATATTTTAAATGACCCTAAAATTGATTTGGTGCTCATCGCAACAAGACACGATAGTCATGCTGAGTTGGTTCTAAAATCATTAAAAGCGGGAAAACATACTTTTGTTGAAAAACCTTTGGCTGTTAACCAAACAGAACTGGATTTAATAAAAGAATTTTATAATCAACCAGGCGAAAAACCAGTTTTAATGACAGGATTTAACCGTCGTTTTAGTCAATTTGCTACCGAAATAAAAAAACATACCGATAAACGAATCAATCCTTTGTTTATTCAATACCGAATGAATGCAGGACATATTCCGTTAGACCAATGGGTTCACGAACATGGCGGTAGAATTGTAGGAGAAGCTTGTCATTTAATAGACTTGATGACATTTTTTACCGAATCAAAAATAGCTTCTATAAGTGTGGAGAAAATCTCACCAAATAATGATAAAATAAGTGCTACCGATAATGTTTCTATTGTTTTAAAATATGAAGATGGTTCAGTTTGTACCATTCAATATTTTGCCGTTGGGAGCAAACAGGTTTCAAAAGAATACATGGAGGTGCATTTTGATGAAAAAACCATTATTATGGACGATTACAAAACCTTGAAAGGGTTTGGTGTTAAGTTAAATGAGATTTCATTAACCCGAAGCGATAAAGGGCAGAAAGAAGAACTAGAATCTCTTTACAATACCTTAAAAGGCAATGCCAATTGGCCCATAGCACTTTGGGACATGATACAAACCACTGAAATAACATTTGCCATATAATGGATGAATTAAAAGCAGCAGAATATAAAGAGCATATCCGAAAACAATGGAACAATACTCCATGTGGAAAAGTTGGGGATATTACATACGATTTAGATTATTTCCTAAAGGTTGAAGAAAACAGGTATGTTGAAAATAATTGGATAGCAAGTAGTTATAATTTTAAGTCTGAAGAATTTAAAGGAATTTCATTATTAGAAGTCGGATTTGGACAAGGAACTGATTTAGTTCAATTTGCTAAAGCCGGAGCGAAATGTACAGGTATTGATTATACTCCTAAACACTTTGAATTAGCACAACTTAATTTTCAATTAAGAGGGCTAGAAGCCGATTTACGACTTGGTGATGCCTCAAACTTACCTTTCGAGGATAACTCGTTTGATAGGATTTATAGTATAGGTGTACTTCACCATACTCCAGATATTGAAAAATGTATTGATGAAGTTTATCGCGTGTTAAAACCAGGTGGTGTTTTTGTTATGTCGTTATACCATAAAAATAGTTTATTTCATTATTATAAGAAAGTATTTATTGATGGTATATTAAAATTGAAATTACTAACTTTAGGTTATATGGGGGTGATGGCAACCCTAGAAGAGGGTGCTGATGGAAAATTAATAAAACCATTAGTAAATGTCTATAATGAATCTTCATTAAAACCGATGCTGAGTAAATTTAAGAAAACAGATTATCAAATTAGACATCTTACAAAAAGGGATATACCCGGATTAGGAAGTATTTTATCACAAAACTATTTAGATAAACTACAAACCAGATATGGTTGGTACATCATTTCTACTTCCACTAAATAAATATCATAAAAAAATATGCTGGTTAATAAATTTCTAGAGATAAAAAAGTCAGCCTTCTTTCATGATATTCTGCATAGTTTTTTTAGTAAAGGATTGTCGTTAGGCCTAGGATTTTTAGTAACTATATTAATTACTCGAAATTTTAGCGTAGAAGTATTTGGGGAGTATTCCTTCTTAATTTCTATAGCAATGACTTGTTTTCAATTTGCTCATTTAGGCTTTTCTTCTGCTAACACATATTACATAGTACATAATAAAAAGTTATTATCATTTTTATTAGCTAATACTCAAATATTAGGTTTGGTTGTTGGTTTTATCACGCTTATTGTATTGTTAATTCTAAACATGATTTATTTTCATAGAGAGATTAGTCTAATAATAGTAACTGCATTTATGGTTCCATTTTTAGTTATTACAGAATTAAACAGGGGGCTATTGATTGGGCTAGAAAGAATTAAAATTGCTAATAATTTAGATTTATTATCCAAAATTCTTTATACCATTATGATTATTTCTGTTATTGTTTATTTTCAATCCATTTGGTCATTAATATTTGCTTATGTAATGCAAATGTTTATTTATTCCTCAACTTCATTTTATAATTTATTTAAAAAGGCTAAAAATAAACTAAAACCATCTATTCATCTATTTAAGAAAACTTCAAATTACTCCATTCGAATATATTTAACCTTGTTTTTAGCGTTTTTGGTTCTAAAAATAGATATTTATTTTATTGAATATTTTATGGGTAATAAACCGCTTGGCATATACTCTTTAGCGGCAACATTAGCTACGCATTTAATATTAATAATTAATGTAGTTATACCATTGTTACTACCAAAATTAGCTACAATAAATAACACTAGTGAACGAATTAAAAAATTAAGAAACATTATATTTTATGCTCTAATATTGTTAGTGCTAATTAATTTAGGATTTTACCTTATTGGAAAATGGTTTATAGTACTAGTTTTTGGTGATAAATATCTAGAATCTGTTGTTATAATCCAGATATTATTAATGGCTACATCAGTACTATCATTAGAAACTATTCTAGCCCAATACTATGCTTTTATAGGAAAAATAAAATTTTTAATATATTATTGGGTAATAACGTTGTTACTTAATATAATCCTAAACTATCTTTGGATTCCGAAATATGGAATTGAAGGAGCTGCATGGGCATCCTTTATTTCATATTCATTAATTCTTATTTTAGTAGGATTGAGACTCATTTTCGAAAGAAAATCCATTAAATAAAAAAATGATTAAAGTAAACGAAAACATATACGGGCATAAATCTCGTTTAGATTGGTTTAAACAATCTATTAAGAAAGAAAGTATTGGTTTAGAATTTGGGTGTGGAACAGGAATAATGCTTTCATCCCAACTTTTACAAGAAGGTTACAACATCTATGGAATTGATTTAGACTGCCCATCAATAGAGCTAGGTAAAGAAATATTTAAAAAAAATAATCTTGACCCAGAGAAATTATTATGCAAAAATCTGGAGCATTTTCCTGACCATTATTTTGATTATGTAATTGCATCAGAAGTTTTTGAACATATTCTAGAAAAAGACATTGACTATATTATTGAACTTATAGATAAAAAACTTAAGCCCGGAGGAGTTTTGTTTGTAACTGTTCCTAATGGGTATGGGTGGTTCGAATTTGAGAACGTCTTTTGGACCATGTTGGGTATGCGTTATATTTTCAGGTTTTTGCTAATATCTCAAGCATTTAATTTTATCAGAAAAAAAACAGGTAGATATGTAAGCGAATACCCTTCAACCATTGCCAATTCTCCTCATGTTAGACGATTCACACTAAATTCTATTCAAGAATTAATGCAGAAACATAATTACAAAGTAGAAAAATACAGGGGATCTGTTCTGTTCTGTGGAGGATTCTCTGATATGTTTTTTAGTGGAATTAATTGGGTGATGAAATTAAATTTGACTTTAGGTAAGAAGTTTCCAAGAATTGCTTCAGGTTTCTATCTAACAACAGTAAAATCAAAATAAGATGTGTGGATATGTAGGATTTTTAGGTTTAGTTAACCAAGAAAAGTTTGATGTAGAATTATTTGCTAAAATGAATGATGCCATCAGCCATAGAGGTCCAGATGGAGAAGGATTTGCCTTTTTTGGTAATGTTGATGCGGCATCGATAACCGAATTAAAAGAAAAAAGAAAAGATGCTATCGTATTGCAAGAACCTTCGGTTAGAACCTTTGCATTTGCTCACCGTAGGTTATCCATCATCGACTTAAGTGTTGCTGCTGCACAACCTATGCAAAGCGCTAATAAATCAATTACTGTTCTTTTTAATGGCGAAATTTACAATCATACTGAGATACGTGCAGAACTAATTGAAAAAGGCTATCAATTTAGAACTGACCACTCCGATACTGAAACTATTATTTATGCTTATGAAGCATGGGGAATTGATTGTGTCCATAAATTTAGAGGGATGTTTTCCATCGCTTTATGGGATGAGAAGAAAGACACACTTTGGTTAATCCGAGATAGAATTGGCATTAAACCACTATATTATACTGAGCAAAACGGAAGACTTTATTTTGCAAGCGAAATAAAAGCCATCATTGAAGACCATAGTATTAAAAGAGAAATAAATCACGAAGGAATGTTTAACTACCTTTCGTTTTTAACTGTTCCAGCACCTCAAACGCTATTTAAAGACATTTATAAAATCCCTGCTGGACATTATATTAAAATTGAAGGTGGTAAGGTTGGTAATTTGACTCAATACTGGGATGTTTTTGATGATGTTAAAATAACTAATGACAGCGAGGAGGTTATTACTAAAAACCTATTAGAAGAACTTACGGAAAGTGTTAGATATAGAGGAGTTGCTGACATTCCAGTTGGAGTATTCCTATCAGGAGGAATTGACTCAAGTGTTAATGCTGCATTATTCTCTAAAATTGCGAAATACCCAGTAAAGGCATTTTCTGTAGGTTACGAAAATGACGACAAGTTAAAATCATATACCAATGAGTTTGTGTATGCTAAAAAAGCTGCCGAATACACCAAATGCGAATATTACCAACAAGAACTAACTCAGAAAGATTTTATTGATTTTCTACCAAAATTAATACATCATCAAGATGAACCAATTGGCGACCCGGTTTGTATGCCTGTGTATTATGTTTCTAAACTTGCAAAAGAGCATAACATCTCCATTTGTCAGTTAGGAGAAGGAAGTGATGAACTGTTTTGGGGTTATGAATCTTGGAAATATCTCTTACGACTACAAGATTTAAACGATATAAAATTTATACCTACTGGTTTAAAAAAATTGGGGCTAAAACTTTTAAGTGCTTTAGGTAAAGAAGATACTGTGTATTACGAATGGCTTAAAAGAGGTTGCGAAAACAAAAAAATATTTTGGGGTGGAGCTGAAGCATTCTCTGAAACTCAAAAGAACAAACTTTTAACCAATAATTTTAAGCAGAAAATTAGCCCAAACTATACTTCTTGGAATATTATAAACAAACACTATCAAGATTTTTTAGCCAAATCACCCGAAAAAAGCAATTTAAATTGGATGACCTACATGGATCTTAAAATGCGATTACCAGAGTTGCTTTTAATGCGAGTAGATAAAATGAGTATGGCAGTGTCTTTAGAAGCACGAGTTCCTTTCTTAGATCATAAGTTTGTTACCTACTCTATGGGAATTCCTTCAAAAATAAAAACAACAGCAAAGATTTCAAAATACATTCTTAAAAAAGCAGTGAAAGGAGTTATACCTGACGAAATTATACACAGAAAAAAGCAAGGATTTGGAGCTCCTGTATACGATTGGATGATGGATGATTTAGGTGAGATTGCTAAAGAAAAAATAAAATTGTTTAACGACAAAACTGGTTATTTAAATAGCGATTATGTTGAAACTGTTTTTAAAAGTAAAAATGGCCCTCAGATTTGGTATTTACTAAATTTAGCATTGTGGTGGGAATATTACATCTATGAAAAAGCCAACTAAATTGAGCTAACGATGAAAAACGAAGCATTAAAAGAAGAAGTACATAATTTTTGGAACAAACAATCTTGTGGAACTCAATTCTCAGATAAAGAAAAATACTCGAAAGAATTTTTTGAAGAAATTGAATTAGATAGGTACACTAAAGAACCCGAAATTTTATCGTTTGCTGATTTCAAAAGTGGTAAAGACAAAAAAGTTTTAGAAGTAGGTGTTGGCGCAGCAACAGATTTTTTACAATGGGCAAAAAATGGTGCTGAGTTATATGGAATAGATTTAACACCTGAAGCCGTTTCTCATGCTGAACATCGACTTCAATTATACAATTTAGCTGCAAAAGAAATAAGGGTAAGCGACGCAGAAAATTTGCCATTTCAAGATAATTTCTTCGACATAGTTTACAGTTGGGGTGTAATACATCACTCTCCAGATACGCCAAAAGCTTTATCAGAAATAATTAGGGTGCTAAAACCAAGTGGAAAAGCTAAATTAATGGTGTATAATAGAAAATCTGTTTTAGCTTATGTATTTTGGATAAAACATGCTGGATTAAAATTAAAATGGAATCAATCTGTTGCAGATGTGCTGTGGAATAAAATGGAAAGTTTTGGAACAAAAGGATATACAATTGATGAAGCCCAAGAGTTACTCAAAGGGAAAAATGTAAAAGATGTAGAAATAAAAACGGTTATTACTTACTACGATAAACTAAAAAGATTTAATAAATTCATGCAGCTATTTTCTAGTATATTACTTATGCTAATGAACAAAAAGAGAGCTGGTTGGTTTTTAACCATTGAGTTTACGAAACAATAATTGTGGAGAAAAAAATAATTAATCAGAAAATAATAACTCAACTCATTTCGGAGAAAAAAAGAATAAAGTTGAAAAATGCATCAATATTAACAGCCGATGTTACTCATATTGTTGCTAAGGATATTATTGAACTCTACCTCAAATTAAATTTCTGTAAAGAAATAAGTTGGATTGACAATAATAGCGATAAAATTGCCACTGCATCACTTTTATCTAATCTAAAAAATATTCTAACAAACCTCATCTCTCTCTTCACCCTAAAGTTGAAAGTCGAGAAACAACTTAACATAGAAATAAAAGAAGGAAATCCAAATCGTATATTATTTAATGAGGGTATTAAGATTTTATACATTAGAACCGACCATTGGTTTAATTTAAAAAGTGGCGGGAGTGTAGGACACACTAGCGGTGTAATAAATAGCATGTTAAAAAAAGGGGTATTACATGAATTAATATCTTCGTCGAATCTTTTTAATGTAAATTGGCAAAAACACTTTTTAATCCAAAGCCCCAACTATTCAAAAGTGGGTAATATTCCAAATTTACCGGAACTAACCTATAACCTCGAATTAATTAATCTTCATTTAAAATCAACTAAAGAGATATCATTTAATGCTATATATCAGCGGTATAGTTTAGGTAATTTTTACGGCATCTACCTTCGTCGTAAATTTAATACTCCATTGATTATTGAATTTAATGGTTCCGAAATTTGGGTTTCAAAAAATTGGAACAATAAAACATTATTCTTCTCCAATTTACTAAGTAAAATTGAATTGTTAAACCTAAAACTTGCCGATAAAATTATTGTTGTTTCACAAGTTTTAAAAAACACTTTAGAGGAAAAAGGAATTTCAGGAGATAAGATTTTAGTTAATCCAAATGGCGTTGATACAACTGTATATAAGCCAAATTGTGGAGGTGAAATTATTAGAGAAAAATATGGGCTTAGCGATGATAATGTTGTAGGATTTATTGGAACTTTCGGTAAATGGCATGGGGCAATTGTAATGGCTAATTCAATAAAATTATACTTTGATAATTACCCCAATACTAAAACAAAATTTTTACTAATAGGCGAAGGAAATCATTTACCTGAAGTAAAAGAAATTATAAAAAATGCAGGTTACGAAGATTTGGTAATTTATGCAGGAAGAATTGACCAATCTGAAGGCCCAAAATATTTAGATGCCTGTAATATTTTATTATCTCCACATATTCCTAACCCTGATGGTTCAGATTTTTTTGGAAGCCCTACCAAGTTGTTTGAATATATGGCCATGGAAAAAGCTATTATTGCTAGCAATCTAAACCAAATTGGTGAAATATTAGAACATGAAAAAACTGCTCTTCTAATCGAACCCAATAACACAGAGGAATTAGCAAAGTCAATTCACAACTTAATTCTTGATAAAGAAAAACAAAAACATCTTGGGTTAAATGCACGAATTGAAGTGATAAACAATTACTCGTGGGACATACATGTTGAGAAAATTCTAAATTTTATTGGCAAGAGATGAACATCACTCAAATAAAACTAATATTAAAACAGCCCTTACCCTTAATTTTAAAAAAAATTAGGACGTTAGCTATCGAGAAAATCATTCACAAATGGTGGTCAAAGAAATATACTCTTAATGATTATCGAAAACCTAATTTAAAAAATAGCATATCTTTTCAAATTGGATTAGCAAACATCAATCAGATTACGTACAATTCAATAGATAAAAATGTACAAGATTATTTAATTGATATGTATAGTAATCATCGATTTGATTTACTCGGTTCGGGTTGGATAAAAAACAGCTATTATTCAAAGGCTCCAGGTATAGAAGGAATAAAATTTGAGAATCCCCTTGAAAATTTAAAAGTTGATGGCTCAGGAGAATGGTTAGCTGAGATAGTAATAAGTAGTCATCTAGACTACAGCAAATATATTTGGAAAAAAATACAATCAGAAAACGACAAATATCAACCTATCGATTGGCAAAAAGACTACAAATCTGGGTTCAGATTTAATTCAAAAACTTCATACCTTGATCAATTTAAATTAGTTCAAACCGATGGCATAGATTTAAAAATGCCATGGGAACTGGGCCGTTTACAACACTTACCTCAACTGGCTATTTTTTACAAAAACAATCCTAATCAAACCGAAATAATAAAAGAGTTCAAATGCCAACTACTAGATTTTATTATGACCAACCCTATTGGAATGGGTGTAAACTGGAGTTGCACAATGGATGTCGGAATAAGAGCTGCAAACATGTGTTTAGCGTACGATTGGTTTAAACAATTAGATTTCAATAAAATATTGGATCAAGAATTTGAGCAAATTGTCATAAACTATATTTATCTCCATGGTATTCACACTTTCAATAATTTTGAATATAAAGAAGGTCTTACCTCAAATCATTATCTAGGTAATATAGCAGGATTGACTTATGTTTCAACTTATTTAAAAGGCTCTGACCAGTTAGATTTTTGGTTGGGATATGCAATTCAGGAACTAAAAAATGAACTTCCAAAGCAATTTTTGAATGATGGCTCTAATTTTGAAGGGTCAACAGCCTATCATCGATTAAGTGGTGAAATGTTTGTTTATTGTTTTACAGTCATCCACGGTATTTCTGAAGAAAGATTTAAATCAATATCTTCTATTCCATCAAAAAAATATTTTACAAAAGCAGCTTATACTCAAAAGCCATTAACCTCAAACAGTTTAATCTCACAAGAAATTATAGATACTTTTTATAAGATGGCACAATTTAGTTTGGCTTATCGAAAACCAAATGGGGATATTAGTCAGGTAGGAGATAATGATAGTGGAAGATTTTTTAAGTTTACACCTTGCGGAAAATTTATCTCAGTACAACAAGCTTTCGAAACTTACTCCAATTACATGGCAACTGATGATTATGTGGAAGATGTTTTTTGGAATGAAAACAACATTAATCATGATTCATTTATTGCTGCAGTAAATGGTTATTTCAATGATACATCAATGCTAAAGTTTTCAGAAAAAAATATAATTGAATTTCAGTTTGTAAACAATTTGGTTAAAATTTCTATGAAGCCAATTGGTAAGATGAATGCTGTGAACAGAGCAACCTATAACTTAAAGAATTTTCAATTTAAAAAATCTATTACTAAAGAGATAAGAATTGACACGAAGACACTAAACCTAAACTGTTTTACAAATTTTGGTTTCATCTCAATTTTGAACGATCAGTTTTATTTTAGTATTTCTTTTGGAGCTAATCATAATTCTCATCACTCGTGGGGTCATCAACACAACGATAAGTTAGCGATAGAACTACAATATAATGGAGAAGATATTTTTATTGACCCCGGAACATACATTTATACTCCTTTACCAGATAAACGAAATTTATTCCGATCAACTTTTGCTCACAATACTATTCATATTAAAAATTTAGAACAAAACTCATTAGTACATGCCAGAGGTGGTCTTTTTAATGTTGCAAAAAATACTATCACAAAAATTTTAGAAGCAACAACTACCCACGTAGTAATTCAAGCAGAATATCTTAACGTTACTCATATTCGAGAGATTCTAATCACAAATCATACTCTAGTAGTTAACGACTACAGTAATCAATATTTTGAACAAGATTTCAATATTAGGTACTTTTCAGATGGATATGGGAAGTTAAATAAAATCCCGTAAATTCTCCATAGCATCAATGAACTCCTTCCTTTTTCTACGAGATACTTCTATAGCCTCTCCATTCACCATTACAACCTCCGATTTGTCCTTTTTATATGTTTTTATATGTCTTAAACTTATTAAATGATTTCTACTTACTCTAAAAAAATCACAATCAACTAATATATTCCTCATACTCTTTTAATGATTTTACAGCTAATATTTTACTTTTGTCGTACAAGTAAATCTCTGTAGCTGAAAGTGAAGAAGAACAATACAAAATATCAGAAACATAAACATAATTAATAGTATTTGCTCCATTAATTGTAATACGTTTTGTTGTAGACAGTTGATTTAAGTTTAACAGTAAATTCTCCAAAAATAGCTTATCTATAATTTTATTACCTTTCCCTAATTTGGATATCTTTTTTATCGCTTCTTCTAACTCATCAACATTAATTGGTTTTAATAAGTAGTCAACAGCGCTATATTTAAATGCTCTTATGGCATACTGGTCATAAGCCGTAGTAAAGATAATATCAAAGTTAATTTTATTAAATTTTTCAAGAAGGTTAAATCCAGTACCATCGAGCATTTCAACATCTAAAAAAATTAAATCTGGATTCAGATTAGTAATAACTGTAAACCCATCCTGAACAGAACTTGCCTCTCCAACAACTTTCACATCTTTAGAAACTTCATTGATTAATCTAATCAATACTTTTCTTGATTTTTCTTCATCATCAATTACTACCGCATTTATCATGATATTAATTCTTTAAGCTAATACAATTTTAACAATAATTTTTGTTCCCGAAGCTTGATTATTTGAATCGTATAAATCAATTACCTCAACATTCATATTCTCATATAATTCATTGTTAATAATATTTAATCGTTCCTTGGTTATAATCATTCCAACAGATTTGTTCTTAATTTTTCTAGTTGCTTTGATTTCTTCTGCAGCCTTTCTGCCTATTCCATTATCTGTAACACTACATAATAGAAAATCTTCTTCAATATCAAAATCAATTTCAATTCTTCCTTTTTCATTTTTATTCATTAAACCGTGCCAAATAGCATTTTCAACAAAAGGTTGCAATAGCATGGGTGGAATTTTATCAAAATCTAAATCAACTTTTTCGCTAACATTTATTCTATGCTCAAATTCATGATTAAACCTTACTTGTTCTATACCTAAATACAAGTTAAGCATATCTATTTCTTCTCTTAAAGTAATATAATTTTTATCCGAATGATTTAAAACCATCCGAATTAGTTTCGAGAAATTCGAAATGTACCTATTGGAATCTTTAAACTTATTCTCTAGAATAAAATGTTGAATAGAATTTAACGTATTAAAAATAAAATGAGGGTTCATTTGCGACTTCAATGCCTTTAACTCTAATTCAATAATTTTTTTCTCATTTTCTGCAATCTTTTGTAAGTTTTGACTTTTTATAAGCATTTGTGTTTCCCTGTATTTGAAAATAACAACAACAACAAGAAGTACAAATAATATTTCAGCACTAATAAACCACCAGGTATACCAAAATGGAGGATTTATTTTAAAAGAATAAGTTGCCGGTTTACTCCAAAACCCATCTTCGTTTTGTGCTTTTACCTCAAAAGTATAATTATTCGGTGGTAACGCATAAAAACTAACAGTTGTTTGTGTGGTAGTTTGCCAAGTAGTGTCTGCATCTAATAACCTATACTTATAGTTAATATCTCCTGAACTTTTATAATTTAGACTTTCAAAATGTATATCTATTCTGTTTTCGTCATACGAAAGTTCAATCGACCGATTTTTCTTTAAATCTTTTTCTACATCATTTACTTTAAATTTAGTAATATAGATTGGTGATGGTGTTTTGTTAATTGTTAGATTAGTTTTATCAAATTCGATTAATCCTTTAGGTGTAGCTATGTAAATAATATTTTTATATGAACGTATATGTGATATTTCGTTTGAAATTAATCCATGTTTGGTGGTAATATTCTGAATATTAAAATTTTCTGGTGATTCGTAATTAAGCCTTGATAGCCCCTTGTTTGTTCCTACCCAAATATCATTTTGATTATCAATATGAATACATTTAATTAAATTACTTTCTAATCCATTTTTTTTGTCAAATATCTTGGTAATAGTATTCTTTCTCACTAAGACAATACCATAACTCTTTGTTCCTATTAATAAAATACCCTTGTTGAGTATTGCTAAACTAGTTATTGCCATTCCTAAAATTTTATGATTATTAAATGGTGTTGTTATTTCATGGGTATTATTATTAAATTTAACTAACCCTTCGTTAGTGCCCATCCAAATAATCGAATCTTGTTTTATAACACTAGTACACCAATATTTTTTGCTAATTTCTAAATATGAATCATATGTTTCTACATTATTAATTCGTTTTGACAATCCAAAAGTATGGCCTAAATATGTAATATTTGAATCAATAATTATTGATTTTGCACTAATAGGGAATAACCCTCTAATAACTTTATTTCTAACTTTTTCATGTAATATTTCTAGCACTATGCCATCTGTTCCTAAAATTAATGATGAATTAAAATAATTGAATTTTATTTCTTCAGACATAAATTTACATTCATATATGGATTCGAAATAATTTTGGTTAAATAGTAATAAATTTCCTCTCAAAATTTTTTTATTATCTAATCCTATGAAGATATTACCAGATAATGTATCTATATCCATTGATTTAATAATCAATGGTTTAAATGAATAATTTTTAAAATCGATTGATTTCATATAATAAACTCCCTGTTTTAGTGTAGAAAACCAGTACCCATTATCTTTATCTTTAAAAACTCTAGCCACTTCTATCTTTTCTAAAAAAGTTTCGCGATACTTAAATGTATCTTTATATAAATCATACACAACAACTCCTTTATTTTCAATACATAACCACAATTTATCCTGCTCACAATAACAAGAATATAATCGATTACCCTTTAACTCTTTAATACTTATTTTTTTGATTTTATCATCTTTAAGGATATATACATCTTCATTAATAATAACAAGATTGTAATCTTTTGAAACTAAATCTATGTTATTGGTTCTATCTTTCTCATGATACCATTCAGTAATTTTTCTCCTTGATCGCCCATTTATTTTAATATAGAAATCAATCTTTGGACTAAGATTTTTCTTTAGTATATGATTAATTGTTTGGTTTGTTGGTGTTCCTCCAAATACAACTTTATTACTACCTATATTAACTAAATATATGGTATGACTATATTCATTTTGTTGAGAATCACTTATTATTTTTACCTGTCCATCCTTAGAACAAGAAATTAATCCTTTGTGTTGAAATCCCATCCAAACAGTTCCATTAGAATCCAATGCAAAACTAGATATCGGTTGATTTTTTTCTATAAAGAAATTTGCTAGTTTATCATTATGTTTAAACTCTATTATGCTATCATTGTAATAATAACATAACTTATTATTAAAGGTTCCGAACCACACTCGACCTTTACTATCCTCCGTTATCAAAAAAACTGTATTATCAGTTAACCCATCTTTAACATCAAAATTTTTAAATTCATACCCATTAAATCTACTAACCCCAGCATCTGTGGCAAACCAAATATATCCTTTTGAATCTTGAAAAGTTGAATATACCTCAGAGCTAGGTAATCCATCCTCTACGGTAAAATGAGTATAATTATATTCTTGGGAGACTGCGAAACCACTTGTTGTTAGTAAGAATGTAAAAATGTAAATTGACCTAAATATTTGCATTCGATTTAATAATATGGATTCTCAAGAGTAAAAAACAAATGAGTTACCAATCTACATTAACAACTAAAAATCTACTTAATCCTCTTTCATTCCTGGCAGAGGCTTCTTCATTACTATCATTACAATAATACTCAGCAACATTAACATAATTAATGCCGAAGATGCTAAGGTAATTTTACTACCAACATAATGTGGTTTTGGATAAAATTCAAATTTAATTTCGTGATTACCAGCAGGAACCTTCAATCCTCTTAATAAGTAGTTTACTCTAATAAATTCTGTCTCTTTTCCATCTATGTATGCTTTCCAATCAACATTTCCTTTGTACCAGATTTCAGAAAACACTGCAAAATTATCTTTTTCAGCAGTTGAAGTATAAACCATTTTATCAGGATGAAATGTAGTTAGCACAATGTTTCCATTGGTAACACTATCGGGTTTAAAGTTTGATAAATAGTCTTTGTATCGAACATCAACAATCGCAGTAGATTTTGGATTAAAGTCAGTTAATTTTGCCATTTCTTCATCGGCATCTTTGGCCCAATCGATTTGGTTAACAAACCAAACACTACCAAGCGCTTGGGGGTTTTGGTTTACAGCTTCTTCACCAGGCTTTCCAACAATAAAATACTTTGTGTTTAACATGTTAAACACATTCATGTTTCCTTTTGAAAGTTGATTTTCAATTAAATCTTGATAACGAATTAACTTAACTGCGCTATAACCTCCAACCGAATTATGAAAATAAGATGTCTTGTTATCATTAAATGTACTTACTGTTGCATTAAAAACCCTATAATTAGGTTCTTTATCATTCAATATTTGTTGGTCGGCAACAGTTGCATGAATGGTTTGTTCGTATGATTTAGCCTTAACAAAATCATCATTGTTTACATATCGTCTATCAACCAACCATAAATCACCAATAATAATTAAGGCTAACAAACCTTTAACAAGAGTTAAGTTTTTTAATTTACTCGTATTCAACATCCACAATATTCCAAACACTGCGGCTAAAATAAACAACGTTCTTAGAGCATCTGATTTCATCATCGAAATTCTATCTTCGGTTAATATATCCAAGTCAATGCCCGATTGAGCCAATTGCGAATCATACGAACCAACAAAAGAGATAAACGATGAACCGAACAGGTAAACAAATACAACTAATCCACCTAAAATCGAACCTGTATATATCAAGCCTTTTTTTAGTTTATCTTTATCAATCTCGTTTTTAAATATTAACTGAAGTGACGTTATTGCACCCATAGCAACAGTTATCATAGTTAACGCCAACCACATGGATGGTGTCCTGAATTTATTGTACATCGGAAAATGATCAAAAAAGAACTCGTTAAGTACCAAAAAGTTTTTACCCCATGCAAACATAACAGACATGATGGTAATGGTTAACAACACCCATCTGATATTACTTTTTGAGATAAAGAACATCAAGATAAAAAGAAAAATTAATGCTGCTCCCATGTATGAAGGACCTGTTGTAAAAGGTTGATTGCCATAATACAAAGGCACATTTTTTAGGAAATCTTTGATTTGATTTTTTGGAACACCTTTTTGTGCAAGGTTGTTGTATGTTTCAGAGTTCTCATCTAATTTTGCTCCACCTGCATATAATCCAGGTATTAGTATGTTTAGAGTTTCTGCTTTACCATAACTCCACTGCATAGCATAATCCAAATCCAATCCCGAAGATTGTTTTACATCTTTAGTTAATTCAGATTTTCCTCCACGAATTGTTTCTGCACTATAATCATAAGTTGTCCATAGCAAAGTTATATTAGGCAGCACTCCTAATATTCCAAAAGCCAATAATATAAAAGAACGTTTAACAAAAACTGGTAATTTTTTCTCTTTAATGGCTTGAGCCATTTTAACCATAACCAACGCTAAAATCAGAAATAATGAATAATACACAATTTGCGGATGGTTAGCCATAATAGCTAAACTCAAAAACAAGCTTGTTAAGACTCCACCTAATAACCATTTACCTCTATAAGTTATTAGTATTGATGAAATAAGAGGTGGGATAAATGCTATAGCTAATAGTTTTGTAGCATGCCCTGCTTCTATCGATAATAAAAACCACGTGGATAATGAAAAAGCTACTGAACCTATTACCCCAAGTTCTGAACTATAACCGAGAATAGATAAACTGATATAAAATCCTAACATCAGCATTAAGCATAACCACATTGATTTAGGAAATAACTTGTAGGTATCTAAAAATACACGTAGCAAATTAGCTTTTACCTGATAGGCAACCTGAAACAAAGGCATACCAGAGAACAACGTACTTCCCCATAAAATAGTTTCACCTTTTTTCTCATAATCTTGAGCTTGTTTTGCAGCAGCAATAGAACTTATTTCGTCATGAGCCAATATTTTTTTTCCTTGTAATTCAGGATAAAAATAAACTGCCGAAACAGTAATTAAAACTATAACAGCTAGCAAATGTTTTAATACGTGATTTTTAAAAAATTCCATGGTTTAACTTTTATTATGGCTAAAATTAATTACTTTAAAATAAATACTACCAAAGTTTTTATATTACCTTAGTTTTTTTTTCAAATCATGCAAAAATGGTATAAAATTCTTGGCCCTGGGTTGCTTTATGCTGGTGCTGCAATAGGAGTTTCTCATTTAGTACAATCAACCAGAGCTGGAGCTGAATTTGGTTACGGTTTAGTTTGGGCAGTTTTTGTTGCTAATATATTAAAATATCCTTTTTTTGAGTTTGGACCTCGTTATGCTTCTGCAACTGGTAAAAGTTTGTTAGATGGATATCTATCACTTGGTAAATGGTCGGTTTACCTGTTTTTAGTTTTAACTTTTTGTAGCATGTTTATCATACAATCGGCAGTAACGGTAGTTACTGCTGGTATCGCCTCAGAAGTTACAGGTGTTTCTATACCCATTTGGTTATTGTCAGCAATATTATTAGCCATTTGCTCCATTATTTTAATGATTGGAAAATTTAAAATGCTTGATATTAGCATGAAAGTGATTATTCTGGTGTTAACTACCTCAACAATTGTTGCATTAATTGCTTCTTTTACAGGAAATAATGTGAAATATGAGGAACATATGACGAGTTTTGTGTTTTCTGATAAAGCACACATTTTATTTTTAATTGCATTAATGGGCTGGATGCCAGCACCTTTAGATTTATCTGTTTGGCACTCATTATGGACTTTAGAAAAAAAGAAAGAAACTCCTGAAATAGATCTCAAATCAACTTTATTAGATTTTAATATTGGCTATTGGGGGACATTAGTCTTAGCCTTATTTTTTCTTACTTTAGGAGCCGTTACTATGTATGGTTCAGGAATACAATTGGAATCTGGCGGTTCTAAATTTGCAAGTCAACTGATAGGTATTTATACTCACAACATAGGTTCTTGGAGTTATTTTATAATCGCTATTGCTGCTTTAACAACTATGCTGAGTACAACCTTAACTTGTTTAGATGCCCAGCCAAGAGTAATATCCTCAACACTAAAATTACTAAACACCAATACAAATGAATCCAAACAATATTGGATGTGGCTATTTATCCTCGCTATTGGGGTAACTATTATTATCGGATTTTTTATGACCAACATGAGAACCTTGATTGATTTTGCAACAATTATTGCCTTTGTTACCTCCCCTATTTTAGCAATTTTAAACTATTTTGTTATTACAAGTAAGGCTGTTCCTAAGCCATATCAACCTACAATCTTCATTAAAACACTTAGCTGGATTGGAATTTTCTACTTTATAGGTTTCACTATCTATTTTTTATTCATCACATTTAAAGGCTAAAACCTTTTAATATCTGTACCTTTTTTTGCATCTTTACGTACTAGTTAAACATGATTAAACACGTTGCAAAATATGGTGTTATTCTAATACTTTTTTTGAGTAGTAGCCCTTTATTTGCTCAATGTCCACAACTTTATGATTTTTTTGGTGTTTCAAGCTCTGCACCTTACTGGTATAGTTGTACAGGTAATAATTATATATTAAATATCAATTCACCTGATAATATTGGAAATTGGACAGTTGATTGGGGAGACGGAAGTCCAATTAGCAATGGATCATCACTTCTACCAGGAAATAACATATCTCACTCCTATTCTGCTACAGTAGACACCTTTAACATTATTTTTACTGAAATCAGCTCTGGATGTGTTATTAATGGAGTATTTGTTATGGAAGAAGCTACAAGTGCCTCAATACAAATACCTGTAGGAGGATTAACACAGACTTGTGCTCCTTCACCATTAGATTTCATCAACAGTAGTACAAATACATCCGAGACAACAGTTTTTACTTGGGATTTTGGTGATGGGAATCCACCTCTTGTAACAGATTACACTAATGCAGGACAAACTATTTCTCACATGTATTTACAAGGTACTGTAAACTGTGTAACTCAAGTAACATTAACCGCAGAAAATTATTGTAATACTCTGCAAGGTGGCCCAAGCACAGCTTCATTTAACCCCATCCGTATTTGGGATATTGATGATGCTGCAATAAATGCTTCTGCAACATTATTGTGTTATCCTGATACGCAAGTAACATTCAATAACATTACCAATAGAAATTGTTTAGCACAAGGAAATATTGCTCAACGTTACGAATGGTGGAATTTTGGTGACTATTGGGGTAATGGATATGATTCAATTGTTGGCTGGGTACCTTGGCCTCCAGCACTACCTTATACTATGGCTTATCCTGGAATTGGGACATACAATGTCATGATGGTAGATAGTAGTTTTTGTGGCTTGGATACAGCTTATATTACTATACAAATTGTCGCTCCACCTTTTGCTGCATTAACATCTTCAAACGATACAATTTGCGAAGGACAATCCGTAATATTTAACAATTTATCGGGTGGAGGTGCAAACACCTATTTTTGGAACTATGGTGATGGGTCTGGCTGGATTTCCTCTGCTGGAGGTAACGTAAATCATACTTTTACCAACTCAGGAGATTATGTTATTCAGGTTGTTGCTGGAATTACTGGTGGGACTGGTGGATGTAGAGACACTGCTTCAATTAACTTGCATGTATTAAATAGTCCTGTTGCAAATTTCACATTCGATAACAATAATGGTTGCGATAGCATGACCGTTAATTTTAACAACACCTCATCAGCCGATGCTATTTCCTGGAATTGGGACTTTGGAAATTCCAATACAAGTACTTTACAAAATCCTCTATCACAATTTTATAACTCTCCAGGGTCTTATAATGTGCAACTAACTGTCGGTAATATTAATGGTTGTTCTAACAGCAGAACTAGAACGTTAACTGTTTATGAATCGCCAGTTCCTGCATTTACACCCACAAGCGTGTGTGTTAATTCTATAGCAACCTTTACTGATAATTCAACCTCTGCTGTTGGCGACCCAATTATTTCTTGGAACTGGGATTTTGATGATGGAACAACAAGTACACAACAAAATCCTAATCACATGTACACTCTGCCAGGGTTTTATGACATGATTCTTACAGTAAATACTGCTTTTTGTTCTGGTACCGATACTGTTCAAATTAATGTAGAAAACATCCCAACTGCTAATTTCACTATGGATACTGCTAATGGTTGTGCTGATTTATTAGTGAATTTTACCAACATCTCATCAGTTAATGCTGTAAGTTACACTTGGGATTTTGGTGATGGCTCTCCTGTTGACACCAGCATTAATCCTTCCCATGTATTTTTAAATTCCTTTGGAGTAGATACTACTCACAACGTTTTGCTGATTGCACAAACCGCCTTTGGTTGTACTGATGACACTATACAATCGGTTACCGTTTATCCAAACCCAACAGCATCATTTACCGATAATGCAACCCTAGATTGCGCTCCGCTTATTGTTAGCTTTAATAATACATCTACAGGTTCTACTTCTCAATCATGGAATTTTGGTGATGGTTCACCAATTAATAATTCTTTGAGCCCAAGTCATATTTATCAAAACACAACACTTTTCATTAATAATCATCTAGTTGAGTTAATTGTATTGAGTGCCAACGGATGTTCTGATACTGTGAGTAAAAATATTACTGTTTACCCCGAGCCTCAGTTTGGTTTTAGTATCAACCCCGATTCTGGCTGTAGCCCACTTGTAGTTACATTTCCTTCAGTTGTTGGTGCCGTAGTTTATAATTGGGATTTCGGTGATGGAAATACTGGTGTTGGACCTACCCCAAGTCATACCTTTGTAAATAACTTAACAAACAATTTAATTTACACTGTAACCTTAATGGCTACCTCTCCTTTTGGTTGTAAAGATACTACCTACGGCGATGTTTTGGTATTCCCTAATCCATCTGCCCAATATACGGTTAACGACACAAATGGATGTCACCCATTTCCAGTAACATTTACAAATAACTCTGTTGGAGGTACTTACTATCATTGGAATTTAGGAGATGGAACAACTTTTGATACATTGAGTTCAAATTTTAATCATACCTATACCAATACAAGTGGCATGTTGCAAAATGTGAATACAAATTTAATTGTCGAAACAGACCGTGGATGTAAAGACACCGCCACGCAATTAGTAACTATTTATCCCGACGTAACAGCCATAATGCAAGCCGATACTTTCGGTTGTAGTCCGTTTACAACAACTTTTACCAGTTTATCTGTTGGAGCAATAAATTACTATTGGGATTTTGGTGATGGTTCTCCAGTGAGTAATTCACCTAACCCTACTCATCAATTTGTAAATACTGGTGTCATTGACCAATATTTTAATGTTCGATTAATTATTGAATCCATTTATGGATGTTTTGACACCACATTTAAACAGGTTTTGGTTTATCCTCCAACTACTGCACTTTTTAATACTAATACTACAGTAGGTTGTCAACCACTACCTATTACCATTAATAATAACTCTGCTAACGGCACTCTCTTTCATTGGAACTTTGGCAATGGAACTATATTTGACACAATTGCACCTAATTTCAGTTATACTTATATCAACAACACTGGAGTTGTTCAAAATTATACTATTACATTAGTTTCAGAAACCAATCGTGGCTGTTTAGATACAACAGCACAAATTATTACCATTTATCCAGAAATTATTGCCAACTTTTTTACTGATACATTGGGCTGTAGTCCACTAACAAGCAACTTTGTAAATACTTCAATTGGTGCAAACACTTTTATATGGAATTTTGGAGATGGTTCAGCATTAGATAACAATCCTAGTCCAAGTCATATTTATACTAACACTACTCCAACTGATATTACTTATTCAGCGAGTTTAATTGCAGAATCGTTTTACGGATGTAGAGATACTTTATATCAAAGCATTACTGTATACACCACGCCAGTAGCTTCATTTATTGCTACTCCTGCTACTCAAACATACCCAAGTACGGCAATATCCATATCCAACACTTCTTCTTTTGGAACTTGGCAGTACAATTGGAATTATGGTGACACTACAACATCAACACTACAAGCTCCTCCCAACCATATTTATTCTACTTGGGGCAATTTTGACATTAGTGTTATTGTAAGTGGTATCTATTGTGCTGATACAGCAACACAAACTATTCAAATAATTCCACCTGTTCCTGTTGCCAATTTTACTGGCCCAGCAACAGGTTGTCGTCCTTTACGAGTACAATTTGTAAACAATTCTCTTTATGCGAATCAATACAATTGGAATTTTGGCGATGGTGGCTTTTCAACACAATTTAATCCAAGTTATACTTACTACAATCCCGGGATTTATACCGTAACATTAACTGCAACTGGAGATGGGGGAGTTGACACACAAACTCAAACTCAAATTATTGAAGTTTACCAAATTCCAAATGCATTTTTTACCGTAACACCATCAAGTGTAACCATTCCAAGTCAAGCAGTTTCTTTATATAATTTAAGTTCTTTTGCTGCTTCTTATGAATGGAATTTAGGTGATGGAACCTTAACAACTGAACAAAATCCACAGCATTATTATACTGAACCTGGATTTTTCGATATCACATTAATTGCCACCTCTGTAAACAATTGTAAAGACACGTTACAGATTATATCTGCTGTTGAAGCACTTGCAGAAGGGAGCATTAAAATTCCAAATGCTTTCACTCCAAATCCCGGTGGTCCAAATGGAGGAATTGTTGTTCCTGGCAATTTAAATAATGATGTATTTCATCCCATCATTTATGGTGCAGAAACCTATGAACTTAATATTTTTAATAAATGGGGTGAACTGCTTTTTGTGAGTAAAGATATAGATATTGGATGGGATGGTTATTATAGAGACAAACTTGTTCAACAAGATGTTTATGTATATAAAATTCAAGTTACATTTGTTGATGGTAATTCAGAAACATTTGTTGGAGATATTACTTTAATTAGATAATAAAAATGAAAAAACTACTTTTCTTTGGTTTAATATCAATTAGTATAAATGTACTAGGTCAAAGTGCCGATATTAAAAAAATACTAAAGTCTGCCGATGATAAATATAATATGAACGATTATTTTGGAGCAGAACAATTGTATTTACAAGCATATAATTTAGATACAGCTAATCATACAACTAGCTTCAGGCTTGGTGTTTGTTACTTTGAGCTAAAAGATTATAATAAAGCTGAAGAGTATTTTCTTAGAACTTCAAGTGCTGTTAGTTTAGAGCTTTTTAGGTATAAAGCAGCTATCGCTCACGCAAGTCAGAAGTTTAAAAAAGCCATAAATTATTATAACGGTTATAAAATTATTAATGGTAAAAAAGACTTAACTAATGATGAAGTAAATCGATTAATAAACAAATCAATATATGCAGAAGATATTATTACAAAACCGCGAAATGTAACAATACAGAATGTAGGTGCGGTGATAAATTCAAAATACGACGAATACGTTCCTTTGATTTCTGCTGATGAAGGCGTGATGTATTTTACCTCAAGACGACCTGAAAGTACTGGTAAGTTAATTGACCCAACAGGGCGATATTTTGAAGACATTTATTTCTCAAAAAAATCAGGCAGTTTGTGGGAAAAGCCTATTCAAATGAAAGCTGGAATAAATACCGAAACAAATGATGCTTGTGCGGGGTTATCGCCAGATGGACAATTGTTATTTATATTTAGAACTAACCCCGATTTATATTCAGGAAGCTTATATGAATGTAGAATGGGTTTAGATGATTGGGAAACGCCAAAAAAACTACCTGATAACATTAATTCGGATTATGTTGAAACAAGTGCGTCAATAACAGCAAACGATAAAATAATTTACTTTTCAAGTAACCGCGAGGGTGGTTTAGGAGGTAAAGATATTTATAAAGTAGAACTGCTGCCTAACGGAACGTGGGGAAATCCTCAGAACTTAGGCCCAACCATAAATACAGAATTTGATGAAGATGCTCCATTTATCCATTCTGATGGTAAAACTCTGTATTTTAGTTCAACGGGGCACCAAAATATGGGCGGTTATGATATTTTTAAAACCAAATTAGGCGATGACAATCAATGGAGTAACCCAGAAAATTTAGGTTACCCTATAAATACGGTAACCGACGATATTTTTTATGTAGTAGCTGCTGATGGAAAAACAGGTTATTATTCTTCGTCTCAAAATGGCGGATATGGTGGGCAGGACATTTATAAAGTAGTACTAAAAGATGAATTTGAACAGCTGCACGTAATAAAAGGAGAAGTTTATGGTGATTCCGAAACAAATCCTATATCTGCTAAAATAACATTAATAGAAAACGAAACAGCTAAAATTCAAGGTATTTATAAATCAAAAGAAGGAACAGGTAAATTTATTATGCTTGTAGAACCTGACAAGACCTATAATTATGTAATTCAAGCAGACGGTTTCCATCCTAAAACTGAAGAATTGGTTTTTGATATAAAAAGTACTAAACCAATCATTTTTAAACTCCAAAAAAAATAATTGCTGCATCTAAAGAAAATATTATCTATTATTTTTATGTGCATTTCCATTTTTGGAATAACTCAGGATATGCAATTCACTCAATTTAATGCAACACCTTTATACCTAAACCCTGGTTTTACTGGGTCGACTATACAACACCGTTTAACTGCCAATTATCGAAATCAATGGGCTGCAATACCTGGTCATTACAATAATGTACTATTTTCTTATGACTATAATTTAGCTGAATTTAATAGTGGTGTTGGGATCTTGTTTGGAAGAGAACAAGCAGGAACATCAAAACTCACTACAACACAATTTGGTGCATTATATTCCTATCGATTCCAATTAAACAAAAAAATAATGATTCAACCTGGTTTAAAGTTTAATTACATCAGAACAGGAATTGATATGACTGATTTAGTATTTAATGACCAATTATATACCAATGGAACTACAGTTGAATCATTTTTTTTAGAAAACACTTCGTATATAGATATTGCAACCGGAGTTTTACTCTACAATGAAAAATTTTGGGGAGGTTTATCATTTAATCACATTAATCAACCAAACCAATCCCTTACTAATAACGAAAGCCCACTATACATGAAACTATCAGCACATGGTGGTTACAAATTCAATATTGTAGATGGAAACAAAAGAAACGCTGCAAAGTATTTCAATATAGCCTTTCATTATAAAGCCCAAAACAAATATGATCAACTTGATTTAGGTGCTTATTATACTCAAGAACCTTTTGTATTTGGTATTTGGTACAGAGGTTTACCATTAATAAAATCATATGAAGGAATTCTAAACCACGATGCTCTTGCTATAATTTTAGGCTATAGTATTGTTGATTACAATTTGAATATTGGTTACAGTTATGATGCTACCATATCAAGGCTTGCAGCAAATTCAGCCGGTTCTCATGAAATTTCTATCATTTACGAAATAGCCAGTAAAAAGAAAAAAAGAAGAAAAGCAAAGTTTTTTGCTCCTTGTGCTAAATTTTAACTGGTTAAAGCTTCGTTTTCTTACTTTTATGCTCGAATGAAAAAAGTACTTATCATTACATATTACTGGCCCCCGATGGGCGGTGGTGGGGTTCAGCGATGGCTTAAAACAACCAAATATTTACGCGATTTTGGTTGGGAACCTGTAATTTTTACTACCGAAAACGGCGAGGCATCAGTTACCGACGAAAGTATGTTAGCAGAAATACCTCAAGGAATTGAAACGATCAAAGTACCTATTTGGGAACCCTTTTCATTATACAAGAAACTACTTGGGAAAAGTAAAGATGAAAAAATAGCCCCTGGAATGGGGCAGCAAAGTAAAGGTAATTCTTCTTTACAAAAACTTTCAGTTTGGGTTCGGGGTAATTTTTTTATTCCGGATGCCCGAATGTTTTGGATTAACCCATCCAGTAAAGCACTTATTCAATATTTAAACAATAATAAAGTTGATGCTATTATCTCTACTGGCCCACCCCACTCTACACATCTTATTGCATACAAGATAACCAGAAAATATAAAACACCTTGGGTTGCCGATTTCAGAGACCCCTGGACAAATATTGATTTCTATCACAAATTAATGTTAACCAAATGGGCTGATAACAAACATAGAAGACTTGAACAAAAGGTATTGAAAAATGCTACAAAAATTGTTACTGTCAGCTGGAGTTGGGCTAAAGATTTTGAAAAAATGATTAATAAAAAAATCGAAGTTATCACTAATGGATTTGACCCAATGGATTTTGAAAATTTGAGTGTTTCAACGTTAGATTTAAAATTTACTATAACTCATGCTGGTTCCTTAAATGAAGACCGTAATCCAAAAATATTATGGAAAGCCTTAAGTGATTTAAAAAATGAGATTCCTGAATTTGGACAAGATTTAGAAATAAAATTTATTGGACAACTAGATATTTCTGCAATGGAAGATATTGCTAAACATAATTTAACTAATAATCTGAATAAGATTGACCATCTTGCACACCATATAGTAATTAAAGAGCTCGTTAAATCGCAATTACTACTCTTACCATTAAACGATGTTCCAAATATTGATGGTGTTATTCCTGGTAAATTATATGAATATCTAGGTGCTAAACGACCTATTGTTTGTATTGGGAAACCAACTGGAGACTCTGCAAAAATTGTGTTGGAATCGAAAGCTGGAATTGTGGTAGATTTTAACGATATGTCTGGATTAAAAAATTTGCTGATTGAATACTACAACTTATATAAAAAACAAAACCTCCACATTAGTAGTGAAGGTTTTGAAAAATATAGTCGAAAAAAATTAGCTGGCGATTTTGCTAATCTTTTAAACGGTATAACAAAGTAAGTTACTCGACAACTATTACTAAGTACTTTGATGATGCCCAAAATTTTTCAGCATTTTTAATTACTAATTTATCTACTTTTCCTTCAGCTCCTTCAATAGAATAAGAATCGGAAGCGTGACTAGTAACCAGTTTAGCTTTTTTAGCTTTTAAGTCAATAGATTTAATTAGGGTTATATCCACTTTAGTAAAATATTCTTTATTGAAATCATCAGCTAATTTTTGCGATTTTCCAATACCAATAAAACCACCCTCTTTAGTTAAAACACCTTGTGCAATTAGCTCCTTTGATGTTCCATAGCAATAATAGGCGGTATTTAATTTATCTGTTTGAGTTCCAATTTCTTCAATTCTATTGTTATATTCTTCAAACAATACTTTTAATTGCTGATTTGCATTGGCTAGTTGTGTTTGTAAGCTAACAATTTCTGCATCTTTTTCTTGTAGCTGAGAAGCCATGTTTTCAATCATTTTTTCTAATTCGGCTATTTTTAAATTCGATTTTTTTAACTTAGACTGCAACCATGCCAACTTCTGTTTATTTTCTTCCAACAAATTATTAATTAACCCCATATCATTAATAATCAAGTCTTTTACATTTGTATTTAATTCACCATTCCCCATGTTAAAGTTTGAAGAAACAATTTTTTCTTTTTCCTTAATTACAGCAAGATTATCATAAATCTCATTTAAAGATTGTATATAATTTTCAATTTTATCATCTTTTTCGCCCGACTCATTATTCAATTCTGTATTTTGATTTTCTAAATCGGCAATTTTATTTTCCATTTCTTCATTCTTACATGAAAACAGAAAAACCAACAACGACACAAATAGAACTGACTTTACATTTTTTAGATTCATTTTATTTAATTTTTAGTTAGAAATACTAAGTTACCAAAGATTATGATACTATTTTTGTAGTTAAGAAATATCTTTTAAACCAAATCTCCAATATGGAACATTTAATAGAAATCTACAATCAAGTAAATAATTTTGGAAGAGAAAACAATATGATTTTAACTGTGGTAAAACCTGGGGAAATTATTTACGAAATGGAAATTCTTAAAAAACATTTGGCAACAGCTACTACCTCTCACGGGGGCATGATAGCTGCTATGATGGATGGTGTAATCGGAGTTGCCGCATTGAGTTTGGTTGCTAATGATAAGAAATTGGTTTCTACTGTAGAATATAAACTCAATTATTTCAGACCTGCTTATCTGGGAGATAAATTAAAGGGATACGGTCGGGTTGATTTCGCTGGCAATAAAATTATTGCTACTTCTGGAGAAATTTACAATCAACATGGTGAAATGGTAGCGAAAGCTATGGGAACATTTAATGCCTATCCTTTTGAAAAGAGTGATATTGCTAAAGTAAAAACTCTTTGATAACTTATTTTGATTAATGTTTTAATAACATTTGTATAAAGTTGTTTTAATTCGGAATAGAATATACTCTCCTAATTTTGAATAAAAAACAATGCAAAAACTTGACATTAAAGAGTCGATAAAAGTTCCAAGGATCTTAATTGATTTTGAACGAGGAGTTGTTAATTTTATTGGTAGGTCAACATTAGAAAAACCTGAAGAATTTTATCCAAAAATAATTGATGTAATAGATCTTTACATTAATACTCCCCAACCAATAACTAAAATTTTAATTGATATAGAATACTATAACTCCAAATCTGCTGAATATCTTTTCTTGATACTTAAAAAGCTGGATGTTTTATCAAAAGAAAACAGAAGCGAAGTAAAAGTATTTTGGCATTACGACCCAGATGACTATGGCATTATTAGTGACATTAACAAAATTAAAAATGACTTATATTGTGATGTTTATGCCATTGAATATGAGCTAGTTTAATGCTATAAAAAATTATTTTACCACATAAATCGGACTCAAATAATATTGCGTTCCGAAATTGGTAAGCACCCACTCTTTCAATTCATCCACTTCCTCGTCCAAAAGATTTTGGTATGCCTTTGCCAATTCTTTTCTGAATAATTTAACATCAAAACTTACTTTTTTTAACAATGCTTTGGTGTATTCTAACATATTTTTAGACATATTACAAATTATTTAGGAGATTAAATTTAGTAAAATTTTCAAACAAAACAAATTAATTTTTTATTTCTGAACACATTTAACAGTTTTACCAAGAAATTATTATTCGTTACTTTTACTTTTAACTTTATTTAACAAAAACAAGCCATGAGAATATTCATTATTATCCTTTCCATTTTGGTTTCACAACCACTATTTTCTGCTTCTATAAATTATGAAGTGAATATGTCTGAGCCACACACTCATTATTTTGAAGTAATTATTTCCATAACTGATTATAAAAAAGATTATTTTGATATTCAAATGCCTGTTTGGGCACCTGGCTCGTACCTTATACGAGAGTTTTCTAAAAATGTTGAAAATTTTAAAAGTTTTTCTAACAGCAAAGAAATTAAGTTTACTCAATTAAATAAAAATACTTGGCGAATTTTTTCAAACAATGCTACAGATATTAAAGTAAGTTATTTGGTTTATGCTAATGAAATGAGTGTTAGAACAAGTTTTATTGATGCTTCCCATGGTTACTTTAATGGTTCGAGCATGTTTATGTTTATTGATGAATTAAAAAATAGTCCAACCAATTTAACTATTCATCCATATAAAGACTGGAAAAAAGTAAGCACCTCATTAAAAAAAACTGCTGATAATGGATTTAAGTACGAAGCTCCAAACTTTGATATTTTAGTTGATTCACCTGTTGAAATTGGTAATCATGAAACATTTAGTTTTACTGCAGCTGGAGTTACCCACCATGTAGCTATGTATGGCAAAGGCAATTATGATATTGAGAAATTAAAAATTGATATGTCTAAAGTTATTGAAGCTGCAACTGATGTTTTTGGAGAAAATCCAAACACAGCATATACCTTTATCATTCACAATTTAACTAAAGGTAGTGGCGGATTGGAACATTTAAGTTCAACAACTTTACAAGTAAACAGATGGACTTATCAAGGAGAAGACTACAAAGGTTTTCTAAGTTTAGTTGCTCACGAATATTTTCACTTATGGAATGTAAAAAGAATAAGGCCTGATGTCTTAGGTCCGTTTGATTACAATAACGAAAACTATACTGACTTGCTATGGGTTATGGAAGGTTTCACCAGTTACTACGACGAACTTTTACTTTATCGTGCAGGTATTTATACCGAAGAAGAGATTATCCGTAAATTTTCTGGTTCAATCAACAGTATTGAAAATCAACCAGGTAATAAAGTTATGTCGGCTGCCGAATCAAGTTTTAATGCTTGGATAAAAGGATATCGACCAAATGAAAACAGTTACAATACAAGTATTTCTTATTATACTAAAGGTTCTGTAATTGCTAACATGTTGGATTTGATGATTGCAGAATCTACAAAAGGAAAAAAATCGTTAGACGATGTAATGAAGTTTTTATATCAGGAATATTATAAAAAACAAAACAGAGGTTTCAATATAACTGAAATGAGAACTACAGTAGAAAAAATTTCAGGCTTAGATTTAGAACCGTTTTTCGACAAATATATTTTTGGAACTGAAACATTCGATTATAAAACTGTTTTTGGCTATGCTAATTATGACATGTTGATTATGGATAATAAACGAATAAATATGGGTGTTTCATTATCTAACAATTACATCAAAAGCGTAACTCGCAATACTTCCTCTTATAGTGGTGGTTTAAATGTTGGTGATGAAATTCTTGCTGTAAATGGTTTCCGATTTGATGGAAGTTTTAGCGAGTTTACCAACAATAAAAAAGTAGGTGACAAAATTTCGGTATTAATTAGTCGTGATGATATTATTCAAACTATTGAAGTTCCTTTGATAGAAAGTTCTTCAACAAGTCATAATCTTATTAAAAAAGATGAGCCTGAAAATGCTGTTTACAAAAAATGGTTGAGAAAACTATGATAGTTTCATTAATTGTAGCTGTTGCAGAAAATAATGCCATTGGTTATAACAACGATTTAATCTGGCATTTACCCAACGATATGAAATACTTTAAGGAAACCACCCTAAATCATCACATCATTACGGGAAGAAAAAATTACATTTCTATACCAGAAAAATATCGACCATTGGTTAACAGAACCAATATTGTATTAACGCGTGACAAAAATTTTAACGACAAAAATTGTATTATAAAACACTCATTAGAAGAAGCTTTAGATTATGCAAAACAGTGTGGTGAACGAGAAGTTTTTATTATTGGCGGAGGTCAAATTTATAAAGAAGCCTTAGATAAAAAACTGGTAGATAGAATGTATATTACTCATGTACATGAAAAATTTGAGGCAGATACATTTTTTCCAATTATAGATCTAACCAAATGGGAGATTTTAAAAAGAGAACACCAACCTAATGATGAAAAACATAAACATTCTTATACATTTGCTGTATATCAAAAATTAAACTAATTTAGATACCGGTTAACTATTCTATCTATTATGAAAAAGAGCTATTTCATTATTTTGTGTACCATTACGGCGTTATTGGGCTGTGAAAAATCAGATCGTGACGAAGATAAATCGACATATACCTCAGCAGATGTTGCGTTCGCTACAAATTTAGTATACGATGTTTTTAAAACAGTTCATCAGGCAGCTTATTATTCTCAGGGAATTGTTTCTTCTGCAACAATTGATACTAATACAGTCTTTGGATGTGATACAATAACTGTTGATACTTTAAGCAACCCAAAGTCACTTCAAATAAAGTTTAATACCGATTGTACATCAAACGGAATAATACGAAATGGAAAGTTAAATGCCTATATAAATGGATTATATGATACTCCAAGTACTACAACTACAATTTCTATATACGATTACAATTATAACGGAAAAACAATATTTTCTGGTACAATGTCTTATCAATATATTGGATTAACAGATTCATTTCCAACATATAATCTTACTTTCAGTGAATTAAAAATAGTGAATAGCTACAATCAAAAAATATTTTATTCAGGAAGCCATCAGTTAAAAATTATTCAAGGTAAGTTAACCCAAGAAATAAGCGATGATGTTTATGCAATAACTGGTAATAATTCTGGAATTGTTTTTAAAGGAAATGCTTTCACTTCAGAAATTACGACCAATTTGAATTTAGCAGGAAACTGTAACTGGATTGGTTCAGGGTTGGTTGATGTAAAACCTTATAATAATCCAACAAGAACATTAGATTTTGGTTCGGGATGCGATAGTAAAATTAATGTTTCGATTTACGATAAAACTTACGATATAGAAATTCCTTAATAACATGTTCTCAGTTAATACCAGTGAATTAACTACTCAAAAAATTCACCAAATTTTACTTGGTGCAGTTGGTCCTAGGCCAATTGCTTTTGCAAGTACCATAGATAAAAATGGTAATCGAAATCTAAGTCCATTTAGTTTTTTTAATGTGTTTAGTGCCACACCTCCAATATTAATTTTTTCACCTGCACGAAGTGGTCGAACAGGTGAAACGAAAAACACTTTTGACAATGTAAAGGAAATTCCTGAAGTGGTTATTAATGTAGTAAATTATGATATTGTTCAACAAATGTCGTTGGCAAGCTCTCCTTTTGCTAAAGACGTAGATGAGTTCATCAAATCTGGTTTAACTCCTATTCCTTCAGATATTGTAAAACCTTTCCGAGTAAAGGAATCGCCTGTACAATTTGAGTGTAAAGTGAATCAAATTATTGAATTGGGGCAAAATGGTGGTGCTGGAAATTTGATTATTTGTGAAGTATTACGCATTCATATCAATGAAGCTATTTTAGCTGATGACGGGTTAATTGATCAGAAGAAAATTGATTTGGTTAGCCGAATGGGTGGTAATTGGTATTGTAGAGCTGACGAAAACTCTATGTTTGAAATAGCTAAACCCCTTACAACAATTGGTATTGGTGTAGATCAAATTCCTAAACACATTAGAACAAACCCAGCTTTATCGGGTAACGACTTGGGTTTATTGGCAAGTGTTGAAGCTCTTCCAACACCAGAAGAAATAAAAAAACACCCTAAAACCTCTAACAATATTTATACTGAAGCTAAACAGCTAATTGAGAAAGGTGAGATAATAAATGCCTGGAAAATTTTACTTGGTTAAATAATCTCAAATGAGTTTTTCCGATAAATATTCAAAAGTTTTTAAATACCTGTTACCTTCTCCTTTTACCATTGCGGTAATACTTTCTATTATAACCTTTTTCATTGCGTTGATTTTCACCAATTCGTCAAATCAATCGGTAATTTCATATTCTTTCGATTTATTAAAGTACTGGGAAGAAGGCATCTGGAATTCCTCGTTATTAGTATTTGCTATGCAAATGATGTTGATGCTGGTTCTTGGTCATGTTTTAGCCTTATCAAAACCAATAGATAATCTTATTTCGCTACTGGTAAAACAATGTACATCAACTGCAAAATCGGCAACTCTGGTAACTTTATTAACTGTAATAGTTAGTTTATTTAACTGGGGTTTGGGACTAATTTTCGGAGCCATTTTTGCTCGTAAAATTGGAGAATATGCTCAAAAGAATAACCTCAAAATAAATTATCCCTTAATTGGGGCAGCTGGATATTCTGGTTTAATGGTTTGGCACGGAGGATTATCTGGCTCATCTCTTAGTAAAGTTGCTGAATCTAATCATTTAAAAGAAATGATGAATGGATTACTCTCCGTAGAACAAATTGAATCATTACCCGAACGTATTTCTTATTGGGATACTGTAGGATCTTCAATGAATCTAACCATTATTTTTCTGGTTATTACAATTTTACCACTAGCCATGTATTTTATTGGTAAAAAATCAACCAATCAGCTAGTTGAACTATCGAAAAATAGTACAACTGTACTAAACCATAGAATCTATTCGGGGGCAGAAAAATTAGACTACTCAAAAATTTTCTCTCTCTTATTTGGACTTGTACTTTTAGTTTTTATTGCTCACAAAATTGCTATTGATTACCAGTTCAATTTCCTAGATTTTTTCACGCCTAACAACATTAACTTACTACTGTTCTGTTTCGCCCTTTTATTTCATTCAAATTTCAACTCATTTTTATCGGCTGTAGATGAAGCTATAGTTGGTGTTTCTGGAATATTAATTCAATTTCCATTATACTTTGGAATAATGGGGATAATGAAAGGCTCTGGTTTAGTGACTGATATTTCTGATTTTTTTATTGCTATCTCTAACGACTTCACATTCTATATCTATACTTTTTTAAGTGCAGGATTAGTAAATATTTTTGTCCCAAGTGGTGGCGGACAATGGGCTGTTCAAGGTCCAATCATTATACAATCGGCTTTAGAATTAGGAGTGTCTATTCCTAAAAGCATCTTAGCTCTAGCGTATGGCGACCAACTTACTAACATGTTACAACCTTTTTGGGCACTACCATTACTAGGTATAACTGGATTGAAAGCAAAACAAATTTTGCCTTATACGCTAATTTTAATGTTATTAGGAGGTTTAATTTTTATTAGCTGTCTGATTATTTTTTAAACAGAAGGTAAGTCATCTACAGATTTTGAATCTAAGGCATCTCTTAAACCATTACCTACCAATACAAAAGCTAATACCATTAAAATGATAGCAACGCCAGGCAGAACAGCTAAATAAGCATCTCCTGTTATAATATAGCCTTTGTGTTCTGATATCATTTTACCCCAGGTTGCTTGTGGCGGTTGTGCTCCTATTCCTAAATAACTTAACCCCGCCTCAATTAAAATAGCAGCAGCAAAGTTTATTGCAGAAATAACTATAACAGGACCTAAAACGTTTGGAATAATATGTCTTAGAATAATTCTTTTATCATTAAAACCTAAAGCCTTTCCTGCTTCAACAAATTCTTTTTCTCGCAGACTTAATACTTGACCACGAACAACCCTTGCAACCTCTACCCACATAGTTAAACCCACAGCAACAAATACCTGCCAAAAATCTTTACCTAATGCCAAAGTAATTGCAATAACTAATAATAAAGTGGGGATAGACCACACCACATTAATTATCCAAATGATAACATCATCAACCCATCCGCGGTAGTAACCAGCAATTGCTCCTAAAGATATTCCTATTACTAAAGAAATGAATACAGAAATAAATCCAACCGAAAGCGATATCCATGTTCCAGCCATTAGTCTACTTAACATATCACGCCCATACTTATCAGTTCCCAACAAATAGTTATTAGTTACAATGTTATTTTTCTCGACTATTTCTCTTAACTCTTCAATCGACATAGTTTTTTTACCTTCATTCAAAGTGTAAAACTCTAATCCTCCTAAAGTTTCCTCAACCTTGTTATGATCAAGTGCAAAAGCAACATCTGCCAAGTTAAATCTTAAAATTTGACCATTATTAATTTCGTTACCCGTATATTTTTCTACTACAATATTACTACCTTCAAAACTATAATCGAAAATAGGAACATATTTATAATTACTCTCCAATCCCTTAGAAAACAATACCCAAAAACTTCTAGATTTTTTTTCCTCATTTTTTTTGATTCTTAAAATATCTATATGAAATCCAGGTTTTCTGGTAGTAATTTCTAAAATTTGGTTATTTGCCTTAGGAGAGTTGTCTGGCCGAATAATAGGGCCTAAAAGAGCAACCAAAGTGGCGCAAAAAATAATCAATAATCCGAACATAGCCAGCTTGTTCTTCTTAAGCCTTTGCCAAGCGTGGTACGATAATGATTTTGAGTATATGTCTTTGTTCTCTTTACCCATTATATATTCTACCTTTCCATCTAATTTTCAAAAAAGTTGATAACACTCCAACAACAAAAATATACACTGGATAAATAAGTTGTACTGGCACAAAATAAGCTAACACTTTTCTTCTTTTAAAGAAAGATGAAACCAAAAATAATAATATAAAATCAATAACCCATTTAGTTAGCAATAAGATTATATAAACGCCCCTATTTTGTTCGACAAATATCAAGTGTAAGCAGATGAAAATCAAAGCCATATTCGTCAAAAATATTAAACCTCCAAAAAATTGTATCCAACCATCTTTATAAAACTTATTTTTAGATGCCCAACGAATTCTCTGATAAATAAAATCTTTTAAAGTGTTTTCTGATTTAGTAGTTACTATTAAACCTTTGTTCAAAAATCCCCTAATATTTTTTTTATGTCTCTTTAACTTCTCTAATAAAAACATATCGTCTCCTGAAGGGATATTTTCTGTTGATATAGGGTAGTAAGTCAAATAATCCGTTTTATTAAACGCCATATTAGCAGCATTTATTAAAATTGGATTGTTGTAACCTAAACTACCAAAGGTAAATCCTTGTAAAGAAAACATGTCCAACTCCTGAAAAGCACCAAACAACCCTCCCTTTGAGATTGACTGTACTGGACCTATAAATAGTGATAAATCATTATTGAATTTAGTTGATATTAATGATAACCAATTTGTAGAAACTTCACAATCAGCATCAGTAATTACTACCACATTGTATAAACATTTAGACACTCCTAACTTTATCGCAGCTTTTTTAGAGCTTGTTTCCGACAACGAATAGCAGTGTACATTTTTATACCTCTTCTTAAATTCTTCAATGATATTTAGAGTATTATCCGAAGAGTGGTCGTTAATGATTATAATTTCAAAATCGTCTTTATTAAATTCTTGATTTACAATAGAATTTAAACAATTTTCAACATTTTGTTCTTCATTTCTTGCTGCAATTACAACAGATATTTTAAGTGACGGAGTATTATTAACAGGTATTATTGAGTCATTTATTTGTTTGTAATAACCAAAAGCCATAAAAGCAACCGTTATCACATAAACTAAAGTTATAATGGTTAATATGATAACAATAATACTCAACGTGAAATTTTTAGTTGTTTTATAAATCCAATTCCGAAAATTGCAGGAATGGCAATATTTATTGTCCATAATGTAACTGATGAAGCTATAATAGCAACATCATTGTTACTTAACACACCAAATACGATAATTGCAACAGAACTCCTCACTCCTATTTCTGAAATTAAAAACGTAGGTATTGACGAAGCTACAAAAAAACAAAGTGGAATTAACCAAAATGAAACAAGACTGGTAAAATGAATACCAAATGCTTCGAGCAAAAAATAATATTGTAAAACAAAAATCATATACCTAAGAATACTAAAAATCAACGTTTTAGTTAATTCACTTCTACTAAAATCAATAGACGATTGTTTATTAAATAAATTAAGGATTTTATCTTTTATTTTGTTGGAAAACATAAATAAAAGTAGTAATAGTAGTGTAAAAATAATGAGGGTTATCAATATAGAATTGGATAAATAAAAATCAAACCAAGTAATTGTATAGAAAACCCCAACCGTGCCAAAAAAAATTGTAGCCAAAAGCTGTGTAAATGAGCCTATAAAAGTAGCATAAGTCAATTTACTTAGGTTTTCTTTATCATTTAAAAGATAGGCTCTTACAGGTATTTCACCAACTCTATTGGGCGTAACTAAACTCATAGCAATACCCGTTAATATAATTTTATATGCTTGAATAAATGTAACTTCTTTGATTTTAGAAATTAAATATTTCCATTTTAACGATTCTAAACCCCAATTAAAAAAACTCAATAAAAATGTGATTACTATAAATAAAAAATTAATGGATGTGGTATCAAGTTCATTTAGTTGATAGTAGTAACTATCCTTTAATTTGAAGTAAATAAATAATAACGCTGCAATACCAATTATACTTCGTATAATTAAATTAAAATATTTGTATCTTGCTTTATTATTCAATCAACCCAATTTTTTGATTAAAGATAAAATAATATTAGGAATTGACCCTGGAACTACAGTAATGGGGTATGGAATAATTCATGTTAAAAACAATAAAATTGAGTTAATTGCCATGGGTTCAGTTGAATTAAAAAAATTGGAAACCCACTTTTTAAAACTACAAAAAATATTTGAACGTACTAATTATTTAATTACCGAATACAAGCCAGATGAAGTAGCTATTGAAGCCCCTTTCTTAGGTAAAAACGCTCAATCAATGTTAAAACTTGGTAGAGCACAGGGTATTTCTATTGCTGCAGCTTTATCATTAAATATTCCTGTTTTTGAGTATTCGCCAAAAAAAATCAAGCAATCTATTACTGGTAAAGGAACATCTTCAAAGGAACAGGTTGCAGCCATGTTAGTTTCACTTTTAAAAATAAAAAATTTACCTAAACACTTAGATGCTACTGATGGTTTAGCTGTAGCCATGTGTCATTCCTTCCAGAATAATACTACAAGTAGCGAAAAAAGCTACTCGGGCTGGAAAGCTTTTGTTAGCCAAAATCCAAAAAGGGCTAAAAATTAGCTTTTTATCTTTTTCAAAATATCTTCAAACTCTGTGTTTTCAACCTTTAATTTAGGTCGAGAAAAATTAATATCCTCTACCGATTGTAGAGGAATTAGATGAATATGAGCATGAGGGACTTCTAGTCCAATAACTGCAATGCCAATACGTTTACAAGGAATTGCTTTTTTAAGTCGTTTTGCAATGGTGTTAGTAAACAACCATAATCCATTATATGTTTTTTCATCTAAATCAAAAATATAATCAATTTGCTTTTTGGGAACCACTAACACATGGCCTTTTGCCAATGGAAATACATCTAAAAAAGCGATAAAATCTTCATTCTCTTCAATAATGTATGAAGGAATTTCTCTATTTATAATTTTTGAAAAAATGGAAGGATGCATTACCTAGAAATTTCAATAACTTCAAAATTAACTTTACCCGTTGGAACTTGAACTTCAACCACATCTCCAACAGACTTTCCTAATAAAGCATGTCCTATTGGAGAATCTACAGAAATTCTTTTTTCTTTTAGGTTTGCTTCTTTCTCTGATACCAAAGTATATTCCATTACCATTTTATTAGCAATATTTTTAATCTTTACTTTAGAAAGTATCAAAGCTTTTGATAAATCCAGCTGAGATTCGTCTATAACTCTAGCATTGGCAACAATAGTTTCTAATTTAGAAATCTTTAGTTCCAATAATCCCTGAGCCTCTTTTGCAGCATCATATTCAGCATTTTCAGACAAATCACCTTTGTCTCTAGCTTCAGCAATTTGTGCAGAAACTTTTGCTCTTTCAACATTTTTTAATTGGTCTAATTCTTCATTAAGTTTTCGAAGACCATCTTCTGTATAGTAATTAATTTGTGACATAACTTTAAAGGTTTTTAAAGCGAAAAAGAGAACTCTAAATAGAGTTCTCTTTTAAAGTTTATTATGTGGAAAATATTATAAATCTAAACGAATACCAATACTATGTGTTCCAGAAAAACGTTCAGTCATTTCATAAGCATAATGAACACCAAAAGTAGATCCAGATTTTCCTAATGGAGCTACTAAAGATCCTCCAAAAGCCGGGCCGGTATAAGCTGAAGTACGTATATCAGAATCAAACCATGTAGTGCTTTCTAAAACATACGCAGCTCGCAACATGAACAGGTTTCTAAATCCATATTCAACACCTAATCTGTACTGATCTTTTGTAAAAGAGTTCGCTGTGAAATTTCCAGCAACAGTTATTCTATGATTAGCTTTTATTTGGCTAGAAGCAGAATCTTTAACAGCAGCAACAAAAAAATCATAAGAAGCACCAATATTCAATAATGATGGTAACTGATAAGCCGAAGATTTTCTGGATTGTGTTGAAACAGTACTTGTATTAACATCAATATTAGTGAATGATAACCCTTCACCTGTTGCCTGCATTGATGGTCCAACATTATTCAAAGAAATACCAAATTTAACTCTGTCATTATCACCTGTTACATATTTAACACCTGCATTAAAAGCCACACCTCTGCTATCAATATTTGAAATTGACTCGCTTATTATTCTTACAGCAATACCTCCTGAAATACTATTTGAAAATGATTTAGCATACGCCAAATCAAAGTTTAAGTAACTTGGAGAAAATGTACCTATACCACCCTCTGGCAAATCTACAGTAGTAATATCAATATCACCAAAACTCATTGACATGATAGATATACCCATAACCCCTGTTTCACCCAATCGTTGAGATAAGCCAAACGTATTAATACGAGTACCACTTCCTACTAGCCAATTTTTGTTAGCAAACATTACTTCCGTTTTTTTAGTAAAAGCCAAACCAGCAACATTCAGATTTATTGCTTCTAAACCAATTGCTGAGGCTGTATTAGCTCCTCCAAAACCAACGCTTCTAACCCAAGGGTTTATTAACAACTGAGAAGCACCTGCTTCACCAGCCCTATCCTCATTACCGGCATAAACCGACGAAGCTAGTGCTACACTTGATAAAAATATTGTTATTGCAACTTTAATATTTTTCATATTCATTCTTTTTAATAATCAATTTGCTAAAGCAACTTTATCTTAATGTTATAATCCGTTTAAATCTGTAGGTCTGGTAACTCCAAACCATTTAATAACTGTTTCACCTACATTTGGAATTTCTACGTGAATTAGATAAACACCTCCAGCTACAGGAATTCCAACATGGTTTTTCAAATCCCAATCTAAACTAGTTAATGAACTGGCCTTATTGTATCTTCTCATCAAGGTGCCACCAACATTATAGATAGAAATGGTACATTTTTCAGGAAGATTTGTGATTTTGATTCTATTATCCAATTTATCCGTTTCATACTCAGAATAAGCATAATATGGATTTGGTACAGCTTTTATCATATCTAATACTTCTTTTGCTGCTGTAGCTACACCAGTTTCGGATGCAAAATTATCCATATTAAACATGTACATATTACGCATGTTATTTCCAAAAGGAGCAGGTGTTAAACTATTAGCAGTTGTAAAAACTTTATAAGGTTCAGTAACTCTTAACTTTATTCGAGCATCATTAGATAACATACTTTCTCCTGGAGTTATAGTTGGAACTCCAACCCACATTGCATACTTAGCTATATAATCTTGTGTTTTCTTAATAATAGTACCTGCTGCCGGACTAGTTCTAGGAAAAGTTAATAAACTATCTAACACTTTACACTCATCATACCTTGAATTGAATACATAAGTATAGTGTCTTTGCCCCATTACCGTATCCAATAATAAATTTAAGGTATCAAATCTATAAATATCAGCATTCGGATTCCACTTCATATCTCTACCATTATGGTTGATGTATTTACTATCTTCACCGAAAGCCATGTTTAGACGTTCACCTGTAGAAATGTTAATTGCATAACCTGGAAACCAACCCATACCTATACCATTAGGGTTACCTTGACCATCAGGAGTGCCATCTGGGTTACCATTTTTATCGACATTAAACGCAGCACGTTTACTAAATAATCGAGCATTCCCTTCATTTTTACTTCTATCCCAGCCAGTCTCAAACACCACACAACGAGTCCATTTTGATTGATCATTGGTAAATACAATATCCACCGATTCTGATGTAGCTAATTTATTTAAGCTTGTATTAGCTGTTGGATAAGTCACCGTAGGATAAAAACGTTCAGTTGTTGCATTATTCCAACCATCAACAATACCTGGAGCATTCTTCACATCTGTAAGAGGTTTCGCATCAGTTTGTGTAACGGTAGCAACCAATCTATATGGAGCCCATGTTCCTCTCAAAATACTTTCCAGTTTTTGATCTGGGTCAATAAAGGCTGAATTTATCTCATAGTCATTATAGTAACTGGCAACTGCCGGAGGTCCAGTTATATCATAAGATTGAGACCCCGCACGAATCCAATTTAAATCATTAGCTGCATCAGAATCTGGAACACCCGACAACCATGGTTTGGTTGGATTCGAATAGGAAACCGTAGCAGAAATCAACCCAAAATCTGTTCTTGTATCAGTACCTAAACTTACAGACTGATTAATAGCTACAGAAAATCCTAAATCAGCAAAAACCTGCTCATTCTTAAACGCGATATTTCTCTCAGAATAAACAGTATCTGAGCCATTAATTAATCTCCAATACGCATCATTTAAAGGGTTTGAAACCGGAGTAGTTGTTGAATCCAAAAATTGGATATAATATGTTCCCTTTTTTACGTTTAAAGGATCTACCACTTTAACATCAATTGGTCCATAACCTGCCTGATAAACAGGATAATTAGCAAAGTTAGACGATACAATTTGACTCTCAGAACTAGAAGTCAATTCCAAATGAAATCCACCATTACCTGCACCTTCTATTCTTGTAATTTCTGGCATATCACCATAATTAGAATTTACAACAGTTCCATCATTCTCTGGTTTGGGATCATGTGGTATACCGGAATAAATTCGAATTGCCCCTCCAATAGAATTAGTTCTACTTGCTAAGTATGGTTTTAATTGCCCTCCTAATGTGAAATTTTGTGGATCAACTGTTAACCAGTTATTATAAGCATAGGCTATCGCAACAAAATGATACGATTTATGGTTTACTAACCTTTTATTAGTGCTTGTTGAAAACTGATCTTCAGTTATCCTAAAAGAATGGCTAATTCCATTATTTTTACCGCTTACCATTTCGATTGGAACGTTAGCTCCTACCGTAGCATCAAAAACATAATTTACAATTTGACTAATATTATCTTGAATATCAACCTGTGCTATTAATCTAGAAACACTAGGATCATTTAAAGCCGAAACAGAAACACTACTGTTTTTTACTTGATAAATTTGATATCCCTGGAATTTATAATATTTAAGCGTATCTCTATCTTCACTTGAACCCTGATACACCCCATTAATGGTATCAGGAATAGAAATAAAAGGATCTTTTAAATTTGCTTGCTCATTGTAATTATTAGAAATAGGGTTGTTGTTTGATAAAAACAGTACTAGTTCATTCTCTAATTCTTGAATCGCAACATCAGGAGCATTTGGCCCTTCTAATATTTTAAAACAGTTGTCAAATAATGCTTGAGCTTTATCATCAGCTACTTGTAAATATGATAATGATGATGTATTATCTCCTGACAATGCTCTGGCAAAAACAACCCCAACAGTAATATTATTAACAGCTCCAGGATACAATGTAAAAGGACCCGCAGACTGAATAAACCTTCTATCATTAGGATTATTACCAACTGAAGCTTCACTCCAAGTTGAAGGCGTAGGTGTAATACCTTGTGTACTCCAATGTAAAGGATCAGAATCTCCTGGAAACATTAAGTCACAAGGGAATGCAGGATTTCCACTACCTAGTGGATTTCCATCTCCACCCCAACAGACAGAACCCGTAGTACCTAACCATTTACCTTGTAAATAATTGTAAACATCTGCCTGAGTACTCGGATCTCCATTACCATTAACTATAGTACCAATGTTATAATAAACAAACTTACGCATACCATAACGCTCATTATCAATAATACCATCACCATAACCAATTCCCAGTCCAGAATATGGAATACCATTTTGAGCAAGTGCTACTGCTACATCTGTAGTTAAAGGATTATCAATACCATCGTTATCCAAGTAAGGACCTTCAAAAAAGTCAACACCTATGAATGGCGGCGTGGAGCCATAACCATCAACACCATTGGCCGATTCATCAGTATTATCACCATTATAAGCATAACCCAACCCTCTTGCAGCATCGCAACCAACAAAATCATCATTGGAATTACCTAAATCAGCGTCAATCCATTGACCGAAATAAGTTTGAGTAAAGGTAAAACTTGAACGATTAATTAACACATAATTATAAAATGTCATGTTATTAATTTCATCGTTAGTAGCAAAAGCAAAGGCTTGTCCCCTTATTTCCATACCAATTGGTGCTCCATTAAACTCAGTATGAGCGTTACCTTTATCATTAAACACAAACCAAATGGTAGTATCACCAAAAAGGGGAACTTCACGATTGGTTCTACAATCATTAGCACCAATCAAATCATATTTAGGATAATCACCATCTGCAGGCTCATAAAACCCATTTCCATTTTGGTCATAAAAAGGAGCCAATTCTTCAGCAACATAATAAGATTGTTGCTTCTTTTTAACCGTGTTTCCTTTTGCTGGATAATTTAAAATTTGTGATGGAATTTGGTAATTTGGGTAAGAAGCTGGATCTGCATTCCAAGCAACAAACTCATTCACCATAGGTCTTGAAATACCAAAGAATTGATCGAATACCTCACAATCACCTGCTGTAATCTCAGCTGTACCATCAGTTAATGGGCCTGGCCAAAAATCATTTGCTCCACCTGCTCTAAATGTAACGGCTGCAACTTTTAATTGATTACTTGCATCAACACCACCAATCCAAAGTGCACCAGCATAAATTGCTGTATATAATGGGTCGGTTTGAGTATTTTGCTTAGGCACATTATATGCAGCAATACCATTCGCTCTATCTTGAAACATACTACCTCCGGTTGCATCAATACGAGCTCTAACATTGTTGAATTCTAGCGAAGCTAAAGCAACAGCGGGAGCACACCCTGCAGTTGGAGTTGGAGTAGTTCCACCCGTTTTATTTCCATTTCCATTCACATGATTAGCATTACGAGCAGTCATGGTGCCAAAAGATAACAATGCAATTAACGCTAGTGCTATCTTGGTCTTAATATTACGTCCGTTTTCCATATCTTTCTAACTTTGTACGTTTCTAAATTAAAAGTTTAACTGTAATCCTAATCTAATTCTTCTAGGTAAAGAATAATTTAATGGATCTAACATTTTTACTTGATACAAATCCCTAAATGCCTGTTCATCAGGATTAAGGGCAATTAAAGTTTGCCATTCAGCAGCTGCTAAAAAACCATCATCATCAGCTGTACCTGTAGCTGAATAAACATCCAAAATATTTTGTGCATCCAATAAATTTAAAACCTGAACATAAACATTTAAATAAGCCTTTGTTCTTTCTTCTCCTTCTCCTTTACCCCATTTCAAATCAATATTTTTATCAACTTTTAAATCTACCGTAGTTGTCCAAGGTAATCTTGATGTATTAAATGAAGCTTCCATTGGGCTATTGTAAGCACCAGAAATAACTGCACTATTCACAACTCTCGATGTTTTTGTATAAGGAGTACCTGATGCTGTTCTAAAAATAACATTTGCACCAGTATTAGATAAAATTTCTTTACCAAATAAAATTGGTCCATTATAGCTTTTTCCAGCACCATATCTATAATCAGCAGATAACACAATAGCATGTCTTTGATCAAAAGAAAGTGGCATTAAAGTTCTTAGGTTACTGTTACCACTAGATACTAAGTTTAAAGATGTAGTAGAACTAGATCCTGTACCATCAGCAAATTGTAAAGTATAAGCAGCTCTCATAGAAAAATTCCCTTTTCTTCTCAAATCATAAGAGAAAGTCATCCCTTTAACGGTTCCAAAATCCTTATTTCCATAAGATAAATAATTTTCTGGATAAGCACCTACTACACGAACAGACTGAACCATATCTCTTTGTTCACGATAGAAAGCAGCAATTTTTAACGATGACCAATTGTTTAATTTTTGTTGAAATCCTAACTCATAATCAATCGTTTTTTCAGCTTTTAAATCTGGATTATTAATAACATTATTAGTATTTTGAAGTAACAAATAATCAATCAATTGTAAACTACTGTTTGACGAAGGGCGTTGTGTTAAGACATCATAATGAGCAAAAAATAAGGCTTCATCAGAAATTGGGAAAGAGAAAGCAATACGAGGTGATACATTAATTTGAGGTTCGTAGTCTTTAAACGAAGCTGGGCTCAAATCTGTAATAGCAGAATTATCACTTGCATCAACTAACCAAGGTTGAGGAGTATTGGATGCATGTAGAACTGAGGGGTCAGTTAACTCTTTACCATCAGCATCATACCAAGTATCACCATCACGATATCCAACAATGTTAGAAACTTTAGGATCAGTTGCATCAGCAACATACACCACAAAATCATTTCCAATATTAGATGGTTTATCAGGAATATTTCCAACTTCCCCAACAGTTTTAACCGGAAACAATGAGTATTTATCTTTTAATACCGGTTGATTTGCGTCATATCTATCCACACGTACACCAATGTTAAAAATTAAATCTTCAAATGCAAATTTGTCCTGAATATAGCCAGCCATATAAATAGGTTTAAATGAACCCGCTTCTCTTGTTAAATTACCATTATCATCTCTTTTATTAAAAAAGTCATCTAACGATGGATTGCCAGATAATTTCTTACCTGTATAATCATACCCATAATAATTTAAATTATTTTGTGAGTAGTTATTCAATAAATCATCAGCAGAGAAATCAGAAACAGACCATAAACCATTACCATATGAATCAAAATCAATATAATCTAACCCTTTTTCGGATAAACCCAGTTTTGCTCTGATATTTTTGTCAAACTGTGTTTGATTTGCCCCATCATAATATGGCTGAAAGTAATACGCATAAGCAATATCACCATTTGGAGCCGTAATACCTCCAAAAGGTGCATTTAATGAGTCAGTATAAAAAGTCCCTTCGGTTAAATCTCTATTGTTCAAATGAGTATTTACCAACCCTCTACCAATTGACCATAATGCAACTGGAGAAATGTTATATTGACTAATATCTCTTTGTTCATATTGGAATCCAACTTTTATTGAATGACCTTTAATTTCAGCACTACCAGAAGTTGTAATTCTTAACTGATCTTGATTGGTTACTTGATATTGATTATATTGAACCCCCATAGCTGTCCATAAATTATAAACAGAACCTGGAGAGTCACCATTTAATAAACCTCCCTGACCTTGAACCTGAGATGGTCTTTGCCAGTTACCTACTGGATCACCAGCATAAAAATCGTAGTAATTATCTGTATAATTTGCCAAAATAGGGTTTATCTCATCTCTAGTAAATTCATATAACACAGTTGTTGGCGTAGACAAATAGCCATACGTCGTATCAATTGGGTTACCATTAGCATCATTAATTGTAAACTGCTCATAAGTAAATGGTGAAGATAAATCAATCGAATCTATTCTAGTTGATTTGAATTTACCAACATATCCATAATTAGCCAATTTATCCTGATGCTCGTCATCCTGAACTTTTCTATACACATTAGAATAATCAGCCTGTAAAGAAATAAACGCATTCTTAATTAAAGATGGGTTATCTTTATCTTCGTTGTTATCAAAACGTTGAGTAAATCTCGCGTATGTTCTCCAAGATCTGTCAATTACCTGTGGATTGTTTTGAGAGTTAAGCAAGGAATACGCTCCTCCCGTGCTGTTAACATTATTTCTTCTATCTTCATAATCAAAAGTACCTCCAAAAGTTATTGTTGTATTTTTTGTAGGAGAAATATCAATTTTTCCAGCTAGATTCATTGCTTTATAACCAACATTTTGTCTATATTTAATTTTTTCAATATCGTCCATTTTTAAATAGGAAGCTTGATTAATTAAACTAGAAGGATCATCTGTTCTTGCAATATATGGATTTGCATTCAATTCATCCATCACCTCATTTTTTACCTTGTAGTTATCAATTGCAGAAGGTCGAGGATCAACTTCACTTTTTAACTCGCCAGAGATAAAAAACCCAGCTATTGCGTCCGTCTTATTTCCTGCTGTATCTTTTCTAGTAAAAATTGGCCCAGCTAAGTTGAAGCCTAACAAGTTATATCCATAAGAATCTAGTCCTATCATTTTCTCACCACTTTTAAACCCAGAAGTCAAATATTCCAATCCACCAAACCAGTCTTTAGAAGCACCTCTAGTTGTAATACTAACTATACCTCCAGTAGCATCACCATACTCAGCAGGCATACCACCGGTAATTACAGAAACTTGCTCAATTGCAGCATTTGGTAAATTTGCAGAACCTCTAACTCTAATCCCATCAATATAAGTATCTGTTCCAGAAGTTCTAGATCCTCTAATATTGTATGAACCATCTTCATTAACATTTACACCTCCCACAGTTTGTGCTATAGACGATGCTGAACGACCTGGCATTTTAGCAATATCTTCTCTAGTTACTGTACCCCCTGAAGACGTTTGATCTTTAGAGATTAATGGAACCTCATAATCAATTAGCTCAAACTCACCAATATCTATACCCTGTCCAGCCTTAATATCAGAAAAAGTAATCTTCCCGTCATTAACTACTATACCAGACATTTTTACTGGTTGATAACCAACATAAGAAGCTTGAATTTCATAAGTACCTGGAGTTAATGCCGAAATGGTATACTTACCATCCATATCGGTCATCGTTCCAGCAACCTGAGATCCACCTTTAAAAACAACAATATTTGCAAATGGCAAAGGTTCGTTGTTTGATTTGTCAATCATTTTACCTTTAATTGTTCCTCCCGACTGAGCAAAGGCAATAAAGCCAAGAAACATAGATAACGTAAAAACAGCTAGTCTTTTCAACATATTCAGTAATTTAATCTATAAAAATTTTATTCGTGCAAATTAAGAGGCGTAAAGATATAGAATATAAATTTTTTAAACCAAATAATTATAGAGTAAATTTAAAAAGAATATTGGAAACTTATTCACAACATTTCATTAACGGTTGGAAAACGACGTTTTCTGGTTAGTCTGATTGTAAGGAAAGAATTGTTGATTTTTCAATGATTACAAAACAACTATTTTCTTTTAGGAAAATTAGTTCCTCTATTATCATCATCATCCTCATTATCATCTCCACCAACAACTCTCATTGTAGAATTATCAGTTGTATTTGATGAAATTAACGATGGTGAAGATTGGGTATTGGCAGCCATAGGTGTAGGCTCACCACCCTTCGAACAAGAAAAAATAAGAGAAACAATTACAATAAAGAATGTTCCTTTTAAGATGTTTGATATGTTCATTACAGTACTCATCACATACAAAGTTAAGGCAAAATATATTTAATATGCAAGTTTTTTTAATCTTTTTTATTATAAGCATTGGAATAAACTTTATTTTTTATCATATTTACCAATCTGATCAAATTTAAATATTAATATTTATTGAATAAGATTCTAAGTATATTATTATATCCTTTTTCCTTATTGTATGGGTTAGTAACCTATTTCAGGAACAAACTTTACGATATTGGTGTGTTTAAATCATATGAATTTAGAACTCCGGTAATATCTGTTGGGAATTTAAATGTAGGGGGAGTGGGAAAAACTCCTCATGTTGAATACTTAGTACGACTTCTATATAAATATAACATTGCAACCCTTAGCAGAGGATATAATAGAAAAACAAAAGGATTTTTTAAAGCCGATGATAATTCCACAGTTTTAGATATTGGAGATGAACCCCTACAATATAAATCGAAATTTAAAAAAATTATTGTAGTTGTAGATGAAAATAGAGTTCGAGGAATAAAGAAAATAAAAGAATCCTCTCCAGATATTGATGTCATTATTTTAGATGATGCGTATCAACATCGAGCAGTTAAACCAGGAATAAATATATTGGTTACTGATTATTCTAAACTTTACATTAACGATTTGGTATTGCCTTCTGGTCGCTTAAGGGAATGGATTATTGGAAGCAACCGTGCCGATATTATTGTAGTATCAAAAACTCCAAGTATACTATCTCCTATTGATATTAGACGTATAAAAGATGAACTTCATCCCAAACCATATCAGGAAATTTTCTTTTCCTACACTGAGTACGGGAATTTAATTCCTTTTACAAAAGAAGCTGAATCTGTTAGTATAGAAAACGAAAAGAGTAGTTCTGTATTATTGATAACGGGAATAGCTAAACCACTACCTTTGTATTACCACATTAGAGATAATTATAATTTTGTTGAACACTTAAAATTTCCCGATCACCATAATTTTGATACGAATGATATTAGCAGTATTAAAACCTCCTTTAATAATTTATTTGGAAATAATAAATTAATAATAACAACTGAGAAAGATATAATGCGATTATCTTTGCCAGAAATAAAAAATCAATTAAATGAACTTCCAATATTTTATTTACCAATAGAAATTTGCTTTCATGGTAATGGTAAAAATGAGTTCGATGATAAAATATTAAAATATGTTAGAGCAAATACAACAGGCTAAAAATTACATTCAATCATTAAGTTCTGCTCAACCTATGGTTGGTATTGTGCTAGGAAGTGGATTAGGAAATTTAACCGACAATATTGAGATAGAATTATCTATACCGTATGAAAAAATTCCAAACTTTCCAGTATCAACAGTAGAAGGACACCAAGGAGCTCTTATAATAGGTAAGTTGAATGGGGTATCAATTATTGCTATGAAAGGAAGGTTTCATTACTATGAGGGTTATACTGCCAGACAATGTACATTTCCAATTCGGGTTTTACATGCGCTTGGAATAAAACAACTTATTTTAAGTAATGCAAGTGGAGGTGTTAACGAAAATTTCGAAATCGGAGATATCATGCTAATCAACGACCATATTAATTTATTACCTGACAACCCGTTACGTGGTAAAAACATTGATGAATTAGGCCCAAGATTTCCTGATATGAGTGAACCATATTCAAGAAAATTAAATAGTGTGATAAAAGACATTGCTTCGGCTAATAATATAAGGTTACAAGAAGGCGTTTATGCTGCCTTATCTGGACCTACTTATGAAACTCCAGCAGAATACAATTATATAAAAATAATTGGAGCCGATGCTGTTGGTATGAGTACTGTGCCTGAAGTTATTATAGCTAACCATATTGGTTTACCTTGTGTTGCCCTATCAATAATTACTGATTTAGGTGTAAAAGGCAAAATTGTAGAAATTAGTCATGAGGAGGTTCAAGAAATAGCTCAAAAATCAGAACCAATTATGACTTTTTTAATTAAAGGACTTCTTTCAACTATTTACGATTTGAAATCAGTAATTAACTAGTTTTATTATTAATAAATCTACAATATGATTATAATTGGAATAGCAGGGGGAACAGGTTCTGGAAAAACAACAGTAGTTCGTAAAATTGCCAATGTGGTTCCTGAAAAAAATGTTGCCATCTTAATGCAGGATTCTTATTATAATGATAATACGTATTTGTCTTTTGAAGAACGTCAGAAAATAAATTACGACCATCCTAATTCTATTGACTTTGATTTATTATTAAGACAAATTAATGATTTAAAGAACAATCAGCCTATTGAACAACCTATATACTCTTATACTACACACACCAGAACAGAAGATTATACAGTTATTCACCCAAAAGAAATATTAATAGTTGAGGGAATTCTAATATTTACAAACGAACAACTTCGAAAACTTTGTGACATTAAAATTTTTGTTCATACAGATTCAGATTTGCGATTGATTAGACGTATAAAAAGAGATATCAATGAAAGAGGAAGAGACTTGGAAGAGGTGTTAAATCGTTATGAGAAAACACTTAAACCCATGCACAACCAATTTATTGAACCAACCATGAAATATGCTGACCTGATTATTCCTGTTGGAGGAGAAAATAAAGTAGCTATTGATATCCTTACATCAATGATTAATGAGAAGATTAAACAATAACCCAAGCTAATGTTGAGATTATCTATCCTCATAATTTTTTTTTCTTCCGTTTATATAAATTCCTATGCACAGGAAGAAAAACCTTATTTTCAACAACATGTAACATATAACATTGATGTAAGGTTAAATGATGTAATGCATGAATTGGATGCAAACATTACTATTGAATACACCAACAACTCTCCGGACAAGCTTGATTTTATTTATTTTCATTTATGGCCAAATGCATACAAAAATTATAAAACAGCATTAAGTAAACAAAAACTTGAAGAAGGCAATACCAGTCTTTATTATGCAGATGATTCTAAATTAGGCTTTATTGATGGATTAAACTTTTCATCAAATGGCTCTAATTTACAATGGGAATACACCTTGAATAATGAAGATATCTGCAGGGTTTTTCTACCCGAAATATTATTACCCGGAGAGACTATAGAAATTTCTACCCCATTTAGAGTTAAATTACCATTAGGTGTTTTTTCTCGATTAGGTCATATTGGGCAATCGTATCAAATAACCCAATGGTATCCAAAACCAGCGGTTTATGATAGGGATGGGTGGCATCCTATACCTTACCTAGACCAAGGAGAATTTTATTCTGAATATGGAACTTATGATGTAAAAATTCGACTGCCAAAAAATTATGTTGTTGGTGCCACAGGGGACTTGGTTAATGGTGAAAAAGAATTAGAATGGTTAAATCAATTAGCTAAGGAAACGAGTGAAAAAATTGATTTAACCTCAACTGACATGAGTTTTCCTCCTTCGAACGATACAGTAAAAACATTACATTATCATCAAGAAAATGTACATGATTTTGCTTGGTTTGCTGACAAACGTTATCATGTTTTAAAAGGAGAGGTTGCTCTACCTTACTCTAAACGAAAAGTAACCACATGGGCGATGTTTACTAACAACGAAGCTGATTTATGGAAAAAAAGTATAACATATTTGAATGATGCCACCTATTATTATTCATTATGGAATGGAGATTACCCCTATAATCATGTTACTGCTGTTGATGGTGCTTTAAGTACTGGAGGCGGTATGGAATATCCAAATATTACTGTTATTGGCGAATCGAGAAGTGATTTTGGTTTAGAAACGGTAATTATGCACGAAGTTGGCCACAATTGGTTTTATGGTATTTTAGGAAGTAATGAGCGTGACCATCCATGGATGGATGAAGGGTTAAATTCTTTTAATGAAAACAGGTATATTGAAACAAAGTATCCTGGTTCAAAGCTAATTCAATCCGATTCTTCTTCAACACGAGGATTCTTAAAGTTTTTTGATTTAGCACAATACCCTCATAAAAGTCAATATGAGTTAGCCTATCTTATTAATGCTAGAAAAAATATGGATCAACCAATTGAAGAAAAAGCTGCAGAATACACTTCCTTCAATTATGGTGGTATTGTATACTCTAAAACTGCTATTGTTTTCGATTATTTAATGGCATATTTAGGGGAAGAATTATTTGATAAATGTATGCACCGTTACTTTAACGAATGGCAATTTAAACATCCTCAACCCAACGATTTAAAAAAAATATTTGAGGACGAAACAAAAAAAGACTTGAGCTGGTTTTTTAATGATATCATTAAAACAACAAAAAAAATTGATTATAAAATAACAGGGACTAAAAAGGATACTTCAAACGCTGAGAGCATTTTATTAAAAACTAGAAATGTTGGTAGTGTTAATGGTCCTTTTTCTGTTTCAGGGATTAAAAACGATTCTATTGTGCATACTCAATGGTACGAACCTATTGACAAAAAAGGTTTACTACCTTTTAAAGTTGGGGATTACGATCACTATAGAATTGATGCCCGATTAGATATACCTGAAATATCAAGAAAAAATAATACCTTAAAAACGTCTGGTTTATTTAAGACCATAGAACCACTACGAATACAATTACTTGGTAGTATTGAAAACCCCGACAAAACTCAACTTTTTATAACCCCTATTGCTGGTTGGAATAGTAATGATAATGTGATGTTAGGAACAGCAATATACAATTCAACATTACCAAGCAAAAAATTTGAATATGTATTAGCACCAATGTATGCATTTGGTTCGCAGAACATAAACGGATACGCAAATATGTTTTACCACATTATGCCTAATGGGCTATTTCAAGATATTGCCATTGGTGCAAAATCTTCATCATTCAGCTACTTGAATTTTGAGAAACCCAACAGTTCTTCAACTCAATCGCTTGAATACTACAAATTATCACCACAAGTAACTGTTGATTTCAGAAAAAGAAGGCAAAGACAATACAATCAATACTTTATGAGTTTTGAATTTGTAAATATTTTTGAGGAAGTGGCGAATTACAAAAGAGATAGCGAAGGAAAAGTTTATTATGATTTATCTTTCGATAGATATTATGTAAACAATTTAAGTTTTGGATTAAAGAGTAAAAATCCTATAAATCCCTATCATGTTAAATCTAACATTCAACAATCGGTTGATTTTGTTAAGATAAATTTAGAAGCCAACTATCGTTTTTCATACCGTAAAAAAGGGACTGGATTAGATATTCGTTTTTTTATTGGTCGATTTTTATATAATGATAAAGCCAGTTCTCGATTTAACTACAACCTAAGTGGTAATTCCGATTATTTATATGAAAACATTTTATTAGGCAGAAATACCATTGACGGATTTTTAAATCAACAAGCTATGATTACGGATGGTGGATTTAAGAATTACACCACTACTCCATCATCAAACAAATGGGCAAACGCCATTAACATAAAAAGTAATTTACCTTTAAAATTCTTAGGTTTATATGCAGATGTTGGTTTATCAGGTTATACTACCCGAAACTTTAAAGGTGATGAAGTGGATGAAGTTTCAGATGCTACTTATGGTTTTGGAGGAACATTGATTGTAATTCCAAACATATTCGAAATCTATTTCCCTTTCTATTTATCAAGCGATTTGAATCAACTTAAATATGCCGAAAAAATACGATTTACCTTAAACTTAAATCTAGTTCGTCCGTTTGAAATGGTTCGAAAATTAGAATTTTAACCCTTTTCTAATTCAAATTAGTACTTTAGCCACGTAAATAATGACTACAAAAACCAATATATATTTTGCATCAGATTTTCATCTTGGAGCTCCTAACTATGAGGATAGTTTAAAGCGAGAGAAAAGAATTGTTAAATGGTTAGATGAAATTAGTACAGACGCCAAAGAAATTTATCTGGTTGGAGATATTTTTGATTTCTGGTTTGAGTACAAACATGCCATACCAAAAGGGTTTGTTAGATTACAAGGGAAGATAGCTGAATTAACTGATAACGGTACTGAAATTTTTGTGTTTAGAGGAAACCACGACATGTGGATTTTCGATTATATTCCGAAAGAATTAGGCGTTAAAATGGTTGAAGGAAATTTAGTTAAAACCTTCAATGGAAAAAAATTCTTTATTGGTCATGGCGATGGTTTAGGCCCCGGTGATTATGGCTATAAATTCATCAAAAAAGTATTTGCTAATAAATTATGCCAATGGGCATTTGCACGTTTACATCCCAATTTAGGAATGGGTATTGCAAATTATTGGAGTCATAAAAGTCGGAAGGTAAATGCTGGTTACGACGAGAAATTTTTAGGTGAAGAGAATGAGTGGTTGGCAATTTTTGCTAAAGATTATCTCAAAAAAGAACACATCGATTATTTTATTTTTGGGCATCGTCATTTACCTTTCGAAATCAAGTTAAATGAAAAATCGACCTATTTAAATTTAGGTGAATGGATAAACTACAATTCTTATGCGGTATTTGATGGTGTAAAATTGAGTTTAAAATACTTTAAGTAGCTATTGTCTTTTTTTATATATTTGTTACATGTCAGATTCAAAATTATATTACTCAATAGGTGAAGTAGCAGAAATGTTTAATGTGAATGCTTCTTTAATTCGTTTTTGGGAAAAAGAATTTGACATTATAAAACCAAAGAAGAATAATAAGGGGAACAGATTATTCACAGTTCAGGATATTGATAATTTAAAAATTATTTATCACTTGGTAAAAGAACGTGGTTTTACTCTTGATGGAGCAAAAAACAAGCTCAAAAACAGCAAAAAAGAAACTATAGAAAATGTGGAATTGATTAATTCACTCCAAAAGATAAAAAATTTCTTACTAGAACTAAAAGAGGAGCTATAATATAGCCTTAAAAATCAATTAATATTTTATCAGTTTTTGACTTTTTAATAATGAACCATTTTCATAAATATTCACCAAGTAAATTCCTTTTTGATAATCGTTAATTATTTTAATGTTGTTATTGTTTGTATAATTATATTGATTTAGAATCCTTCCCATTATATCTGTAACTTCAATTTTAATAGTTGAATTCTTAGAATCAGTAAACTGAACATTAATTTCCTCATTAAATGGATTTGGATAAATATTAACATTATCTTTAGATTCAACTTTATTAATATCAACCAATCCTTCTGTAATTTCAAAAACATCAAAACCACCTTCGACAATATTTTCTGCAGGAATATCATTAACTGAAACAATAATTTTCATATTATTTGTTGGAGTAAGATAGTTAGATATCTGTACCGATTTACTGATCCAAGAAGAGTTGCCAGAAGAAGTTGATATGATTGAATCAATAGTTATTGTATTTGTTCCGTTGCTTAATTTTACAGTCATATAATCATTAAAAGGACTTCCTCCTTTATTAAAGAACCAACTATAATAATTAATAACAGGATTAGAATAAATTGTGGCATCAAACACAGGAGAAGTAAGTATCGTCTCTCCATTATCAACATCATCATTTGTAAAGCTACCACTAGCATTTCCAGTAACAAAAGCTTCAATATTACAATCGTTGTTTACATCAATATTTGGGTTTGCCTGATTTGAACCAAAGGTTGTTCCAATCGGATCACATTTTTGCCATATACCGGTAGTTGCAGTTCCAGAAACAGCCCAATTATAATCAAATGAAAAATCATCGTAATAACCTGGATTTAATGCAATTGTAATAGTATTCGTTGTAGTATCAAGAAAAAGAGTTTCACATGTTGTACGATAACCCCATTTTCCAGCTGTAATGGTATAATTTGAATCTGTAAAGTTAGTGAAGGTATAAACACCAGAGGTATTAGTTACTATGGTATTTATATAAGAAGCATTTTCAATACGAATATTTGAATTTGGAATAGGATTTAATGTAATAGCATCTATTACCTGTACCTGAAAATTAAATGGAACCAATGGTATTAATTGCATATCAACAATTGTAGTATTTCCAGAAGTTAGGTTCACATTAAATACAGTATCAGGGTAAAAACCTATCTTGGAAAAAACAACATCATAACTACCTGCTGTTGCAACTCCAGTTTTATAATCTCCAATTACATTAGTATTGGATGTATTTGATGTTATTATATCAACTGTAACTCCATTAATTGGAACTGCTGTATTAAAGTTAGTAACTTTTCCTTTTAAGTAAGATGCACGAATATAATTAACACCTAACACATATAATCCATTTTCCCTGTCACTTGCAATAATATTTCCTGAAGGCAGCCATGGATAGACTCCCCAGCAGCCATCAAAACCATCTCCATTAAAAGAAGGAGAGGTATCGTAGTTACCAACTTCAACCATGTTTGTTGGGTCAGTAACATCGTGTATTACAACTCCATCCGTATAGTAGGAGGTTATTATATAATTACTCTTAAAATGAGTATTGTGAGGAACTACGTTCATACCTGGACTAGATTGTATTCGACCTAATTCCGTGATATTATTTAAGTCACTCACATCAAAAGCACCAATATATCCATTACCTTTTTCATCAGTAGTAAAAACAGTTTGATTATCATCAGATATCCAACAGTTATGTGTGAACGAACTAGGTGTTGTTTTAACAGCCATGGTTAATGGAGCAGATTTAGTAGAGACATCTACCACTGTCAGAAAACCATCATTAATTGCTCCTCCCCATAAAGTATCTCCTCTTACCATTCCGTCATGGAAATAATATTGATTATACCTTCCTACTTCAAAACTTGGGTCTGATGTTGGTAAATTAAGGTTTAAAATAATTGCTCCACCTACTCCACTATTTGCTCCAAATAGGTAACAATACCCATTTTCATCAATGTACAAATTATGTGCTGTAGTAAAAGGATAAGCTGAACCGGTATAATTGGTTACAGTAAGAGCAGTACTTGCAGGAAGTGGATCTAAATCAATAATCATCAAGCCATCTCCCCCTTCGTTAGTAATATAGGCTTTATTGTTCCATGTCTTCATATCCCTCCAAATGGTAAAAACACCACTTGTCCAAAATACTTCATTAGGAGTTGATGGAGTTGTAACATCAACAATAGATACTCCTGATTGTAACCCCACAATAGCATATTCATTTCCAAATTCATCGACATACCCCCAAATATCAGATCCACTCCCCTTGCCTGAATATGGTAGTTGTCCTAAAAGTGACATGTTCAACTGAGAGAAAACAAAATTTATTTGAAGAAATAACAAAATTATTACAGCTACTTTTTTCATGTCTTAATTGATTATTTTTCTAAATGTACTCAATTCCTATTTTATATTTATAGTACATTTCATTAACGGTTGTTGAAACAAAAAAAGCGTAATAATTAATTTATATTACATAAAAAAGGTCAACAATTATGTCAACCTTCTCATTTTAATTTTATTTGGAAAACACTTAGTACTTAATCAGTTTTTGACTTTTCAATAAAGAGCCATTTTCATAAATATTAACCAAATAAATTCCTTTTTTATAGTCATTAATTATTTTAATGTTGTTATTATTTATATAATTATACTGGTCTAGAACTCTTCCCATTACATCTGTAACTTCAATTTTAATAGTTGAATTCTTAGAATCAGTAAACTGAACATTAATTTCCTCATTAAATGGATTTGGATAAATATTAACCGTCTCAGCAAGTCCAACTTCATCAACCCCGACTAAACCGTCTCTCAACTCAAACATATCAAAACCACCTTCCGATATATGCCCTGGAAATCCATCACTCACTGTAACAATTATTCTCATATTATTAGTTGGTGTTAAATAATCTGAAATCTTGTAAATTTCATTAACCCAAGTAGAGCTATTAGGTGTTGATGCTGTTACTGTTTCGATAGTAACAGTTGTTGAACCATTACTTAACTTAACAGTCATTTGATCATTTGGAGAACCTGATCCACCACCATTAAAAAACCATCTGTAATAACTAACATAAGCATTAAGTATGTTAGAAGCATCAAACACAGGAGACGTTAATATTGTTTCTCCATTATCAACATCATCATCACCTACATTTCCACCACCATTACCAGTTACAAATGCATCAACATTACAATCATTTGCAACGTCAAAATCAGGATTTGATTCTGTTGAATTTAACAATGTGCCTATTGGCTCTCCTCTTTCCCAAACACCCGCAGTTGCTGTTCCAGATACAGTCCAATTGTAATTAAATGAAAAATCATCATAGTAGCCCGTATTTATGGCTATGGTATGCGAAGCATTTGATGCATTAATCAAAACGTTTTCATCACAATGTGTTTTATAAGACCACTTGCCTCCAGTAATTGTAAATATCCCTTCAGTGAAATTAGAAAATGTATAAATACCTGAAGTATTCGCCGTAACTGTATTAGTATATGAAGAATTTTCTACTCGAATTTTAGCATTTGGAACGGGGTTTAAGGTAGCTGCATCAATCACTTGAACTTGAAAGCTAAATGGCACTAGTGGAACTAATTGAACATTCAAGCTAGCAGGAGTACAACTATTAGAAGTTAGATTTACTCCAGTTATTGTTTTAGAAACATACCCTGCTTTAGAAAAAGTAACATCATAAACTCCCAAAATAGGTGTACCAATTTGGTAATTCCCTAAAACATTTGTATTAGCAGTGCTGGTAGTTGAAACTATGGCAACCTGAACTCCATTAATTGGAGAAGATGTTATTGAGTCTGTTACTGTTCCGCTTAATTTTGCTGATCTTGTGTAATTTACGTCTAACACGAACAACCCATTTTCTATATCACTTGCAATAATATTCCCAGAAGGTAACCAAGGATAAACTCCCCAACATCCATTAAACCCATTTCCAGAAAATGCAGGAGAAGTATCATAATTTCCTACTTCTACAATATTGGTTGGATCGCAAACATCATGAACAGTGACTCCATCACGGTAGTAAGATGTAATAATATAATCATTCATAAAATGAACATTATGAGGAATAACGTTCATTCCTGGGTTAGACTGCACTCTATCTACTTCCGTTATATTATTTAAATCACTTACATTATAAGCACCTAGATAAGCATTACTCTTTTCATCTGTTGTATAAACTGTTTGACCATCATCTGATATCCAACAGTTATGCGTAAAAGCACTTGGGGTAGTTTTTGTTGCCATAGTCACAGGTGCTGACTTTGTGGCTACATTAATTACAGCTAAAAAACCATCATTAATTGCTCCTCCCCACAATGTATCTCCTCTTACCATACCATCATGAAGATAGTATTGATTGTATCTCCCAACCTCAAAACCTGGATTAGAGGTTGGTACATTTAAATTAAGAATGATAGCACCTCCAACACCATTGTCAGCACCAAAAATATAGCAATACCCATTTTCATCTATATATAAATTATGCGCAGTTGTAAATGGATATGTTGATCCTGTATAATTAGTCACCGTTAAAGCTGTACTACCTGGTAATGGAGCCAAATCAATTATCATTAAACCATTATTCCCTTCGTTAGTAATGTAAGCCTTATCATTCCATGTTTTCATATCTCTCCAAATAGTATTTGCACCTGCGGTATAAAAAACTTCAACAGGTGTGGTTGGATTGGTAACATCAACTATAGATACTCCTGCCTCTAAACCAACAATAGCATACTCATTGCCATTCTCATCTACATATCCCCATATATCAGACACATCACCTCTAGCAGCCGGAAATGGATACTGACCAAGAAGAGACATATTTAATTGAGCAAATGAATATTGAAGGTGAAATAAAAACACACCAATAAAGAATAGTTTTTTAAGCATAACAGAAGTTTGGTTAAGTTTCGAAAATTTAAATTTAAGATAAATTATCCACCCGCTATGTTTAATTTATACCTAGAGGTTGTAATCCTATTTAAAACTTAGAATTATTTCGATGAATCATTACTTAAAGAATCGTCTGTTTCTGAAAAAGCAGAAGGAAGTAAATTGATGCCTTTTTTTTGTGCTACTTTCACTAAAATAGGTATAAGTATAGAGGCTCCTGGTATTAATGCAAATGGAATTCCAACCCCTAAAGTCTTAAGTATATCATACACTTGTTGACGAAGTTCAACTTCTTCTTCTTTGGTTATAGAACCTTTTGAGATATATTTTAGAGCAATTTTTGAAGCCTGCTTAGTTTCAATAGTTTCAGTTTTCAACCCTTCTAAAATGTTCTTATAGATAAGCGAAAATCTATTCTTTGTAGCTGCTATTTTTCTAGTAAAATGAGGTTCTTCGTTTTTATTTTGTAAATCGTTCATTAATATACAATCTTTAAGGTATAATTATCGAACTTAACAATTCGAGTATATATATTTTCATATCCACTTTCGATACCGGTTTTGAAAAAATTGAATTGCCCAGAAACAGTTTTAGTATTATTAGTATCACCCATATAAGCTTTTCCATATTTCAACAAATTCGAACAAAAATAGGAAGCTATATCATAGCCTAAAAACGAATTGTTGGATGGATATGTTTCTGTTTTTTGATAATACCTTGCTACAACTGTTTTAGTGAATTCATCTTCGTAATCTACAAATTGACTAATAGGCACATGAACGTTTAGCGTTTGAAAATATTCGATATCAATATTGTCAAACTGAAGCCATTCTTCTAATCCTATTAAAGTAATTCTACAATCTTTAAAATCCTTAGAATTAAGTTTAGCTGTCAGATTTATAAACAAGTTCGTAATAAAGGTCGAATTGTTATTTGGTAAAAAAATCACATTATTGGCATGTGGCTTTAAATGATTAGCCACTTCCTCACTTTTAGTAACCAATATTTTTTTCATTGGTGAAAACCTAGAAGTATCATTTTTACCTAAAATAGCAGTATTATAGTCTTTCACGTAAATATCAACCAACGCGCTTTCAGTATTCGCCTGATATTGAATTGCTATAAGATTATCTGTACTAAAGCTATCTACAACCAACCTGACCAATTGATTTATTGACGATGATCTAGACGGTACAATTTTAAAAACAGCTTCGTTGCCAAGTAAAACTTTATTGTTTTGCTTTACTGGAGAAATGATTGGAATATTATGTTTGCGAGCAAAATCGGCAGCTTTTTCAAAATTACTTGCATATAAGGGTCCAACAATTAAATCAACCGTTTTGAGCTCTGGTTTAGCCAAAACTTTCATAGTTTGCAAAGAATCTTGTCCTTCAGTATCATAGACATAAAGCTCAAATTTAGTTTCATCATTCGATAATGAATCTAGTGCAAGTAAAACTCCTTGATAAAACTCCACAGCAAATGTTGAACGAGGATATATTTTTCGTTTCTCTAATACATTATAAGTAATTTCTTGGTTCTCATCTAAATAAAAAGAGAGTAATAGGGCAATTTTATAAACTGATTTTTTTTGACCATTCAACTGCAATTGAGCTGTTTGTCTTATAGTATCTATAGCATGATTAATAACCGTTTGATTTATAATTGCAGTCGAAGTCCTTGCTTCTTTTATTGGAATAAAAATATTTTGATCTACCTTTAATCCATCTACTAATCCATTGTTTACTAATTTAATGGAATCAATGCTAACCTGATACAACTTACTCAATGAATACAGTGTTTCTCCACTTTTAACAAAATGTGTTTTATAATTTAAGCCATTTGAAGTCAGTTGAGCAGGTTTGTTTTCTTTTATCTCACGAACTGGAATTTTTATCATTTGTCCTTCTTGTACTCCTATTTCATCAATTTCGGGATTCAGAGCAACAATATCTTTCTGCTGCAAATTAAATTCTTTAGCAAGAGAATAAAGTGTTCTGCCTTTCTCCACTCTATGAAGGATGTAATTACCATTAATTGACTGGAATTCTTGTTCAGCATCTTTTTTGACTGGTATAAAAATCTTTTCACCTAAACTTAGTCCATCAGCAACCGAAGGATTCTCTTTCTCTATTACATCTATCGGAACATTGTATTTTTTATAAATGGAATACAGTGTATTTCCTGCTTCTACAACATGAATGTAATAATTTTTTCCATTAATCTGATGTACCTCTAAAGAATCTGCTTGAGCAAAACAATTTTTTATTGAAAATAAAAAACTGAAAATTAGGGCTATGATTAATATTACCTTAGAAAACTTCATTTAGTTAGTGAATTTACACATTTTAAACAAAAAAGAATTAAAAATTACTCCCACTCAATAGTTGCTGGTGGTTTTGAGCTAATATCGTACACTACTCTATTTACACCTTTAACTCTATTGATGATTTCGTTAGAGGTTTTTGCCAAAAATTCATACGGCAAATGACACCAATCAGCAGTCATTCCATCAGTAGATTCAACAGCACGAAGAGCTACAGCTTTTTCATAAGTACGTTCATCACCCATTACCCCCACAGATTGAACTGGTAAAAGAATTGCTCCTGCTTGCCAAACATCATCGTATAATCCTGCTTTTTTCAAACCTTCTATAAAAATATGATCCACCTCTTGCAAAATCTGTACCTTTTCTGGAGTTATGTCTCCCAAAATACGAATAGCTAACCCAGGGCCTGGAAAAGGATGTCTTCCTAATAAACTTTCACTCAATCCTAAAGTTCTACCAACTCTTCTTACTTCATCTTTAAATAACAAACGAAGTGGTTCAACAATTTTTAATTTCATGTAATCAGGTAAACCACCTACATTATGATGTGATTTTATTGTTGCAGAAGGGCCTCCTGTTGCTGAAATAGATTCAATAACATCGGGGTAAATAGTTCCTTGAGCCAACCATGAAACATCTTCAATTAAATGTGCTTCTTCGTCAAAAACATCGATAAATGTTTTACCAATAGCTTTACGTTTAGCTTCTGGATCTGACAATCCAGCTAAAGCATCATAGAATTTATTTTTGGCATCAACACCTTTAACATTTAAACCTAAGTGCTTGTATTGATTTAGAACACTTTCGAATTCATTTTTCCGCAACAACCCATTATCAACAAAAATGCAATATAAATTTTTACCTATGGCTTTATGCAACAATACAGCAGCAACGGTACTATCTACTCCACCTGACAAACCTAACACCACTTTATCGTTTCCAATTTTTTGTTGTAATTCTGAAACAGTAAATTCAACAAAAGAATTTGGAGTCCAGTCTTGTGAACATTTGCAAATGCCTACAATAAAGTTTTTCAACATTTTAGAACCCTCAATAGAGTGATAAACTTCTGGATGAAATTGAATACCATACGTCTGCTCCCCCTCAAATTCATACCCGGCAATCTCAACATCCAGAGTACTTGCAAATATCTTGGTTTTAGGAGGCAAAACTTTGATGGTATCACCATGGCTCATCCAAACCTGAGAATTTATTCCTACTTCAGTCATTAAACTATGACTATCGTCAACAAACGATAGATTTGCTCTACCATATTCCCTGATTTTTGACGGCAAAACTTCTCCTCCACTACTTTGAGCTAAGTATTGAGCCCCATAACAAACCCCCAACAAAGGCAATTTTTTTCTATAAATTGATAAGTCAGGCTTTGGAGAATTTTCATCTCTTACCGAAAAAGGGCTTCCCGAAAGAATAACTCCTTTGACATTTTCGTCAATTTCAGGGGCTTTATTATGAGGATGAATCTCACAATATACATTAAGTTCTCTGACTCTTCTGGCTATAAGTTGAGTGTACTGCGAGCCAAAATCTAAAATCACTATTTTTTCCATTTTGCAAAGATAAAATTTGAATTTGGATTACCTTATTTTTAACAAGGTAAGTTTTAACACGAATAATCATCAGTTATAAACAAATGTTAAAAATTTTAATATTGGCTTAACATGTCATAAAAATTTAACTTCTTATATTTGTTACGAAAATTAAGTATGATTACCTAGAGGGAGTTACCCGAAACCATCTTAATTTTTTCCTAGTTAACCCATGTTACCTAATACAAAAACAAACTTTTTAGTTGTTTTTATTTTAATCTTTTTCTCGTTAAACCTTTTAGGGCAAACTCCTACAACTTGTTTTGAGATTGAAAGTGTATTGGTTGATGCTTGTGGAAACAACGAAGGGGAAAATGAAATGGTACGATTTAAAGTTGGTCCTTCAAATTTAAATGTAAATAATTTAAATGTTAACTGGCCTAATAATTCATTCCTTGGTATTTGTAAAAACTCCACAACAGCATCAAAAGTAGCTTCTTTAAATAGCAGTATAGTTGGTTGTGGCTTTTTAAAAGAACCAGCATCAAATATACTTCCTGCAGGTTCATCTGTAATATTGCTAACCAGTACTAATTTTAACGTTTCTGCAAATTCTTTTTCAAATTTAAATGATACCATGTATGTTATCTTCCAATGTGTAGGAAATACTGCTGGTCATTTTGCCAATTATAATTCAACATCAAGCACTAGAACTTTAACCATGTCATTTTCTTCTCCTAGCGGTTGTTTCGATATGGTTTCTTATGATAGATCTCTACTTGTAGATGCTTCCGGAACACCATCAAATGCTGATGGTTCTAGAGTAGATTACGACTGGAACGGGAATGCGACCTACACCAATGGCGGTTGTTCAGCTCCAATAATTAATAATTCAGTGGATATCACAAGCAACAATTTATCTATTTGTCCAGGTGACACATTACCTCTAACATCAACAATAACTGGAAACCTTAACAATGTTCAGTGGGCTGGAAACAATGGTAATTTTTCATCGACATCAAGTGCTAATACCAGTTATTACTCTGCTATTACTGACAACAGTGATTTTTATATTTATTTATTGGGCACCACAAGTTGTGGTGTAGTTTTAAAAGACAGTGTATTAGTTCAGGTTGGTGGAAATGCTACACCTGTAACAATAATCTCTTCAGGAACCGAACTATGTAATGGAGATAGTATTTTACTTACTGCAAATGGTTCTGGAAACTATACCTGGAGTACAGGTAGCACATCCAATTCAATTTATGTTTCGAATGCAGGAAATTATTCAGTAACTAGCACATCAAACTGTGGAAATTCGAACGACAACATTACAATTACCAATTCCCCGACTATTAATTTAAGTTTAACCACTCCTCAAAATCAAATTTGTACTGGAAATTCTATAATATTAACTGCATCTGGTGCCCCGAACTATACTTGGTTCAACAATACAACAGGCACTAATACTTCTGTTCAAAATGCAGGAAGTTATTATGTTATTGGCTATAACAATTGTTATCGTGATTCACAATCGGTATCAATAACAGTGATTAATCCTCCTGTTATTTCCATTTCAAGCTCTGATCCTGATATAGAAATTTGCTTAGGTGAAACAATTAATTTAACTGCAAGTGGTTCTAATAATTATTTGTGGAACACATCTGATACTTCTTCTACAATTACGGTAAATGCAGCAAACACATACACGGTTTCTTCTTCTAATTTATGCGGAACTGATACTAAAAGTATAACAATTAATGCTGGAGTCGTTCCTATTATTAATATTACAGGCGACTCTATCTTATGTAATAACGAAATTATTTATTTAACTGCAGCAGGTACAGGGAATGTATTGTGGTCAAATGGCTCACAAAACCAAACTACTAGTTTCAATACTGGCGGTCAGGTATATGTTATAGCTTCAAACAATTGTGGTTCAGATACTGCTTACCATACTATTCAAAGTTTTGGAATAAATACCTCATTTACCTCTGATTATGTTTATGGGAGTGACATTCCTGTGATTGTAAATTTTAACAACACCTCTTCTAACGCTACTTCCTACAACTGGAATTTTGGTGATGGTAGCACCAGCGTATTAGAAAATCCATCACATACCTATACAGCTAATGGGGAATTTAATGTTATATTAACTGCAAGTAATCAGTATTGTGAAGATAGTTTTGAAACTATATTAATTTTTGATACTCCTAATGGAGTTTTTATTCCAAATGTATTTACTCCTAATAACGATGATGTTAATGATGTTTTTGAAATAATTGGTGAAAACATTGCTACAATTGAATGTTCTATTTTTAATCGTTGGGGAGAAAGATTGTACACATGGGATAATCTAGCTGGTTTTTGGGATGGGAAATACAATGGGACATTTGTTACAGATGGCACTTATTTTTATGTTGCAAACATAGTTTGGAAAGACGACTCTAAAGAAACCTTAAGAGGTCATATTTCTGTTTTAAAATAAACAATTATGAATAGGATAAAAACTGTACAGGATTTTCAGAAAATATTATTGATCATCTTTAGCATTGTTACTCCGTTGATTATCTTTTTTCTGATAAATTAATATTAAAAAAGTAATTCTTGTTTTAAAACTCAATTACTTTAACCTCTAACTCAAACGGATTTAAACATTCTATTAGAATATCAACTATACCAAACCCACCCAATAAATATAATAGGATTAAATTATCATATCGTTCCTGTAAAGAGCCATTTGGAAATAATTTTTCCTTCACATTTTTTATTTGATTAACAGTTACTTCTTCTTTTTGTTTCTCAGCTTTTATTAATCTAGCTTCAATATTTTGAATGGTCTTTATCAATTTCTGCAACTCTGCGCTAATCATAGGTTTAAGTGTAATATCAATAGCTTCCGCTTTATGAACCATTTCATCAAAAATTCTAGTTATTTGTTGTTCTTCATCTTTTAAATCCAAAACAATTGATGAACCTTCCTTTAAAAACTCTTTGATAAAGGTATTTGTATCGCCAAACAGTTGAGTGACGCTAATACCTATTTTATCTAATTTCTTTTTACTAACAGCATCAAGCAACAAAGCAGAATTTCTTAACACTAAAACTGGAAAGCTAATTTGATTTGAGTTAAACATCTCTTTAAGCTGAAACCAATAAGCCAGCTCGCCTCCTCCACCAACATATGCCAGGTTGGGTAATATTTTTTCTTGATAAAGCGGTCGTAAAGCAACGTTTGGGCTGAATCGTTCAGGAAAAATTTCTAATTCGGTAAGAATTTCTTGTTTAGAAAATGAGGTTGTAGTATTCAATACCTTATATGTGTCATTTTCAATCACAATGCGTTCCCTAGAATTGTCTTGTAAATAAAACAAATTGATTTCTCTAGGGGAAATTTGAGTTTTATAACCATTACCTGACAACTGTTCAGAGGTTATATTAATTGTTTTGAAATTATCTTGATTAATTAACTCCCTCTGAAATTCGACAACCATTTGTTGTTTTAAACGCCTATCATCTCCATCAATGATAACCAAACCGTATTCACCAAAAAGCGCATTTACAAATCTTTGAGTCGCTTGAGTGAACGTACTGTTAGCAGTATAATATTTATTAAAAAACGAAATGATTTTTTCTGCTTCTGGTCGGTTACCAAGTAATTCCGTTAATTGATTAAAAACAACTTCAATACCAGTTAACTTCATTCTTCCCACAGCACCTTCTTGAGTTTTTTCTAATGCTATCTTATTTCCAAACAAATTGAAATGATTCACTTCATCAAAATCGTGGTCTTCGGTTGCCATCCAATAAACGGGTACAAAATCATTTTTTGGATAAACCAGTTTTAATTCTTTTGCAAGATTAATGGCAGAGATTATTTTGTAAATAAAATAAAGTGGCCCTGTAAATAAATTTAATTGATGGCCAGTTGTTACCGTAAAACAATTATTATTATTTAAACTTTGTATGTTTTTAAGCGTTTTACTTGTTGCTTCAACTCCCTTATATTGATTTTCTAAAGCTTCGACTAAAACTTTTCTATTAATTGGTTTTTCTGTTCTCTCTTTGATTAACTTTTCAAATGATTCAATTTGAAATGGGTAATTATAAAATGGCTTTAACGTTTGTTTTTGATTTAAATAATCAACAATTATATTCGAAAAATAACCAGTTTGTTGATATGGAATCTTAATACTATTCACAAATTACTCCAAATAAATCAAAATCATCTGCGTCGGTTATTTTAACCATAGCAAAGTCGCCTAATCGAACAAAGTTAGACGCTTTTTCCACCAATACTTCGTTGTCTACTTCTGGGGAATCGAACTCAGTTCTACCTACAAAATATTCCCCTTCCACCCTATCAAACAATACTTTAAAAGTTTGACCAACTTTTGCTTCGTTTAATGCTAAAGATATCCCTTGTTGAAGTTGCATTACCTCAGCAGCTCTTCTGTTTTTTTCCTTTTCCGAAACATCATCTTTTAAGGCAAAAGCATGTGTATTTTCTTCATGAGAATAGGTAAAGACACCAAGTCTATCAAACTGCATTTCTCTCACCCAATCTTTCATTTCTTCAATATCCTCTTTGGTTTCACCAGGAAAACCAACAATAAATGTGGTTCTAATGGTAATTCCAGGAATTAATTTTCTAATATCGTTAACCAATTTGGTAGTATTCTCGCGAGTTGTCCCTCTACGCATGGCTTTTAACATATTATTTGAAGCATGTTGCAGAGGAATATCTAAATAATTACAAACTTTTGGATTGTTTTTCATGGTTTCAATCACTTCCATCGGGAAACCCGTTGGATATGCATAATGCAAACGAATCCATTCAATACCTTCAACCTTACAAAGCGCATCCAATAAAGCAGAAAGTTTACGTTCTTTGTAAATATCCAATCCGTAAAAAGTAAGTTCTTGCGCAATTAAAATTAACTCTTTAACACCTTGTTTTGCCAAATTTTCAGCTTGTGTTACCAACTGTTCAATTGGAGTTGAAATGTGCTTGCCTCGCATTAAAGGTATAGCACAAAAAGAACAAGGTCTATCACAACCTTCCGATATTTTTAAGTAAGCATAATGACTAGGTGTTGTAATAATACGTTCTCCAATCAATTCATGCTTATAATCAGCATTTAATGTTTTTAATAATTTTGGTAATTCACGTGTCCCAAAAAATGCATCAACATCTTTAATCTCTTCTTCTAAATTATCTTTGTATCGTTCAGATAAGCAACCTGTAACGTACAATTTATCAACCAAGCCTTCTTTTTTGGCATCAGCGTACCTTAAAATAGTATCAATTGATTCTTGTTTAGCATTATCAATAAAACCACAAGTATTGATAATAACAATGGCTGCATCGTTTTGCTCCGATTCATGCTCTACCTCAAAACCATTTGCTTTAAGTTGAGTCATGGTCACTTCCGAATCAAATAGATTTTTAGAACAACCCAGCGTTATTACATTTACTTTATTTTTTTTTAGTGTTTTGGTTTTCATCAATAAAAGCTTGAAATATTAATTATGTCTTATTCTTTAAACAAAGAATCAACAAATTCAAACTTATTGAAAGCTTGTAAATGTTCCATTCCCTCACCAACCCCAATGTATTTTACAGGAATTTTAAATTGATCAGAAATTCCAATAACCACCCCACCTTTAGCAGTACCATCTAATTTGGTAATCGCCAAAGCATTGATTTCGGTTGCTAGCGAGAATTGCTTAGCTTGTTCATAAGCATTCTGACCTGTTGAGCCATCTAACACCAATAAAATTTCGTGCGGTGCATTTGGAATCACTTTTTTCATCACATTTTTAATTTTACTTAACTCATTCATTAAGTTAATCTTATTATGTAATCTACCTGCTGTATCAATAATAACTACATCAGCATTCTTAGCTTTAGCAGATTGAAGCGTATCAAATGCAACAGATGCTGGATCGGCATTCATGCCTTGCTCAACAATAGGAACATCAACACGGCTAGCCCAAATTTTGAGCTGGTCAACTGCCGCTGCCCTAAAAGTATCTCCTGCACCTAAAATAACTGATTTACCCTGTTTTTTGAACTGGTAAGCTAATTTCCCAATGGTAGTTGTTTTCCCTACACCATTAACTCCCACTACCATTATCACATAAGGTTCATTTTGTTCTGGAATAGAAAAATCAATAAAGTTTCCCGAATTATTTTCTTCAAGTAGTGATGCTATTTCGTCACGTAGCACTTGATTCAACTCAGCAGTTCCTAAATATTTATCTTTTGCAACTCTAGCTTGTATTTTTTCAATAATTCTAAGTGTGGTTGTAACTCCAACATCTGATGAGATAAGAATTTCTTCTAAATTATCCAACACATCATCATCAATAGAAGATTTTCCTGCTATTGCTTTCGATATTTTAGAAAAGAAACCTTGTTTGGTTTTGTCGAGGCCTTTGTCTAAAACTTCTTTTTTATCTTTCGAAAATATATTAAAAAAGCCCATAATTAAAATAAAAAAAGCTTCTTTCTACATGGAAAGAAGCTTCAATTTACACATATTCAGTGAATTATTTCTTTGATAAAAACTCTTGTACTTTATCATTTGGAACGATACCTTGTTCAAAAGTGTATGCTCCTGTTTTTTCCGATTTAACCATTTTAATAACTTTGGTTAAACTCTTTCCTGCTTTCTGTAACGAAGCTACTGTTTTCTTTGCCATAACTTAAATTATTTAATTTCTCTGTGAACAGTTACTTTTTTAAGTATTGGGTTATACTTTTTTAACTCCATTCTATCAGGAGAATTTTTTTTGTTTTTAGTTGTAATGTATCTTGAAGTACCAGGCATACCGCTTTCTTTGTGCTCCATACACTCCATTATAACTTGAACTCTATTACCTTTTTTTGCCATGATTGGTCTCTTTAATTTTTTACGGACTGCAAATGTAGTATTTTTTTTATTATCTCAAATTATTATTAAATAATATTTACTTCCCTTTCTAATTCTATTCCAAATGTATTTTGCACGGATTTAATTATTTCTTCTGATAATTGATATATCTGATTACCGGATGCATTACCATAATTCACCAAAACTAACGCTTGTTTAGTATGTACACCATAATCATCAATTCTTTTACCTTTCCAACCACAAGTTTCTATTAGCCAACCTGCTGCTATTTTAAATGTTCCATTATTTTGTAAATAATAAGGCATAGACGGATATTTTTCTAACAACTCATTTTTTTTCGTGAATGACACTACTGGATTTTTAAAAAAGCTACCTGAATTTCCTATTTCTTTCGGATCTGGTAATTTACTTTTTCTAATATTTATTACTGCTTTGCTAATATCTTTAATCGTTGGGTTTATTATCCCCATACTTTTCAACTCATCTTCAATAGCGCCATAAGAGCTATTAATTTTTGTTTTTTTTGATAATCGAAAAGTTACGGACGTGATAAAATATTTACCTTTTTTGGTTGTTTTAAAAATACTACTACGATAATCAAATTCACATGCTTCATTGGTAAATTTTTGAAGCTTAAAATCATCTAGAGATAATGCCTCGACTTCTACAATTACATCTTTAACTTCAACACCATAAGCACCAATATTTTGCATAGGGCTAGCTCCAACAGTACCTGGAATTAATGCTAAATTTTCTACACCCGACCAATTGTTTTCCACACAAAACATCACAAACTCATGCCAGACTTCACCAGCTCCAACCTTTAAAATAACTTCCTCGTTATTTTCTAACAAGATTTCTATTCCTATTAAATTATTTTTTACAACCAGCCCATCAAAATCCTGAGTAAGCAGTATATTACTACCTCCTCCTAAAATCAATAAATCGTTCTTATTCTTTTTAAGAACAACTTTTAACTCATCAATAGAACTAACCTCTACAAAAGAGGTTGATTCTACATCTATACCGAATGTGTTAAATGGTTTTAAAGAAATATTATGTTGAATGGTTAACAATTATTATATTTTTTCGATAAGCACCACAGCATAAGCCGAAACTCCTTCTTCTCTACCTTCAAATCCAAGTTGTTCGGTAGTTGTAGCTTTAATAGAAACATCATCTACTTCAACTTGTAAAAGTTGTGCTAAAACTAATTTCATTTCAGGTATGTGTGGATTAATTTTAGGTTTTTCTAATGCAATAGTTGCATCAACATTCCCAACAGTAAAACCTTTTTCAGCAACTAGTCTAACAACATCTTTTAAAAGAATTTTACTATCAATACCTTTGTAGGTATTATCTGTTGGAGGAAAATGAAATCCAATATCTCTCAAATTAGCTGCACCCAGTAACGCATCACAAATGGTATGAATTAAAACATCTGCATCTGAATGTCCGACAGCACCTCTGGTATGAGGAATTTTAATTCCTCCCAACCAAAAATCTTCACCTTCTTTTAATTGATGTACATCAAAACCAAAACCCACTCTAATTTTCATCTGTTAATTTTCTTCTTTTTGCTTCTTAAAGTCATCAAAATTAAACATTAAAGTAAACCTTAAAGTATTGGCTAAAGGGTTGTTTTGAGTTGTTGCATATAAATAAGACATGTCTATGGTAAATACACTCATCTTAAGCCCTAACCCAGCAGTTACATATTTTCGATTCCCCTTGGTAACATGCTCATTAAAATAACCTAATCTAACTGCAAATTGTTTATTGTACCAATATTCTAATCCTGTTGAAATGTTATACTCTCTCAATTCTTCTGTCATTCCTCCTGGAGCATCATAAAATGATTGCATGATACCATTCATAATCCCAACATTAGGATCCATTCCAGATTCTATCGTTGGTTCATTAGTTACTGGATCTACAATTGGGCTTCCAGAAGCATCTAACTTATAAATAGGCGGGGTTGGCACCAATAGTTTATTAACATCAGCTATAATAGCGATAGAATTGTAATCATCTAAAACAAAAGCTAAAGATGTTCCAAGTTTCATATTGATAGGTATAAAATCTTTGTTTGCATCATCTGTATAAGAAATCTTAGCGCCAATATTTGATAAATTTAATCCAACATTCAATATCGTGTTTTGTCCAAACAATTCTATATCTGGGTTTGTGTAAAATGTACTTACATCAACTGCAAATGAAGTACCTGCCCTCGTATTAGAACCACTAACATCGATACCTCCAGTCAAATTAGAATAAATATATCGTGCAGCGATACCACCTGATAATTTATCTCCTAATTTTCTTGAATATGCAACATCTACAGCAAATTCATTCGGTCTAAAATCACCTAAAGCATTTCCCACATCATCAGTAAATTTTATATCTCCTAATGAAAAATATCGTAAAGAGGCTCCTAATGTGTGATCTTTACCTAATTTCTTATAAAAACTCACATAAGACAGACTTATGTCCGGAACCAATTGTCTTAACCATGGTGAGTAAGAAATAGATAATCCCATTTCTTTATCCATAAAAGCCAATTTAGCAGGATTCCAATGTATGGAATTCGCATCTGGAGAAGTAGCCACACCAGCATCTCCTAAAGCTCCAGCTCTAGAGTCTGGGGCTATCAATAAAAAAGGAACTGCAGTTGTAATGGTATTGAGTTGTAGATCGCTTCTTCCTAAGGTACTTTGAGATTTCACACTAATTAACGAGGCACTGAAAGCAACTACTAAAAAACTTTTTTTCATCTATTGATTTTATAAGAAAAGCAAATATACATTAATTTCATATCTACTTTTAAATTTTAAAACACATCAAACGAGATGTTTTTAATATTATTGTCTTATCGCAAAATAACTAATTTTTCATATTTATCAGCTAACGACAAATTTTCAGCCCTCACTTTTAAATGGTAAATATATACTCCCCTTGCAAGCTTATCTCCATAATCATCTAGACCATCCCATGAGATAGAGGTTGAGCGAAAACCTTCACTAAATATATTTTGTTCTATTGTTTTTACCAGTTTTCCAGAAACTGTAAACACCTGAACCTGCACATACATAGGTTTATTAGCTTGATTGTGTTCAAACCAAAATTCAGTATGTGTTGTAAACGGATTTGGATAATTATACACTCTACTTAAAACCACATCCTTAGCCTTAACAACCACAAATTCAGTAGTAACTTCTTTTGAATTGTTATAAACATCCCAAACTTTTAAGGTAAGTTTATGTCGTCCTTCTTCAAGCTCTGTAAAAGGAAACCGAATCACTCCTTTTTGATAACTGTTTAAGTCTGCTTCATAATAATTATTTAATATGAATGCATCATCTGTTTTATCATCTAAAACAGCAACAATATCATGCCCAATACCATTACCCACCATATTAATACCATGCAAATCACTCACATAAGCCAACAAAGATGGATTTTCATCTGTTAGCCCTCCAAAAACAAAGGATTTATCATTCATAAACAACTCTACTTCTGGACCCTCATTATCTGCTATGTAATTATCAGAGGTTCCACCGATATAAAATTCTGAAAAATATCCATTAGCATCCTCAATTTGATTTTCTGCATAGTAGCTTATTTTTCCTTTTCCATAATTATATGCAATATCTTTTGGCACCACAAACGAAAATGAAAAATCACCATTCGTTACACTCACCTTTCCTTTAAATAACTTACTAATTTGTGAATCAAAAATAAAAGGTTGGCCGCCATCATTTCTAAGTGTTGTTATAGTTTTACTCTTATCAAAGACAGTTGGATAAATTGTGCCATTATAATTGGTCAATTTTGTTCCGCTTTTATCTTGAACATATCCTTCAATAGTTACTTTTTGAAGTGCCTTAACAGTATCCAAAACGGTAGATATTGTAGCCCCATTAAATTTTGTAGTTTTCACATCGTGCTTAGGATAAACAAGAGTTAAGGCAGGATCTCCCAGTAATGTAAAATTTCTATTGTTTGAATTTGAAGCATTAAGATTTTTTATTTCCATAAAAATCTCTCCTATTGTTTTTTTCTTATTGTTTACCTCCGTAAAAACTTTACTATATAAACTTTGGTTCAGTGCAAAATTAGGGCTAGAAAAGACTAATCTAACCGTTGTTAGAAGAGCTATACCTCCTGTTTTATTAATTAAAACCATTTCTCCTGCTGATGTTCTTTTAGGATCATCAAATCGACTAAATTCACAAGTTGCGGTAATAACCAATGGCAAATTACTAGTCTTTTCTAAACTATTAATATCTCCAACTGTTAGAACTCGTTCATGAGCCCAACCTGTTTCACCACCATGGCCTGTATAGTTTAGAATTAAAGATCCTTCATCAAAAGCTTTTATTATTTCTTTGTTCACATCAGGATATCTTGTCCCACCGGGTGTAGATTCTTGTTTGAATGCATCAAAAAATATCTTGTATGGGTTGTATTCTGGGTTACTCGACTCTACCATTCCTGCAAGAAAATCTGCTTGCCTCATATGTTCATTACTATCTTCATCATCACCAATAAAGGTAATTTCATTCCTCCAATCTCTCATTGTAGAAGGGTTGTAGTAATTTATCACTTTATTGGTCACATTGTTTGCTTCTGCTTGGCTTTTTACTGGGAATCTACCAATTCCAATATCAACTAATTCAACCCCAAAAGACCATTGACCTTCATTATCATCCAACAAACCAAAATAGTCATCAGTTACAAGAGAACCTATAATTGCCAAAGAATTCGTTGACTGATAAGTTGGTATAAAATTGGTATTGCCCGAAATTCTATTTTTATTATCATAAGAACCATCTCCAAATAATAGCAAATGTTTCGGCAATTCAGCCGATGAAGAAGCCCTATCATAAAACATTTTCATAAAGCTTCTTATTGCAACAGGATCTTGAGAACCGGATGAAAATTCATTATAAACTTGAATTGGCGTCACAACAACAACACTCATACCTTCTTGCCTATGAAAATCTGCAATTTGTTCCGCTTGATTTAAAAAATCAGGATGACTAACAATTACAAAATCTTGCTGAGATAACCCATGTAAATTTTGATTATCCACTTTCCCTATAGAATAAACTTGGGTTTCAAAATTATTGGTTAAAGCAACAAATTCTCTCAACGAATCCGTTGTAGCAATAAAAGAAATTGAACTTCCTTGTATAAATTGTTGTCCCTTAATATTTAAAGGATCTGTGATATCCCAAATTTTAGTAACATTTGAGGCATTAGACAGGTTAAATTGACTAATATTTCCCGATCCTACCGAATTAATATCTCTAAAAAATAATTGGTTACCAATCATATTCAAATTACGTCTGGCATTCAGCTGAATTTTATCTAACCAAGCAACTGAAGAAGAACTTGGCTTGTTGTAATTTATTTTCACATTGATTAAATCAGATGAAGGATTAAAATTAATCGTTCCATTCCCATTATTTGCATACTGGCAACTATAACAACTCAATGTAATGGTATTGAAGTTTATTGAAGTACTAATTCCACCTGATGAAACTGTAAAAGCACTAGCAACACTACTTCTTCCCGCTCCACTTACATAAACATTAACTGGGCTAGATAAATCTACATCAGGCACATTAAATACAAAATCATACTCAGTTTTAATATCAAACACTTCACCATACCAATCTTGTCCCGATTTAATAAGATTTAAATTATCTTTCTCATAATATTGATATTCATTAAACGTATTTACAACTTTGTTAGGGGTTAAAGAATTTAAAGTAGTATTAATTCGTTTTGGTGGTTCTGAGGTACTTGAAGCTGTTATAAAATAATATGATGTATCACAATTTCTATTCAATTGATGATTATATAAATTTGTACTTGTATTTAAGTTTTTAGAATGAGGACTTTGTCCATAAAACAAAATATAATCTTCTAAATTGAAGGTACCATCATTTTCACCTTCTATATGAATTGCATTTTGCATTAAATCGTCATATCTGAATTGAGCATTAACTTCAGGGAGCATTTTCCCTCCATTACCATACACTTTTATATTTTGAGGATTAATATTATCAATATCGAGTCCTAAATTTTTCAAAAAAGAATAATCAAGCCTAAACACCCCTTCTTTTAATACTGCTATTTTATACCATTCTCCAGATGCTAATACTGAATTTTGAACGGTCGATTTTAGGTTTGATTTTACACTTAATTTTTTGGCTCTTGTTAATAACTTTAACTGATATTTAACAACTCTTTGATAGACACCTAAAGACTGGTTATAGATAATCGGAACAAAAGAAATTATTCCATAATTCTGTTTTTTACTAATTGCGTTTGAATAATCAATACTTAGAACATTAGGAATAAAAGATAATCCTGCTACATTCAAAATATCAGACGATTGAACATTTTCATATTCAGCATCAATCACTTCAACATTATAAATCTCTTGATTACCTATATCAATCTGTTTTGAATAAAATGCCAAAAAATCTTTTTGTTCATCAAATTGCGCATAATCGAAAGAAAAAAATGTTTTTTTGTTCCCATCCAAAAAGTCATTTGTAACATTTTCATGCCAAATTATCTTCTCTTCAATAATAATTTGAGAAAATAATAAAGTAGGAGCAATTATGAATAATAAAATAAGTAATTTCATCTTAATTTTTAAACATTATTTAGCAAATTTACGCTTTATAAAATCTTTATTTTACAATAAAGTTAATGAAAACGAAACATTTTTTTAAATATTGTTTTTATAAGTATTCCAAAATTTATACATTTGGAACTTCGTAAAACATTTTTACGTAAAAGTGTTTGTATGAAACAGAAACATATGTGGAAAAAATATATAAGTAAACGACTATCGTTTGTGGCACTAATGCTACTATCGATAAACTTATTTGGACAGGATCCCGAGTTTACCCAATTTTATGCAAACCCATTATACCTTAACCCTGCATTTGCTGGATCTGCTAACTGTCCTAGAGTTTCTTTAAACTATCGTAATCAATGGCCAGGAATTAGTGGCTCTTTTATTACTTATAGTGCCTCTTACGATCAGCATGTAGATAATCTTTCTGGAGGTGTGGGGCTCTTGGTGTGGAATGACAGAGCTGGAGAGGGAACTCTTAATACAACAAATGTTAGCGGCATTTACTCTTATCAATTACCTGTTACGAGACGGTTTTCTATAAAAGCCGGTTTACAAGCTACTTGGGCACAGAAATCGGTTGATTGGAGTAAATTAACTTTTGGAGACATGATTGATGCTCGAAGAGGTTTCGTTTATAATACAAACGAAGTAAAGCGTGATGCCCCTTCAAACTATGTGGATTTTTCTGCTGGTATTTTGGGATATAGTGACAAATATTTTGTTGGCGTAGCAGTTCATCATTTAACTGAACCAAACGAATCCGTTATAAAAGGAGAAAGTCCCCTTCCAAGGAAATATACATTCCATGCAGGTGCAGTTATCCCATTAGAAGGAAAAGGTGATGTGGCAACTTTATCTCCAAACATTTTATTTAGAATGCAGCAAGATTTTAGACAAATTAATTTTGGTATGTATTATTCTAAAGGACCAATTATTGGTGGTTTATGGTATAGAAACTCAGATGCTTTTATTACTTTAGTTGGTATTCAGACTGGAATAATGAAATTTGGATATAGTTATGATATTACCATTTCGGATCTTACTAATAAAACAGCAGGTTCTCATGAATTATCTTTGGGATTACAGTTTGACTGTAAACCTAAAAAGAGAAAATTTAGAACAATAAGTTGCCCTTCTTTTTAGTTTATTATATATTTGCATAACGTAAATCATTTCAATTATGAAACTTAGACAATTAAATTCGTTAATATTTATATTCTCTGTATCGGTAATTCTGTTTTTCTCTTCATGTAAAAGAGAACAGTCTGGTGCCACCGGATGGGAATATAATAACCCAAAAAATGGTGGATTTCAAAAGGTTCCTTATTTAGAACAAGAAACTGGTCCTGGACTAGTTCTTATTGAAGGAGGTAGATTCACGATGGGTAGGGTTGAACAAGAAGTAAATTACGATTGGAATAATATTCCAAGAACAGTAACAGTTTCTTCTTTCTACATGGATGAAGTTGAGGTTACCAATTTTTTCTACCTAGAATACTTGTATTGGTTAGAAAGAGTTTTCAGTGCCGACTATCCCGAAGTTCATCATAAAGCTTTACCAGATAGTTTAGTTTGGAGAAGTAAATTGGCCTATATGGAACCTTATGTAGAGTTCTATTTAAGGCACCCTGCATATAGAGATTATCCTGTTGTTGGTGTTAACTGGTTACAAGCTAACGATTTCTGTTCTTGGAGAACTGATCGTGTAAACGAGTTAATTTTGATTAGAGAGGGTTTGTTTGAACATTACCCAAATCAAATTAATGAAGACAACTTTAATACTAAAGCTTATATGGCTGGTCAGTATGAAAGTGGAAAAAGAGTTGATGGAATTCCTGATTTAAATCCTAACATGGAATATAGAAATGTTAGAATGGAAGATGGAATTTTATTACCTGAATATCGATTACCTACAGAAGCTGAGTGGGAATATGCTGCTTATGCTTTAATTGGTAACACCATTGATGAGTTAATTCCGGATAGAAAATTATACCCTTGGAATGGCCATGCTGTTAGAAATTCAAACGAAAATTATATCGGTCAAATTTTAGCTAACTTCAAGCGTGGTCAAGGTGATAATATGGGTGTTGCTGGAAAGCTTAATGATAATGCTGATGTTACTGCTCCTGTTTATGCATACTGGCCAAATGATTATGGTTTATATAACATGGCGGGTAATGTATCTGAGTGGGTAATGGACGTTTTCAGACCATTATCAATGGAAGATAACGATGATTTCAGACCTTTCAGAGGCAATGTTTATCAAACGAAGTTATTAGATGAAGATGGTGCTATTGCAGAGAAAGACAGTTTAGGTAGACTTATTTACAGAAATGTTGACCCTCAACTTGACAACTTACAGGCGAGAAGAAACTATAGAAAAGCTGATAATATTAACTATGCAGATGGTGACTGGGAATCAAACATTAACTGGGGACAAGGTGACATGGGAAATAATCCTGATTTTGACAAAGAAAATCCTGCATTATCAATGTATCAGTTTGGAGAAACTACTCGTGTAAGTGATAAAGCAAGGGTTTACAAAGGAGCATCATGGAAAGACAGAGCTTATTGGGCTGTACCTGGAACTAGAAGACATCTTTTAGAAGATCAATCTACATCTTTTATTGGATTTAGATGTGCTATGACAAGAGTTGGTAGTCCAGTTGGTTTGGGATATTAACATTAAAATACTAATTACTTTAAAAAACCCTTCTGAAAATTTCAGAAGGGTTTTTTATTTTTACAACATGATAACAGTAACCGAATTATATCAGATATATTTAAAACATCCTATCATTTCAACAGATACAAGAAAAATTGATAAAGGATGTTTATTTTTTGCATTAAAAGGCGAAAATTTTAATGCAAACGAGTTTGCTGAAGAAGCGTTAGAAAAAGGTGCTGCATACGTTATAATTGACGATCCACAAAAGATAACATCCCCACAATTTATTTTGGTTAAAGATGTATTAAAAACATTACAAGAACTAGCAAATTTTCACAGAAATCAATTTAAAATACCGTTTATAGGAATTACTGGTTCGAATGGAAAAACTACTAGCAAGGAATTAGTAAACGCTGTTTTAAGTCAAAAATACAAGACAAGCTTTACACAGGGAAATTTTAACAATCACATTGGCGTTCCTTTAACATTATTATCCATTCCATCAGATTGTGAAATTGCTATCATAGAAATGGGAGCAAATCATATTGGCGAAATTGGAGCATTATGTGAAATTGCAGAACCAAATTATGGTGTAATTACCAACATTGGAACTGCTCATATTGAAGGATTTGGAAGTCGTGAAGGGATAATTACCGGAAAAAGTGAACTCTATAAGTTCATTTCAAAAACCAATGGAACATTATTTGTTAATCAAAATGATAAACTCTTAGTTTCTTTATCAAAAGAAATTAAAACAGTTCTATATTCCACTGCAAATATCAATGACTTTCATTCCAATCCTTTTCTCTCTTTCAATTATAAAGATATTACAATCTCTTCGCAACTATACGGCGAATATAATTTACCAAACATTTTATTGGCTATTACCGTTGGAGAATACTTTGGAGTATCAGTACCACAAATTAAGACTGCACTTGAAAATTACGTTTCAACTAACAATAGATCTCAAATAGTAAGATTAAACCATCTCAATCTATATCTGGATGCCTACAATGCAAACCCGTCTAGCATGAGTGTAGCCATTGATTCTTTTAACTCTATTAATTCTACTAATAAATTACTTATTCTTGGCGACATGCTAGAGCTTGGTTCCATTAGTGAAGAAGAGCATCAAAAAATAGTTGATAAAATCCTTCAACTAGGTTTAACCTCTTTATTCGTAGGTAATGAATTTCAAAAAATAACAAACAAATACAATTTCAATTTCGTCAAAAATACAGATGAGGCTATTTTGTTTTTAGAATCTAGACTTAAAGATTATTCAGATATTCTGATTAAAGGTTCAAGAGGTATTCGACTAGAAAAAGTCGCAGAATATATACAAAAAAAGGAGGCTTAGGCCTCCTTTTTTTGTATGATGAATTTGAAACTATCTTAAAACAGCTCTCGAAATTACTATTTTTTGAACCTCACTTGTCCCCTCATAAATTTGAGTGATTTTAGCATCTCTCATCATTCTTTCTACATGGTATTCTTTAACAAAACCATAACCACCATGAACCTGAACAGCTTCTGTAGTTACCCACATTGCGGTTTTAGAAGCAAAAACTTTTGCCATAGCTCCCTCTTTATCAAAATTTTGTTTTTGATCTTTTAACCAAGCAGCTTTTAAACATAATAATCTTGAAGCTTCAATTTCTGTGGCCATGTCTGCCAATTTAAAAGCTATTGCTTGATGATTACAAATAGCTTTTCCGAAAGCCTCTCTCTCTTTTGAATAAGCTAAGGCCAGTTCATAAGCTCCAGACGCAATTCCTAATGCCTGAGAAGCAATACCTATCCTTCCACCTGAAAGCACTGTCATGGCAAATTTAAATCCAAAACCATCCTCTCCTATTCTATTTGCTTTTGGAACCTTAACATCATTAAACAACAGCGTATGTGTATCTGATGCTCTAATTCCCATTTTATTCTCTTTTGCTCCTACCACAAAACCTTCCATTCCTTTTTCAACAATAAAAGCATTAATACCTTTATGTCCTTTTGCAACATCTGTTTGAGCAATAACAATATGATAAGAAGCTGAACCACCATTAGTAATCCAGTTTTTTGTTCCATTTAACAAATAATAATCCCCCTTATCAATTGCTGTTGTTCGTTGAGAAGTAGCATCTGATCCCGCTTCCGGCTCTGATAAACAAAAAGCACCAATTTTTTCACCTTTAGCACATGGAACTAAATATTTTTGTTTTTGCTCTTCTGTACCATATTTTTCAATTCCCCAACAATATAAAGAGTTATTTACCGACATTACAACCGAACAAGAAGCATCTACTTTACTAATTTCTTCCATTGCAAGAACATAAGAAATAGTGTCCATGCCACCGCCACCATACTTTGGGTCAACCATCATTCCTAAAAACCCAAGTTCACCTAATTGGCGGATTTCTTCTTTAGGAAACTGTTGTTTCTCATCTCTTTCAATAACCCCTGGTTTTAACACATTTTGAGCAAAATCTCTTGCAGCATCTCTAACTGCAATATGTTCTTCTGTAAGTTCTATATTCATTTGTTTAATTTTTATATTTTTGAAGGAGTGCAAATTTAATTCTTTAAATCAAAATTTCAAATTTTATGGAGACTTATCGTGTAATAGGAATAATGTCGGGAACATCTATAGATGGAATTGATTTAGCACTTTGTGATTTCATAAAAAACGACCATAGTAAATGGTCATTTGAAATCATTACATCAACAACTGTTGAGTATGATCTTTATATGAAACAGAAATTGAAAGATGCAATACATTTTTCAGGGTTTGATTTGATGTTACTACATAATGAAATTGGAAATTTAATAGGAAAATCAGTAAATCATTTTATTTCTGACAATAAGATTACTAAGAAGGAAATTGATTTCATTTCCTCTCATGGGCACACTATTTTTCATCAACCATCTAAAAATATTACCACTCAAATTGGTAATGGTGCAAATATTTCAGCAATTACTAAATTGCCTGTTATTTGCGATTTCAGGAGTATCGATGTCGCTTTAAATGGGCAAGGTGCTCCGCTTGTTCCTATTGGTGATAAATTATTGTTTTCAGAATATAACTACAGGTTAAATTTAGGTGGAATTGCTAATATATCTTTCGAGGATGAGGATAAAATTATCGCTTATGATATTTGTCCTGTAAATATTGTATTAAACAAGTTGGTTGGATCCATTAACTTACATTACGACAATGAAGGAAAAATTGCTCGATCTGGCAAATTAAACTTGCCACTTTTAAAAGAACTGAATGAATTAAGCTTTTACCAAAAAAAACCTCCTAAATCATTAGGAATAGAATGGGTAGAAAAAGAAATGTTTCCGATTTTGAATAAATACGAAATAGAATTAAATGATAAGTTAAGAACATTTGTTGAGCATATTGCTATACAAATCTCCAATAGTATAACTGGAAAAAACAAATCAGTGTTAATTACAGGAGGAGGAACATATAACACTTTTTTAATTGATCGACTTAAAGAAATTTCTTCGTGTAAAATTGTTATTCCAAAAAAACAAACCATAGAATTTAAAGAAGCTTTGATATTTGCATTTCTGGGTGTTCTTCGCCATCGAAACGAGGTGAATTGCTTATCATCAGTAACTGGAGCAACTTCTAATAATATTGGAGGATGTATTTATAAAGTCTTCTGATTTTTTTTAATCAATAAAGTTTATTTATATTTGAAAAATTCAGAAATCAATAATCATAAAAATTAAATGACTCAAGAAAAAGAAGCATGGGGCTCGAGAATAGGTTTAATCCTAGCTATGGCCGGCAACTCAGTTGGACTTGGAAACTTTTTGCGTTTCCCTGCACAAGCTATTGATAATGGTGGTGGAGCTTTTATCATTCCTTATTTAGTTTGTTTTTTATTAATGGGTATTCCCTTATTATTTGTAGAGTGGTCAATGGGACGTTATGGTGGGCAATTTGGCCAACACAGTACTCCTTTTATCTTTAATTCATTTAGTAAACAGCCTTTTTGGAAATATTTTGGGGTTTTTGGAATCTTTACCAATGTAGCAGTAGCTGCTTTTTATTGTTACTTAGAATCTTGGGCACTATCGTGGGCATATTTTACATTGACTGGAGAGTTTACAGGTATGTCGCAAGCCGAAGTTGGGCAATTTTTTACCGACTATATTGGATTGGGAACTAGCCAACCCATAGTGTTTTGGTTAATTTGTCTAACCATTAATACCTTTATTCTTTCTAGAGGATTATCCGGAGGAGTTGAAAAGGTGGCAAAGATTGGAATGCCTTTATTGTTATTGTTTGGTGTTGTGCTAGCAGTTAGTGGAATCACTATCGAAGCTGGTCAAAGTGGAGCAATAAATGATGGTACAGTAGGATTAAGCTATCTATGGACTCCTGATTTTTCATCCATTTGGAATTTTGATGTTTGGGTTGCAGCTGCTGGGCAAATCTTCTTTACACTATCATTAGGAATGGGAAGTATTCATTGTTATGCTTCTTATGTAAAACGAAAAGATGATATTGCCCTAAATGCAATGTCAGCAGGCTGGATGAACGGTTTTGTTGAAATCGTTTTAGGTTCTGCAATTATAATTCCTATTGCTATTGGTTATTTAGGTATTCCAGCTGTTGAAGAGATGACTGCAGGAGGCTCTGGTCTTGGAATTGGTTTTGCTGTTCTTCCATCTTTATTCTCTAACTGGGGAACATTTGGTATTGTTGCAGGCTTTATGTGGTTTGGATTATTATTCTTTGCAGGTATTACATCTTCTTTAGCGATGGGAACGCCTGTTATGGGGTTTTTAGAAGACAATTTTTCATGGAAAAGAGTTCCATCAGCATTATTTTTTGGTTGCTTGGTTGGGTTACTTGGTATCCCTTGTGTATTATCTCAGGATGCCTTTAATGAATTTGATTATTGGGCAGGAACAGTTGCTTTAGTTATTTTTGCTTTAGTAGAAATCATTCTCTTTGCATGGGTTTTTGGGATGGAAAAAGGTTGGAAAGAAATTAACCATGGAGCAGACATTAAAGTACCTGTTTTATTCAAATATGTAATCAAATATGTTTCACCTGTTTTTTTATTAATTGTATTTATTGGCGGTGCTCCAGCAATTTGGGAAAACGCAACAAAAGACACTTCATTTTATGGGATATTAGCTAGAATATTAATGTTAGCACTGTTTTTAGCTATTTCAATTTTAGTCTATATCGCTTCCAAAAACCTAAAAAATCAAGAACAATGACAACAAGTGCTTTAATATTAATGGTTAGCGTATGGACTATTGTAACCTGCGTTACAGGATTTTTCTTTTACAAAGTTCTTACAACAAAACCTAATCCAGAACCAGACTCGTATGAAGATAACGACGATGTGGTTGAAAGAAAACAATAAACCCTCGCTTTAGTTTATTGCTATGAACATTAAAGACTACTTTTCTTTTACCAAAGGTGAAAAAAGAGGGGTTGTCTTTTTGTTGATGCTAATTATTTTATTTACGACTTCATTATTTTTTATAAAAAATTTCAAGTCAAATTCAACCACTAATTTCTCAGCATTTGAAAATGAAATTACTCATTTCGAAAATGAGCTGAAAACTCATTTAATTAATGATAGTTTAGCTAGATTAAATCGTCAAACAATTTATTTGCCCGATAGTCTTTTTGATTTTAATCCAAATACCATTAATGATAGTGATTGGGTAAAACTTGGATTTAAAGAATGGCAAGTTAAAACCATTAATAACTATAAAACAAAAGGTGGAAAATTTAGATTTAAATCGGATGTAAGTAAAATATTTGGTATTACTGATACATTGTATCAAATGTTATTTCCTTATATTTTATTACCTGAAAAAACAGAAAAAGAGTCCTTTCAAAATACCTATACAAATAAGTCTAATAATAGCCATTTTGAACCATTCACAAAAAAAGAAACAATAATTGTTGATATAAATTTAGCTGATACCTCAGAATTTAAATCTCTAAAAGGAATTGGATCAGCTTTTTCAAAACGAATAGTAAATTATAGAGAATCACTAGGCGGATTCATTTCAACTGAACAATTAAAAGAAGTTTATGGAATTAACGATGAGATTTTCAATAGCATAAAACCTTTTGTTAAAATTTCTAACAAAAATCCAAACTTAATTAATATTAATCATGTTGACTTAGAAACATTAAAAAAACATCCATACATAGACTGGAAAATAGCAAAAACAATAATTACTTATCGAAATAGCCATGGAAATTATAAAGATGTTAATGATATTAGACAAATTCACTTGGTAACTGACGAAATATATACTAAAATTGCACCTTATTTAACAATAAAATAAAATGGTAGCAGATAAACTGAAAACTATAATTCGAGATGTACCTGATTTTCCAAAACCTGGGATTATTTTTAAAGACATTACTCCCATCCTACTGGACGCAAAACTTACTAAAGAGGTAGTTTCAGAATTAGCAAAAACAACTCAATCTTTAAATTTAAATGCCATAGTTGGTATTGAAAGTAGAGGTTTCTGGTTTGGAATAATGTTGGCAAACGAATTAGGAATTCCTTTTATCCCAATTCGAAAAAAAGGCAAGTTACCATACAAGACATTATCCTACAGATATGATTTGGAATATGGCTCTGCTGAAGTAGAAGTTCATGAAGATGCTATTCAAAAAAATTGGAATGTTTTAGTACATGATGATTTATTGGCAACTGGTGGAACAGCTAAAGCTGCTTCTGAATTGATTTTAATGCAAGGAGGAAATGTTGCTGGTTTCAGTTTTGTTGTAGAGCTAGACTTCTTAAACGGAAGAAGTGAACTCTTGAAATACTCAAAAAATATAATTAGTTTAGCAAACTTTTAAAAAATTACAATGATAGATTTTAAATATACTGAAAATCAGTTGATGATAGCTGATATGATTAGAGAATTTGGCGAAAAAAATATTCGTCCAAAAATGATGGAATGGGATAATGCGCAAACCTTTCCCATTGAAGTATTTAAAAAATTAGGAGAATTAGGTCTAATGGGAGCTCTAGTGCCCCAAGAGTATGGTGGTTCAGGCATGAGTTACAATGAATATGTAACTGTAGTTTCAGAAATTTCTAAAATATGCGGTTCAATAGGTTTGTCTGTTGCTGCTCATAACTCTCTTTGCACAAATCATATTTTGATGTTTGGTAACGAAGAACAAAAAAAGAAATGGTTACCAAAATTAGCCACGGCAGAATGGATTGGTGCTTGGGGATTAACTGAGCACAATACAGGTTCTGATGCTGGAGGAATGAATACAACAGCAAAAAAAGACGGAGATTATTGGGTGTTAAATGGTGCAAAAAACTTTATAACTCATGCTATTTCAGGAGATGTAGCCGTTGTAATTGCCAGAACTGGTGAAAAAGGTGACTCAAGAGGAATGACTGCCTTTGTTATCGAGAAAGGAACATCAGGATTTTCTTCAGGAAAAAAGGAAGATAAACTTGGTATGAGAGCTTCAGAAACTGCTGAATTAATTTTTGCAGACTGTAGAGTTCACAACGACAATGTACTTGGAAATGTTGGTGAAGGTTTTATACAAGCTATGAAAGTATTGGATGGTGGTAGAATTTCTATTGCTTCTTTAGGGTTAGGAATTGCCAAAGGTGCATACGAGGCAGCCTTAAAATATTCGAAAGAAAGAGAACAGTTTGGAAAAGCGATTAGTGAATTTCAAGCAATAGCTTTTAAATTGGCAGATATGGCTACAGAAATTGAAGCTGCAGAACTTTTAATATTTGAAGCTGCAGATTTAAAAGATAGACATAAAGATGTTACAAAAGTATCTGCGATGGCTAAATACTATTCATCAGAAGTTGCAGTGAGAGTATCAACTGAAGCTGTTCAAATTTTTGGTGGTTATGGCTATACAAAAGAATTTCCAGCAGAGAAATTTTATAGAGACTCAAAACTATGTACAATAGGTGAAGGAACCTCAGAAATACAGAAATTAGTCATCTCAAGAGAAATTTTAAAATAAAATAAGGGATATTAAAAATAAATTGATAAATTTGCCACCCTTTAAAAATAATATTTAAATACAAACACAATGATAATTGTTCCAATAAAAGACGGAGAAAACATCGAAAGAGCTTTAAAAAAATACAAGAAAAAGTTTGAAAAAACTGGTGTTGTTAAAGAACTTAGAAATAGAAAACAATTCGACAAACCTTCTGTAATTAACAGAGCTGAAAAAATAAAAGCGGTTTATGTTGAACAGCTAAGAAAAGCTGAACAATAAAATTTCGCTTATCATCTACTTAAAAGTAGTTTACCAAATAACTTTTTAATTTAAAATACGTTATTTAGTAAACTACTTTTTTTATGGATAAAATTGAACCTTTTATAAATTATCTTCAGCACCAAAAACGGTATTCTATAAATACAGTTATTGCTTATAAAAAAGATTTAGAACAACTTTTTGACTTTACCTCCTCCACTTACCAAATTACCGATTCAAAAGAAATCAGCTCAACAATAATTCGTTCTTGGCTTGTTTACTTAAAAGAAAATAAGCAAACAAACAGAACGATTATTCGAAAAATTTCAAGCATTAAAACCTACTTCAAGTATTTAAAAAAAAACGGGTTCATTACAGGCAATCCATTTGCTAAAATTATTACGCCTAAAACTAATAAACCTCTACCTGTATTCTTAAAACAAGAAGAAACTATTGAATTATTTAATCCAGACCTGTTTACTGACAATTATGTTGGAGTAAGGAATATGATAATATTAGAGCTATTCTACTCCACTGGTATGAGGCTATCAGAATTAACCTCATTAAGAACAAGTTCAATAAATTTATCACTGAATCAGATTAAAGTAATTGGAAAAAGAAATAAAGAACGGATAATACCAATTACTTTAAATTTGAAAAATAAACTTACACAATATATTGAACTGAAAAACAAAGAATTCGGTGATAACGAACTATTATTCTTAACTGAAAAAGGAAAAAAAATATATCAGAAACTTGTCTACCGTATTGTAAATTCTTACCTTAGTGCGATAACAAGTAAGGACAAAAAAAGCCCACATATATTAAGGCACACTTTCGCAACACACATGCTAAATAATGGGGCTGATTTAAATACAATAAAAGAAATACTTGGCCACAGCAATTTATCTGCAACCCAAGTTTATACACATAATACAATAGAAAAATTAAAAAACATTCACAAACAGGCTCATCCAAAAGCCTAAAATAGGAGGTTATATGAAAGTAAATTTAAAAATCAGCTCTCTTCATTTTGATGCAGACAAAAAACTATTAGAATTTGTACAAGAGAAAGTTGACAAACTTGGTCACTATTATGATAAGATAATAGACGGAGACGTAATTCTTAAAATTGATAACAACAGCACAGGCGAAAATAAAATTGCTGAAATAAAATTATCAGTTCCAGGGAACGACATCTTTGCAAAAAAACAATGTAAATCTTTTGAAGAAGCCACAGATAGTGCAGTAGAAGCACTACGAAGACAATTAAAAAAACACAAAGAAAAAATCAACAAAGTGTAATTGAAAAAAAAATCAATATTAATATTTGATTAATATAAAAACTTTAATACATTTGCAGACCTTTTTAAAAAGAGGTCTGCTTTTTTTTGCAGTAGTGAAAAAGCCACTATAGCTCAGTTGGTAGAGCAGCTGATTTGTAATCAGCCGGTCGGAGGTTCGAGTCCCTCTAGTGGCTCAGTTCTTTAAATAAATGAAATTGCTGGGGAAATACTCAAGCGGTCAACGAGGACAGACTGTAAATCTGTTGGCCACGCCTTCGTAGGTTCGAATCCTGCTTTCCCCACAAAAAATGTAAAAAATTAGCGGGAGTAGCTCAGCTGGCTAGAGCATCAGCCTTCCAAGCTGAGGGTCGCGGGTTCGAATCCCGTTTCCCGCTCTTTTTTCAATATGTCGGTAAAGCCGACGTAGCTCAGTGGTAGAGCACTTCCTTGGTAAGGAAGAGGTCACGGGTTCAAGTCCCGTCGTTGGCTCTATTACATAGATTAATTAGTAAATAAAAGTTAATATAAATAGTATAATAAATAAACAAACCGAAAATCATGGCTAAAGCAAATTATGATCGTTCCAAACCACACTTAAACATCGGAACAATTGGTCACGTTGACCACGGGAAAACAACTTTAACTGCTGCTATCACAACAGTATTAGCAAAAAAAGGTTTTGCTGAATTAAGAGATTTCGCGTCGATTGACAACGCACCAGAAGAAAAAGAAAGAGGTATTACAATTAATACATCACACGTTGAATATTCAACAGCAAATAGACATTATGCTCACGTTGACTGTCCAGGTCACGCGGATTATGTTAAAAACATGGTAACCGGTGCTGCTCAAATGGACGGTGCTATATTAGTTGTTGCTGCAACTGATGGACCAATGCCACAAACTAGAGAACACATCCTTTTAGGACGTCAGGTTGGTATTCCAAGAATCGTTGTATTCATGAATAAAGTGGATATGGTTGATGATGCTGAGTTATTAGAGTTAGTTGAAATGGAAATTAGAGAACTTTTAAGCTTCTACGAATATGATGGAGACAATGCTCCAGTAATTGCAGGTTCAGCTTTAGGTGCTTTAAATGGTGAAGAAAAATGGGTGAAAACAGTTGAAGATTTAATGGATGCTGTTGATTCTTATATAGAAATGCCTCCTAGAGATGTTGATAAGCCTTTCTTAATGCCAGTTGAAGATGTATTCTCTATTACAGGTAGAGGTACCGTTGCAACAGGTAGAATTGAAACTGGTGTTATTAACTCTGGTGAAACAGTTGATATCTTAGGTATGGGTGCTGAAAAATTACAATCTACAGTAACTGGTGTTGAAATGTTTAGAAAAATATTAGACAGAGGTGAAGCTGGAGATAATGTAGGTCTTTTATTGAGAGGTATTGAAAAAACTGACATCAGAAGAGGTATGGTAATCGCTAAACCAGGTTCTATTACTCCTCATTCTGAATTTACTGCTGAAGTTTACATCTTGAAGAAAGAAGAAGGTGGACGTCATACTCCATTCCACAATAAGTACAGACCTCAGTTCTATATCAGAACAACAGATGTAACTGGAGAGATATACTTAGCGGAAGGTAGAGAAATGGTTTTACCAGGTGATAACGTATCTATTACTGTAAAATTAATTGTACCTGTTGCAATTAATAAAGGTTTAAGATTTGCTATTAGAGAAGGTGGTAGAACTGTTGGTGCAGGTCAAGTAACTGAGATTATAAAATAGTTATATTTTAAAATGCAAGTTGAGGTGTCCTTTCATGGGACACCTTTCTTGTCTTTATAAAATTTACGGGTGTAGCTCAATTGGTAGAGTAGTGGTCTCCAAAACCATTGGTTGGGAGTTCGAGTCTCTCCACCCGTGCAAGTAAAAAAAGAAATTAAGATTATATGGCAAAAATAGGAACATATATTAAGGAGTCAACTGACGAATTGCTAAACAAAGTGTCATGGCCAACGTGGCCAGAACTACAAAGTAGTGCTGTTATAGTATTGGTTGCTTCAGTAATTTTTGCATTAATTATCTATCTAATGGATACTTCTTTTAGTAATTTAATGAAATTCATTTACGGGTTATTTTAAAAAATTATGGCAGAGAACAGCAAAAAGTGGTATGTAGTTAGAGCCATTAGTGGAAAGGAAAATAAAATAAAAAAATACATTGAAGACGAGATTGTAAGAAATAAATTGTCTGATTATGTATCTCAAATTTTAATACCTACTGAAAAAGTTTACCAAATTAGAAATGGTAAAAAAATAAATAAAGAAAGAAGTTTCTTTCCTGGTTATATTTTAATTGAAGCAGATTTAATTGGTGAAGTTCCTCACGTAATTAGAAATGTAAATGGTGTAATTGGATTTTTAGGAGCGGAAAAAAAAGGAGATCCACTTCCATTAAGATTATCTGAAGTAAACAGAATCTTAGGGAAAGTAGATGAATTAGCAGAAAGTACAGAAGAAATGACAATTCCTTTTGTTATCGGTGAAAATGTTAAAGTTGTTGATGGTCCATTTAACGGATTCTCAGGAACAATTGAAAAACTAAACGAAGAGAAACGTAAGTTAGAAGTAATGGTGAAAATCTTTGGTAGAAAACAACCATTAGAATTAAGCTTCTTACAAGTAGAGAAAGAAAGTTAAAAATGCGTAATTAATCGTACAAATCTCATCACATATATAATGCTTCCAAGTGAGACGAGTACAAACTAAATAGTAAATACAATGGCTAAAGAAATAAGTGGATTAATTAAATTACAAATTAAAGGAGGAGCTGCCAATCCATCTCCACCAGTAGGACCTGCATTAGGTTCTAAAGGTGTGAATATTATGGAATTTTGCAAGCAATTTAATGGTAGAACACAGGATAAAGCAGGTAAAATTTTACCAGTTGCTATTACTGTTTATGCCGATAAATCATTTGATTTTGTAATCAAAACTCCTCCAGCTGCAATTCAACTAATGGAAGCTGCAAAAATCAAAAAAGGTTCATCAGAGCCTAATAGACAAAAAGTAGCATCTGTAACGTGGGATCAAGTTAAAGCAATTGCTGAAGACAAAATGTCGGATTTAAATTGTTTTAAAATTGATTCAGCTATGAGAATGGTAGCAGGAACAGCAAGAAGTATGGGAATTACTGTAAAAGGTACTTTTCCAGCTTAATTAAGTAAATTAATTGTTATAAAGCAATGGCAAGATTAACAAAAAATATGAAACAAGCTTTATCAAAATTTGATACTTCAAAAGAGTACAGTTTAGATGAAGCTGCAAAAATTGTTAAGGACGTTACTTATACAAAATTCGACTCTTCTGTTGATATCGCTGTAAAACTTGGTGTTGATCCAAGAAAAGCAAATCAAATGGTGAGAGGAACTGTTGCCCTTCCTAACGGAGTTGGTAAAGATGTTCGTGTATTAGTATTATGTACTCCTGACAAAGAAGCTGAAGCTAAAGAAGCTGGTGCAGATCATGTTGGTTTAGACGAATTTATTGAAAAAATAAAAGGTGGATGGACTGATATCGATGTGATTATTACAATGCCGAGTGTAATGGGTAAAGTTGGTGCTCTAGGAAAGGTTTTAGGACCAAGAGGATTAATGCCTAACCCAAAATCTGGTACTGTAACCATGGAAATTGGCAAAGCTGTTACAGAAGTAAAAGCAGGTAAAATTGATTTTAAAGTTGATAAGTACGGTATAGTACATACAACAGTGGGTAGAGCTTCTTTCGAAGCTGACAAACTTGTTGAGAATGCTCAAGAACTTATTCAAACAATTATGAAGCTTAAACCTTCTGCAGCAAAAGGAACCTATGTGAAAAGCGTAACGCTTTCAACTACAATGAGTCCTGGAGTTAAAGTTGAACCTAAATCATTAACGGTTTAATAAGTTTATAACTTATAAATAAGAACTATGACTAAAGAAGAAAAAAATCAGTTTGTTGACGGTTTAACTGCAAAGTTAAACAATGCTAATATTTTTTATTTAGCTGACATTGCTGGTTTAGATGCAGAAAACTCTTCAAGGTTAAGAAGAACTTGCTTTAGTAATAATATACAAATGGAAGTTGTAAAAAACTCTCTTCTTAAAAAAGCTCTAGAAAGAGCTGAGGGAAATTACGATGAATTGTATGTTTCACTTAAAGGAAATACTTCAATTATGTTTGCTGAAACTGGAAACGGTCCAGCTAAATTGATTAAAGAATTTCGTAAAAAAAGCGAGAAACCTGTCCTTAAAGGAGCATTTATAGATCAATCTATATTTATCGGTGATGCCAATTTAGATGCACTTGTTGCGCTTAAATCTAAAGAAGAATTAATCGGTGATATTATTGGTTTATTACAATCACCTGCTAAAAATGTTATTTCGGCACTTAAATCAAGTGGTGGAAAAATTGCAGGAATTGTTAAAACACTTTCAGAAAAACCTGAATAAAAAAAAAGTACGCACACAATAATCAAATAAATTAATTTTAAAAATTTTAAATCAAAAATAAAATGGCAAATTTAAAAGAACTTGCAGATCAGTTAGTAAACTTAACAGTTAAAGACGTTAACGAATTAGCTGCAATCCTTAAAGATGAATATGGTATCGAACCTGCAGCTGCTGCTGTAGCTGTAGCTGGTCCAGCTGCTGGTGGTGGTGACGCTGCTGGTGGTGATGAAAAAACTTCATTCGATGTAATCCTTAAAAATGGTGGTCAAGCTAAATTAGGCGTTGTTAAATTAGTTAAAGAATTAACTGGTTTAGGCTTAAAAGAAGCTAAAGAATTAGTTGATGCTGCACCAAAACCATTAAAAGAAGGTGTAACTAAAGATGAGGCTGACGCTTTAAAATCTCAATTAGAGGAAGCTGGAGCTGAAGTTGAAATTAAATAATTTCAACTAACCAAAACATAGGTTTAGATCTTATCTGTTTTCGGACAGATTTGGTCTAAACCATTTTGTGCTTATATACTCCTCGTGAATGGAAAACTGAGGCACTCATTAAGTGAGTTGCTGATTTACAAAGAGTTATAGTAAAATTGATGCCTAAATTATGTTAAGGCATAAGTATTATTAAGTATTAATAGTAACTAAACTCATTCGAACCTAATGAATAAAACGTTAGTTAAAAACCAAAAGGCTGAAAGAATAAATTTTGGTTCTACAAAAAATCGGTTATCATACCCAGATTTTTTAGATATTCAACTTAAATCTTTTCAAAGTTATTTTCAATTAGACACTACTCCTGAAAACAGAGAACAAGAAGGACTATTTAGAGTGTTTAGTGAAAATTTCCCTATTACTGATGCTAGAAATCAATTCGTATTAGAATTTCTAGACTATTTTGTTGATCCACCAAGATATTCTATAGAAGAATGCATTGAAAGAGGATTAACTTATAGTGTTCCACTAAAAGCCAAATTGAAATTGTATTGTACAGATCCTGAACATGAGGATTTTGAAACAATCGTTCAAGATGTTTATTTAGGAACCATTCCTTATATGACTCCAAAAGGAACATTTGTGATTAACGGTGCTGAGAGAGTTATTGTTTCTCAATTACACAGATCACCAGGTGTATTCTTTGGACAAAGCCGTCACGCTAACGGAACAAAATTATATTCTGCAAGAGTAATTCCTTTTAGAGGTTCTTGGATAGAATTTGCTACCGATATCAACAACGTAATGTATGCGTATATCGATAGAAAGAAAAAATTACCTGTTACTACTCTATTTAGAGCTATTGGCTTCGAAACCGATAAAGAAATTTTAGAGTTGTTCGACTTAGCTGATGAAGTTAAAGTTAGCAAAGCAGGATTGAAAAAAATTATTGGTAGAAAATTAGCTGCACGTGTATTAAAAACATGGATTGAAGATTTTGTGGATGAAGATACAGGTGAAGTTGTTTCTATCGAAAGAAATGAGGTTATTATTGACCGTGAAACAATTATCGATAAGGATCATATTGATGAAATAGTTGATTCAGGTTCAAAAACCATCATTTTACACAAAGAAGACGTTAACTCGGCAGATTTTGCCATTATATATAACACATTACAAAAAGATCCTTCAAACTCTGAGAAAGAAGCGGTTGAACACATTTATCGTCAATTGAGAAATGCAGAACCACCAGATGTTGAGACTGCAAGAGGTGTAATTGACAAATTGTTCTTCTCAGAAACTAGATATGATTTAGGTGAAGTTGGACGTTTCAGAATCAATAAAAAATTAGGTTTAAATATTGATGAGAATGTAAGAACACTTTCTAGAGAAGATATTATTTCTATCATTAAATATTTAATTGAGTTAATTAACTCTAAAACAATAGTTGATGATATTGACCACTTAAGTAATAGAAGAGTAAGAACGGTTGGTGAGCAATTACACAACCAATTTGGTGTTGGTCTTTCGAGAATGGCTAGAACCATTAGAGAAAGAATGAACGTTAGAGATAATGAAGTATTTACTCCTTCTGACTTAATTAATGCAAAAACACTTTCTTCTGTAATTAATTCATTCTTCGGAACGAATCAGTTATCTCAATTTATGGATCAAACCAATCCATTATCAGAGATTACTCACAAAAGAAGATTATCTGCATTAGGACCAGGTGGTTTATCAAGAGAAAGAGCTGGTTTTGAGGTTCGTGACGTTCACTACACTCACTACGGAAGACTTTGTCCAATTGAAACTCCTGAAGGACCAAACATTGGTTTGATTTCTTCACTTTGTGTTTATGCAAAAGTGAACAAATTAGGATTTATCGAAACTCCATATCGTAAAGTAGTTGATAGTAAGGTTGCATTAAATGATGATGTAATATATTTAAGTGCTGAAGAGGAAGAGAAAAAAATTATTGCTCAAGCAAATGCGGTGATTGATGACAAAGGTGCTTTCTTAGCTGATAAGGTTAAATCTAGATTAGAAGGTGATTTCCCTGTTACAGAGCCAGAAAATATCCATTTAATGGACGTTGCTCCTAACCAAATTGCTTCCATTGCTGCATCTTTAATTCCTTTCTTAGAAAATGATGATGCTAACCGTGCCTTGATGGGATCTAACATGATGCGTCAAGCTGTACCGTTGATGAGAGCTGAGGCTCCTATCGTTGGAACAGGCTTGGAAGGACGTGTTGCTGAAGATTCAAGAGTATTGGTAAATGCAGAAGCTGACGGTGTTGTTGAATACGTTGATGCTGATACCATTTCTATTCGTTACGATAAAACGGAAGAAGAAAAATTAGTTAGCTTTGATGGTGATGTTAAATCATATCAATTAGCAACTTTCAAAAAAACCAATCAAAATACTTGTATCAACTTAACTCCAATTGTTAAAAAAGGGCAAAGAGTTAGAAAAGGAGAGGTACTTTGTGAGGGTTATGCTACACAAGACGGTGAATTGGCTTTAGGTAGAAACCTAAAAGTAGCGTTCATGCCTTGGAAAGGTTATAACTTTGAGGATGCAATTGTTATATCTGAAAAAGTAGTAAAAGATGATATCTTTACTTCTATTCACATCGAAGAGTTTTCATTAGAAGTTAGAGATACTAAACGTGGTTTAGAGGAATTAACTGCTGATATACCAAACGTAAGTGAAGAAGCTACTAAAGATTTAGATGAAAACGGTATCATTAGAATTGGTGCTGAAGTTAAAGAAGGTGACATTATTATTGGTAAAATAACTCCAAAAGGTGAAACTGACCCAACTCCTGAAGAAAAACTTTTAAGAGCAATCTTTGGTGATAAAGCAGGTGATGTTAAAGATGCTTCATTAAAAATCAGACCATCTGTTAAAGGTGTTGTTATCGAGAAAAAACTTTTCGAAAAAGCAATTAAAGACAGAAAAACCAGAGCTGACGAGAAAAACATTATTTCTCAAATCGATGATGAGTTTAACAAAGAAATGTCAGACCTTAAAAAGGAGTTAATAGACAAACTTTATACCATCGTTAATGGTAAAACTTCACAAGGTGTAGTTAACTACTATAGCGAAGAAATAGTTCCAAAAGGAACAAAATTCACCATCAAAATTTTAGAAAAAATAAACGATTATAGCTTTATTGATTCTAAAAACTGGACAACAAGCGATGAGATTAATGATCTTGTAAAAGCGTTATTAAACAACTACAACATTAGAGCAAATGAAATTCTTGGTGTAAACAAAAGAAAAAAATATGCTTTATCAGTTGGAGATGAGTTACCAGCAGGTATTATCAAATTAGCAAAAGTTTACTTGGCTAAAAAGAGAAAACTAAAAGTTGGTGATAAAATGGCTGGTCGTCATGGTAACAAAGGTATTGTTGCTAACATTGTTAGAGAAGAAGACATGCCTTACTTAGAAGATGGAACTCCGGTTGATATCGTTTTAAATCCACTTGGTGTACCTTCTAGGATGAACTTAGGTCAGGTTTACGAAACTGTATTAGGTTGGGCTGGTCAAAAACTAGGTCAAAAATTTGCAACACCAATTTTTGATGGCGCATCAGTTGAAGAAATCAATGAATATTGTATCAAAGCAGGTATCCCACAATATGGTAAAACATACTTATATGATGGTGGTACAGGTGAAAGATTTGACCAAACAGCTACTGTTGGTGTAATTTATATGTTAAAACTTGGTCACTTGATTGACGACAAAATGCATGCTCGTTCTATCGGACCATACTCGTTAATTACACAACAACCACTTGGTGGTAAGGCACAGTTTGGTGGTCAAAGATTTGGAGAGATGGAGGTTTGGGCTCTTGAAGCATTCGGTGCAGCAAACATCCTACAAGAAATCTTAACCATTAAATCTGATGATGTAAAAGGAAGAGCAAAAGCTTACGAAGCAATTGTTAAAGGAGATCCAATGCCTACTCCAGGTATTCCGGAATCGTTTAACGTATTGTTACACGAGTTGAGAGGTTTATCTCTAAACATAGCTTTTGATTAATTAATAATAACACTCTAATACCTTAATAATATGGCTTTTAAGCACGATAATAATACCGACAGTAATTTCTCAAGAATTACCATCAGTTTATCTTCTCCAGAACTAATCCTAGAAAGATCTAGTGGAGAAGTATTAAAACCTGAAACCATTAACTATAGAACTTATAAACCAGAAAGAGACGGTTTATTTTGCGAAAGAATTTTTGGACCAGTAAAAGACTGGGAATGTCACTGTGGTAAATACAAAAGAATCAGATATAAGGGAATTATCTGTGATAGATGTGGTGTTGAAGTAACTGAGAAAAAAGTACGTAGAGAAAGAATGGGACACATCAACTTGGTTGTTCCTGTTGCTCACATCTGGTATTTTAAATCTTTACCAAACAAAATTGGATATCTTTTAGGATTACCTACCAAGAAATTAGATACTATCATTTATTATGAAAGATATGTTGTAATTAATGCTGCTTCAGCTATTAATGCTGAAGGAGATCCGGTACAATATCTTGACTTTTTATCTGAAGAAGAATACTTAGATATATTAGACACTCTTCCAAAAGAAAACCAATACCTTGATGATAACGACCCAAATAAGTTTATTGCTAAAATGGGTGCTGACGCATTATATGAACTACTAAAACGTTTAGATTTAGATAGTTTATCGTATGATTTAAGACATCAAGCTAATACAGAAACATCTCAACAAAGAAAAAATGAAGCCCTAAAAAGACTTCAAGTTGTTGAATCATTCAGAGCTGCTAATGAAAATATCGAAAACAGACCAGAATGGATGATTGTAAGAGTTGTTCCTGTTATTCCACCAGAATTAAGACCTCTTGTGCCTCTTGATGGTGGTAGATTTGCTACATCGGATTTAAATGATCTTTATAGAAGAGTTATAATCAGAAACAATCGTTTAAAAAGATTAATTGAAATTAAAGCTCCAGATGTTATCTTGCGTAACGAAAAACGTATGTTACAAGAATCTGTTGATGCGTTGTTTGATAACTCTAGAAAATCTAGCGCTGTTAAAACTGATGCAAATAGAGCTTTAAAATCACTTTCTGATAGCTTAAAAGGTAAATCTGGACGTTTCCGTCAAAACTTACTTGGTAAACGTGTTGATTATTCTGCACGTTCGGTAATTGTTGTTGGACCAGATTTAAAACTACATGAATGTGGTTTACCTAAAGATATGGCTGCTGAACTTTACAAACCATTTATTATTAGAAAGTTAATAGAAAGAGGTGTTGTAAAAACGGTGAAATCTGCTAAAAAAATTGTAGATAAAAAAGAGCCTGTAGTTTGGGATATTTTAGAAAACGTATTAAAAGGGCATCCGGTATTACTTAACCGTGCTCCTACTCTACACAGATTAGGTATTCAAGCTTTCCAACCAAAATTAATTGAAGGGAAAGCTATTCGTTTACATCCATTAGTGTGTACCGCTTTTAATGCGGATTTTGATGGTGATCAAATGGCGGTTCACTTACCTTTGGGTAACGCAGCAATTTTAGAAGCTCAATTATTAATGTTAGCTTCTCACAACATCTTAAATCCGGCTAATGGTACACCCGTTACTCTTCCATCTCAGGATATGGTTTTAGGACTGTATTACATTTCGAAAGAAAGAAGAACAACTAAAGATGAAGTTGTAAAAGGTGAAGGCAAAACATTCTACTCTCCTGAAGAAGTTATTATTGCTAACAACGAAGGTAAAGCTGATTTACATGCTTGTATCAAAGTAAGAACTAAAGATATTGAAAACGGTAAATTGGTTGACAAAATTATTGACACTACTGTTGGTAGAGTTATTTTCAACCAAATGGTTCCGCAAGAAGTGGGTTATATCAATGAGCTTTTAACAAAAAAATCGTTAAGAGATATTATTGGTAAAATCTTAAAAATTAGCGGTACTTCAAGAACTGTTCAATTCTTAGATGATATCAAAACATTGGGTTACAATATGGCATTTAAAGGTGGTTTATCATTTAACTTAGATGATATTATCATTCCAGCAGAAAAAGAAACCATGATTGCTGATGCTAACGCTCAAGTTGAAGAGGTAATGAACAACTATAACATGGGTTTCATAACCAACAACGAACGTTACAACCAAATCATTGATATCTGGACACATACCAATACAAGATTAACAAACACATTAATGACAAGACTAAAAACCGATAATCAAGGTTTTAACTCTATCTACATGATGTTTGACTCTGGTGCAAGGGGTTCGAAAGAGCAAATTCGTCAGTTATCTGGTATGAGAGGTTTGATGGCTAAGCCACAAAAATCTGGTTCAACAGGTCAAGAAATTATCGAAAACCCAATTCTTGCAAACTTTAAAGAAGGTTTATCAGTATTGGAGTACTTTATTTCTACTCACGGTGCTCGTAAAGGTTTAGCGGATACAGCTCTTAAAACTGCTGATGCTGGTTACTTAACCAGAAGATTGGTTGACGTTGCTCAGGATGTTGTTATTACTGACCCAGACTGTGGCACGTTAAGAGGTTTAATGGCAACAGCATTAATGAATAATGATGAAGTTGTTGAAACTTTATTTGATAGAATTATTGGTAGAACAAGTGTTCATGATATACAACATCCAAAAACTGAAGAAGTTCTTGTTGAATCGGGTGAATTAATTACTGAAGATATTGCTCAAGCTATTGTTGATGCTGATATTGATGAAGTTGAAATTCGTTCGGTATTAACTTGTGAATTGAAAAGAGGTGTTTGTGCTAAATGTTACGGACGTAACTTAGCTACAGGTAGAATGGTTCAAAAAGGTGAAGCTGTTGGTGTAATTGCTGCTCAATCAATTGGTGAGCCAGGTACACAGTTAACACTTAGAACATTCCACATTGGTGGTACCGCTTCTAAAATTACAGGTGAAAACAACATTGTTGCAAAATACGATGGTAAAGTTGAAATTGAAGAACTAAGAACTATCGACAAAAAATCTAAATCAGGGTCAGAAACTTATGTAATAGGTCGTTCTGCTGAAATGAAAATTGTTGATAGCAAAACAGGAGTAGTTTTAACTACAAATAATATTCCTTATGGTTCTCAAATATTTGTTGCTGATGGCGACAAAATAACCAAAGGAACCAAAATTTGTGAATGGGATCCATACAATGCAGTTATCTTAACTGAGGTTGATGGTATTGTTGCTTTCGAGAACTTTGAATTAGGTGTTACTTATAAAGAAGAGTCGGATGAGCAAACAGGATTTACTGAAAAAGTAATTTCAGAAATTAAAGACAAAAAGAAAATTCCTGTACTTACCGTTGTAAACAGTAAAAAAGAAGTTTTAAGAACATACAACTTACCAGTAGGTTCTCACATCGTTGTAAACGAAGGTGATAAAGTTAATGGTGGTGACATCTTAGTAAAAATCCCTAGAGTTTCTGGTTCTACATCGGATATTACAGGTGGTTTACCAAGAGTTACCGAGTTATTTGAAGCGAGAAATCCTTCAAATCCAGCGGTTGTTACTGAAATTGATGGTATTGTATCATTCGGTAAAATTAAAAGAGGTAACAGAGAAATTATTATTGAATCTAAAAGCGGACAAGTTGCTAAGTACTTAGTTAACTTATCTAAACATATTTTAGTTCAAGAAAACGATTTCGTAAAAGCTGGTTCTCCATTATCTGAAGGCTCTATTACTCCATCTGATATTCTTGCAATTAAAGGACCTACTGCAGTTCAAGAATACATTGTAAATGAAGTACAAGAAGTTTACCGTTTACAAGGTGTAAAAATTAACGACAAACATTTTGAGGTTATCGTTAGACAGATGATGAGAAAAGTACTTATTGTTGATCAAGGTGATACAACATTCTTAGAAAACTCTATCGTGAATAAGTTAGATTTTATGACTGAAAACGATTGGATTTATGATAAAATGATTGTTACCGATAAAGGTGATTCTGAAGTATTAAAACTAGGTCAAATTTTAACATTACGTCAGTTAAGAGACGAAAACTCTAAATTGAAACGTATGGATAAAAAAGTGGTTGTTGCAAGACAAGCCGTACCTGCTACTTCAAGCGCTATTATTCAAGGTATTACAAGAGCTTCGTTACAAACTGATAGCTTTATATCCGCAGCATCGTTCCAGGAAACTACTAAAGTTTTAAATGAAGCAGCGGTAAGAGGAAAAGTTGACGACTTGTTAGGATTAAAAGAAAATGTAATTGTAGGTAAATTAATACCTGCTGGTACCGGATTACGAGAGTTTAGAGACATCGTAGTTGGTAACAAAGAAGATTACAATCAACTTTTAGCTGCTAAAAAAGAAGTAGTCATTGAAGATTAAATAGAAGCTGGAAGTCGGAAGACCAAAGACCGAAGTCCGAAGACGGGAGATTAGAGTTACTTCTGACTTCTGTCTTCGGACTTTAAACTTTATAAACTATAAAACATGAACGAAAACCAAAACGATAACCAGTTAAACATAGAATTAACTGAAGAGATAGCTGAAGGAACCTATTCTAACCTTGCTATAATAAGTCATTCAAATTCTGAATTTGTAATTGATTTTATTAGAGTAATGCCAGGGGTACCTAAAGCAAAAGTAAAATCAAGAATTTTAATGACTCCGGAACATGCAAAACGTTTGTTAAATGCTTTACAAGACAACATACAAAAATTTGAAAGCAAACACGGTAAAGTTAAAGATATTGAAGCTGGTGGTATTCCACTAAACTTTGGTGGACCAACTGCTGAGGCATAAATTAAAAAAAGGGATTCAATTGAATTCCTTTTTTTAATTTACTTAATTATACAAAATAGCACTTGAAGAATTATTTTTTAATCATTTGGAGTCCAATCGTTTTGAATTTCCCAATTCTTAAACCAAATTTTTCCTTTATTTGATGGATTGTAAACAACTAATGAAATTTCTTTATTTTCTGAATCTAATTTATCATAAGGCACATAATTGATTGAAGCACCATTACGAATACCATCATTTCCCTTTGCACCAAAGAAAATTACCCATCCATAGGGGTTTTTATAATAATAAAAACTTAAATTAATTTCTCTACATTGATTTAATGTGTTCGGACCATAACTTATTTCTTCTTCTATCAATGGCTCTAAATCACCATTCAAAATTTTAATTTCCCCATCTCCACTAACTCCCATTATAATATGATTCTCATCACGTCCATTTTTTTCGCCAATTTCAAATCCTAGAATACAGTCTTTTGCAAAACTTCCAGAAATAATCACATTTGATGTGATATAACCTATTTTTTTCTTTTCACTAGGCAACTTATCAGTATAAAGTGATACTTTTTGCTTTATACTTGTAAGGTTATTAAATACTAACTTACCATCATCTTTATACCAATATTGACTATTTATCTCATGAAATTCGTTTTCTATGTCAATTTCATTGTTTGTAATCTTAATTATTTTATCTGGAGGAGATGGCCAAAAGAAAATCCATACAAATAAAAAGTAAAGACCAATCAGTATTATAATTGTAACAATGAGACCTGTTATTGTAAGCAGCACTAAATCAAATAATTTCAGTAATTTATTTATCATAAGACGTAAGACGTAAAAATGATATTTTTATTATCAATACTATATAAAAAAAAAAGGGATTCAAATGAATCCCTTTTTTGCTATTTACTTACTGTTTCTACCCATTTACGAGCATTTACAAATGCTTCGAACCAAGGAGTAACTTCGTCGTCCTTTTTATCACTAGGATAATATGGTGCTTGCCAAGGAAAAATAATACGCTCTAAATGTGGCATCATGGCTAAATGTCGTCCACAATCAGAAACTATACCGGCAGTATTGTATTCCGAACCATTTGGATTTCCCGGATAGTTGTCATAGTTATACGTTAAAGCAATGTTGTAATCAGTTTCTTCGCCTTCAAACATAAATCGTCCTTCGCCGTGTGCTACCCAAATACCTAAACTACTACCAGATAACGATGACAATAAAATGGATTTGTTTTCTTGCACCGTAACTCCCAGGAATGTAGATTCAAACTTACCAGAAACGTTATGATGCATTGGTTGAGTTTTCCCTTTCGATTTTACCAAACCTAACTCCATCATTAATTGGCAACCGTTACAAACACCTAAACTCAAGGTGTCTTTACGTGCATAAAAATTGTCTAAAGCTTGTTTTGCTTTGGGGTTAAACAAAAATGCCCCTGCCCAACCTTTTGCCGAACCCAACACATCAGAGTTAGAAAATCCACCAACAAAAACAATCATGTTTACATCCGATAAATCTTCTCTACCCGAGATTAAATCGGTCATGTGAACGTCTTTTACATCAAACCCAGCCAAAAACAACGAGTAAGCCATTTCTCTATCACCGTTTACTCCTTTTTCTCTAATAATAGCTGCCTTTGCTCCTGTTTTAGTTTTTCTACCATGCCCTACTCCATAATCCGATAAACTGCCTTTAAAGTGCTGAGGAAATTTATAGTTTAATTTATATTCCTTGTAATTTTTAAATCGTTCGGCTGCATAATGTTCGGTCGACTGGTTTTTATCCAACAAATAAGATGTTTTAAACCAAGTGTCTCTTAACTCTTCAACATCAAATTTTAATTGAGCACCTTTATGTTTAATGTTTATTTCACGTTTTTGTATTGGTTTTGCAATAATGTGAGCATGGATTCCTTTTTTGCCTAATTCCGAAACAACCTTATCGCTATCTCTTACCTGTATTAATATTGCAGGATTTTCGTTAAACAAAATTTTAATCAAATCAGCTTCATCAATCGAATCTAAATTTACGTTTAATCCACCGCTGGTATTACCAAAATTCATCTCCAACAATGCCGTTATTAGCCCCCCTGATGAAATATCGTGACCCGCCAATACTTTACCATCTTTTATCAACTGCTGAACGGTATCAAAAGCTCTAGCAAAATAGTTATGGTCATTAATATTTGGAGCAGTAGTTCCTATTTTATTTACTACCTGAGCAAATGCCGAACCACCCAATTGGAATTTATCTTCCGAAAAATCGATGTAAATCAACGAAGTTTCTTCATTTACCACCAACAAAGGTTCAACAATTTTCTTGATATCGGTAACTTCTCCAGAAGCAGTAATGATAACAGTACCTGGAGCATACACCTTATCGTCTTTGTACTTTTGTACCATCGATAAAGAATCTTTTCCTGTTGGAATGTTTAATCCTAAATCGCAAGCAAAAGTACTTACCGATTCTACTGCATCGTATAATCTAGCATCTTCACCAGGGTTTTTACATGGCCACATCCAGTTGGCACTCAACGAAACAGATTTTATTCCATTTGGCATTGGCGCCCAAATAATATTGGTCAATGCTTCAGCAATAGCCAATTTACTGCCGTTTACCGGGTTGATTAATGATGCTATAGGAGCATGACCCAAAGCCGTTGCGATGCCCGATCTCCCAGTATAATCAAGAGCAACAGCACCTAAATTATTTAACGGTACTTGAATTTCGCCAACAGTTTGTTGTTTTGCTACTTTACCTGTAACCGAACGATCAACTTTATTGGTTAACCAATCTTTACAGGCAACTGATTCCAGTTGCAGTACTTGATTTAAATATTCTTTAATTTTATCGGTATTGTAATCAACCTCTTGATATTTTGTTTTATTAGTAGTGTCTGTAATAACCGTTTTTGGAGGTTTTCCAAACATGTCCTCAATTTTTAAATCAATAGGATTTTGCCCTGTTTCTTTATCTTCAAAAGTAAATTTATGGTCGCCAGTAATATCACCAACCACATACATTGGAGCTCTTTCTCTGTCCGCAATTTCTTGCATCAATGCTAAGTCTTTTTCTTCAATTACCAATCCCATTCGTTCTTGCGACTCGTTACCAACTATTTCTTTTGCAGAAAGCGTAGCATCTCCAACAGGCAATTTTCTTAAGTTGATGATTCCTCCAGTAGCTTCCACCAATTCCGACAAACAGTTTAAGTGCCCACCAGCACCATGGTCGTGAATAGAAATAATAGGGTTTTTGGTAGATTCAGAAAAAGCACGAATAACATTACAAACTCTTTTTTGCATTTCAGGATTTGAACGTTGTATAGCATTTAATTCAATTGAATTGCTGAACTCTCCAGTAGCCACAGAAGAAACTGCACTACCACCCATTCCGATTCTATAATTATCGCCACCTAAAACAACAATTTTATCTCCTTTTTTTGGTAAGTGTTTTTGAGCATCGGTTAATTTTCCATAACCAATACCTCCGGCTTGCATAATTACTTTATCGTAACCATATTTTTTACCTGCTTCAGCATGCTCAAAAGTCAATACCGAACCGTTAATTAATGGTTGTCCGAATTTATTTCCAAAATCGGATGCTCCATTTGAAGCTTTAATTAAAATATCTAAAGGAGTTTGGTACAACCAAGGGCGTTCAGCCATAGCTTTTTCCCACTCTCTATTTTTTTCTAAGCGTGAATAGGCTGTCATATAAACCGCAGTACCAGCCATAGGAACACTTCCTTGCCCTCCAGCCATTCTATCTCTAATTTCACCACCCGAACCTGTAGCTGCACCATTAAAAGGCTCAACAGTTGTTGGAAAATTGTGTGTCTCTGCTTTCAATGAAAGAACCGTATCAATTTCGTTTACTTCAAAAAAATCAGCTTTGTTTTGTGTTGTTGGAGCAAATTGCATTGCTTTTGGACCTTTAACAAAACTTACATTGTCTTTGTAAGCAGACACAATGGTGTTAGGATTTTGTTGTGATGTTTTTCTTATCAAATTAAACAACGACGATGGTTTTTCTTTTCCATCAATCACAAACGTTCCATTAAATATTTTATGTCGGCAGTGCTCCGAATTCACTTGTGAAAATCCAAACACCTCACTATCAGTTAATTTTCTACCAATTCTGCTCACTACATTATCTAAATATTCCACCTCATCATTACTCAATGCCAACCCCTCTTTATCGCTATATGCTTTTATGTTATCAATAAACAACACTTCTTCTGGCTTAATGTTAATCGTAAATAAATCTTGGTTTAATTCTGTATAAAGTATTTCCAACATTGGATCAATTGTAGCGCTTTTACTTTCCACCACTTTGTATTCCTCTACTCTAACAATGTTGTTGATGCCCATGTTTTGAGTAATTTCAACGGCATTCGTACTCCAAGGCGAAACCATTTCTTTACGTGGACCCACAAAAAAACCAGTTAACTTTTCCTCTTTAAGTTGAATAGCAGCCAACAACCAATTCAACTTTGGTAAATCGTTTTCATGTAACTTACCATTAAATTGAACTGCAATAATTTTGTTTGAGTTATTTTTAAAAAATACAATCATTTTATTCGGTGTAATTTTAGAATTGCAAAGTTAGAAAGAACAAAAAATTAAAGCATGTATATCGTTATTTTTTTTAAAATGATATTAACAAGAATACGGAAGTCCGAAGCAGGAAGATGGGAGTGGAAAATGTTACAAATTTCCAACTACAAACTTCTTTCCATTTCAAACCAACCTTTTACACAACTTAAACGTCTTATAACTAATCGATTAAATTTTTTCCATATTGGAGCTTTCAGAAATCATAGAAGGTTGTTACAACAACAGTCGTAAACACCAAGAGGCATTATACAATTTGTATGCTTCTAGGCTGTTTGGTGTATGTTTAACTTACACCAAAGACCGCGATTTAGCTCAAGATATTTTACACGACGGTTTTTTTAAAGTGTTTAAAAAATTTGACCAATACAATGTAGAATGGAATTTATATTCATGGATACGTCGAATTATTGTAAATACTGCCATCGATCATTTTAGAAAAACAAATAGAATCAGCAATGTCGATTTTCAAGAAAACGAATTTATAGGTGGCTCATTTGATGATGTTTCGGAACAATACAAAACAGCCGACCTAGCTGAATTAGTTAACATGTTGCCTACTGGTGCTAGAACTATTTTTAACCTTTATGTGGTTGAAGGTTATAAACATCACGAAATTGCTGAAATGTTGAACATTAGTGACGGGACGTCAAAATCGCAACTCTCTAAAGCAAAAAATGTGTTAAAAGAATTGGTTAACAAATACTATGTTAGATGATTGATGATAACAACATAGAAGATTGGTATAAAGATGAACTGTCGAACTACCAAGTTAACCCTAACGACAAGGGCTGGGATGCTATTGCCAATAAATTAGATAAAACTGAAGCACCTTTAACCGAAGAAAACATTGAAGACTGGTATAAAAATGAAGCTGCTAATTATAATGCTACACCTGATCAACAGGTTTGGAATAAACTCTCGACAAAACTTGATGTAGAAAATGTTTGGACTAGAGTTTTAAGTTCTTTAAACAGCTACGACAGAATGATTTGGTGGAGAAATTTTGGTTTAAGACTATCAGCACTAATTATTTTATTTTTTGGCAGTTATTTAACTTATAACACCATCAACAACAAAATTGATGAAAGTAAAAAATTAACGACGACAGCGACATCAACAAACCTTATTTCTAGAAATAACGATAGTCAATATGCTAAATCATCAAAAAAATCAACCAGCAGTTTAGTAGAAAAAAATAATTCAACTACAAAAAAAGAAGAATATACCAAACCTGATGAAACTGTATCAACAGAAAGTGATGTAGCAACTACAGTATCTGTTATTCGAAGCAACCAGCGAAACAACACTATTCAAACATCATCAAATAATACATCAAGTAACAAAAAAACACCACTTTATGCTGCTGTAAAAATGGATAAATATAGTCCTAAACAAGTGGGAAGTTTATTTTTTGAATACCAGGAACAAGAGTTGGCTTTAACTGAATTACAAGAAATTGATTTCAATACCAGAACATTGGAAGCCAAAGAGTTTTTAGTAAAGAAAGAGAAAAATAAAATCATTTTTAACGACAAACGTTTCTCCTCTCATTTTGTGTTTGGAATGTATGCCCGACGTTTTTATGTGGGTGTAAACGCTGGGTTTAAGAAACAAGATTTATTTACCAAAATAAACACAAACAATGCCTTATCACAAGCTAAACAACAACGTTACTTGGATTTTGGCTACAATATTGGCGGAACTATTGGTTTTATTATGTCAGACAAACTAAATTTAGAAACCAATGTTAATTTTATTTCAACATCTGGTTACAATAGAAAATACAGTTTAAACGATTTAACCTATTCAGAGAACCTAAACCTTACTTATACCACAATTGATGTAATGGCAAAAAGAATGAATAATAAATCTACATTCGATAACAAAAAATACTCTACAAATTTAATAGGTGGTATCTATGCTGGTTATCTATCTTCAGCCGAAGTTATTACTAATGGACAAGCTACCGATGTTGCCAACCAGTTCAACAAAATGGACTTAGGGATTATTTTAGGAATTGAACAAGACCGATATTTATCCAAACAAATTATGATAACTCCGGGTATTAAATATCGTCAAGGTTTATTGAACATTTCTGATGGAAACAATGCATATCAGGCAGCAAGAACGTTCTCTGTAGAGTTTAATATTGGTATAAAATATATTTTCTTAAAAAAGAATTAATCTAAACCAACCTTTTATACCACTTAATCGTGTTAATATTGTAACCCGATTAAGAAAATGAATTTTATCAAAAACATATTATTGTATTCTAGTATTTCAGCTATTTTTGTTTTGCACCCTGGTTTAAATAAAGGTGATAATATAATTACCGAAATTCAACATTTTGTTTATGGAAACTCTTTAGAGTTGCTTGTAAATTCAGAAATTAACAAGAATCTATTACAAGTAATCTGGGAATCAAAAGAAGATAAATCGACCATTCTTATTTATGAAAACGGTAAGGAAATCAATAAAATTCCTTCTTCAATAGGTAACCAAAGAATTGTGGTTTTGTATAACCATAATGTTATTGGTAAAATAGAACACTACAAACCAATAAAAAATCAAGCTCATAAATATAACTTGAGTATTAATTCTAAGAATCACGCGATTTTTTTTAAAGGTGAAATTTTGGGCCCAGCTCATATTAAATCACCAGCTACTACAACTCTTCCTTTAGCTTCGCTATAAAACAAAAATCCCCTCAATAAAATTGAAGGGATTTTTTACACACTTTGTATAATCAAATAATTAACCGCATTTTGAGTGTCCGCAGCTTTTGCAGTTTAAACAACCTTCTTCATAAACTAACGATGGTTCTTTACAGCTAGGGCAAACATTTTCAGCTGGTTTCGTTCCATCTGGAATGAATTTCTTTAACGAACGTACCACACCTTTTTTCCAAGTATTTAAAGTTTCATCACTTAAATGTAAATTATCTACCATATCAACTACAAAGCTTAACGGCATACCGTGTCTTAATACTCCTGAAATCAATTTAGCATAGTTCCAGTACTCCTGGTTAAATGTTCTTGATAAACCTTCGATAGTAGTCTTGTAACCATGACTATCTTCGTATTGGAAATCATAACGCGATTTACCATCTTCCGCTTTTTCTTTAATTACCCAACCTTTTTGTACGTGAGATAAAATTGAGAATGATTCTTTAGCAGCTCCCGTAAATATTTCGTACGGTCTTCCATCTAACAAACCAATTACAGCAATCCATTTTTCACTTTCGTTGTTAAATTGAATAATTTCTGCCTCTAATTTATCTGGTCTTTTAGGTGCATTTGTTTCAGAGAATGTATAAATATTCTCATCTTTTTTATCTTCTTTTTTATCGTTAGAAATCAATACACCACTTCTAGAGCCATCTCTGTAAACGGTAATTCCTTTGCAACCGCTTTCCCATCCTGTTTGGTAAATTTGGCTTACCAATTCTTCAGTACAATCGTTTGGAACATTAACTGTTACGCTAATAGAGTGGTCAATCCATTTCTGAACTTTACCTTGTAATTTTACTTTTTCTACCCAATCCACATCATTAGCTGTTGCTCCGTGGTAAGGAGACTTTGCAATAATTTCATTCAATTGAGTTTCTTCCATTTTAGAAACCTCATCAGCATTGTATCCGTTTGCTGTTAACCAAGTCATAAACTGATGGTGGAATACGTGGTATTCTTCCCAAGAATCGCCTACTTCATCAACAAAATCAACTTTTACTTGCTTATCGTTTGGATTGACTTTTCTTCTTCTTTTGTATGAAACCATAAATACTGGCTCAATACCTGAAGATGTTTGAGTCATTAAACTAGTTGTTCCTGTTGGAGCTATCGTTAATAACGCAATATTTCTTCTACCATATTTAACCATGTCCTGATACAACTGCTCATCTTCTTCTCTCAAACGGTTTATCATTGGGTTTTTTTCTTCTCGTATTGCGTCAAAAATAGGGAACGAACCTCTATCTCTAGCCATATCAACCGAAGAACGATAAGCTGCTAAAGCCAATTTTTTATGAATATCTTCACAGAAATCTGTTGCTTCTGAAGTACCATATTTATAGCCTAATGCCGCTAACATATCTCCTTCTGCAGTAATACCAACACCAGTTCTTCTTCCCTGAATACATTTGGTTTTGATTTTTTTCCAAAGTGTTAGCTCTGTTCTTTTCAATTCAATGTTTTCTGGATCAGCTTCAATTTTCTCAACAATTCTATTTATTTTTTCTAATTCTAAATCAACAATATCATCCATAATACGTTGAGCCATTCCAACATGCTTGTTAAATTTTTGGTAGTTAAATGTTGCACTTGATGTGAAAGCATTTTCTACATAACTATATAAGTTAACAGCTATTAAACGACAACTATCATAAGGACACAATGGAATTTCTCCGCATGGATTTGTAGAAACGGTTTTAAATCCTAAATCGGCATAACAATCTGGAATAGACTCACTAATTATAGTATCCCAAAACAAAATACCTGGTTCAGCAGATTTCCACGCATTGTGAATGATTTTATCCCAAATCTTTTTGGCATCAACCTCTTTAGTATATTTTGGCTCAGTTGAATGAATTGGATATTGTTGGGTATATGGAGTTCCCGATTTTACAGATTTCATAAAATCGTGATCAATTCTTACCGAAACATTTGCACCAGTAACTTTAGTTCCATCCATTTTAGCATCGATAAATTGTTCTGCATCGGGATGTTTGATAGAAACTGATAACATTAAAGCTCCTCTTCTACCATCTTGAGCAACCTCTCTAGTAGAATTTGAATATCTTTCCATAAAAGGAACAATACCCGTAGATGTTAATGCACTATTCTTAACAGGGCTTCCTTTTGGACGAATGTGTGACAAGTCGTGTCCAACACCTCCACGTCTTTTCATCAATTGAACTTGTTCTTCATCAATTTTCATAACCCCACCGTACGAATCAGACTCACCATCGCTACCAATAACAAAACAGTTTGAAAGAGACGCAATTTGGAAATCATTTCCAATACCTGTCATTGGACCACCCTGAGGTACAATGTATTTGAAATCTTTTAACACTTGATAAATTTCCTCTTCAGAATATGAATTAGGATATTTCGTTTCAATTCTCGCAATCTCAGCAGATAATCTTCTGTGCATTTGATCTGGGTTACTTTCATAAATATTCCCATCAGAATCTTTTAAAGCGTATTTGTTAATCCACACATTTGCGGCTAACTCATCACCTTTAAAATAGTTTGTTGCATCTTTCAATGCTTCATCAAATGAGTAAGTTTTCATTTTGTTTTTTCCGTTTTCGTCGATTTTTAATACTGCTTCATCAACTTTTTTTGCTGTTTCACTGATTACGTTAATTGATTCTTTCATGTGTTTAAAAGGGTTTTGTTGGGTTATTACTTCTTTACATTTTACTGTAAAAATGCTTGTGCAAGTTAGAAAGAGAATCCTCTTCTTTCAATAAAAATTAAAGCTATTTTTTTCAACAGAAAGTTAGCTCATTATTAGTGGGACTTAAAGGGTAGTTTGGTAAAATTTATTAACAATGCATTCTTAATTTCCAAATTTTGCTAAGCAGAAATCCAACAATTGAGCATTAACAGTGATTACCAAATTATTACACCAAATTTAATAGATAAAATCAATATAATTTATTAAAAGATATTTAGGTCTTTTATTCTATTAATAAAATTATTTGTATATTTGTACCACAATAAAACACTTAATTATGGAAAATATAGATGAAAAAACAGTAGCAGAGATTGTTACAGAAAACATCAGAACAGCTGATGTATTTAAAAAAAACGGAATTGATTTTTGTTGTGGTGGAAATGTTAATGTAAAAGATGTTTGTGCTAAAAAAGGAGTGGATTACTCAAAAATTAAAGAAGACATTCTTAATATAGGCAAAGCTCCAGCAGCTGGTCACGATTTTAATTCGTGGGATTTGGATTTTTTAGCCGATTATATTGTTAATACACATCATAAATATGTAGCAGAAGCAAATCAGTTAATCAGACAGTATTCTGAAAGGGTAGCAAAGGTTCACGGTCATCATTATACTGAAGTAGTAGAAATAAACAACTTGTTTCATGATTTATCGAACGAATTGAACATGCACATGCATAAAGAAGAAAATGTTTTATTTCCTTTTATAAAAGCAATAGGTAAAGCAAAAAAAGAAGGTACACCCTTAGCTCCACCACCTTTTGGCACCATCCAAAACCCTATAAACATGATGGAAGCCGAACACACCGACGCAGGAGATATTTTAACACAAATAGCGGAATTAAGCAACAATTACACTCCACCTGCTGGTGCTTGTAATACCTTTAGAGCTTTATACTCTAAGCTGGAAGAGTATCAAAACGATCTTTTTCAACATATTCACCTTGAGAACAACATATTGTTCCCAAAAGCAATTAAATTTGAGCAAGAATTATTGTAAATGTTATCAAAATCTTGCATATATGCTCTTCGATCTATTATATATATAGGTCATCATGCTACAGTGAAGCACAAATTTGGTATTAAAGAAATTGCCGATGAGTTAGATTTACCTGTACATTTTTTAAGCAAAATATTGCAACGCTTAGTAAAACATAACATTGTTCAGTCATTGAAAGGGCCGAACGGTGGTTTTTACTTAAACGAAAAATCCAAAGAAACATCTCTTCTTACTATTATAGAGGTAATAGATGGTTTATCATTTTTCACCAATTGTGGATTAGGTTTAAAAGAGTGTTCTGAAACTCACCCTTGCCCATTACACCATGATTTTAAAATATATAGAGATGGATTGTATTTTATGTTTAACGAAAAAAAAATTAGTGATTTAATTACTAAAATAGAAGATGGGGAAGCTTATATAAGAAATTTCGCTAAGTATTAATATTTTACAACCATATACATTTTATTAGCTTTAAAAGAGTAATTTCGTGCTTGATGAAAAACATTGTTTTTATATCTTTCTTATTAGCTTCAATCTTGTTCTCAAGTATAATGTTGACATCTATTTGCAATATCAAAAAGTTAATGGTATCGATTGAATTAACAGAGGAAGAAGATATCTCATTGAAAAATAGACCTAACTCTAATACAGAAAACATTTCAGAAGAGGAACATTTCTTAACCAGTACATTAAGCACAATTCTATATAAAATAAAAATTGAACTTTTATTGAATAACCTTTTAAAAAAAGTTAATCCAATTCTAATAGAAATCCCCACCCCACCCCCTAATAGATAAAAGTTTTTTAAAAAAAATATTTATCTATTAATCTCATTTTTTATGTCAAAAAATAATAAGACGGGAATTTTTTCTTCCGTCAAAAGTGATTTACCCGCTGGATTGGTGGTATTTCTTGTTGCTCTTCCCCTATGCCTTGGAATTGCATTAGCCTCAACTGGAAAACCAGATTTACTTTTTTCAGGAATAATTGCTGGAGTAATAGGAGGTATTGTTGTTGGTTTTTTAAGTGGTTCTTCACTTGGTGTTTCAGGCCCTGCTGCAGGATTAGTTGTTATCGTATTAACAGCAATTGAAACATTAGGTAGTTTCGAGGCATTCCTTCTAGCTGTTGTATTAGCAGGAGTTTTACAGCTTATTGCAGGATATTTAAAAGCGGGTATTGTTGGGTATTACTTCCCTTCATCGGTTATAAAAGGCATGTTAACTGCAATCGGTATTATTTTAATTTTAAAAGAAATACCCCATGCTCTTGGTTATGATGAAGATTTTATGGGTGATTTTGATTTTGTTCAAAAAGACGGCCGTAATACTTTTACCGAAATATATTATGCTTTTAAGTATAGTAGTGTAGGGTCAATTATCATAAGTGTAGCTTCATTAGCTTTGTTAATCTTATTCGACATGAAGTTTATGAAAAAAATAGGGCTTTTTAAGTTTCTGCCAGGAGCATTATTTGTAGTTCTTGTAGGTATACTTTTAAACTATCTATTTTTAATTTACGCTCCAAATTTAGCTTCTAAAGGAGAGCATTTGGTTCAATTGCCGATTGCTAATAATCCTCAAGAATTTTTAGGTTTCTTTAAACTACCCGATTTTAGTGCAATTAGCAATCCGCAGGTTTATGTAGTGGCTTTTACATTGGCAATAGTAGCTAGTTTAGAAACACTACTTTCTGTTGAAGCAACTGATAAATTGGATCCTTATAAAAGAAGAACTTCCACAGATAGGGAATTGAAAGCACAAGGAATTGGAAATATGGTTTCTGGATTAATTGGAGGACTTCCTATAACTCAGGTTATTGTTAGAAGTTCTGCAAATATTGATTCTGGAGGTCAAACAAAATTAGGAGCTATAACACATGGGGTTATTTTACTTATTTCAGTAATGTTTATTCCGACAATAATAAATTTAATTCCTTTAGCTTCTCTAGCAGCCATATTATTAATGGTTGGTTATAAATTGGCAAAACCTCAAGTGTTTATACAAATGTATAAATTAGATAAATTACAGTTTGTTGCATTTTTTATTACGGTTGTGGCTATTGTTTCTACAGATTTGCTAAAAGGGATTTTTATAGGGATGATTGTTGCTATTTTTTATGTACTAAGACGAAACTATCTAAATTCATCAAACTTAATAAAAGAGAAAGGCGAGAAGAACAATGTGTATAAGTTAATTTTAGCTGAAGAAACCACATTTTTAAACAAAGCCAGTATTTCTAAAACTTTAGATGAATTACCTGAAAATTCAACCATTATTATTGATGGAGAAAAATCATATTACATTGCCTATGATGTGTTAGAAAACATTCAAGAATTTACACATCACACATCTAAATTAAAAAACATAACAGTTATAACAAAAGGTATTGATGAGGCTTACTCAAAATCCCAACATTAAAATAAAAAATATGGAAACAACATTTTATAAACAACTTATTGAAAACAATCAAAAATGGGTAGAAAGTAAACTAGCGATTGATGAAAATTATTTTAAAAAACTGTCTGAAGGACAGCAACCCCCTGTATTATGGATTGGTTGTGCTGACAGTAGAGTACCAGCAAACGAATTAATTGGAGCTCAGCCAGGCGAGGTTTTTGTTCACAGAAATATTGCCAACATGGTTATTCATACCGACATGAACATGCTAAGCGTATTAGATTACGCGGTAAATGCATTAAAAGTAAAACATGTAATTGTTTGTGGACACTATGGGTGTGGTGGTATAAAAGCAGCTATGGGCAACCAACACATTGGTTTGATTGACAACTGGATTAGGCACATCAAAGATGTTTATCGATTCCATCATAAAGAACTTGATGGGATTAGTGATGAAAACAAAAAATTTGATCGCTTTGTTGAGTTAAATGTAGTTGAACAAGTTTTAGATTTAGCAAAAACATCCATTGTACAATCAGCGTGGGAAAAAAATCAAACACTTCATATTCATGGATGGGTTTACAATCTTAGAGATGGGAAAATTATTGATTTAGATGTCAATTATAGTAACGATGATCAACTGGACAACGTATACCAGCTCAAATTTTAACTTAAAAAGGCTTTCAATGAAAGCCTTTTTTTTTTATTCTATTTATTTTCTTTATCTCAAAAATGCTAATGTTTTTCTCAAAGCTAATTGAACATCATTAGGCATATCAATTTCATTAAAAGGGTGCTTTGCCCCAAATGTGTGGGTTCCTCCTTCTAACAAAAACAATTCAGATTTTAAATTCCATTTTTTTAAATTATGAGCTTCAGTAACATGAACTACTTCGTCGTTAGTTCCGTGTATAATTAAATGCGGTATGTTTAACTTTTCTGCTGACTTGCGAATATTTAACCGTTCTTTATTATTTAAATTATCTTCAACAAATTGATAATACATAGGCATCTGCTGGTGTGTCCGGGTATTTTCCACATACAACACTCCATCGGTTTTCCATGTGGTTAAATCTTGTGGTAACCGGGACAAAAAATCTGAAACCGCAGCCCAAGTGACTAATTTTTTTATTCGTTTATCCTCAGAAGCCCCAATAATGCTTATTCCACCACCCCTACTATGACCAATTAAATAAATCTGATTTTTATTCACTTCTTGAGTTGGTAAACTGTCGGTTTCTACAATCCAATTCACAATGGTTTTTAAATCATCTAATTCTTTGGTATAATTGTTATTTCCAAAAGCTTCTAAATCGGGAAAATCAATGGGTTGTTCAGGGCTACCTCCGTTGTGCGAAAAATTGAACTTTACAAATGCAAAATTATTTTCAATAAAATATTCCATTACCTTATTAAAATGCCCCCAATCCTTAAACCCCTTAAACCCGTGAGCAATTACAACTATTGGTTTTTGCTGTTGAGTTGGTTTAAATCCAAAATCCAATAAAATGGGCTTTTGATGTTTTCCTTCGAGTATGTTGTTTCTTGTAATATTCATTCTGCTAAATTGATGCATTCATCTAATCTTGCCATTGAACTAAAACATCCTTAAATTTTCTGTCCGAACAAAGGTAGCAACTTCAGAGTTGCTTTTTACCAAAAATACGAAAGTTGGGGAAAAGATGCTTCGATAAAAAACATATCATTGACTTTATCGAAAAAATGCATTACCTTCGTTTATCAATTAATTATTGCTGATATGAATATCCACTTTTAAAGTTTATACCATGAAAAAATCATTTACAATTTTTAGTATGTTTCTTTCTACTATTGTTTATAGCCAAACTGTAGCTATTATGAACTTTAATGATGTTCGAGCAAAAGTATTTTCCAATGGAACCTTATTTGATGGAATGTATGAGGTGCCTAGCACCTTTCCTAACAATGGAGTTCATTCTATTTACACCAGCTGCTTATGGGTAGGAGGTTTAGATACAAACAATCAATTACACCTTGCCGCTGAACTATTTGGTGGATCTAATAAAGATTATTTTTTCGGTCCTGTAGCTACAAATTATTCAAGCCCTACTTACTCAACTAAATACAACAAAGTTTGGGGTGCGAGTAATATGTTAAATAATTATCATATAAATTCTTATACAACTCCTGGATATGTTGTACCACAGGCTATCGCAAATTGGCCAGGAAATGGAGATGTTGCAAACGGCGAAACCGCTGTTTTGGCTCCTTACATTGATTCTAACAACAATGGGACTTACGACCCTATAAATGGTGATTACCCATGTATTAGAGGAGACTCAGCTTTATTTTTTATGGTAAATGACGATAAACTAGCTCATTCTGGGTCTGGAGGTACAAAACTTGGGATAGAAGTTCATGGAATGATTTATTGTTATGCTACAAATGACGCTATTAATCAAATTATATTTGGACATTTCAACATCTACAACCGTTCAGCAAACAATTATAACTCGGTGTATTTAGGTATGTTTGCGGATATGGATCTGGGATATTATTTAGATGATTACGTAGGTTGTGATAGCCTTTTAAATTTATACTACACCTACAATGCTGATAATAACGACGAAAATGGATATGGTCTAAAACCTCCAGCTCAAGGCTTAGCATTTTTAAATCACACCGCTTCAAAATGCATCTCGTTTAATGGTGGGACTTCATACAATGGCTTACCAAGTACCCCTACTCATTTTTATCAATATCTAAAAGGCATTTGGAAAGATGGTACTCCATTAACCAAAGGCGGAACGGGGTATGGTGGTTCAATTCCTGCCAACTTTATGTTCTCTGGCAGACCGGAAAATAGCTCAGGATGGACAGCCGTTGGCTTTGCTATGACTCCAGAAGACACAAAAGGTGTAATCTCAACTGGTCCTTTCTACTTCCCTGCAGGTGGTAAATTAACTCTTGATGTTGCATTTCCTTATGGAAGAGATTTAAATGGAAACAATCAAACTTCAGTTGGGGTTCTCCGAACTAATACCCAATTAGCTAAAAATTTATACAATTTAGAAAATTTTTGTTCTACAGTAACAGGTATCGAAACTACAAAACCTAATCATAAATCACCTTTAATATACCCCAACCCTAGTAATGGAAAGTTCTATATAAATTACGAGAATAATATTAATAGACTACAGGTGTATGATATTGTTGGTCATGAAATTCTTATGATTAAAAATCCTTCTACAAATGAAATAAACCTTTCTAAATCTAACAAAGGGATATATTTTGTAAAGTTGCATACAGAAGAAGGAACCTTTACCAACAAGATAGTTGTGGAGTAGTACAAAGGTGCTGTATTATTTAACTTGATTATTTCGATAGAAGCCCAAATTCAATCGAATTTAGACTATTCTTATATTTCGATATAAAATAATACTTTTGCAGTTCAATAAATTTTCCAAGAAAAATGAATCTTACTGCATTAACAGCAATTTCGCCCATTGATGGTAGATACAGAAAAACAACCGAGTTGTTGGCTCCTTATTTTTCAGAAGCAGCCTTAATAAAATACCGTATTAGAGTAGAAATTGAATATTTTATTACTCTTTGTGAGCTGCCATTACCACAATTACAGGGTTTTGATAAAGCTAAATATGCCGATTTAAGAAACATTTATAACAACTTATCGGAAGCAGATATTATGTCGGTTAAAGATGAAGAGAAAATAACCAACCACGATGTTAAAGCTGTTGAATATTTTATCAAAAAGATGTTCGATTTATTGAACATCAATCCTGCTTATAAAGAATTTGTTCACTTTGGGTTGACCTCGCAAGACATTAACAACACTTCTGTTCCTTTATCCATTAAAGAAGCATTAGACGCTGTTTATTACCCTCTACTTAAAGATTGTTTAGTAAAATTAAAAGAAATGTCTAGTGCTTGGGCAAACATACCGATGTTGGCAAAAACACACGGACAACCAGCTTCACCTACCAAATTGGGTAAAGAATTTTATGTATTTGTGGAGCGTATCGAAAAACAACTGTTGCAAGTAAAAGCAGTACCTTTTTCAGCAAAATTTGGTGGTGCAACAGGTAACTTAAATGCTCACCATGTGGCTTATCCTAATTACAATTGGGTAGAATTTTCCAACAATTTTGTAAACAACAATCTAGGGTTAGATCGTTCACAAACCACCACCCAGATTGAGCATTACGACAATTTAGCTGCACTATTTGATGGGTTAAAACGCATCAACACTATTTTAATAGATTTAGACAGGGATATTTGGACCTATGTTTCGATGGATTATTTTAAACAAAAAATTAAAGAGGGTGAAATAGGTTCATCAGCTATGCCACATAAAGTTAACCCTATCGATTTTGAAAACTCAGAGGGAAACTTAGGTATAGCCAATGCGATTTTCGAACATTTGTCGGCTAAATTACCTATCTCTCGTTTACAACGCGATTTAACCGATTCTACCGTTTTACGTAACGTTGGCGTTCCAATTGGCCATACCGTTTTAGCAATGGCATCGCTTATAAAAGGTTTAAATAAGTTGTTACTAAACGAAACAAAAATACACGCCGATTTAGAAGACAATTGGGCAGTAGCAGCTGAAGCTATTCAAACCGTTTTACGCCGTGAGGGTTATCCAAAACCATATGAGGCATTAAAAGAATTGACTCGAACCAATGAAAAAATTACAGCTAACTCAATTGCTAATTTTATTGATACGCTTAATGTTAGTGAGGAAATAAAAAATGAGTTGAGAAAAATTTCTCCTTTTACTTTTACGGGAGTAGATTTAATTTAACTCACTCCTACAAAATAAAAGCAAATGAAAAGTTTTAGAAAAATATTAACCTACGCACTTAATTATAAGCTTTACGCTATATTAAATATTGTGTTCAATATCTTGGCTGTAATTTTTGAGTTGCTTTCTATGCTTTTGTTTGTTCCTTTCTTAAACATATTGTTTAATCAAACTACTGCTGTAGTAACCACTAAACCTGAATTTGCTTTGACTAAAGAGTATTTTGAAAATTATTTTAATTATACTTTAAGCCAATATATTGAGGATGAAAACAAAGCCAAGGTATTGTTGTTTGTATGCGTATTGGTTGGTATCATGTTTTTGATAAAAAATGTGTGCAGATATTTAGCTATGTTTTTTATTGCCGTTTTAAGAACTGGTGTTGTTAGAGATTTAAGAAATGAGCTGCAAGCGAAGATTATGGCTTTACCACTACTATTTTATTCGGAAGAAAAAAAAGGAGATATTATTGCAAAAGTTACTACTGATGTTCAGGAAGTAGAATGGTCTATTTTAAATTCGTTAGAGTTACTGTTTAAGGAACCTATATCAATTATTCTTTCGTTAGGCGTAATGATTGCTATGAACCCCAACCTAACGCTTTTTTCTTTGATTCTACTACCGATTAGTGGGCTTATAATAGGTCGAGTAGGAAAAAGTTTAAAACGAACATCTGGTAAATTACAAGCTCAAATGGGTGAGTTGTTATCGAATGTAGAAGAATCAATAGGCGGCTTAAGAATAATTAAAGCTTTTCATTCAGAAAAAAAGGTTACTTCAACGTTTCAAAAACTCAATCAAGATTACACCGATTTACATTTAAAAATGATTCGTAAACGTGATTCGGCATCTCCGCTTAGCGAATTTCTGGGTTCGGCTGTAATGGTAACTTTAGCATATTATGGAGGTAGTCTGGTTTTAAATGACGAAGGATCATTTAACGGAGGAGAATTTATTGGTTACATTATTATTTTTGCCCGTTTATTAAGTCCTATTAAAGCCATTTCAAGCGCCTACTCAATTATACAAAAAGGTGCTGCATCTGCTGAGCGAATTGAAGAATTATTACAAGCCGAAAATAATATTAAGGAAATTGAAAATCCTATTACATTAAATGGATTTAACGAAGCTATTTCGTATAAAAATGTTTGTTTTAGTTATGGTAAAGAAGAAGTTTTAAGCGACATAAACATTACCATAGAAAAAGGTAAAACCATTGCTTTGGTCGGCGAATCAGGAGGTGGTAAATCAACCTTCGCCGATTTACTTCCGCGTTTTTATGATGTTAATTCAGGTTCGGTCTCTGTTGATGGTGTAGATATTAAAAATGCATCAATTGAGAGTTTAAGAAAACTTATTGGAGTTGTTACCCAAGAATCGATATTATTTAATGACACCATTTTTAACAACATTGCTTTTGGAGTAGAAAATGCAACAGAAGAAGATGTTATTGCTGCTGCAAAAATTGCTAATGCACATCATTTTATTACTGAATTTGATAAAGGATATTACACCAATATTGGCGATAGGGGAAATAAATTATCAGGTGGGCAAAAACAACGAATTAGTATAGCAAGAGCAGTCTTAAAAAATCCTCCTATTTTAATCTTAGATGAAGCAACTTCCGCTTTAGATACAGAATCAGAAAAACTGGTCCAAGATGCTCTGTATAAATTAATGAATAACCGAACTTCAATTATTATTGCACACAGGCTATCTACTATACAAAATGCAGATGAAATTGTTGTTTTACAAAAAGGTAAAATTGTGGAGCGTGGTCGCCATAATGATTTGATTACTAAAGAAGGTATCTATAAAAGACTTTCAGACTTACAAACGTTTGGCAACTAATATTTTTTTACTACTTTTAGTAAAAAAATATTAAAATGATGATTAAAAAACTAGCTTTCCTTTCTATATTAGCCTTTACAGTATTTGCTTGTAGCTCAGACTCTACAGCCGATATGGAATTAAATATTGACAGTAATGCTGTTCAAACAGATGACCCTAATGCAGAATTCACAGCCGCCGATACCAGTTCCACAGGGGTTTACCAAGAGGAAGTGGATGACACGAAAGAAATGACTTTACAGGAGGCCATGAAAGCGAACAATGTTCAACCAAAAGTTGAAGAAGGTGGAATGTCGTTTTGTGATTGTGTAAAGAAACAAAAACAACTTGAAAAAACGATGCTTGAAACTGAAGACGATGCTGAATTTGATAAGGCAATGGCTGAAATGGAAAAGATGAAAACAGGAGAATGTAAAATTTTATTTGAAGGCAACCAATCTACACTGGAGGCTAAACAAGCTCATGAGAAGAAAGTTAAGCGATGTCTTTAGTTTATGTTTTAGAAAAAAAATGTACATTTGGATTAAGCTAAAAGTGATTACTGACTATATTTTATTATAAATCAATGAATAAAGCTATCAGATTTATTACCGTTATTATTGGAGTTTGCGCTTTATTTTTAACTTCTTGTAAAAAAGAAGTTCGAAAAGGTTGTACTGATCCCAATTCCTTAAATTACAACGTTTTAGCAGAAGAAGATGATGGATCATGTGAATATCTTGATTCTACTGTTACAATTTTAAGCAATGGTACTATAGGCTACTGGGGTTCTCCATCAACGGGTGGTTTCTCGGTTGAAAGTTGTTACACAGGAATCTCTACCATTTTTTTAAACCCTGATACAACAATCACTCCTGCCGATACGGTTATCACCCCTGCTGACACTATTATTAACAATGCTGTTTCTCCACCAGATACAACAATAATCCCAGCTGACACAACCATAACTGCAGCTGACACAACTATTACAGGAAATACTTACCTACTGGTAAACAGTAATGTTGATGGAAATTATGAATTAATTATTAAGTGTCTTAACAAAAAGAATGGGTTAGATTTCAAAAATGGGTATTTAATATTCACAGCAATGTTGCATCAGGAATCAACCATATCCTCTTTTGATGTAATCATTAATGGAAATCATATAAACTATGGTGCCAGTTTTTGTAATGATTTCCGTCAGAGCGATCCTGTCGGGGTTCCAACATCCATATTAAATACTACCTCGTTTAGTGAGGTAACTATTCCTTTACTGAACTTTAGCAATAGGTATATGAAAGATGTTGATTTGGTTTTTGGAATCAAAGGCTCTAATGCTGGATCTAATAAGTCTATCATTATTATTAAAGACATTAAATGGGTAAGTAATCTAGATTAAGATTATTATTTCTTTTCTTTCTCGTACTTTAAAGCTTCACTTACTGGAACTTTAACTCCATTGATATAAGAAACCACAAAAGCATCGTTGTAGCCTTTTTTTCGAAGAGCTAAAGAAGCTTCTTTAGCTTCAGTATAATATTTAAAATTACCTGCTAAATACTTGTAATAATCCTTGTCTACTTTTTGGGTTGATATTGGAAAAACCCCATCATAATGCTCAGATGATAATTTTTTCTTAAAAAACCCAATTTGAACTTTATAAACTAACCCTTGTGGAAACTCATCTGAATCTGGAATAGGAACATTTTCGTTGTAAAAACCTTTTTTATCGGTAGTAAAAAAATCCTTATTAACAGTTTTAAGCATTTCCTCACTTAAATCATTCCTAACCTGAATTAATTTGTCTTCACTATTTTTGGATTTATCCAGTAGTTCTTTTTTTTCCGCTTTAAGTTGAGCTATAGCTACCAATATATTATTTTCAGAGGCTCCTGATTTTTTCTTTTTATCAGATTCTAACAGAGATATTTCTTGGTCAATTTCAGACAACCTTTTTGTATATAATTCCTTTACAGTTAGAAAAGTGGTCTCATCAGTTTCTAAACGAGTGGCATCTCTGTTTTCTTTAACTTTATCCTTTACAAAAATTAAACTATCATCCTTCCAATCTAATTCTAAAGATGCTCTATAAGCATCAGCAATAGCATTACCCATAGCATACATAACCTCTCTACTTAAATTGTGAATAGTAGAATAATTAAATTCTTCTGTAATATATTGAAGTCGTTTAAGTGATTGATTTTGAAAATCTTCCACATCCACTAAAAGATTTTTAGCAAACACACATGAATCATAAGCAAACATTAAAGCACTATCTGAATAGTTCAACGCAATTTGCACTAAAATTATAGCAGAGTCGCTACTCTCTTTAATTGAAACAATATCATTTACAAAATAGTTTTCACGAGATATTTGATACGCATCGTTGCTATACTGTGCAGATAAGATTGCATATGCCTGAGCTTTATTTTTATAATCATCAACATTAATTTTTTGAGCACATATATTTTTAGTAAAGCTCAAAAGCAGTAACATGTAAAAAATTATTTTAATGTTTTGATTCAGCACCTTTCAAAGATACAAACAAACATAAAACATACCCTATATATAGTTCAAAATATCATGAAAAATTTGGATTATACTGAATAATAACTGATATTTGTTAGTTGCTAACACAATTATAATTAAGTTCATGAACTATAAGATTCTTCTTTTAACAATTTATTTGACATTTTTTTGTGTGAGCATTTCTATTGCACAAGTTAGTGATACTGAAGGTTCTTCAACTACCGAAGCAAAGAGTTCTGAAGAAAGTTCAGGCGGCGGAGACAAAAATTTCGGACCTGTTTTTGACGGCCTTTCAATTCATCTTTCTGCTGGTGCAAATGTTTATTTTGGTGACATTGCCAACTATAAGCTTTTTCCAAACATTAGCCAATTTAGACAACATGTTACAGGAGGTTTTAAATTTGCTGTTGCAAGAGAAATAAAATGGGGTCTAGGTGCTCAGGTTAATTACCAAAGAGGAAGTTTGATTGGAACAAGAAAAACTGGAAAATATTCTTCCACTGTGACTTTTGAAACTCGATTTTATGATATTTCTCTACAACTTAGATATCCTTTAAGCGATGCATTGTTTAAGAAAAACGAATACAGTCGTTTTAAACTTTTTGGATATGTTGGATTTGGTTCGGCATGGTACAGATCTCAGTTGTATGATACGGAAACACTTGGAACAAAAGACTACGAAGGATATATTGAAGTTGATGAAACTAAAAATTTAGCGCAAAAGACATTAAGTGATAAGGTTCCTAAGGCTCAAACATGGATTATTCCTTACGGTGTAACGTTGGTTTATAAATACAATTATAAAATGGATTTTCATGTAGATTTTACTCAAACAGCCACTACAACTGATAGATTGGATGCTTTTAGTAGAGATTGGACTGCAAGAGATAAATACGATTATATTGGAGTTGGAGTAACTTATAATTTTAATAGAACAGCAGACGATGCTCCTAAAAAGAAACAAAAAAAAGAAACTACTGAAAAAACAAGCAATGAAGATTCTTCATCTACTAAAGTAAAATCTGATTCTGGTAATAAGCTTTTTGGTAACAGAAAAAAGAAAAGTAAAACGGAAGACGATGAGTTGTTAAACATTAGGCTTAAGCTTTTTGAAACCCAGCTTAAGCTTTTTGAAATGCAATATTTGTTAGGAAAATAATTTTCCCCTTATTAAAATCCAAAGTTTATACCTCCTGAAAATGTTGTTTGATTACCTTGGTAAAATACTGGAGTGTATGAAGTATTTCCACTAATGTCACTAAGTGTAATTCTTGCATAAATGTATCCATCGTTTATTATCTCGTAACGAAGATTCCCTTCTATAGTTTGGTTTTGCCATGCTACAGATTCCATAAAAGGCAAACCTTTAACATTTGCATTTCCATTAATTATCTGGTAAACATGTTCAGGTCCTTTTCGGGCAAGGGTATATGCCAGAGATGCTTTTAGACCTCTCAACACGCGTAATCCACCCTCAAGATAAATCTCATCAGCATTCTCACCTAAATAATGCCCTAAAGTATAACTATTAGACGCATAGGTAGTAGATTCTATTTGATGACGATAAGTCCAAGGATTGGTTCGTGTATATTCAGCAACTATATAGGTGTTTGGAATTAAAAAATTATCCAGTTTAAACCCAACTTTTGCACTTAAAATATTAGAACTGTTTTTCTCATCAAATATTTTTCCGATACTAATTTCATCAACGTAAACAGCACTGTATAGATGCAAATGTTTAATTTGCCTTGAACTAATATTTAAAAACATTTGAGTATTTTGTCCAAGCGAATTGCTACCTGCACTATTGTATGTATGGTCAATAGACTTATAGAACATAAAAGGTATTAAGTAAAATGGTTTTACTGCATCGTCGGCATAAACAATAGAATTTCCTATAGAAACATGTAAATTTTTGAACGGCTTAATGGTAACCATATTGGCGGCAATATTTTTATTTACAAATATCTCTCTTACTTGTTGGTTAACAGCAAATATTCTACTGCTATCCAAGATATCAGAAACGAGCCAAGAATGTGTATAATTTAACTCAATCCATTTGGTCGGTTTTATGTTAAAATCAATATAACCGACTGATGGTGCTTTATTGGAATGTATATTTGCTCCATGGTAATTATCTCCCCAGGTGTAATTATCTTTAACAATACCCAATCTTCCCCATTTCCATGAGTAGTAAATACCTCCTAACATTTCGCTATAATCACTTCTTCCTCCTGTTTGTCCTTGATTAAGTTTATAATTTGCTCCCTGCATGGTAGTGATATGATTCTCCGCAGATAAAATAGATGATACACCATTATCTCTTAAACTGGCATAAAATCCAAAATGTGTTCCTATTGAACCATAAAACTCACCTCCGTTAAAATAATGTGAATATGAGCCCGTTTTATTTGATGCATATTCGTAACCAAGAATAGGATTTACGGTAAATGTGAACAGGCTGTCTTTATAAAAGAATAAATCTTTTCGTTTCTTAAACTCTCCTTTCGGCTTAAGTTCCTTGTTAAAATCCTGAAAGAAAAAAGCTAGCTCTTTTTGCTGACGTTGGTTTAACTCTTCAGAATGTGCTTCAATTTCTTCCAGTTTTTGAGCAATAAACATTCTGGAGTATGGTTTTACTGCTGAATTTAATTCAATGTATTTCATTTGAGCCATTTCATCCAAAAACTCATAAACACTCGATGTAATGGGTTGCAAAACAACCTGAGCTTGAATAAATCTGAAAATGAATACGCTTATTATTACTAGTGTTATTTTTTTTAACATAGCGTTGGTTTTACTTACTTCTAGCTTTATTTATTAAGATATTTGTTGATGCTTTCATAAAATACTTGATATCAGTCAAAATCGGATTTTTTTGATATGCGTTGATGTATCTTAATTCGGAATCTATAATTTCTGTTAAAGTATTAGGCAAATCAGCATAATATGGAGGTACTAACCCCGGTTTAACTTTTTTTCTTTTTTCTTTCAACTCATCCGTATATAAACTCAAATAATGTTCACTTAATGGGCGAACACCCACCAATTTAAGTTGACCTTTAAAAAGATTAACCAACATCGGAAACTCATCAATCCATAATTTTCGTAGTACTTTACCCCAGGTTGTTATCCTAAAATCATTACTAAACTTTCCTCCTTTTTGAAGGTTGTTCAATTTATAAATATAGTCCTGCAAATATTCGGCATAGGGATGCATGGTTCTTATTTTATAAACTGTAATCGGCTTGCCATTTTTACCAATACGAGTCATTTTAAACAGTAAACCAAAACGAGGTTCTTTTACGCTATCAACTGCTCTTATTTTTTTTACTACAAAATAGTTCAAATTGTCTATTTCGCATTCATCAACAATTTCAAAACCACAATAGGCCAATCTTCCCAAAGCTTCCGCTTTTGATAGAACCTGATTCCTTCCGGCTGTAACAAAAAAATACAACCATTTGGTTAGCATTAATTTTGAAAATACTCGTTTAAAAATAAAATCAAAGAGATAATATACTTGAGCAAACCCAATTGGATATTTCCTAAACAAACGCTTTCTTCGTTCTAATTTTGTTTCAACACAACCAATAAAAAGACCTCCCTCGTTTAATCTATTGTTTACTGCTTTAAAAAATTCGTTCATTTTATTGATATCATTAATCTTGTTAAGATTAACAATAGCAGTCTTTTTATCAGAACTTTTAACAATATTAAAAACATTAGTTGTTTTAAATATGTCCAGATTGTTTTCTTCAAAATTCAGAAATTGTGAAATGTAAGCATATGCCTTCTCACCTTGTTCCTCTATAATTATACCCTTATTCATTTCCTTTAAAAGTAGCTATTTCTTCTTATTATCAATAAAATAATTTATCCAGAACTCCACCACATCAATACATTCATTCAACATGGCATCTTTCCTTCGTTTAAATACGTTCTTCATAGACCCTTCTTTTAGCAATTCATCCACTTTATCAAATAGCTCATCTGGTTTATTAGTAGGTATACCAAAAGTTAGCCCGTATTTATGTTCTAATTCTTCCAGATAGCTCAATTTACCCACAAAATCGTTAAACCTGATTGAAGGAGTTCCTAAAACTGCAGCTTCTGCAGCCATAGTTTGGCTATCTCCAATATACATTTGAGCATAATAAAGTGCATGATGAATGTTTTTCGGATGAATTTTTATACGATAAGGTTCTAATTCCGGTTCAAGTTTTCGCTCAGAGGTAATATAAACCTTACCGAACGGGGTTAATTTATCTATCAATGTTTTTGCTATTGATAAATTAATACCCTTTTTCCCCTCATCGTGATGAGCAGTTAATTCTGCAAATCTTAAGATAAAATAATTTTCTCCACTATTTAAAATGTCCTGTATTTTTGATTTATCAGGAGTAAAATATTTTGGATGTAAGTATGCCAACTCGTGATAACCCTGATAACCAATCTTTTTGTCATTATAAGGACTACAATCACAACAATTCGGAGCCATAACTGCACTGGCATATTTCATCCCGTAATTTGCAAAAAGAGGAACTTCCTTAGCATCATCTTCATTTAAAATAATAGATGGTATCTTCAATAAATTGCCAATATGAGTAATGGCTATGTCGGTACCTATCATTATTTTAGGCTTATATCTTAAAGCCAATTTAAACAACACCAACTCACGTTTTAGTACCGTAGATACCAACGACAGTTTACCTTTTCCACTTTTTGGTTTTAAAAAAATGATTTGATAGGGTAACCCTTCCAACAAATCAAACAACACATCTTTTCCGCGAGCTACCAAAAGAATATGATAGCCCTGCTCAGCTAATTTTTGAATAACCACCGACACATTGTGGTAATGTGCAGGATGACCCAAATAAAAAAGCATTGTTTCTTGTTTTGTTGTCATAACCTTCAATAGTAGTTAAAATCATCCAAACCTCTTGTTTTTACACAAAAAGTAATTAACTACAAAGGGTTTAAAAACTATTTCTCGGCAATTGATAATTCAGAAAGTGCCAAAAACATCCAAGCCTGAGACCATCGTATAAATGGAGTTTTTATAGTATAAAGGGGGTATTTTTTGTAATAGAAAAACCCTCTTTTACTTTGCATATTTTCTATTGTCCATACCGCAATTTTTTCAGCAAATAGAGCATATTCACCCGACAAATATGATAATCTCGAAAATGTAATAATGCCTTGCGATTGGTTGTGAATTTCCACAGGGTATTCAGCCGGAACTCTAAATAAAGATTGCCCATTGAGTTTAAATTGTTTGGAGAAATAATATGCTGCACCCAATTTTAAAGCCTTTAAATAAACCTCATTTTCACCACAATACTTGTTTACATAATGGATTGAATCCAACACATATCCCTGATGAAAATCGATTTGTGTCCGTTCCTTTCCTGTTTCAATATCAACACTATAATTCCAATGCCCATCAGCTTGCTGATAAGCAATGGTAAAACCGGTCATTTTTTGAGCCAATTCCTTGTAGTTGTCTTCTTTGGTAAGGAAAAATAAACGGGCAAACAATTCTGCTCCCAGCATGTTAGCATTGTAACAACAATCCTGGGCTTCGGTGCTATAACTCACACAAAAACCTTTATCGGTTTTAGTCCAATCTAATTGGTTCTGAACAAAATCACCAATGCTTTTTAACACCTCAACCGCTCTTGGATTTTGAGTTGCCTGATAGTATTCAAAAATACCTTTCGCAACAAAACCACTTACGACAATTGTAGGCGAATATTTTTTTAAAAATTTCACCGGACTTGCCCAATCAAAATTATAGCCCCAGCAAAATTCATCGTAATGGTTGGTTCTGTTTTCCACTAACCAGTTGAAGAAAAACTCCATCTTTTGATGTGTTTCTTCATTTTTATGTTGTTGGTATTGCAAGGAGTAAGCATGCAAAAATAGCCCCATGGCTTTTGGGTTGTATTCCTTTTTAATTCCTAAAAATTTACGTATGTTAAATGGATTTCTTTTTTGAAATTGGATGGCTAAAACAGGTCCCCATTTACCTAACCAATGAAATGGAAACGAAGAATTAAGCGTATCGTATGGGTCGTATCCTTTAAATTGTTCGGATTCGATATAGGTTTGAAGTTTTTTTAATGCTGTTTTGACGTCCACTTATTGACCTTTAATTTTATCCAACACCTCAAAAGTAGCTTTTGTTGAATGGTAACATTCTTCAAAAGAAATAGGCAATTGCTTACCTGCTTTTACAGCTTCCAAAAATAAGTTTACTTCTTTAACGTGTCCTTTATCCTGAGATGGATTTTTAGAGCTTTTTTTAACTTTCCCGAAAACGTCCATCGACTTAAAATCATCAATCACAAACGTTTGCTCGCCACAAAAAACCTCTAAATATTCTTTGTTTAGTCGTTTACTTCCATTCGAGAAATACGAAATGCTCGCCACACTTCCATTTTCGAATGCCAAACTAATGCTTACGGTATCCAACAAATCGTTCGCATCTTTCAATGCATTTGCTTCCACTTTAGAAATCGGAGAGCCTGCAATAAACAAACACAAGTCAATAAAATGACAAGCTTCACCAATGATTCGCCCACCACCAATTTCCGGATCCTGAGTCCAATGGTTAGCGGGCAATTTACCTGCATTAATTCGATAATTTATGGCTATTGGCAAGCTGTTGTTAAGCTCCTTTTTTAATGTAACTATTTGAGGGGCAAACCTACGGTTAAAACCAACCATCACCTGAGCAGTACTTATACTTTCAGCTTCTTTTATTTCTTCCAACTCCTCGTTGGTTAAGCACAACGGTTTTTCAACAAAAACATTTTTGTTGGCCTGTAAAGCTTTTACAACATATTGAGCGTGTAAATTGTGAGGCGTTGCAATAAATACGGTATTGATTTGCTTATTATTGATAACTGCCTCAGCATCTCCTGTACAGTTGTCAAAACCAAATTTATTGGCAATGTTCCGGGCAGTTGTAGATCTTGCTGTAGCCACATTAATCAGGTTGTTTCCTGCAACATTTGGTAACAAAAAGTTTTGTGCAAATGAACCGGCTCCAATAAAACCAATATTTACATCAGTTGCATTGTATTTTTTTGATGTGATCTGAACTTCTTTTTTTAACGCTTTATTGGTATCGTATTCCAACACAATTCCACAAAAATGTTCCGCTCTGTCTACGATTAATTGATAAGCATCTTTAGCTTTATCAAATGTAAATTGATGCGAAATCAATCCTTCCAGGTTAATTTTTCCGGCTTCAACCAATTCAATAAAAGCCTGCATGTTTCTGTTTTCTGTCCAACGCACATAACCAACTGGATAATCCACCCCTTTTTGTTCGTAATCGTCATCATATCGGCCAGGACCATAAGATGATGACATTCTCAAATCCAACTCTTTAATGTAATAATTTTTTCGGTCGAAACCTGTTGGAACTGCACCAACAATAACTACTTTCCCTTTTTTACGAGCAATTGCTCCTGCAAAATTGATGGGTTCTAACGATGATGTTCCGGCAGTAATAATTACCGCATCAGTTCCAAAACCATTGGTTTCATTTTCAATGATGTTTTCAATCCCTTCTTTTGAGCTGTTGTAAGCGTGTTTTGCTCCATTTGATAAAGCTAATGAAACTTGTTTATCGTCAATATCCAAACCAATGGCTTTTACACCTGCAGCTGCTAACAATTGGAGCGTTAACTGCCCAATCAATCCCAACCCGATAACTACACAACTTTCGCCTAAACTCAATTCAGCTTGACGAACTCCTTGCATTGCTATAGCTCCAACGGTTGTAAAAGCTGCACTTTTTATCAATTCAGGATTATCAACTTTTACACACAAGTTTTTTGGAACCACCACCACTTCGGCATGGTTGGCTGTTGCTCCGCCACAAGCCACAAAATCGCCCACCTTAAGGTGTTTGATATCGTCGGCCACTTCAATAACCTCTCCTGCACAACTGTATCCCATTGGATTTGGCGTTTCGAGCTTGTTCATCACCATGTTGTAGGTTTTCATTACGCCATGCGTTTTTGCTGCAGCAATTACTTTTTTAACTTCTTCCTGGCGTGATTTTGCTTTACCAATATACCCTAAACGAGCATCTTTAACTGTCTTCCCTTCGGTTCCTGCACTAATTGCCGAATAATGATTTCGCACCATTATTTGTCCCTTTCCTAAAGCCGGAAATGGCACTTCCAGCAACTGCATGTGTCCGTCTTTTAAATTCTGTGTGAGTTGTTCCATTTTAGTTGTCAGTTCACGGTTATCCGTTATTAGTTAAAAGGCATTACTGTTCGTAAAATTATACATTTTCAATTATCACATTAGTTCATTAACAAATTATCTAATTAATATACATCTTATACCATTCCTGAAAAGAAATCAGCGCGTAAATCAAGGCTGAATTATCTTCTCTGCCTGATAAATGCGATTGTATGTGTTTATCAATTTCCACCATCGAGAAACCATCAATGCTGTTCAACAACTCCCTGTCGAGTAATTCGTTGATCTTTTTTTCGTCGCTAAAAATGCTTCTGAGTGGCATTCCGAAACCTGCTTTTCTACGGTTGGTTACGTAGTCGGGTAAATCATTTTTAAACGCATCTTTCAAAATGGTTTTTGTTCTTCCTGTATTACTCAGCTTATAATTTCTTGGTATGGAATACGCTAACTCAATCACCCGATGATCCATAAATGGAACACGACCTTCTACCGAATTCGCCATGGTCATCCTGTCTAAATACGACAGATTTTTTTGTAAAAAGTTCTCGTATTCAAAGTTTTTGATACACTCAAACGGGTCGGCTCCCTCGGGGAAATAATGATTAAGCAACTGTATAGTGGAAGATGCTTCTCCATTAAAAACCGACAGCGAATTTTCAAAATCACCAACGATGGTGTACAACCCGTATTTGTAATTTGGGTAATCGTAATACTTGCCCAGCTTGTGTAAATATCTTCTAAACGCTTTGAATTTACCATTTCCCTGATCAAGCGAATGGAAGGCTTTAGCTATGGAATGTGAGAAAGGCATTTTGTTTAGCCAACTGTCAATCAACGTCATTTGATGGCCGGCATAACCCAAAAACAACTCGTCGGCACCCATACCGCTCAAAATTACTTTCGATTGTTTGGCGGCTTGTTGCGTAATTAAAAACGAAGGAATTTGAGAACCATCGGCAATTAAATCATCACCAAATTTGATGGTGTTTCTAATTTGTTCCAATGTGGTGTTATCGCTACCAATCGGAATTTCAGTCATGTTCAAGTTCCACTCGGTTGCCAATTGTTGTGCGTACTTAAAATCGGAAGTCGTTCCTTCTTTAATCAAATCCTTGGCTTCCTTGCTTGCACAATAATGGGTAATTGCAGGTTTGTTCTTTAAGAACGAAGCAATGATGGACGAATCCAAACCACCTGATAAAAACGTACCCACCGGTACATCGGCAATCAATCGTTTTTCGGTAGCATCGTGCAACAATCGTTTGGCTTCGGTTTGTGCATCGTGGTAACTGATACGGTTGTATTTCTGTTGCTGTGCAGGTTGCCAATAGCGTTTGATTTGAAATGTATTGTTGTTAAAATCGTACTCGGCAAAATGAGCAGGTTGTAGTCGGTTGATGTTTTTGAATAAGGTTTCGTTAGCAGGAGAATACTTAAACACAAAATATTTTTGGAGGTTTTCCGTACCCAATTCTGCTTTAACTCCTGCTTTTAAAATGGACTTGATCTCTGAACCAAAAATTAACGCCTCGTTTTGATGATAAAAATACAAAGGCTTCACTCCTGCCCTGTCTCTGATTAGATAAAATTTGTGCTGATTTTCGTCTAAAATAGCAATGGAAAAATCGCCATTAAGCAGTTCAATAAACGAAATGCCTTTTTGTTGGTAAAGTTTTAAAATTACTTCTGTATCCGTATGAGAATTAAACGTTTCGTTTTTTAAATACTGTTCTTTTAGTTCTATATAATTATAGATTTCGCCATTAAAAACCACATGAATTTTACCGTCAGCAGAAACAAAAGGTTGGTTTCCTTTTTCGGATAAATCCAATATACTTAAACGCGTGTGACCTAAGCCAACGTACCTACTACCAATATTAGTTTCGCATTTACCTTGTGCATCGGGGCCACGATGCTGCAACGAAAACATCATTTCATCTAAAGGCAACTTTTCACTGGCAATATAACCTGTAATTCCGCACATGAAGCAAAGGTAAAAGAAATAGTTTTATGAGTTGACTTTATTGAAAAATAGACTAAATTCGTTTATCTTTAATGTAGATAATATTAAAACATTTCTAACAAAGGCGATAACCTCCCTAAAAGACATCTTATAAACACAAAAAAATGGGACGATTTAAGAACATAGAAATACAAGGGTTATTAATAGATGGCTATGGAAAAGTATTTGTTGAAAGTATTAATAAGGCAATCAAAAATTCTGACTTGAAAGAAGATGAAGTTTTGAAAAAAATTGCACCAAAATTTGAAGAGTTACTTGCTGATTACGAAGAAAATATTTCTTCATTTTATGTAGAGAAGCATAAATTTAAGTTGGACAATTTTCTTAGTTCGCACTTAAAAAATCAAGAAAAAATTGCTAAGACACACCATGACAGTTTTGAAAGTTTTATTCTATATATAAACGGTTGTTTCAATATTTATGAAAAAATTATTGAAAAGCTTAAACGCAAAAAAGTTGACAGTACTCTTAAAATGACTGTTTCACTTTATGGTTTAATTTTAAGAAGAGCGGATGAAATATTGTCTCAACTTTTATGTGGTTACATAGATGGTGCTATGATTTTATGGCGTTCATTATATGAGAACACAATCATACTACTTGTTCTTGCACTTGAAAATGACAACGAACTTGCCGACAAATATTTCCAACATTCTGTAAAAAATTCCAAAAAAAAGGTTTTGAGTTATAATAAAAATTATAAAGAGCTTAATTTTATTGCCCTACCTAAATCAACTGAAAAAAACCTACAATCAGAAATTGAAAAAATGAATAATCGCTATGGGAAGGAATTTTTAAATAATGAATATGGTTGGGCAGACAATTTATTTAATGGTAAACAAAAAGCAAATTTTATGCTTTTAGAAGAACGAGCCAAAATGAATAGATTTAGACCTTACTATATTTTGTGTTGTGAACAAGTTCATTCCAATTTCAACGGTTTCATAAACTTTATGGAAGGCAATAAAATTATATTACCACGACTATTAAGACCTGAAATTGAATTTAATGCATTTATTGATCCAATGCAATTTACTGTTAGTCTACTACACGAGATTAACGAGTTTATACTTTATGAATTTTCAATTAAAGATGAATACAATGTAAATGTTTTATTAATGAAGAAAATTTTTGAGAAACAAAAAAAAACATTTGACAAACCTAAAAGAAAAAAAACACTTAAACAAAACATCAACTCCACAAAAATTTCTTAAAAACTTCAGCCAAATTCTCCACCATTTTTTGTTCTGTAAAATTGGAGTTATAAAACTGTTTGGAATTGGCAGCAAATTGGTTTCTCAATTCGGTATCGTTAATCAATACTTCCAATTTTTCGGCAATGGTTTCGGGGCTTTCGGCAGGAACAATAAAACCATTTTTACCGTCAATAACCGATTCTATGATTGCTCCTTGATTGGTAGCAATGATGGGTAATCCGTTTGCCATGGCTTCTACCATTACCCAAGGATGACCTTCGGGCATTTTGGGGCAAAACACAAAAACAGCAGCATTAGCAAACAACTGCATTTTTGCTGCTCCGCTTTGTGGTGGAAACAATTCTACGTTGGTGAGTTGATTTTCTTCAATAATAGCCAAACATTGTTGTTTAAAAGTTTCGTTGTCCCAAGCCCCGGCAGCTTGAAAGTTGAAATTAGCGATACCTTTTTGTTTTAAAATAGTCAACGCTTTTAATACATCATCAAAACTTTTGGAAGGTAAAAAATTGGCTAGATACAGCACGTTTAGTGCGGTGGTGTTTTTAGTTTGCAGTTCGTAATTGGCTCCGTTCGGGACTACAAAAATGTGTTCATCAGTAAAATAATTCTTAAACAGGTGTTTTAAGTTATTACCCAACACAATTACTCCCACACATTTTTTTAAGGTTGTTCTCACCAAACTTTTGGTTAACCCCGAAGCCGAATTTATCCAATTCTTAAAGTTGCTTCCCCGTAATTGTATCAGCACTTTTTTACCCATCCATTTTCCCAACCAAATAAATGGAGCATCTTTAAAAAAACCCATGGTGGTTTGGCTAATCGGCACCAAAATAATTTGTGGTTGGTGGTGTTTTATTTTTTGGACAAACTCTACATAAATTCCTACACTTCTAAACATTTTCGAGAAACTCCATCTGCCCATGGTGGCAACATCGGTGTTCATTCGGGTATCTAAATGAACCAAATCAAACTCGTTTTTAAGCGTTGAGTTTAAAATAATTTGTGTTGCAATGGCAGGTCCCATCAGCGGTGGTGGCAATTTTCCTAAAATTAATATGGTGGGTTTTTGCTTGATATTTTCAGGATTCATTGCTTTTGTGGCAAATTATAATGCGTTAAAGATACTTTAATTGTTCTTTTTTCTTGATAAAAAAGAACCAAAAAAATCAAGAACAAACGCCAAATATTGTTGTAACTTTTTCGCTCAAACCACCGCATTTCACGGTCCAGTTACAACTATATTTCGCACCGTTTGTCCACCTCCCCACGCTCCTAAAAATTGAAAATTCAACATTTAACATTCAACATTTCCTACGCTTGAAGCTGTTTTGGAAGTGCCACAAATGCAAAAACCACCATAGCCATGTACATAAATGGTGGATAATACGTTGGTGTAATACTAATGGAATAAAGCATTAAAATCCCAAAAGTTCCGTAAGCAAGGTATTTGAGCGACCCCATCATCTTTTTGGCTCGTTGGTAATAAACAACCAGAACTACCAAGTAATAAAATAAGCCAAAATAACCTGATAAAAACAATATTCGAACAAAATCGTTGTGTGAACCTACCCCTACAAAATTGTAAGAATATTTTAACGTTGCAGGATAGCCAAAAAACTGGGCAAAAATATTTTCGTTAGTGAAAATATCTGCCATGTGTGTCCATCGCCCCATCCTACCGTGCATTAAACGATCGGAATCTTGCTCGCCTTCGTACACCTCTATATCAGTAGCTAACAAAGGGGCAACTTTTTCTTCAATAATGGGTTGGGCAAACAGGTAGAAAATTAAAAATATTATGAATGAAAGTACAAATGCAGCCCCTTTATTCGCCTTAAAATTGAACACCAGGAATAACAACAACAAACCAAAAAATATGGTGTAAGATGCTACGTGATGGATGTTGATTAAGGTTAATACACATAAAAAACCAACAATTAACACCGTACGTAATCGTTTAAATTGAGGTAACTCCCGTTTTCGGGAAAAATAAAAATACGTGACAATTAAAAAACAAAAGGTAAGATATATACCATAACTCACCACATCACCAAAACTTCCCTGAATCCGTTCCATACCCCTACTTTCAACCAACCTGATTGGATTAATGACTACTTCGTACAATAGTATTGCCGCAACGATAATACCGGAGTACAGAAATGTTGTTAAAATACCGTCTAAATCTTGCTTGTTTTTAATAAAAATCCGGGCAAAAAAGTACAAATAAATGGGGATGGAAAGTTTTAACAGAAACTCTAAGGATTCTTTGGTTAATGGATCGCCAAGCATAACAAAAAAGATACCCACAAAAAGAAAAAGTGAAAAGATCTTAAAGTACTTGTCTAAATTGGTTTTTATGGGTTTCGGATTTTTTACCAGTGCAACAATTACCATTATAGGGGTTAAAACTCCAACCCAATACAACGGCGATAGAAATGGAGAGATATTTTTAAGGAAAAATAAATTGTCGATTATCGGACGCAACAAAACCAGAATAATGAACCATTTTAAGGTCCAATGTTTTGATTTAAGCCATATTTTCCAATCTCTAAATTTCACAAAAACTGATAATTTGTTCGGCTATTTTGTTGTACGAAAAGGTTTTGGCCAACTCCACTCTTTTTAATCTGTCGTTCTTCATTTTCTGCATACTTTCCAATAAAATATTTTCTGACAGATGTTTAAAATAAGATCCATTTTCGTTGTTCAAAATATGAATAATATTTTGTTGCTCTGGTAAAAGTAAAAATAAACCTGCTGCCAACGCCTCAAAAATTGAAATGGCTGCACGATTAAATATAGCAACATCGGCCGTATTGTAATATTTTCGGGTTTGTGCCGATGCTGAAAAAGGTTTACAAATGATGTTATTTTTACATTCCTTTTGAGCAATGTATGCTTTTAACGAGTCGCCATAAGCATCGTTTTGGAAACCCACAATCAGGTAATGTAGTTGAGTTCCCTTTTTGTTCAACTCATCAACTAAATCAATCACTTTTTCCAACCCTTTTTCGGGAGCAACACGGGTTGCAGTAATCAATAAATTATCATTGTCAGACAATCCTAGTTCCTGTCGTTGTTCTATTCGTTCCTGCTCGTCATAATAAAAAACCGACTCGTCAAAACCCAAGGTTATTTCTCTACTTTTTGCTTTTAAAACAGCTAAATCTTTATTATTGACAAATTGAGCAATCACCTCAACGGTGGATGGAGTATAAGGCAACAACACATCGTTTGCCTGAATGGCTTTGTGATAAACCTGTTTCTTTAACGTGTGCAAAAGAATCACATCCTTCACCTTTTTGACAAGACCTTTTGAAGTGTACGTTTCTTCATTATCGCCCATAGTAGTCATCAACTTAAACGTTCTGCTTTT
>JBFWSH010000005.1:0-169407 GCA_050248475.1 Flavobacteriales bacterium
CTGCTAAAGTAGGTTGGATTGCTTTTTTCATAAAGCAAAAATACAAATTAACTTATTGAAATACAAATTGTTAATACTATTTTTTTTGCTTTTTTTAACAAAATTTACCGTGCAACGGTCTTAAATTGCTGATTACAAGAAACAGTGAAACAACAATTATTTTTAAATGAGTTCTATAATACAAACAACAAATTCTCATTAGGTTATAAAAGTTGTTTTAAATAAATACAAGAGTAAAAAAAATAATCATAAATATAAATAATATATTGGCAAAACCTCTCAATTCCAGTGAAAAGGTAGGGAAAAATATTCAATTAAATAATATAAATTCGATATATTTAAGATTACTATCGACCAAATAAATAAGTACTAGTACATATAAAATTAGGTACTTCTACGTTTATTAAGATTGATATGTTTCATTGTATGTACTAAATTTTGAACCCAAATAGCATTTATTTAAAATAATTTTAAAAATACTGTTTACCTATCAAGGTTATATGTAACAGGATAACTGATTTTTGTTAACTGTTGTTTTTCTTGGCAGCAACCTTTTAATGCTTTTCATATCTCGATTGTTTGGTTTGAGCTTTCTCTTGTCAGGATCACTTTTTTAATTTAACTCTGATACAATATTGTATTGGATTTTTTTTATTTTTAGGCTTTAATTTTTTAGGATGAATTATAAAAAGATAAATGAGAATCACTTAAAAGCTTTACAGCAGATAGTTGGTGAAAATTATGTGTTGTACGACGAAGAAAATCTTAAAAAATATGGACAAGACGAAACCGAAGATTTAATTTTTTATCCTGAAGTTATTGTGAAACCAAGAACCCCTCAAGAAATTTCGGAGTTGATGAAATTCTGTAACAGTGAAATGATTGCTATAACTCCGAGAGGAGCAGGAACCGGATTGAGTGGAGGAGCATTACCCATTAATAAAGGCATTCTGTTATCTATGGAACGGTTTAATTCAGTACTTGAAATTGATGAAAGAAATTTGCAAGCAACTGTTGAGCCAGGCGTTATAACTGAGGTTTTTCAAAATGTAGTTAAAGAAAAAGGATTGTTTTATCCTCCTGACCCGGCAAGTAAAGGGAGTTGTTTTATAGGCGGTAATTTGGCTGAGAACTCTGGAGGTCCAAAAGCTGTGAAGTATGGAGTAACAAAAGATTATGTGTTAAATCTTGAGGTAGTTCTGCCAAATGGAGAAATTGTTTGGACAGGAGCAAATACGCTGAAAAATTCGACAGGGTATAATTTAACTCAATTATTGGTAGGCAGTGAAGGTACTCTTGGTGTGATTACAAAAGCAGTATTTAAATTGTTGCCATTTCCTAAATTCAATTTATTAATGTTAGTGCCTTTTTTTTATGTTGAAGATGCTTGTGCTTCTGTATCTGAAATATTTAAAGCAGGAGTGATTCCATCTGGTCTGGAGTTTATGGAGAGAGATGCAATATTGTTAGGTGCAAAATATATTGGAGATACATCTTTTAGAATAGCTGATGATATCCAAGCACACTTGTTAATTGAAGTTGATGGGAATGATTTAGACATATTATATAAAGATTGTGAGACTATTACTGAAGTACTGCAAAATTTTAATTGTGGCGAAATTCTTTTCGCAGATGACAATGCTCAAAAAGACAGATTATGGAAAATAAGAAGAGCATTGGGAGGAGCAGTTAAATCACATTCTGTATATAAAGAAGAGGATACTGTAGTTCCAAGAGCAGAACTTCCTATTTTACTAAAAGGTGTTAAAGAAATTGGTTCAAAATATGGCTTTATTTCAATCTGTTACGGCCATGCTGGTGATGGCAACTTACATGTAAATATTTTAAAAAATAATCTTTCAGATGATGAATGGAATAATAATATTTCTTTAGCTATTAGAGAAATATTTAATTTATGCGTTAAGTTAAAAGGAACACTATCAGGTGAACATGGAATTGGTCTAGTTCAAAAAGAATACATAGATATTGCCTTTACAGAAACGTTATTAAGTATTCAAAAAGAAATTAAAATCTTATTTGATAAAAATCAAATATTAAATCCAGGTAAGATGTTTAAATAAAAAACCCTGAATGGGGTCAGGGTTTCTTAAGGGAGAATAAAATTTTTTAAGACCTATCTATATTAACTTTAAAAACTCCTTGTTCAGAAGACGATTTATTAATTTAAAAGGTTGCTTTATCCAAATAAATTTAGGATTCATCGAATAAATAAAAACAATAATTGTTTTAATTGTTGTAAATAACTAATTTTAGTTGCTAATAAAAAAATAACTAAACTAATATTAAACATGAAAAAAACTACTTTATTTATTTCATCGTTAGTGTTGAGTACTGTTTTGGTTTTTGGACAAAATGCTAGAAAAGCTTTGCCAATTACAAAATCTACCCAACTTAATGCAATTGATGAACAAGCGGGACAAAATATGTTCCAAAATGCTAAAAGAACTCCTTCTGGGCATGTGAGATGCTTTACTTCTGAAATGGAACAATTAAGAAGAATGTCAGATCCTTCAGTAAAAACACCAGAAGAGTTTAACGCTTGGATTGATGAAGTTATTAAAAACAACCAAAACAATTCGTCTGTTCAAAAAGCTTCGAGAAATATTCCTGTAGTAGTCCACGTTATTCATAATGGTGATGCTTTAGGTACTGGTGAAAATATATCTGATGCTCAGGTTTTATCACAGATTACTGTGTTAAATGCTGATTTTTCTGCAACTAATTCAGATTTTAATAGCACATCTTATTACAATAGTGTTAAGACAAATATGGATATTCAATTTTGTTTAGCTCAAACAGATCCTAATGGTCAACCTACAACAGGTATAGATAGAGTTAACTATGGAACAGCTTCGTTCGGACAAGCTGCTACAGAATCGATGAAAGCAGCAACACAATGGGATCCTACTAAATATTTTAATATTTGGGTGTTAAGATTTGGGGGTGATTTAAATGGTGTTTTAGGTTATGCACAATTTCCGAATAGTGGTGCAGCTAATACTGATGGTGTTGCTATTGGTTATAATTACTTTGGTACAACAGGAGCTGTTTCGGCACCTTTTAATAAGGGTAGAACTGCTACTCATGAGATAGGTCACTGTTTGGGGTTATATCATATTTGGGGTGATGATGGTACTGCATGTACTGGTTCTGATCAAGTTGCTGATACTCCTAATCAAGCTGATGAAAATTATGGCTGTCCAAACCCTGCAACAAATATTTCTTGTAGTAATTCGGGCGATATGTCAATGAACTATATGGATTATTCAGATGATGCTTGTATGTATATGTTTACTACAGGTCAAAAAGCAAGAGTGGACGCTGTTCTAGCAAGTGCTCCAAGAAGAGCCTCTTTATTAACTTCTACAGTTTGTAATGTTGCTGCAATTAATGCCGATTTTACGGGGACTCCTTTAGTAATTAATGAAGGTCAATCAGTAACTTTTACTGATGCATCTTCTAGTCCAGCTACATTAAACTCTTGGTCATGGACTTTTACAGGTGGTACTCCAGGAATATTTAACGGGCAGAATCCAGGTCCGATAACATATAACACTGCCGGTACTTATGCTGTCTCATTAACAGTTACTGATAATGCTGCTGGTAGTGATACAGAAACTAAAACTGCCTATATTACAGTAAATGCTGCCGGAACAGTTACTTGTGATTCTACAGCTGCCGGTTGGGATTGGAATACTGAAAGCTTCTATACTGGAGCATATTGGGGTGCTGATGCAGCTTCATCTTGTCCATCTGCAGCTAATGCGGGTTATATTATGGGTAACAATTGTTATGATGATAACGGTTGGGCTTCTAAAGTAACTTTTTCAGGTACAGGAAAACAAATTACAGATTTAATTTATTTATTTGATCAATCAACAGGTACTGGTGCAGGACGATTAAGAGTATGGAATGCTAATGGAACTGCAGGTGCTCCAAACACCGTTTTGTTTTCTTATCCTATAACCACTGGTCAGTTTTCTGCTAATTTAAAACAATTAATTTTAGTTCCAGTTTCACCAGCGGTTCCAATTTCGGGTAATTTCTTTATAGGAAACGATCATAATGTTACTCCTTTAAACGGCGATACATTAACTATGGCTATTGCTGACCCAACTGCAGGAAATCAATTATGGGCAAAAGAAACTGGTGGTTGGAAAGACTTATCTGCTTATGGCACTTCATATAAAGGTACTGTTGGAGCTGTAATTTGTGATATTCCTACTGGAGTACTTACTCATACTTTATCAACTACAAATGTTGAAGTTAGACCAAATCCTTCAGCTGGTATAATTAGTGTTATCATGCCAACAGAAACTACAAACTTCAAGGTTGCAGTATATAACATGATTGGAGAAGAAGTGTCGTCTAACTTGTTTACTTCAAATTATGCTAAAGTTGATTTAAGTAATCAGCCAAATGGTATTTACTTTGTTAAAGTAACGTCAAATGGTGAAATAACTACTAAAAAAATTATATTATCTAAATAATTAGATTTTTTAATAAATATTAAGAGTCCCGAATTTATTCGGGACTCTTTTTTTGTCTAATAATCTTATCTTTGAAAAAAGATTTTATATGTCAAGTGAAACCGTGAATCTATTATTAAATAAAACAATAACTGATAATAGACTGTTAGATATCTCAAAAAAAGTTTTAAGCAAAACTAGAATAACTTCTGAAGAGGGAATTTATTTATACCAGAAGGGTGAATTGAGTTTGCTGGCAATGTTAGCTAATTATATTCGTGAAAATCGCCATGGTGATAAAACGTATTTTAATAAAAATTTCCATATTGAGCCAACCAATATTTGTGTTTACGATTGTAAGTTTTGCTCTTATTCGCGTATGCTGAGAGATAAAGATGATTATGAAGCTTGGGAGATGACCGAAGAACAGATTTATGATGCTATAAAAGCGTATAATAATCAAGATATTACAGAGGTTCATATTGTTGGTGGAGTACATCCAAAAATGGGACTGGAGTATTTCAAAAATCTTATTCAAAACATAAAGGCTATTAGACCAGAGCTTCATGTTAAAGCATTTACGGCTGTTGAACTGGAGTATATGTGTAGAAAAGCTAAAGTAAGTTATAAAGAAGGGTTGCAAATTTTAAAAGATGCTGGTCAAGGTTCATTACCAGGTGGTGGTGCTGAAATTTTTGATGAAACTATACGTGAACAAATATGCAAAGATAAATGTACATCTTCTCAGTGGTTAGAAATGCACGAAGCTGCTCATTTTGTTGGTATGCCATCTAATGCAACAATGTTGTATGGGCATTTAGAAAATTATACCCATTTGATTGACCACATGAACAGATTGCGGGAGTTGCAAGATAAAACAGGTGGGTTTAATGCCTTTATACCTCTAAAATTTAGAAATAAAAACAATCAGATGTCAGATATTAATGAGGTAAGTATTGTTGAAGATTTAAAAGTTTTTGCCATGAGTAGAATATTCTTAGATAACTTTAATCATATCAAGGCCTATTGGCCAATGATTGGTAGAAAAACAACTCAACTGTTGCTCTCGTTTGGGGTAAATGATATTGATGGAACAGTTGATGATTCTACAAAAATATACTCAATGGCTGGATCGGAAGAGCAAAAACCAGTAATGACTTCGGAACAGATGATTAATTTAATAAAGGAAGTAGGTAGAAAACCAATAGAGAGGGACAGTATTTATAATGAATTGAATGATTATTCGTTAGTAGAAGTGTAATGAGAAAACCTTTAATTATTACTGGACATCGTGGAGCCGGAGGATTAGCCCCAGAAAATACGTTAGCATCAATCCAGCTCGCATTAGATCTGGGTGTCGATAGAATTGAGATTGATGTGCAACAAACCAATGATAACGTAATTATTGTTTTGCATGATAGAACATTACGTCGTACTACCGATGGCTTTGGTTTTGTTAAAAATATGGATTATAAAGACTTGTTAAAATATAGTGCAGGAATTAAATTTAATAAAGTTTATGCCGAAGAGAGGATACCAACACTTGAACAAGTTATTGATCTAATAAATGGAAAAGCTGAGTTAGTTATTGAAACTAAATATAGTTACCTGTATTATCCTAACATAGAGCGACACATTTTGAATACTATTAAAAACAAAAATGCATTTGGTTGGTGTAAGATTATTTCATTTAATGACAGGGCTTTATTTCGAATTAATAAGCTTAATAAGCAGATAAGAACTGGGAAGTTATTTGTAGGAAGACATGCTAAACTTCCATTATCATACGATGTTACAATAAATTTTAAGCCTTTAGGGAGGTACGATTTTGTTGATGAAATTATTGTACAGCACAAATATGCTACTCAAGCATTGATTGATGAAGTACATAAATTTGGAAAGGAATTGCATGTTTGGACTGTTAACGACTCTGGAACTATTGAAAAATTGATAGAAAGAGGAGTTGATGGTATTATTTCTGATTATCCAAATCTTCTTTTAAAGTACAAATAGATTATTGTTACCTTTGTCATTGTAAATCTAAAAACACATAAAATGAACAATTATTTCTTTACAATTTTATTCGCTTCTTCATTAATAATATCTTCTTGTGGTAACGACAATGATGCTACAACGAACAAAGAAGTAGCTTGTTTTTATGAATATGAAAAAACCAATACAGTCAGTTTAAAATGGACAGCATACAAAACATCCGAAAAAGTTGCTGTTGGTGGTTCGTTTAATGATGTACTAATTACTGGCGGTGAAAAATCTACAAAACTTACCGAGGTATTGAATACAATTAAGTTTACCATTTTAACTAATAGTACTAATACTACTAACCCAGATAGAGATGCCAAGATTGTGAATTCATTTTTTGGAGCAATGTTAGGCACAGATATTATTATGGGTCAAGTAAGTGGAGTAGAAGGTGATAACGAAAAGGGAAAATGTTCATTTTTTGTAACGATGAATGAAATAGAGAAAGAAATTGTTTTAGAATATACCGTTACCGAAAATGTGGTAAAACTTGTTGGTGAATTAGATTTAAACAATTGGAATGGAACAGAGGCAATAGCATCGTTGAATAAAGTGTGCGAAGATTTACATAAAGGTGCTGATGGTGTTAGTGTATTGTGGCCAAATGTTGGTTTAGATATAGAGGTGGCTTTGTCAAAAAGATGCCACTAATTGTAGTTTCGTTGACCAAAAATAGAACTACCAATCCTTATCATTGTTGAACCTTCCTCAATAGCTATTTTGTAGTCACCACTCATTCCCATGCTTAAAATTGTAAGCTTGTTGTGTGAGATTGAAAGTTTTTGGAATAACCTTTTTAAATCTTTAAATTCATTTCTGATTTGTTCTTCGTTATCAGTATTTGTCGCCATCCCCATCAAACCTACAACAGTTGTACTGGTTAGTTTATTTAACTCGTCCGACTGAAACAATGATAAAACTTCTTCTTCAGAAAATCCAAATTTGGTTTCCTCTTTGGCTATATGTATTTGAAGTAAAACATTAATATTACGTTCAGTTGATTTAGCACGTTTATTTACTTCGGTAAGCAACTTTAAACTATCAATTCCATGAATTAAATGTACAAAAGGGGCAATGTGTTTTACTTTGTTGGTTTGTAAATGACCAATCATATGCCATTCAATATCTTTTGGTAAAGCTTCATATTTAGAAACCAATTCTTGAACTTTATTCTCACCAAAAACTTTTTGTCCTGCTTCGTATGCTTCTAATACAGCAGAATTTGAATAGGTTTTAGAAACAGCCACAAGCGTAACATTTTTCGGAATATTACTTTTAATTTTATTTATGTTTTCTTTGATAAAAGACATAGAAATTACTTCAAATCGTAAATGGTTAATCCACTCCGCATTTTAGGTTCAATCCAGGTACTTTTAGGAGGCATTATTTCATTTGCATCAGCAACAGCTTTTAGCTGTTCAATAGAAACAGGAAATAAGCCAAAAGCTACTTTTGCTTTGCCTGAATCAACCACTTTTTTCAAACCTTCAACTCCTTTTGTTCCTTCAATAAAAGAGATGCTATCATCCGTTTTTAAATCCTTGATGTTTAAAATAGGATTTAATACATGGTCAGATAGTATTTTAGTATCTAAATTCTGAATGATGCTATTATTTGAAACAAATTCATCTTTTATTTTAAGCAAGTACCATTTCTTATTTAGATACATTGAAAAGTGATGGCTTTGAGAAGGTTTAAAGCTCGATTTTTTTTGCTCTATATCAAATGAAGTAGAAAGTTTTTTAATAAATTCTTCTTCAGTTAAACCGTTGATGTGATTTACTACTCTATTATACTCAACAATATTAAGTTTGCTTTCGGCAATAAAGTAAGCTAAAAAATAATTGAATTTATCGTTAGGATTGTAATTTGGATTAGCGCCTCTTCTTGTTTTAGCATACAAAACAGATGAAGATGAACGATGGTGTCCGTCAGCAATATAGATTTCATCTATATTACCAAATGCAGCAGTTAAATTTTTAATATCTTCTGTACTATCAATTAACCATAAATCTTGCTTGATTAAATGGGTGGTGCAGAATTCATATTCAGATCGTTTTGATAAGTATTTATCTATAATAGCTTCAACTATTGGATTGTCTTTATAAGTTAACAAAACGGGTTCAGCATTAAACTGACAAACATCTAAATACATCTTAAATGTTTCTTCACGTTGGGTTAGTGTATGTTCATGTATTTTTATAGTTCCGTTTAAATAATCATCAACCGAAATACCAGCAATAATACCTATATAGGTATTTTTAGGAGTTATTTGCCGATACAAATAAAAACTGTCTTTTTTATCCTGGATAAAAACACCATTACTTCTAAATTCTTCAAACTTTTCTTTTACTTTTTCAAATCGTTCAATTGAGTTTGGTTTGGTTTTGTTATCTTTTCTAAACTCAGGATTAATTACATGTAAAAAAGTAAACGGGTTGCTTTCTAATTTTGCTGTTAAAATGCTTTTTTTGTAAACGTAAGAAGGCAATGATGAAACCAAGTAGGCTTTATCTCGTGTTGGACGAATAGCTTTAAATGGAATTATTTTAGCCATTATTTTAACAACTCAATAACTTGCATAGCCAATTCTTCTCCAATTCTATCTTGAGCTTCTTCGGTTGCTGCACCAGTATGTGGTGTTAGCGAAATTTTTGGATGTGATAACAAATCTTGACGTGGAGTAGGTTCATTAACAAAAACATCTAAACAAGCATGAGCTACTTTTCCAGAATTTAAATTAGCTATTAGTACATCCTCATCAATAACACCACCTCGTGCCGCATTAGCAATTACAACACCTTTTTTCATTTTTTCAAACTCTTTTGTCCCCAATACAGCGCTACCATCTTTCGGAGCAGGAACATGTAATGAGATAAAATCAGCAGCAGCTAGTAAATCATCTAAAGAAATGGTTTTTATCTCCACGTTTACGGTTTGATTAGCTACTTCAACTGAAACAGTAGCTTTTTCCATAAATGGGTCAAAAGCTACCACATTCATACCGCAACCTAAAGCATATTTTGCTACAGATTGTCCAATACGGCCAAAACCAATAATACCCATAGTTTTTCCCCGTAATTCAATACCTTTTCCATATTTTTTCTTTAAACCATTAAAATCACTAACACCATTAGCAGGCATTTGCCGATTTGCGTCGTATAAAAAGCGTACAGCACCAAACAAATGGGCCATAACCAATTCTGCTACCGATTGCGATGATGATGCGGGGGTGTTGATAACGTATAAACCTTTTTCTCGTGCATAAGCTACATCAATATTGTCCATTCCAACTCCACCTCTTCCAATTAATTTTAAACCAGGACAAGCATCGATAATATCTTTTCTCACTTTGGTAGCACTTCTAACAATTATCCCGACATAATTTTCTTTATTGATTACTTCAATTAAATCGTTTTGAGGAACAGTTTCTGTAACTACTGTAAAACCTGCTTTTTCTAAATTTATTTTTCCGATTGGAGCAATACCATCGTTTGCTAATATTTTCATTTCTTTTCTATTCTTTTAATTTTTTCTTAACCAAATTTAACCGCAAATGCTTTCATAACCTCCACTAATGCTTGAACACTTTCTAAAGGTAAAGCGTTATACATTGAAGCCCGGTAACCACCTACATCTCTATGACCAGTTATTCCACTAATGTTCGCAGCTTTCCACATTTTATTAAATTCTTCGCTCAGGGTTTCATCTTTTAAAACAAATGTAGCATTCATGTTTGACCGGTCAGCTTTATTAGCGGTTCCTTCAAACATCGGATTTGCATCAATTTCGTTGTAAATTAAATCAGCTTTTTGTTGGTTAACTCTTTCTATCCACTCAACACCTCCATTATCTTTTAACCATTGTAAGGTCAACATAGAAACATAAATAGCAAATACTGGAGGAGTATTAAACATTGATTCACCTTTAATGTGCGATCTAAAATCTAACATGGTAGGAATTTCTCTTCCTGTTTTTCCTAATGCACTATCTTTTACTATAAATAGTGTTGTTCCTGCTGGTCCCATATTTTTTTGAGCTCCAGCATAAATCATATCAAATTGACTAACATCTATTTTTCTACTAAAAATATCAGATGACATGTCTACAATAACAGGTATTCTGCTTACAGGAAATGATTTAAATTGAGTCCCAAAAATGGTATTATTGCTTGTAATGTGTAGATAATCAGCATCACCAGGCAATTGATAGTTTTTTGGAATGTAATTGAAATTTTTATCTTTTGAACTAGCCACTTCAATAACTTCACCAAATCCTTTGGCTTCTTTTTGTGCTTTAGTTGCCCAAACACCAGTGTTTACATAGGCAGACTTACCATTTACTTTCATGAAATTAAACGGTACTTGTAAAAAACCTAGGCTTGCTCCACCCTGTAAAAACAAAATTGAATATCCTTCAGGAACATTCAATAATTCACGAACCAATGATTGCGCTTTTTCCATAACAGCAATAAAATCTTTACTGCGATGCGAAATTTCAATCAACGATAAGTTTAAGTTGTTAAAATTAATTATTGCTTCAGAAGCCTGTTTTAATACCTCTTGAGGTAAAATACATGGACCTGCACTAAAATTGTGAACTTTTGACATGTGACTGTTTGTTTAAGGTTTAAAATTTTAAGCAAAAGTAAGCTATATAAAACCTTTATAAAAAAACTATTTCTATTATTTTTTTATAAATTTTTCCACATGATGACCACCAATAATAAAGTGGTTGTTAACAGAAATTTTAAAGTCAATGTATTTACTTTTTGTTTCGTCCATTATTTCAATAATGTCTTTGTAGGGAATATCATTTGATGAAAAAACAACTTCATTAGCCTGGTAAATTTCCACTATATCAGGTAGTTGATTTCTTTTTGCAATAAAATAATTTTCATCACCATTATTGTATGTGTTGGTGTGTTTAATATTCAAAATGTCGTTCGTAGGATTTCTTTCTATAATAAGTGAACTGATGTTTTTTATGAAATCTTTAGTACCAGTAATTAGAGTAGTCCTATTATTGTTTCTTCTAATTTTTAATTTATCGAAATAATAAAGAATAAACCTACTTAAAGGAATAAATATAAAAGAACTTATTAAAATGCTAATTAAGAATTTATTAGAGAATGATGCGTTTTCAGGAAAAAGACTATTAGATGAAAATAATATAATGGAACCTAAAACAACTCCAATCAATGTTCTTGTAATATTTACTGTGTTAGTATACGATTTTGTTAAGGTTAAACCTATGATAAATGAAAATATTGCAACTAATACATTTAACAATCCCCAATTGTTTGAAATTTCAATTTGATTAGGAAAACCAATAAAAGGTTTAAGAAATGTTAATAGAGTTAATATTAAAGAGATGATTAATGTATCTAATATTGGCAGTCGAATAAAATTTAAAAATCGTACAATAATTGCCATTAAAGCTCTTAAGTAAATCGCTATATTGATGAAAAATGAAAATGTTTTGGCTTTTTGAGCAAAATGTTTTTTAGAAAAAATAATCATTGCATTGTAAAACACAAAAACGTAATTGATACTCCCTTTTTTTGTGCTTTCACCTTTGTAATGTATAATCTTTGCTTCTGGGAAATAATAATTTTTGTAACCAGCTAATATAATTCGATAAGACAAATCAACATCTTCTCCATACATAAAAAAGCTTTCATCCAGATAGCCAATTTCATCCAAAACCGATTTTCTCATCCACATAAAAGCACCAGATAATATTTCGATTTCATTTGTTTTGTTGTGATCTAAATATCCCAGATGATATTTAGAAAATAGTTTTGATTTTGGAAATAAACTGGATAAACCAAAAATTTTATAAAAAGAAACTGAAGGAGTAGGTAGTCCTCTTTTTGATTCAGGAAGAAATACACCATTTCCATCAATCATTTTAACACCCAAACCACCAGCTTTTGGATGGCTATCCATAAAAGCGATACATTTTTCAAAAGTATCTTCTTCTACAACAGTATCAGGATTTAAAAGCAATACATATTCACCTTTAGCAATGGATATGGCTTGGTTATTTGCTTTGGAAAAACCTACATTTTTTTGATTAGCAATAACAGTTACATTAGGAAACAAAGTTTTTACCATTTCTACCGAATCATCTTTTGATTCGTTGTCCACCATAAAAACTTCAGCATCGATATTTGCCGTGGCTCTTAAAACAGATATTAAACATTGTTCTAAAAAGTACCTTACATTATAATTAACAATAATTACCGATAGTTTCATTGCTTATAACGATAAGGTGTTTTCGAAAGGGATTCGGTTTAATATAGATCGACCTAGAGTCAATTCATCAGTATATTCAAGCTCATCTCCTATACCTATACCACGAGCAATGGTAGTAACTTTTACATCAAAATCTCTTAATTTTTTATAAATGTAAAAATTGGTAGCATCACCTTCCATAGTGGTGCTTAAGGCCATTATTAATTCGGTAATACCATCGTTTTTAACTCGTTCAATCAGCTCAGTAACTTTTATATCGTTAGGTCCAATGCCTTCCATAGGGGAAATTATTCCACCTAAAACGTGATATTTTCCTTTAAATTGATTGGTGTTTTCAATTGCAATAACATCCAGTACGTTTTCAACCACGCAAATCAATTGGTCATTCCTGTTTGCGTTAGAACAAATGGAACACATTTGATGTTCTGAAATGTTGTAGCAAGAATTACAATAATTAATTTCTTCGGCAAGTTGAACAAAAGCATTACCAAAGTCTTTAACGTCTTCAGTGCTCTTGTTTAACAGATGTAGAACCAACCTGAGAGCAGTTTTTTTACCAATTCCCGGTAATGACGAAAGTTGGTCGACGGCTTGATTAAAAGAATTGGAAGAAATTTGCATGGCTTGTATTCTGTCAACAATTAATTGTTATCAAAAATACGGTCTTCGTTATTAATGAGTGTAAAAAACCTTCATTTTTGTTAAGAATCTTATAAACAATAGCATGAGTCCAATTATCATAAGTTCTTTTATATTAGGGTATTTCTTATTGTTAATATCAATATCATTTTTAACATCTAAGGGTGCTGATAACGATGCTTTTTTCTCTGGAAAAAAACAATCGCATTGGTTTTTGGTTGCTTTTGGTATGATTGGAGCATCCTTGTCAGGAGTTACATTTATTTCTGTGCCAGGTTGGGTTGGAGCAACACAATTTTCATATATGCAGGTAGTTTTTGGTTATTTTTTCGGTTACATTGTTATTGCAACAGTGCTAATGCCCATGTATTACCGACTTAATTTGGTTTCTATCTATACTTATCTTAATGATAGATTTGGATTTTACTCATACAAAACAGGAGCTTCATTTTTTATTCTTTCAAGAGTTATTGGTTCGTCGTTTCGATTGTTTTTAGTGGCAAATGTATTGCAATTATTAGTTTTTAACCAGTGGGGAGTTCCTTTTTATGTTACAGTGGCGATAACCATTATTTTAATTTGGCTTTACACGTTTAAAGGAGGTATAAAAACCATTGTCTGGACAGATACACTTCAGACCTTGTTTATGCTTATTTCTGTTGGAATAACCATTTATATTATCAGTTCAAAATTAGGTTTAGGGGTTGGCGGATTATACGATGAAGTAGTAAATAGTGATTACTCACAAATATTCTTTTTTGATGATTGGAATGACAAGCGACATTTTGTAAAAAACTTCTTTAGTGGTATGTTTATTACTATTGTAATGACAGGGTTAGACCAAGATATGATGCAAAAAAACCTGACGTGTAAAAATATTAATGATGCTAAAAAGAACATGTTTACTTTTAGTTTTGTCTTGATTTTTGTTAATCTAGCTTTTCTGGTTTTAGGAGCTTTATTATTCATCTATGCAAACAAAGAGGGGTTACAAATACCAGAAAGAACTGATAATTTGTTTCCATTAATTGCTTCAGAACATCTAACAACATTTGCAGGTGTTTTGTTTGTTTTAGGTTTAATAGCTGCAGCTTATTCAAGTGCTGACTCAGCATTAACAGCATTAACAACATCAGTTTGTATTGATTTTCTTTCCATTGATAAAAGACCTCAAGAGAAGAAAGAAATTATTCGAAAAAGAGTGCATTTACTTGTTTCGTTTGTAATGTTTTTAACCATTTTAATTTTTAATTTGATAAGCGATGAGAGTGTAATTAGTTCCTTATTTAAAGCTGCTGGTTACACCTATGGACCACTATTAGGACTTTATGCTTTTGGGTTGTTTACCAAGTTAAATGTTAAAGATAGTTGGGTACCTTTAATCTGTATTATATCTCCAATTGTTAGTTTTTTATTAAACATGTATTCGATGCAATTGTTTAATGGCTATCAATTTAATTTTGAGATTTTAATTGTGAATGGTTTACTCACATTTTTAGGTTTGTTACTGATTTCTAAAAGATAATTTTTTTACAAAAACATTAATTTATATCTTTATCGCATAATTTATTAAGTTTGAAATAAAATATTAATACATTTGACGAAAGCAAATTTTTGTAGATATGAATAAAAAATCAAAATTAGCATTAGCTCTTTTAATTGGATTTCCACTAGTATTTTTAACTTCTTGTGGTGGAGAGGATAAAGTTGAAGAAACTAACGACGACCTTGTTGAAGAAGTTGTTGAAGAAGTAAAAAACGAAAGTTATTACCAAATCCCATCACCAGACGAAATGTTTGGGTTCATTAAAGAATCTGGATTAAAATATAATAAAGCATCATTAAATCCAGTCCAAAATGCAAGCTCTTATACTAATCCAAGACAGCAGGCGTTAAATTTTGGTATCTATTCTGCTGATTTAGCTTATACAGCTGCTTTCGAAGAGTATCAAGAATCAATTAAATATTTTGGTAGTGTACAAAAACTTGCTGATCAAATAGGTTTGTCTTCAGCTTTTGATAAATCACTTATCGAGAGAGTTCAAAACAACTTAAACAATGCTGATTCATTAGTTGCTATTACCAATACTTCATATTTTTCGGTAGTTGATTACTTAGAGCAAAACGAACAAGGAGACAAACTTGGACTTGTTGCTTCGGCAGGTTGGTTAGAAACAGTTTACATTGTTTGTAATACGGCTGATTATAAAAAAGATAAGGCAGCTATTGATAGATTGGCTGATCAAAAATTAACATTAGAAAATTTATTAGCTTATTTAGAAAAATACAACACTTCTGAAGATGTTAATGAAGTTTACACCTGGTTTAAGGATTTAGAAACAGTTTTTGCCGGATTAGAAGAAAAATCTTCAGGTTCAAGTATCTCTTTAAAGAAAAAAGAAGGAGCGAAAAAAATGGTTCTTGGTGGCGGTGAAAATATTAAAATTACTGAAGAACAATTTAATGCTATTAAAAATAAAGTAAACGAAATAAGAAACAATATTGTTAAAGTACAGGCTTAAACATTAATTGAAAAATAAATAAATAATTATGAAAAGTAAATTAAATATATTTCTGATTGTAATATCTCTTTTTGTGCTTCCAACACTTTCAAGAGCTCAGTATTGTAATTATTTCCATACCAGTTTTTGTATTCCTGCTGAAAATGAAATGTACAAACCTAATGGGCAATCGAAAAGTGCTTTATTTGCTAAGGGGCAAACATCTGAGTTGAGTGTTATTGTTTATAAAGGGCAAGATTATCGAATCTCGTTGTGTATGGATGAAAATTTAGGTTCTCAATTTACATTTAAGGTTTATGAGACTAAAAAAGTTAAAGTAGAGAAAGTGATTGAGAAAAAAGAAAAAGAAGATATTTTAGATGCAGAGGGCTATCCAACTGGAGATCAGAAAGAAGTGATAACAAAAGAAACGAGAATTGTTGAGGAAATTCAAAAAGAATTGTTGTACGATAATTCTGCAGATAACTTTGCTACAGAACTTGAATTTTCAGTAGAAACAACAAGAAGATTAATTCTGGAAATTTCTATTCCTGATGCTGGTGGTAGCGGAAAATCTAAAGGAATTGCTTCAGGTAAAGGAAAAATGGTAAAATCGAGCGAAATGGGTTGTGTTGGTATTTTAATTGAACACATGACCACTCCAAAAACTGGGTTCTACGGAACAGGATTCTAATACATTAAATAATATTAATTTAGCCTCGCAAGTTGCGGGGCTTTTTAATTTAATAAACCAGATAAATCTAATGCAAGAACTTAAACAACGATTAATACAAGCAAAACACATTTTAATTACTACCCATAAATCTCCAGATGGAGATGCTATTGGTTCGTCGTTAGGATTATATCTATTTTTGAAAAAAATTAATAAAAATGTAAGTGTTTTAGTGCCTGATGCTTTTCCAGAGTTTTTGAACTGGATGTCGAATGTAGAAGATATTGTTTACTTTGACGCTAATAATGAAACAGCAAGAGAACTTATCAATAAAAGCGATGTTATTTTTTCGTTGGATTATAATGCTTTAAATAGAATAGATGAAATGGGCGAGGTGATTGCTCAAACCAATTCATACAAAGTAGTTATTGATCATCATCAAAACCCACAAGATTTTGCAGATTATTATTTTGTTGATACCGATTGTTGTTCAACAGCACAATTAGTTTATGAGTTTATTGATAAGCTGGAAGAGCTGGATAAAATGGATAAAGATATAGCAGAGTGTTTGTATTGCGGAATAATGACTGATACAGGTTCATTCAGGTATCCATCAACTACTGCAAAAACACACCAGATTATTGCCGAATTTTTAAAACTGGGCGCTGATGGTTCAAAAATTCATCAGGAAGTTTATGATACCTACTCCGAAAAACGGTTACGATTGTTAGGCTATGCCTTATCCAATAAAATGAAAGTTTTTCCTGAAATAAATACCGCTTATATTTCGTTAAGCCAGGAGGAGTTAAAACAATTTGATTTTAAACGTGGTGATACTGAGGGCTTAGTAAATTATCCTTTATCCATTAACGGGATTAAATTTGCAGCATTGATTACAGAAAAGGAAAAAGATGTGAGCATGTCCTTTCGTTCGAAGGATGATTGCTATGTGAATGAGTTTGCCTCAAAACACTTTAGTGGAGGAGGGCATATATATGCTGCCGGAGGAAAAAGCGATTTATCTTTAGAGGAAACCATTAAAAGATTTGAAGAGTTGATTAAAACCAATAAATAACTGGATGAAGAACTGGAGTTTAATAATGATTGGAGCTTTGTTTTTTGCTTGTGAAGGTGGAGAACAAAGTGCTGATGTGGAATTAAACCCTGCACAGGTAAAAGAGGTGTTAATTAATGCAAATAAAGCTGCGGCTGAGGAAGAATCGTTGCAAATAGATGGATATGTAAGACGAAGAAAATTGGATGTGGTAACAACAGGAACAGGTTTGCGTTATCAGATTTATAAAAAAGGTAATGGCGAAAAAGCAGCTATTGGTAAAAGAGCAGTGGTAGCTTACGAAGTTTCGTTAATTGATGGTAGAGTTTGTTATTCTACAAAAGAACATGGTCCGGAAGAGTTTAAAATAGGTAGTGATAGAGTAGAGAGTGGACTTGTGGAAGCAATTTGCTACATGAGTGTTGGTGATAAAGCCAGGGTTATTATTCCATCACATTTAGCACATGGATTAGTCGGTGACTTAGAAAAAATCCCCATTCGTTCTACCATTATTTATGACATCGAATTGATCAAATTGAAGTAAGATGAGAATTATAGTGGTGCTTATTGTTTTCTTATCACTTTTTGCTTGTCAGCAAGAGAAAAAAGAGTTTAAAGTTATAGACGAAAATTTCTCTTACAAACTACTTGGTTTTGATGAAACCGAAAAATCTTTTAAAAAAGGCAATACCGTTAGAGCTGCTATACAATTACTTTCAGGGGAAAATACCCTGTATCAGCAATACGAAATCATACCATTCAATCCGGAACTCTCTCCATTTTTCGCTCTAATTAAAGAGTTAAACGAGGGCGACAGTGTGTATTTTAAAACCAACACCGATTATTTTAAAAACCAACACATCAATTTAAATTGGGAAGGAAAAGAAAAAGTATTGGAAGGTTACTTAAAAATTTATGAATTTTTAACACTTGATGAAATTCATCAATTCAAAACCAAAAATGACCCCGAATTGCTGGAGCAAAAAGTGTTGAATAGATTTGTTAGAACTATACCGAATGTGAGCAGTAAAAATGGAGTATATCTTCAAACACTTCAAAAAGGGCAGGGTGTTTCGGTGGAGTTGGGTAAAACCCTAATCTTAAAATATCAAGCTAGTTTTATTAACGGAATTGAGTTCGATAACACCTATTACGAAAATTATTTTGAATATACTTATGGTACTCCTAACCAAGTTATCGAAGGGTTGGATGTTGCATTATTAGGAATGAAAAATAAAGAAAAAGCAAAAATTATCATACCTTCGCAACTCGCTTTTGGAGAGGATGGTTCATCTACTGGAATAGTGCCACCATTTACTTCGTTAGTGTACGATTTAGAAATTATTGACATCAAATAACAATTTAAAACTATAAAAAAACAAATGAAAAAAATTATTCTTCCTGCAATAGTTGCAGTTTCTATCATGTCATGCAGTAATGGTGATTCATCTGCAGATGTAACACTAACTAACGAAATTGATTCGGTTAGCTATGCTTTAGGTGCTAACATGGCAAACAATATTGCTAAAGATTTCTCTGAAGCAAACAGCGAAGCTTTTATTAAAGGTTTTAAAGATGTGTTGGATTCAGCAGAAATGGTTATTCCTGTTGAAGAATTACAGACTGTTTTACAACCTTTCTTCCAAAGAAAACAACAAGAAGCTATGATTAAGCAGCAACAAGAAGCTGAAAAAGCTGCTAACGAGCAATTTGGTGATGTTAAAGTTCAAGGAGAGAAATTTTTAGAAGATAACAAAACGAAACCTGGTGTAAAAGTTACTGCTTCTGGATTACAATACTTGGTGATGAAAGAAGGTAAAGGGAAACAACCAACAGAAACTTCTGATGTGGAAGTACACTACCATGGAACAACTCCTGATGGAACGGTATTTGATAGCTCTGTAGAAAGAGGCGAAAGCATTACATTTAATGCCAGCCAGGTTATACCGGGATGGACAGAAGGTTTACAATTAATGAAAGAAGGTGCTAAATTTAAATTTTTCATTCCTCAAGAATTGGCTTACGGTGCAAACCCACGTCCGGGTGGTCCAATTAAACCTTTTATGCCATTGGTATTTGAAGTTGAATTAATCAAAGTAAAATAAAAACATAAACTATGCGTATTTCAATAATTAAATCTTCCTTATTAGCAGCAGTGTTAATAACATCAATAACAACAGTTTCTGCTCAAAAAGGGAAAAAAGACAAAAAAGCAGCAACTGAAACTACTCCAAAAAACTTTGTTTTAGCTAACGAGGTAGACTCGGTAAGTTATGGTATTGGGTTAAACATGTCGGTTAGCATTAAAAAAGAATTTGCTGAAGCAAATGTTGATGCTATTGTAGCAGGTATTAAAGAAGGTTTAAAAGATGAGAATACCATTTCTCCGGAAGTGCTTCAACAAACTGTAGCTATTTATTTTAAACGTAAAGCTGATGCAGCTAGTAATTTAAAATTAGAAGAAGCTCAAAAAACCTTAAAAGAAGGTGTTGCATTTTTAGAAGCTAACAAAGCTAAAGAAGGTGTGGTTACTACTGAAAGCGGTTTACAATACATTGTAATGAAAGAAGGTACAGGTAAAAATCCTTCGGCTACTTCTAGTGTTACCGTTCATTATCATGGTACAACGCCTGACGGAACTGTGTTTGACAGTTCTGTAAACAGAGGGCAACCGGCAACTTTTGGCTTAAACCAGGTAATTAAAGGTTGGACAGAAGGCTTGCAATTGATGAAAGAAGGTGCTAAATACAAGTTCTTCTTACCAAATCAACTGGCTTATGGCTCAAACCCTCCTCCGGGTGGTGTTATCAAATCGTTAATGCCGTTGGTGTTTGAGGTGGAGTTAATAAAAGTTAATGACTAAAAAATACAACAATAAATTTTGGACAGGAATACTGTTAGCCTCCGTGCTAATGTATTCCTGTTCTGCTTTAAACAAAAAACGTACTCTAGTGGGAAAAGAATTTAAAACAGAAAGCGGCTTAATTTATACCATTACACACGAAGGTAATGGTGCAAGAGCAAAAGCTGGCGATAAAGTAGTGATGCATTACACCGGTAAATTAACCAACGATTCAATATTTGACAGCTCGATTTTTAGGGCTGAACCTTTTGTGTTTAAATTGGGTGTTGGGCAAGTAATTAAAGGTTGGGACGAAGGTGTTGCTTTACTTAACGTGGGCGATAAAGCTACCTTTACCATACCTCCGCATTTGGCTTATGGTGCAAATGGTGCTGGTGGTGTTATTGGACCAAACGAAACCTTGATTTTTGATGTAGAATTGTTAGAAATTAAAGAACCTTTAAAACCTTACGATGTAACGGGTAAAGATACCGTAACTACTGCAACAGGTTTAAAAGTGATTAAACTAAACAAAACCGAAGGCAAACAAGCCGAAGCCAATAAAATGGTACAAGTACATTATACAGGTTATTTGCAAGACGGTAGCATGTTCGATTCTTCTGTAGAACGTGGGCAACCACTTGATTTTGCTTTAGGGCAAGGACGAGTAATTAAAGGATGGGACGAAGGCATTGCTTTACTTAAAGTAGGAGAGAAGGCACGTTTAATTATACCACAAGAGTTGGGTTATGGCGAGCGTGGTTACCCACCCGTTATACCTGCAAAAGCTACACTCATTTTTGATGTGGAATTGGTTGATGTAAAATAATACTTATTGTATATAAAATTGAAATCTCTCGAAAGAGGGATTTTTTTATGATTTATATTAACGTTTTGCAGACTTGCGATGGGCAGGTTTTTCAACACAAGTGTTCATTCGAGCACTGAACCGCCAATTTTGGGTAGGTACTGTTACCGCCTAATGCTTTATTTCCATACCTTGTAAATTGACAGAGTTTATTTTCACTTTCTTCACAGATATGCAAGCCATTAAATTTTGGTCAAACAAAACTACATTGTTCCCACTAGGGTGTAATGAACTATTAAAACGAATACCGAAAGCACCTGTAAAAACTTTAATAAATTCACAGATGAATTGCGTAGGTATATATTCTAATTCACTGTCATATCTCCGCATTGGCTTTGATAAATCACTACTAATTTTTTGTCTCAACAACTTGGCCTTTATTGTTTTGTTTATCGAACTAGAATTTGGTTGAAAAAGAGTGGTGTCTTCCGTAAAGTCCACTAATTTTATTGATTCAAATTCTGGATTTAACTCAAATGTTCCCACACTCAACTCGTCTAAATAAGATGCTCTTACTTCATAAAGTATTGTTTCTGGATTATCACTCAAATATAAAAAGGGAATTCCTGATGGATTAGCTCGTCCTCCGCTAGAAGTCTCTTTAGGAGGACAAGTCATTTCATCAGGTTTATATACTACCATACCACTTTGATGATGCAATCTGGCACGAAATAAAGGTGTTTCTTTACTTAATTTGAATTGCGTGTTAAAAAAACCATCCCAACCGAGTTCTTCTAAACGTTCAATATTAATTACAAATCTATTTTTCCACTTTAACTCATCTTTTAGAACTTCCCAATGATTATAATTTTCTATAATATCATCAGTGTATTCGACGTTTGTGTTTGATGAAATTACCTCTGTCTGTATGTTTGGAAGAACATAATTTAAAATTTTGTTGGCTGTACCGTGGGAACTAAAAAAACTCCAATTAGATTGAATTTTAGAACTTAATGCCATTCCATTTTCATCAATTTTGAAGTTATCTACTAACTCTTGAAAAAAATCAAATAACTCAGACACGTCTATAAGTGGTTGATTTTTTGATTCGCAAACAGTACAGTCTCCAATTTCAGAAGAAGAAGAAATAAATCCTTTAAGCTCTCTGTCAGAAAAACAATTTACACAAACCTTCATAAAATTATCTATTTCTTAAGAAATTACTTAAAACCAATAAATGGTTCTTGATAGATAATTTTTTCACCGTTCCTAACCCAGGATAATGTTCATTGTCAAAATATGTTTCTAATTCAGTTATCGCTGAATTAGATAAATGATTCATCCTACAATACCTTACAGCCTTTGCTGCCGCTTCTGCAAACTTACCCTGAACGTTGGCAATTGAATCATTGGTTTCGGATGTGAAATGTCTAATCCAAATTTCATTTTGAACATTTAAATACGTCAAATGAATGACAACTGCTCTAGGTGTACTACCTCCTTCAACATATTCGCTTGGTAAAACTGTATAGTCTGAAAATCCTTCAAAACCTTCGGAGGCATAATGAATATGCTCCTCTGAAAATCGATGTTCTGTTATATCAAGGAAATCACTGTTTCTATCTTTTTTTTCAAATAAGTCATCAAGTCTAACGAATCCTTTTTGTAAACCTTTTATATACCTATTTAAAGACCTGTTTCTTCCAGGATCGTTAACTGTAATATGACTAATTGCTGCTAATTCTGCTATTGCTTTGAAATTTTCATCATCCCCCTCAATGTCGTTCTCACAAATAAGCATACAATTGGTTAGTCCAAATTGCTCAATGCTTTGATTTATATATTCAGCATTATTCCTGTAATGAAATGCTGGCAGAAATACTTCATAATTTAAAGAAGCAAGATATTCAATATAAAATGAACCATCCCCTGCTAGTTCACCGAACTTTGGGTTAACAACGAGATATGCACTTTGACCTTTTTCTTGAAAAACCTTATGTGCTAAATTTAAATTGTTGTGAGTTTCTTTAACAGGTTCTAAAATGGGAACTATGACTTCTTGTGTAGCCCCTTCTGTAGCTAATTCCCTTAAAGCTATTAGTTCAAATTGCCTTGCTCTTAAAAATGGATAGTACATATTTTTAAATTTGAATAGTTGTTTTTAATGATTCTATCATTTTATCTTTTGAATTTCGATTCATTCTAAGAGCTAAAAACAACTGATTAAACTCTTTGTAATATCTAGATGATAAGGCATTGCTTGAACTTCTTTTTTTCATTGTATTAATGAAAAGCTTATTTAATTCATTTAAAGGGATTTCATAAATTAATTCGCTACAAACTTTATACTGATTAAAGCTTGTCATTTGAGGCAGATAACCGTAATGTTTTTTAACAATAGATTTATATTCATTTGTATGCAATATTGACATAATAGTTGAAGGCTCTATTTCAAAATTTGTATTTGCATTACGATGAAGTGAAAATGAATTATCGTTCTTTGGGTCATATGTTATAATTCCAATTGAAGCTTCTTGTTTCTCGTAGATCTTTAACTTTGTTTTAGGAATAATTAGAAATATTTGATTAAATGCCTTCTCGTAGTTTTGAAGTTGTAAAGTCAATCGGGAATCACTATCAAATTCTGTTTTTATCTCAAATATTTTTGAGCAACCGTTGAACATAGCTAAATCTGCTATAGAGTTACCTACTCTAAACTCGCTAAATATTTGAGAATTTGTCTCACCAAGTTCTTTTATTAGCCAAGTATTTAAGAATTCATTTTTGAAAATGTATTCATTTTGATAACAGTCTGCTAGAATAGAATATATATGTTTCAAATAGTCTAAATATGTTGAATTCTGGTGTTTCAACCATTTTTCATCATATCTTTCAATTTTATAATTGATGGAGGTGAAGTCCATTTTTAGCCAAGAAAGAGCTTCACTCCTAGAAAACAAGGAGGAGTAGTCTCTTAATTGATTAATTTGGTATTCCATTACTATACTATTAAGTATTTAGTTCAAAGTTACTGTTTTCTTGTTTTATTCGTGGCATTTTTGTCAGCTATTCGTCTTTTTAGTATTGGCGGTAATTTGTTTATAGATCTGATAAAATCAGACCTATCTGACCAAAATTAGGTAGATGGGTCTGACATCTGTCAGATTTATTTATATTCAAATATAAACTAAATCTTTAAAAAATACTCGGTATGTTTCGGCGTATCAATTTTAAATCTTGCAACATGGCAGATTTTACTTTTATAGTAAAGGTATAACTTTGTCGTGGTCCTAAAGGTATCCATTGCAAGTCCATTTCCCAGCAATGTAAATCGCGGTAAATGCCTAAGCTGGTGTACGATAAATCGTGTTGCTGAAAATCGTAACCCGAGGCAACCACAATTTTCCATTTGGGTGTTATGCTTAAATCACCTGTTACACCAATGGTTTGCACCACACTTTTTGAGCTTTCAAATACAGGCTTGGAGTAATACACGTTGTAAGCAAAATTTAATGTCCAGGGCACATCAAAATCAAGGTAATCGTCTAAATGTGAGTTAACGTATGCCAACTCTTCTTCGGTAGCGAATTTGGTAGTTTTGGGCGTTTTTTTAGCCACTTTGCTTTTTAGCATAAAACCCAAGTTCATCGATGCACTGGTTAATCGTCCTAGTCCACCATTTTGGCTGTAATGCGATTTGTTTATTCTGGTTCCGGATGTATCCAATGCATATGGGTCGATAGTTCCATTAAAGTTTATGTTTATTTTGTTAAACAAATAAGTACGAGCCCCCATGGTAATGTTGCTCCAATTAAACGAATCGGCTAACATGTTGTAGCTGGTTGCAAGGCTCAGGTTTTCTAACAGCGTCACTTTTTTAATCGGGTTAACCGTATCGTTTTTGGTTTTGTATTTCATATCAAAACTCTGCAACAAATTAAAGTTTAATAAGCCGGCTTTAGCGGTGTGGCTTGTACCATAAACACCTTCTTGAAATATGGAGTATTTGTATTCCTTGTTTAAGGTATCGGTATAAGAACGTATACCGCTGTTGTTTTCTGGTGTATAACTCAACCCTACGCTTGGTGTAATTACATGTCGGATTGCTTTAATGTTACCTCCTTTAAAGTTATACATACCGTACAGTTTGGTAGTTAAGTTGGCAGATGTACTGTAAGTACTTCCACGTTCAAATTTGGTTACGGTATCTGTTCTTACGTTCCCTACTTGTGAGGTATCCCAGTTTTTTGAAATGGTTTTTAAATACCAAACTTCCGAATAGTTTACAGCCGGGTTTAAGGTAAAGTACTTCATTACCTTAAACGATGTGCTAATCGGTATGGTGTGTTTTACACCATTTCTAATTTTATCGGTAAGCAAGTTGGTTTTGTTAATGTTAAACAAGGAATCTTGAGCCACCACTTCATTTCTAAAATTCATCGAGTAGGATAGTCCTATTTTTTCATAAAATTTTTGAGCTCCTACCGATTTTTTTCTTGCTAAAGGATAAATACGGGCTACGTTAAATGCCAACTCTGGTAAACGTACGGTAATTTGTTTCGATAAGGTGTTTTGGTTGTGTGATGCGTTGACATTCAAAGTAAATGGTTTGTTGTCCCAACGTTTGGTGTACGATATGTTAGAGCTAAAGTTAGTTGATAAATAATCGGTTGCAGAAGTGTTAAAGTTGTTGGTAAAGTTGGTGCTTGTACCCAAGTTTACATTGGCAGCAAAAACACTGGTTGGTCGTGCTTTAGGGTCTTGATTGTGTCGCCATCTCAAAAAGAAGTCTCGTTTTTCGCTGTAATCAGGAAACTCTCGTTCGCTATTCGTAAAAACTGAATAATTGGTTTCCACTCTACCATTAAACTTATAGCGGTTGTTGTAGTTCGAATTAAATTTTGCACCCCAACTTCCTTTGGTGTAAAAATCGGCTGTAAATTCTGCATCAATATGGTCATTTACATAAAGGTAGTAGCCACCATTTAACAAGAAGAAACCTAATTGTTGACTTTCGCCAGGTAATGGAATAATTAATCCTGATTTTTGTTTTGGTGTGTTAGGGAAAAACCCAAAAGGAATAGCAAACGGAGTAGGGGAGTTTTCAATAAACAAATCGGCTGGACCCGTTATTATTTTATCGTTGGGTATAATTTTTAGTTTGGTAGCTCCAAAATGGTAATGTGGCTCTGCCAGGTTGCAGGTAGTATATTTTCCGTTTTTAATGTAAAGTATATTATCGGGGTTTTTATAAATCTTATTACCGTGTATATAACCTTCTCCTTCCTGGGTTTTTACGTCGGTAATCAAACCTTTTTTGCTATTAAAATTGTATTTTATTTCGTGAGCAAAAAATTCTTTATCGCCTTGTTTAAAAAAGGGTTCGCCATAAAATTTATCAGTCGAATCAAGTTTTCCTCTTGCAGTAACAATGCTCGAATCCAAATCCGATTCAATTTCTTCGGCTTTTAATTCTAAATCTTCGTAATGTACTTCCGATTCGCCAAACAAAAATATTTGCTGTGTTTTTAAATCAAAACGTATCGAATCTTTGGCTTTGTATTCAACTTTCGATTCTAAAGCATCTTTAGAAATAACCGAATCTAGCGGGTTTATTGTAATACTGTCAGTTTTTAACGAGTCGGTTTGAGCCACTAAAAAAACAGGGAATATACCAAGTAACAGTACCAGTATAGTAAGTCTGCGAATAAGCTTGGTATAGTTGTTGTCTTTCATTAAAGCAATATTCCAATACTTTAAGTTGTTATAAAACCTAAAATGTTAGAATTATTAACATTGGTGTTGTGATAAAATACTTACCGTTTATATAAGGCTCAAAATTAAAAAAATAAATTTGACATCAGTTATGTTCAGAACCGATAACAATAATAAAAACAAGTCAGTGCTTAAACGCTCAATTAGCTTGTTTCTTGTGTTTTTTGCTTCAATTTTTTTGTCGTACTACGCCACAGGTACAAAAGACTTTTTTGGAGTTAAAACAGTAGTAATAGATGCGGGTCATGGAGGTAAAGATGGTGGCTGTGTGGGTTCCATTGCAAATGAAAAAAACATTGCATTGGCTATTTCGTTAAAATTAGGGAAGTACATCAAAGAAAATTTTAAAGACGTAAATGTTATTTACACCAGAGAGACGGATGTTTTTTTGGAGTTAACCGAACGTGCCAGAATAGCAAATAAAGCTGATGCTGACTTGTTTATTTGTATACATGTAAACTCCGGAGCAGCTTCTTCGGCAATAGGTACAGAAACTTATGTGATGGGTTTACACAAAACCGAATCAAACTTAAAAGTTGCTCAACGTGAAAATGCTTCTATTTTATTAGAAGATGATTACAAATCTAAATACGAAAATTTTGACCCAAACTCACCTGAATCATATATTGTGCTAACCATGACGCAAAGTGCTCATTTGGAGCAAAGTTTGATTTTTGCATCAAAAGTTCAGAAAGAATTTACAGAGCGGGTAGGAAGATACAATAGAGGTGTTAAACAAGCCGGATTTTTAGTACTGCATCAAACAGCTATGCCTAGCGTATTAATTGAGACTGGTTTTATTACTAATAAAGAGGAAGAAAAATTCTTGGCTTCCGAAATAGGTCAGGACTATATGGCTTCTGCTATTTTTAGAGCGTTTAAAGAGTATAAACATGAAATAGAGAGTAAAGGACTTAAACAAGAACCTAAAATTCCTGTGGTAGAAGAAAAACCGAAACCAAAAGAAATTGTTGAGGATAAAAAAAATAAAAAAGACAAAAACAAACCAGAAGTTGAGATGGGGGTATTGTTTAAAGTTCAGATAGCCACGTCATCAATTAAAACAGAATTAAAGCCAGAAAATTTTAATGGTTTAGAGGGGGTAGATTTGTATGAAGCAGGTGGTTTGTATCGTTATACTTATGGAAAAGAAAAGACGATGAACGATGCCAATCAATTGCAGTTGCAGTTAAAAGATAAAGGATTTAAAGATGCGTTTATCGTAGCTTTTAAGGATGGAGTTCGTATTCCAATTAGTGAGGCGATTGCGTTACAAGAAAAATAACTTGGTTTAGCAGTTCATTTTTTTGTCATGTAAATTGCTTTAACGATATTTGCGAACAATTGAAACAATAAATGAAAATAAGTAAAGAAGTTAGAGTAGGTTTTTTCTCACTGTTAGCAATAGCACTGCTTATTTGGGGTTATAACTTCTTAAAGGGAACCAATATCCTTTACAAAAGCAAGACTATTTATACTATTTATCCTTCTGTTGCGGGTTTAGCAAAATCATCTCCTATTTTAGTTAATGGATATCAGATTGGAGTAGTGGAATCTATATACTTTCATCCAAACAATTCTGGTGAAATAGTTGTGGAAATGGTATTTTCTGAAACTGATTTTGTAATCCCAAACAATTCTATTGCAAGCTTAATTAGTATGGATTTTCTGGGATCTAAAGCCATTGCGATTAAATTAGGGAATAATACTACTAACCTTATGTCGGGAGATACTTTGATCGCTGATTTGGAAAAATCAATGTTTGATGATGTTTCTGATCAGATTTTACCACTAAAAGATAAGGCAGAGAAATTAATGGTTTCTTTAGATAAAACATTAACACAACTCGATATAGTGCTAAAAGATGTTGATGATGTGTTAAGTACAAGAAATAAACAACGTTTTTCTGAAGCATTATCGAATTTAAACCTTACCATCACGGCTTATAAAGATGTTGCAGAGTCTATGAATCATTCAATGAAAACATTACAGCCTACTTTGAAAAACTTTAAAACATTCAGTGATTCATTGGCTCATTTAGAAATGAATGCTACTTTACAAAAAGCCCAATCTACTTTTGATAACATGTCGGCTATAATGGCTAAAATTAACCAAGGGGAAGGTTCTATGGGTAAATTAATTAACAACGACAGTTTATACCTGAATTTAGAAGCCGCAACCAAAGATTTGGATAAGCTTTTAATTGACATGAAAGAAAATCCAAAAAGGTATGTACATTTTTCAATTTTTGGTAGAAAGGATTAAGTATAGTAATACAACATTATGATGATTTCTTCAATTATTTTTATTGTTCTCTTGTTAGCAGCATCGTTGTTGTTTGCTAAAAATGTTAAAACCATCATTAGAAACATAAAACTTGGAAAAGGGTTGAATCGTTCTGATAGGAAAAAAGAGCGTTTTATGTTGATGGCAAAAGTAGCTTTGGGGCAATCAAAAATGGTTGTTCGTCCAGTTTCCGGATTATTACACATTTTAGTTTACGTTGGCTTTATTATCATCAATATTGAAGTGCTGGAAATTATTTTAGATGGAATATTAGGTGAGCATCGATTGTTTTCATTTTTAGGAAGCTTTTATTATTTCTTGATTGCGAGTTTCGAAATTCTAGCTCTTTTGGTACTGGTTGCATGTGTTATCTTTTTAATTAGAAGAAATGTAATTCGTTTAAAACGTTTTTCTGGGGTTGAAATGACAGCTTGGCCTAAATCTGACGCAAACTATATTCTTGTTACAGAAATATTATTGATGTCGGCATTTTTATTTATGAATGCTGCTGATTTAGCGTTACAGAATCTGGGTTCTGATCATTATGTAATGGTTGGTACATTCCCAATAAGTGGTATTTTAGTTTCAGTGGTCGAATCAATGAACGAAGGAAGTTTAATAATGTTGGAACGCTCTCTTTGGTGGTTTCACATTGTAGGAATTTTTGCCTTTTTAAATTATTTACCTTACTCAAAACATTTCCATATTTTATTGGCTTTTCCAAATGTTTTTTACTCTAAATTAGAGCCTAAAGGACAATTGGATAACATGGCCGCTGTTAAAAAAGAGGTGGAACTAATGTTTGATCCTGCTGCCGATCCTTATGCTGCTCCTGCAGAACCACAAGGAGAACCTTCTCGATTTGGGGCAAAAGATGTAACCGATTTAACCTGGAAGCAATTAATGGATAGTTACACCTGTACCGAATGTGGTAGATGTACTGATGTTTGTCCTGCTAATCAAACAGGAAAGTTGCTTTCTCCTCGTAAAATAATGATGGATACCAGAGACAGGTTGACAGAAGTAGGGAAAGGAATTGATAAAAATGGTAAGGATTTTAACGATGGTAAATCGTTATTAAGAGATTATATTTCGGAAGAAGAATTATTGGCTTGTACAAGCTGTAATGCTTGTACCGATGCTTGTCCTGTTAACAACGACCCGCTTTCGGTTATCGTTGATTTAAGACGATACTTAATTATGGAAGAATCAAAATCTCCAGCTGAATGGTCTGGAATATTTACAAATATAGAAAATAATGGTGCTCCATGGCAGTTTGCACAGGCAGACCGATTAAATTGGAAAAATGAAGAATAATTTAGAAGAAAAAATTGTTGACGGGCAAAAAATTAGCCCAATTTTACCATCAAACGTTAAAAACTTTTTAATTGATATTGATGGAACCGTATGTGATGATATTCCAAATGAAGAACCGGAACGTATGGTTACAGCTAAAATTTATGATGGAGCTTTAGAAACCATTAACAATTGGTTTGAACAAGGTCACATTATTACCTTTTTCACATCAAGAACTGAAGAGCATAGAGTAGTTACTGAAGAGTGGTTGAACCGACATGGATTTAAATATCATGGTATGTTAATGGGTAAACCAAGAGGTGGTAATTATCACTGGATTGATAACCATATTGTACGAGCGACAAGATATGAAGGTAATTTTACTGATTTGGAAGTTCGTCCAGCAAATGTTGAAGTATTTAAAAAATAAGATATGAGTAACCTTAAAGTACCAACAATGGCTGAAATGATGGCTTCAGGACAAAATCCTGATGTATTGTTTTGGGTAGGATGTGCCGGTAGTTTTGATGACAGAGCAAAAAAAATAACTCGTGCATTTGTAAAAATATTAAACAATGTTGGGGTAAACTTTGCTGTTTTAGGTACAGAAGAAAGTTGTACAGGTGATCCTGCAAAACGTGCAGGTAATGAGTTTTTGTTTCAGATGCAAGCAATGGGGAATATTCAAATATTGAACGCTTATGAGATAAAAAAGATCGTAACTACCTGCCCACACTGTTTTAACACTTTAAAAAACGAATATCCAGAGTTGGGAGGTAAATATGAAGTTTTACATCATTCCGAATTTTTACAAAACTTAATCAATGAAGGTAAATTAACGGTTGAAGGTGGAGTTTTTAAAGGAAAAAAAATAACCTTTCACGACCCATGTTATTTGGGAAGAGGAAATAATATTTATGAAGCACCAAGAACATTAATCGAGAAATTAGATGCTGAATTGGTTGAAATGAAACGTTGCAAGTCTAAAGGATTTTGCTGTGGTGCTGGTGGTGCTCAAATGTTTAAAGAAGCCGAAAAAGGAAATAAAGAAGTGAACATTGAGCGAACAGAAGAAGCGCTAGAATTAAACCCCGACATTATTGCAACAGGTTGCCCATTTTGTATGACCATGATGACGGATGGAGTAAAACTAAAAGATAAAGAAACAGAAACCAAGGTTTTTGATTTAGCTGAATTGATTGCTAAAGCAAACGATTTATAAGATAAAAAATGAACGAAGAATATAAAAAATTTCCAGAGAACAGTAAGGTTTGGGTTTATCAATCTTCAAGATTATTGGATGATGATGATGTGAATTTTTTAAAAGTAAGAATTGATGATTTTGTTACCAATTGGGAATCACATGGAAGTTTGTTGAAAGCAGACTTTGATGTATTTAATCAGTTGTTTGTGGTGTTTTTTGTTGATGAGCAAGGTGATAGAATGTGTGGTTCTGCTCAAGATCGAGCTGTTCGATTAATGAAAGAACTAGAACAAGAACTTGAAGTTGAATTTTTAAACAGAATGAATTTAGCTTATCTAAAAAATAATGTAGCAACAGTGGTTAAAATGAATGATTTTGGCTCGTTATACGGAAATGGAGAAATAACCGATGATACAATTGTATTTAACAATACAATTACGACTAAAAAGGAATTTGATACGGTTTGGAAAACTCCTTTGAAGAATAGTTGGCACAAGCAGTTGGTTGATTTAGTCTAGAAAGTTTAATATTACATTGGTAGCACCCACTCTGTTAGTAACAAATTCCCTACTACACTTTTTGTAAATACCTATTTTAGGTATGATTAAATCAATTTTATTATTGAAGTCATTTTTATCAAAAATTTCAAAAGCTCCATTTTCAGTAATTAATTCATCTGCTTCGTGATATTTATTATGGTTAGGACCAAACAAAATGACATTGCCAAAACTCGCAGGTTCTAAAATGTTGTGCAATGCTCCACTATATCCACCTCCAATAAAGGCAATATCGCTATATTGATAAATGTTGGCTAATATTCCAATATTGTCAATAATCAATACTCGCTCATTTAATACATTTTCGGAATTAGCGTTACTGTATAGTAAACAATTTTGATTAAACAGTTGCTCAATTTGCTTAACGTGGGTTTTACTAATATCATGAGGAGCAATAATCAATTTTACATCATTATTTTTTGAATAGTTGGCCAAAATCTGTTCTTCGGATTGCCACGTGCTACCCCCGACTATTAATATTTTTTTATTTTTGAATAGTTCAATTAATGGTAATGACATAGGGTGTTTTGAATTTTCAAAAACCCTATCAAAACGGGTGTCTCCTGAATGTGTAACATTAGTAAACCCATGAGAATTTAATAAGATTTTTGAACGTTGGTTTTGCACAAAAAAATGAGTAAACCCAAACAATACTTTTTTATACCAGTGTCCATACCATTTAAAAAAAAGTTGATTGGGTCGAAATACTCCTGAAACAAGATAAGTAGGGATGTTCTTATTTTTTAATTCTAAAATATAATTATACCAAAACTCATATTTAACGAAAAATACCAGTTTTGGGTTAACAAGTTCGATAAAAGACTTAGCATTAGTTGGAGTGTCTATAGGTAGGTAAAAAACATAGTCAGGCAATTCACCATTTTTACAAATTTCATAACCTGATGGAGAGAAAAAAGTAACCAAAACCTTATAAGTTGAAAATTTTAATTTGAGTTTTTCAATAACTGGTCTGGCCTGTTCAAATTCACCTAAACTTGCACAATGAAACCACAAGTGGTCATCATTTTTATCAATAGTGCTCTCAATAGTCTTGAAAATGTTTTTTCGACCTAGTATCCAAAGTTTAGCTTTTAGGTTAAATAATGAAGCTAATCGAATTCCAAATACATAAAGTAGTACAGCTATGTGGTAAAAAATAATCACCTCAATCTAATTGTAGTAAAATTCGTCTTTTGTTCTTCGATTTAAACGAATTATCCAGCCCACATTAAAACCATATAGTATATTAGACATAAAATCAGTATCAGCTTGTTGAGTGTCATAATTGTATTTTCTTAAGCTTTTGGTTTGCCCATAAATAAAATCAAAGCCACCATAAAAATTTAGGAATCGATTTTTACTTAAATGCATATAACCAATAAAACAGTTAGCAGCTAATCCAAGAGATAGTCTGTCGTATCCTTTTTTGTAATCGTCATTCAAACTCGTAATATCATCTTTAAATGCAATTCGTATTTTATGATGAAGAGTGCCTATACCACCATAAAGCAAAATCCCGGAATTTTTATTATTTGTAAACTTATTTATCAATTTTCCTCCAACCAAGAAAAATGAAGACCCGCGCTCTTCAAGATAAATGTAGGTTAGCCTTCCTTCATTATCAATTACATATCCATCAGTTGTTTTAATTCCATCTAAAATACCGGTTTCTTTTACATCTCCTCCCCAATTGAAATTACCTTTAATTCCGTAGTACCAGTTTTTTTTATTTTTTATAGCAAAAGAACCCCCTACAGTACTATTTCTACCATACCGATTAGCTATTTCTCCAGCTTTTAAATGCATACCATAGTTTGCAGTTATCATTGGAATAGTAAACGAAGAGTCTTTTAACTCATTATGACTTCTTCCAAATTGGGCATAGACGACCGTATGAATAAAGAGGGAGATAATGATGGTTGTTATGTATCGCATGGTCAATTATTAGTACAAATAAACGAATAAAAGTCTTAATTATTAGTTAGACTTTTAATGCCATAAAATTAATACTTATAACAGAGTTTTTAGTTAATTTAGCAGCCATTGTTAAATAATTTTGTATAAAACATGAATATTCAAATGGTTGACCTTAAAGGTCAGTATCAAAAAATAAAATCAGAAATTGATGCTGTAATTCTTGACGTAATTGAATCTACGGCATATATCAATGGGCCAGAAGTCCAGTCATTTCAAAAAGAATTAGAATCATATTTAAATGTAAAACATGTTATACCGTGTGCAAATGGAACTGATGCATTACAAATAGCTTTAATGGCGTTAGATTTAAAACCAGGAGATGAGGTGATTACTTCAGATTTTACTTTTGCTGCAACTGTGGAAGTGATTGGTTTACTGCAACTAACACCTGTTTTGGTAGATGTTGATTCAAACACTTTTAATATGGATATTGAAAAGTTGAAAAAAGCTATCACATCAAAAACGAAAGCAATTGTTCCGGTTCATTTGTTTGGTCAGTGTGCCAATATGGAAGAAATTATGAAAATTGCAACCGAAGAAAATATATTTGTAATTGAAGATACTGCTCAGGCTATTGGTGCTGAATATACATTTAGTAATGGAGAGATGAAAAAAGCTGGTACAATAGGGCATATTGGTACAACTTCATTCTTTCCATCAAAAAATTTAGGTTGTTATGGCGATGGAGGTGCAATTTTCACTAATGATGATAACTATGCTACAATTTGTAGATCAATAGTAAATCATGGTATGGGAGAACGCTATTATTATGAGCGTTTAGGTGTGAATTCAAGATTGGATTCTATCCAGGCAGCTATCTTAAGAATTAAATTAAGACAATTGGATAACTATGCTAAGGCAAGGATTGAAGTTGCTGATTATTATGATAAAGCTTTTGCTTCTTGTGAAAAAATTAAAACTCCGGTTAGAGATCCAAAATCGACTCATGTTTTTCATCAATATACGCTTGTTGGTTGTGGTGTAGATCATTTTGAGCTTCAAAAATTTTTAGGTACAAAAGGAGTTCCTTGTATGATTTATTATCCTGTGCCACTACATACCCAAGCAGCATATAAAACTCCCCAAATGAAACATGATGATTTTGAAGTAACCAATGCACTCTGTGAATCAGTTTTTTCGCTTCCTATGCATACAGAATTAACCCAAGAACAATTAAAATACATCACTGATTCGGTGTTGGAATTTGTAAATAAATAGTTTTCAAGAATGAATATTGCGGTAATAGGTACAGGGTATGTGGGTTTGGTTTCAGGGACTTGCTTTGCAGAAACAGGGAACAATGTTACTTGTGTTGACATTAATGAAGCTAAAGTAGCTAAAATGAGAGGCGGAAAAATTCCGATTTATGAACCTCATTTAGATGTGTTGTTTGAAAGAAATATTAAGCAAGGTAGATTAAAATTTACTACTGATATCAATGAGGCTATAAAAGACGCTAAAATTATCTTTTTAGCATTGCCAACTCCTCCAGATGAAGATGGTTCAGCTGATTTATCTTATATTTTAGATGTTGCTGATACACTGGGTAAGATAATCAAAGATTATAAGATTATTGTAGATAAGAGTACTGTACCTGTTGGAACAGCTGAAAAGGTAAGGTTAGCCATTGCTAAAAATGCAACAGTAGATTTTGATGTGGTTTCCAATCCTGAGTTTTTACGTGAAGGTTACGCTGTTGATGATTTCCTAAGACCTGATAGAGTGGTTATTGGAACATCTTCTGATAAAGCAAGAGAAATAATGGAACATCTGTACAAACCTTATGTTCGTCAGGGAAACCCAATTATTTTTATGGATGAGAAATCAGCAGAGTTAACTAAATATGCTGCAAATTCATTTTTAGCTACCAAAATAACATTCATGAATGAAATTGCTAATTTCTGCGAAAAGATTGGTGCTGATGTTGATATGGTTAGAATTGGAATTGGTTCTGATACTAGAATAGGTAAACGGTTCTTGTTTCCTGGTATTGGTTATGGAGGTAGTTGTTTCCCAAAAGATGTTCAGGCTTTAGCAAAATCTGGTAAAGAAAATGGATATAACTTCGGAATTCTAGATGCTGTAATGCGAATTAATGAAGAGCAAAAAACCATTATTGTTCCCAAAATTAAAGAGTATTTTAAAAATAACCTTAAAGGAAAAAGAATAGCTCTTTGGGGTTTGGCTTTTAAGCCAGATACTGATGATATTAGAGAAGCACCAGCGTTATATATTATAAATGAGTTACTTAATGAAGGTGCTGATATTATAGCATATGACCCTGAAGCAATGGAAAATGTGAAAGAAAAATACGGTGATAAAATTTCTTTTGCTAATGATAGAGATGAAGCAACAAAAAATGCGGATGCATTAATTATAGCAACGGAATGGCAATTGTTTAGGAATCCAGATTTTGATAAACTAGCAGCTGATATGAATCAAAAAGTAATTTTTGATGGAAGAAATTTGTATGATGTAAAAGAAATGAAAGACTTAGGTTTTTATTATGCTAGTATTGGTCGTATTTTAGTGGGAGGATAGGGTATGGAAAAAGTATTGATTACAGGAGCGGCAGGTTTTTTAGGTTCTCATCTATGCGATAGATTTATCAAAGAAGGTTATTACGTTGTAGCAATGGACAATTTAATAACGGGTGATTTAAGAAACATTGAACACCTTAAGGATAATCCAAATTTTAAATTTGTAAATCATGATGTTTCTAAACATGTAGAAGTAGAAGGAGAGCTTGATTATATTTTACATTTTGCATCACCAGCTTCGCCAATTGACTATTTAAAAATACCAATACAAACATTAAAGGTAGGTTCGTTGGGGACTCATAATTTACTAGGATTAGCAAAAGCTAAAAAAGCTAGAATGCTTATTGCTTCTACATCTGAAGTTTATGGTGATCCCAAGGTACATCCGCAAACTGAAGAATATTGGGGAAATGTAAATCCAGTTGGACCTAGAGGTGTTTACGATGAGGCAAAAAGATTTCAGGAAGCTATTACAATGGCTTATCATCGTTATCATGGGATAGAAACAAGAATTGTTCGAATTTTTAATACTTATGGACCTCGTATGCGATTGAATGATGGTAGAGTTTTACCTGCTTTTATTGGGCAAGCATTGAGAGGAGAGGATCTAACTGTTTTTGGCAAAGGAAATCAGACTCGTTCGTTTTGTTATGTTGATGATTTAATTGAAGGTATTTATCGATTGTTGATGAGTGATTATGCAGAACCTGTAAATATTGGGAACCCCGATGAAATTACCATACTAGAATTTGCTGAAGAAATTATAAAGCTTACAGGAACAAATCAAAGAATAGTTTTTAAGGAATTGCCAGTTGATGATCCAATGCAACGCCAACCTAATATTGATAAAGCCCGTTCTATATTAAAATGGGAACCAAAAGTGAGTAGAGCTGAGGGATTGAAAATAACTTACGATTACTTTAAAAATATTTCTGAGGAAGATTTATATAAAATTGATCATAAGAATTTTGATGAATATATAAAAAAATAGAATAGTAATGAGTGATTATTTTGCACATGAAACGGCTGTTGTAGATGATGGTTGTGATATTGGAAAAGGTACAAAAATATGGCATTTCTCTCATGTTATGCCAAATTGTGTTATCGGTGAAAGTTGTAATATTGGTCAAAATGTGGTAATATCCCCTAATGTTATTTTAGGGAAAAATGTAAAGATACAGAACAATGTATCTATTTATACAGGTGTAACCTGTGATGACGATGTTTTTTTAGGACCATCGATGGTTTTTACAAATGTTATTAATCCCAGAAGTGCAGTAAACAGAAGAGGAGAGTATTTAAAGACTCATGTGGGAAAAGGAGCTTCAATTGGAGCAAATGCAACCATTGTTTGTGGACATGATATAGGCGAATATGCCTTTATAGGAGCAGGAGCGGTTGTAACTAAAAATATTCCTGCGTATTCGTTGTGGGTTGGTAATCCAGCAAAACAATTAGGTTGGGTAAGTGAATATGGACATAGATTAAAATTTGATAACAAAGGAACAGCTATCTGTCCTGAAACAAAGGAAAAATATATTTTGGAGAACAATAATGTTAAAAAGGTAAGTTAATGATTACTAATGATAAAAGAATAAAATTTGCTGTTTTTGGTTGCGGGCATATTGGCAAACGTCATGCAGAAATGATTATAGGAAATAATGAAGCTGAATTAGTTGCCTTGTGTGATGCGGGTAATAAAGAAACATTAGGTATTGAAAAGTATAATGTTCCATTTTTTAGCTCCATAGATGATTTGTTAAGTTCAGGAATGGAAATAGATGTAATAAATGTTTGTACTCCTAACGGACTACATGCCGAACACTCGATAAAAGCATTAGAGAAAAAATATCATGTTGTCTGTGAAAAACCAATGGGGTTAACAAAAGCTGAGTGTGAAGAAGTAATTTTTAAAGCACTTCAGGTATCTAAAAATTTTTTCTGTGTAATGCAAAATAGGTATTCTCCTCCATCTGTCTGGATAAAAGAAGTGGTTGAAAAACGGATACTAGGAAAAATATTTATGGTACAATTGAACTGTTATTGGAACAGAGATGATAGGTACTACAAAAAGGGTGGATGGAAAGGAACTCAACATCTTGATGGAGGGACACTCTTTACTCAATTTTCTCATTTTATAGATATTATGTATTGGTTATTTGGAGATATCACCAATATTCAGGCAAAGTTTAAAGATTTTACACACCAAAGCTCTACTGATTTTGAAGATTCTGGTTTTGTAAACTTTGATTTTATTAATGGAGGAATGGGTGCTATTAATTACTCTACTTCCATAGCAACCCAAAATTTAGAAAGTAGTATTACTATCATTGGAGAGAAAGGAAGTGTTAAAATTGGTGGTCAATACATGAATGAGGTAGAGATTTGTAATATAGATGGTTATGTAATGCCTAAGTTGGCAGAAGCAAATCCACCAAATGATTACGGGCCATACAAAGGATCTGCTGCTAATCATCATTATGTAATTGCAAATGTTATTGATACTTTAAAAGGAAGAACAACTGCTACAACTAATGCTTTAGAAGGGTTAAAGGTTGTCGACATTATAGAAAGAATCTATGCTTTAAGGGATAAGAATCTTCTTAAAAAGAATAATTAATTAAAGGATTATCTTTAGAATTTAAAAATAAAAAAGATGAGTATTTATAAAAAATTAAAAAACAAAGAAACTAAAATAGCTGTTATTGGTTTAGGATACGTTGGTTTGCCCATAGCACTTGAGTTTGCAAAAAGTATGAAAGTGGTGGGTTTCGATATCAATCAGAAAAGAGTTGATATGATGCGAAATAATATTGATCCTAGTGAAGAGTTAGCATCCTCTGCTTTTGAAGGATGTGATATTCATTTTACAGCAGATTTAAACGACTTAAAAGATGTTACTTTTTTTGTTGTTGCAGTACCAACTCCTATCGACAACCATAATTTACCAGATTTAACACCACTTATTGGTGCTTCAAAAACTGTCGCTCAAGTATTGAAAAAAGGTGATTACGTAGTATATGAATCAACTGTTTATCCCGGTTGTACTGAAGATGATTGTATTCCTGTTTTGGAAGAAATTTCTGGATTAAAGTTTAAAGATGATTTTAAAGTAGGTTATTCTCCTGAACGAATTAATCCAGGAGATACAACACATACCTTAACTAATGTAATAAAGGTAGTTTCTGGTTGTTGCGATGAATCGTTGGATGAAATTGCAAAGGTTTATGAAACTGTTGTAAAGGCAGGCGTTCATAGAGCAGCATCTATCAAAGTAGCTGAAGCTGCAAAGATTATAGAAAACACACAACGTGATGTAAACATTGCTTTAGTAAATGAGCTTTCCATTATTTTTAACAAAATGGGAATCAATACTTATGATGTTTTAGAAGCAGCAGGTACAAAATGGAATTTCTTAAAGTTTTTCCCAGGTTTGGTTGGTGGTCATTGTATTGGTGTTGACCCATATTATCTTACCTATAAAGCAAAAGAGTTCGGTTATCATGCACAAATTATTAGCTCAGGTCGGTTTGTAAATGATTCTATGGGAGCATATGTGGCTAAACAAACAGTTAAAAAAATTATTAAAGCTGGAAAGAATATAGCTGAAGCTAAAGTTTTAGTTATGGGAGCAACATTTAAGGAAGATGTAAGTGATATTAGAAATTCAAAAGTTGCTGACGTAGTAAATGAGTTTATTTCTTTTGGCACGACTGTAAATGTTATTGATCCTCATGCTAGTTCGGAAGATTTAAAACATGAATACGGATTTGGTTTGGTAGATAGAATAGGAAACAATTATGATGCAATTGTTGTTGCAGTAAATCATAGAGAATACCAAAATTTTGATGAGAATTACTTCAATTCTATTTCTTCAAAAAATGGTATTGTGGTAGATTTAAAAGGAATTTATCGAGGAAAAATTAATAAAATGACTTACTGGAGTTTATAATAAATGAGTTTACAAAAAATAATACTAATAACTGGAGGTGCAGGATTTATAGGTTCACATCTTGTTCGTTTAATGGTTAATAAATACCCAAACTACAGGATAGTTAATTTAGATAAGCTAACTTATGCTGGTAATTTAGCAAACCTTACGGATGTAGAAAATGCTTCAAATTACGAATTTGTTAAAGGGGATATTGTTGATGCAGATTTTATTCATTCTTTGTTCAAACAATTTCAATTTGATGCGGTTATTCATTTAGCAGCCGAATCTCATGTGGATAGATCTATTGCTAGTCCAATGGATTTCATTATGACTAATATAGTTGGAACAGCTAACCTTTTAAATGCAGCTAAAGCTAACTGGACAGATTTATCATCAAAACTTTTCTATCACGTTTCAACCGATGAGGTTTATGGCAGTTTAGGAGAAATAGGAATGTTTGAAGAAACCACTCCTTACGACCCTAGAAGCCCATATTCTGCTTCAAAAGCTAGTTCCGATCATTTGGTTAGAGCATATCATCATACCTATAAATTACCTGTTGTAATATCGAATTGCTCAAACAATTATGGTTCACATCAGTTTCCTGAAAAATTAATCCCTTTATTTATACACAACATTAAAAATAACAAATCTTTGCCAGTTTATGGAAAAGGTGAAAATGTTAGAGATTGGTTGTGGGTTGAAGATCATGCAAGAGCTATTGATGTAATTTTTCATAAAGGAAAGGTTGGAGAGACTTATAATATCGGTGGACATAACGAATGGAAAAATATTGATTTGATAAAAGTAATCTGTAAAGTAATGGATAACCAATTAGGGAGACCAGAAGGGACTTCTGAGAAGTTAATTACTTATGTTACCGATAGATCGGGACACGATTTGCGATATGCAATTGATGCTACAAAACTAAAAAATGAATTGGGCTGGACTCCATCATTACAATTTGAAGAAGGAATTGAGAAAACTATTCAATGGTATTTAGCCAATGAAGAATGGTTGAATAATGTAACTTCCGGAGCTTATCAAAACTATTACGAGAAACAATATAACAACAGATAATTTAACATGTATAAAACCTTTTTTCATACTAAAGATCTTTCTAAACTAACATTTTTAGTTACTGGAGGAGCGGGATTTATAGGTTCTAATATTGTTGCTTATTTAATAAAACATCAGGCAGGTAGAGTTGTGGTGTTAGATAATCTTTCCAACGGATATTATAAAAACATAGAACCATTTATTGGTTTACCCAATTTCGAATTTATACAAGGTGATATTACTGATTTTGACACTTGCAATAAAGTTGTGGATGGTGTAGATTACATTTCTCATCAGGCTGCTTTAGGCTCAGTTCCACGAAGTATAGAGAATCCCTTGGCTACACACCTTGCAAATGCAACAGGATTTTTAAACATATTAACTGCAGCAAAAAATAAGAACGTTAAAAGAATTGTCTATGCCAGCTCATCGTCAGTTTATGGCGATAGCAAGGAATTGCCAAAAACAGAAGATAGAATAGGAAATCAATTGTCTCCTTATGCTGTAAGTAAAAGAACTAAAGAATTGTATGCCAATGTTTTTGCATTGACCTATGGGTTAGATGTTGTTGGGTTACGCTATTTTAATGTATTCGGGCAAAATCAAAGCCCAAATGGACCTTATGCTGCGGCTATTCCTTTGTTTATGGATGCTGTTTTGAAAAATCAATCTCCTTTTATTAATGGTGATGGAGAGCAAAGCAGAGATTTCACTTTTGTAGAGAATGTCGTTCAGGCAAACATTAAAGCCATGTTTACTGATAAAGAAGTGAAAGGTAAAGTAATGAATATTGCATTTGGTGGAAGAACAACGATAAATGATTTATTTTTTAAAATAAGAAATATTGTTGGTAATAAAGTAGAACCAATATATAGAGAAGAACGTAAAGGTGATGTGAAAGATTCGTTGGCTGATATTTCGTTAGCCCAGGAATTAATTCAATACCATCCTTCGGTTTCTATTGATGAAGGATTAAAAATTACCATAGATTGGTTTAAATCAAACTCAAAGTAAGTGGGACTTCTTAGTAACATATTTGGTAAAAAGGAACAATATCCATCCATTGATTTTTCGGTATTTAAGGTGGATATGCATTCGCATTTAATTCCGGGTATTGATGATGGATCACCTAATATGGATGCTTCTATTGAAATGATTCGTGAATTTAAGGCAATGGGGTATAAAAAAATTATTACGACACCTCATGTGATGAGCGATTATTACAGAAATACTCCTGAAACTATTTTGGGAGGATTAGAAAAGGTTAGAGAAGAACTGAAAAAGCGGCAAATTGATTTTGAAATATCAGCAGCAGCAGAATACAATTTAGACGATGGGCTGGAAGCTATTATTGATAATAAAAACATATTGACTTTTGGAGATAATCTGGTGTTGTTTGAATTACCTTTTATGCAAGAACCGCGTAATTTTCAAGAAATTGTATTTAAGTTTCAAACCAATGCATATAAACCTATATTGGCTCACCCTGAAAGATATAGCTTTTGGCATAAAGATTTTGAAAAATACGAGGAGTTAAAATCAAACGGAGTGCTTTTACAACTTAATTTGTTGTCGTTAACAGGACATTATTCGCCCGATGTAAAAAAGGTTGCGGAAAAATTGGTTGATGCAAATATGATTGATTTTGTTGGTACAGATTGTCATCGAATGGACCACCTCGAGATAATAAAATCATACTCTAATACTAAGTATTTTAATATATTGGCGAATAACGTGAATATATCTAATTCGATATTGTAAAATTTAAAAATCAATTTTTCCTTTAGCGCGTATAGCTAGTCCTTTAACGCCAAATAAAGATCCAATATCTTGGTTATCGAGGTAGGTTAAACGTTGGAGTAAATCAACTCTAAATATTTTAAAAATATTGGAAATACCAATACTGGCTTCCGCATAAGGTATTCCATCTTTAAATTGGTAGGTGATGGATTCGTTACGTTCATTTATAGGAAATAAGAATACATCTTTTTGAGAGTCAGGATTGTTATCATCAGTTAATCGTCCGTACATAAATTTTAAAGAAGCAATTTCACGTAGTTTTAAATGTTTTAATAAGGGTATTCTATTGAGGATAGCTCCATTAAAGCTATGAGTAATTTTTAAACTGGCATATTCATCACTCATAAACTCCATGAAGTTCATTAAATTAAACGATGTTTCCTGTAAGAAGAAGGATTGATTGGCTTGAGGTAAATTCAATAGCGGAAAAGGAACTTTCCCAAAAACTTTTCCTGTTTCAAATTCAGTGTCAGAATAACCCAATAATCCTAAAAAGAATCGTTTCGACACATTTGCCGATAATCGGGTATAATTTATATCTCCATTAATAAATCCGTTAATTCCTTGAGTAAACCTTAATTGAAAGATAGGATATTTATTAGGTATAGGCATTCTGAAATTTTTGCCCTGATAAAATTGTTCGTTAGGAGCAAATCTTAAGTTAACACTTACATTGTCAGTTTTAATATTATTAAAACTTTTCTTTATTATGGTGTCGCTACTAATAAATTTCAATTCTCCTAAAGGTCTTTGTAATTTGTTTTCGTAGATTAAATTATATGAAAAACCGCTTGTATATTCTTTAATGTAATTTAATTTATAAGAATCAAAAAACAACATTCTACTGGCATTTCCTCTCCTGAACGATAGTAAAAAGTTGTCATCATTCAAAAACTGTAGGTCTTGCCCTGGAAAATTCGTTTCGTGTTGATAGGAGGCTGTTATTTTGTGTTGTGGATTGGTTAAAAAGTTTTTGTTGAACGAGTAGGTATATCCTCCAAAATATTTAAACTCTTCAATCTTTGTTGAATAAGCCAGATAGGTTTCAAACATCATATTTTCAATTAACTTAGGAGTTGTCCTGAATCCACCTCTAACTCTAAAACCTTCAACCTGATTAAAACTGTAAAAAGTGTTAATCGGCCCAATTTCAATTTTCCCAACACTATGCCAACCTGTAATCAACAAAAAAGCAACATCCATAAACCTTTTGTATGATTTAATGTTTTGTATGCTATCAATCATTACATAAACACCTTTCTCACTTTTAGTAAGTGTATCAGGTCTGGCAATATTCCAAAACTCCTCAGTTTGATTGGAATTGTTTTCTACTTTTATTAGCTTTTCAATAGGGTTATAAACGCTATCCGATTTTTCTTCGTTAAAAGTAAAATTGTTGTAAAAGACCGTTCTGTTTCCAAAAAAGCCTCGCCCTTTTTTGGTGATGTTGTAATCAATAATTAGTTTGTCTTTACTTAACATCCATATACTATCGTCATATTGAGTAAATTCTTGCTCTAAGCTCAAATCTTTAACAAAATTTACATTAATTTGTTTTGGAACACTCATACTAACTTTTGCAATGTTGTAGCTTCCGTCATTTAAAATATATAAGCTACCAGTAAAAGCATAATCGGCTTTGTTACGAGGTGTAAATGCCAGATTTATACAACTCTTTCCATTTACCTCAGTAGTATCAATAATAAAAAATTTATAAATAGTTGGAGCTAAAACAGAAATAGGGCTTGTAAATTCATGTGCCAGAAGGTAGATGGAATTATCGTAAATATCTACATCTTGGTAGAGTTTGTCCATAATAAAGGATAAACCATCTTCATCAACATAACCTTCAAATCCCGTTTGTTTTGTTCCTGAACGATATTCTTTTTCTGCTTTAGGAGATTTTCGATAATAAACCTTACTGGCAGTTTCCCTTAAATAAATAGGCAAAAACGGTTTTCCATTAATTTCAGAGGTATCAATGTTGTCAATTACAATCTGAAAATTCTTTTTTAACCAACCTTTATTTAAAAAATCTTCTGTTAGATTATTAATATCGATTTCAATTTTTTCGTACTTATTAAACTCGTAAAAATTCATTGCTTCTTTACGATTTTTATCTTTTTTGGCAATAACTTCTTTAATTAAATCTACAGCAGGATTGTCTTTATTTCGATACTTGGTTTTTTCTGCGACAATGGTTACCTCTTGCATAGTAATACTAGTTTCTTCTAGTAAAAAATTTAAGGTTTGTGTTTTACCTTTTTGCACTTTTAATGTATCTATTTTGTAGCCTACAAACGATGCTAAAATTTTTGATGTTGCCCATTGGGTTTCAAGATAATAATTACCATCAAAATCAGTGGTTGTACCTACATTTGCTCCAACAAAAGAAATATTAACAAAAGGCATAGGTTGCTTAGTTATAGCATCAATAACTTTGCCCTTAATTTTGGTAATTTCTTGTCCGAATGAGGTTAATGAAAAAACAACCCAAATAATTGCAAATATTTGTTTTAATAGGCTGTTCATTAATTGTGGTAGAAATACATAAGTTTTACGATGGATTCAAAGATAATTAAATAAGCGTAATTAAGGCTAGAATAATTTTGCAAACATTATCATCTTATTTCTTCCACTCAAAGGTAGAGAACAAGTGCTCAATATCCTGCTTAACAAAATCTAAAACAGGTTGTATGGAATCTTGGTTTGGGGTAGTATTAAAATATAATGAACCTACTAAAAAATGGTTGACACTGTCGGTTAAATGAAATTGAAATTCAGAAGCAGCATTTCCTTTAATATCATAAATTAAACCGTACACATTTTTTTGCGGGTAATTAATAACAATTTGTTCAATATCAGTTGCTTTAACAGAGTGTTTAAAAGCCAATGTTCTAGAATCTTCCAGGTATTTGTCAATATTGTTGTCCAGTAGGTTGTAACTAAAGTATAAGCTGGCTTGAAGTGTGGTGAAATCTAAATTAAACCAACAAGGTTTGTCGGCTTGTTCAACCATTTTTATCGCTGTATAAATCGGTTTTTCAAACGAAAAAGGGCAATTAATTTGAGCTTGTTCGTATTTTTTTTCAGGTAAGTCAATTCTAAAATAACCTTTTGGTTTTGGAGTGTAAGTTTCACCTCCGCATGAAAAAAGTAGAACAGCAGAAAACAATAAACAAATAAGTTCTATTTTTTTCATTTTTTGTTGATGATTAATTTAACCCGTTTAACCCTTCGTTTATCCGATGCCTCAATAATAAAACTAAGATGATGAAAATTTACTTTTTCGTTTTTCTGAGGAATTTTTCCTGAGATTTCAATAATTAATCCCGCCAACGTTTCAGCCTCTTTTTTCATTTCCGAGAAGATGCTATTATCATCCAATATAATGATTTTGTTTAAATCATTAATTGTAGTGTTTCCATCAAAAATATAGGTAGAATCATCGAGTTTTGAATAAACAATATCTTCAGTATCAAACTCATCACTGATTTCGCCTACAATTTCTTCAATAATATCCTCTAATGTAATAATACCTGAAGTTCCTCCATACTCATCAACAATGATAGCAAGGTGTATTTTTTTGTCTTGAAATTCCTTCAATAAATCGTCAAGTTTTTTATTTTCCGGAACAAAAAATGGTGCCCTTAAAAGTGATAACCAATCAAAATTATCATCTTTATTGATGTAAGGGATAATGTCTTTAATATATAAAACCCCTAATATCTTATCAAAGGAGTCTTCGTAAACAGGTATTCTTGAGTGCCCGCTATCAAGAATAATTTCAATGATTTTATTGAAAGGAGTTTCTTTTTCTATAGAAACCACATTAACACGAGCTGTCATCACTTCTTTAACACTCGTTTCACCAAACTTTACAATTCCTTTTAGTATTTGATGTTCTTGTTGATTGGAATGTATGTCATTAGTTAAATCAATAGCATGTGATAATTCTTCTACAGATATATCATGAGTTTTTCGTTTTATTTTTTTATCAAAAAAGTTAGTAGAGTAGATTAGTAAAAAGCTTATAGGTTTAAGAAGCTTAATAAGCAATTTTAATGGCAAAGCCATGATTAATGAAATTTTTAAAGCATTTTTTGTGGCATATACTTTAGGTACTATTTCGCCAAATAATAAAATAAGGAATGTAATACCTATTACCTGGATAGTAAAATCTAACCAGTACGGCAATACCATAAAATTAAATTGTTGTTGTAAGGTAAGAGTACTTAAAATAATTATGGCAATGTTAACAGCATTGTTAACGATTAAAATAGTAGCTAATAAATACTTTGGTTGATTTAGAATTATGGAAATGTTAGCAGAACCTTTATCTTCGGCTCTTTTAATTTTTTCTAAATCAGTAGGATTTAGTGAGAATAAGGCAACTTCGGAGCCAGAAACCATGGCTGAAAAAACCAAAAGAATGGTAATGATAAAAAGATTTATCAGTATTTCGATAGAGAAAGGATTAACGAAATTGGTTAATAAGATACTCGAATACAGAAAGGGGTCGTCCAATTTAAATTTCTTTAATTAAACTAAAATGGTAAATCATCGTCAACTTCATTGTTGTTTCCCATATCGGGAGATGAAGGAGCAGGTTCACTACCCGAACTATCATCTCTTTTGCCAACCATTTGCATAGTGTCGGCAACTATTTCAGTAGTATATCTGTTTTGTCCGTCTTTATCTTGCCATTGGCGCGAGCGGAGTTTGCCTTCAATATAAACCTGACTTCCTTTTTTTAGGTATTTCTCAGCAATTTCAGCTAACCCTCTCCACACAACCACGTTGTGCCATTCAGTAATTGATTTACGTTCGCCAGATGTTCTATCCTTATATGTTTCTGATGTTGCCAAAGTAAAATTAGCAACAGCAGTTCCTCCTTCCAAATAACGGACTTCTGGATCTTTGCCTAGATTTCCTAATAATATTACCTTATTAACTCCTGCCATTTTAAAATGAATTCAAAAATCAAAAATACAAATTTTGTAGCAATGATTTTATATAATTTTCTATCAATTTTGGTACAGGGTAATTCTCTAGGGTGGTTATTGGTATTGAAGAGTATTGCTTATCGGTTATTTTTAGTTTGTCTGTTTTTACATTCCAAAACGTTGCATGGATTTTTTGATGACTCAACTGGTGGATGTATTCAACTGATTTTGAAACAAGATTTTCTTTTTTTATAAGCCAATCGTGTTCATTTGTAATTAGTTTGTTAAAATCTTCGACAGGTTTGTTTGTTTCAATTAAAGGAAAATCAAATAAACCATTCCAAATGTCTTTTTCTTCTCTTTTGTTGAGGATAATATTGCTTTTATCAGATATAACTAAATAATTGAAAAATCTATTTCTTTGTTTGGTTTGTTTTTCTTTTCTGGGTAAGTCGTTTATTTTTTTATTTGCAAATGCATAACAATTATGTTTAAAGCAACAATCTTCACATAAAGGTAATTTGGGTTTGCATTGAATTGCACCAAATTCCATAATGGCTTGGTTATACATCGCTGGATTTTTTTTATCCATCAATTCTTCGGCAAGAAATTTAAAAGTGTTTTTTCCCTTATTGGAATCAATAAAATCTTCTACACCAAAAATCCGAGATAAAACCCTGTAAACGTTTCCGTCGATAACAGGATAGGGTTTTTGATAAGAAAACGACATGATGGCTGCAGCAGTATAATCGCCGATTCCTTTTAAACTCTTTACCTCTTTAATGGTTGAGGGGAATTTACCTTTATACTCATCTCGGATAACTATGGCTGTTGAATGTAAATTTCGTGCTCTTGAATAATATCCTAAACCTTGCCATAGTTTTAATACATCTTCTTGGTTAGCATTGGCTAAATTTGTTACACTTGGGTAGTTGTCGATAAATTTCAGGTAATAACTCAAGCCCTGATCAACTCGAGTTTGTTGTAGAATAATTTCGGATAACCAAACTTTGTAAGGATCTGTAGTTTTTCGCCAGGGTAAATCACGTTTATTTTCTTTGTACCAACCTATTAAAATCGCTGAAAAATCTATCATTCATTAAATCTTATCGAAAATATCCTGTTTTTAGGCTAAAATTAGATATTGTTTTTTTTAGTATTAATTAAAACTTGTATATTTGCAGCCCTCAAAATGATAATTAATTGAAATTTAAATAGTTAAAAGTATTTTAAAAATGACAAAAGCAGACATAGTAACAAAGATTTCAGACAAGACAGGTATAGAAAAATTAGCTGTTCAGAGAACTGTTGAAGAGTTTATGAAGGAAGTAAGAAAATCTCTAGAAGGTGGTAAGAATGTTTATCTTAGAGGGTTTGGAAGTTTTGTGGTAAAGAAAAGAGCCCAAAAAACAGGTAGAAATATTTCTAAAAATACAACAATTATCATTCCGGAACATTTTATTCCTTCATTTAAACCAGCTAAATCTTTTGCTGAAAAAGTGAAAAAAAATGTGAAAACGAAATAATACAAATAACGATATTAGTATAATATAAATTAAGAAGATATGCCAAGCGGAAAAAAAAGAAAAAGACATAAGATGGCTACGCACAAGCGTAAAAAAAGACTAAGAAAAAATAGACACAAAAAGAAAAAATAATTTCTTTTGATACGTTTTGGTAATATTCTTACCCAAATCTATTCGTATTATATTTTTAAATTATCTCGAAACCTTTTAAGTATTCTTAAAGGGTATTCGTGTTTTAGTACATAAATACTTTCAAATGAGTGTTGAACTAATTATTGATTCTTCACCTAAGGAAGTTGTTATTGCCATTCTGCGTGATGGAAAATTACTTGAATTACACAAGGAGAAAAACAATAATAATTTTTCGGTAGGCGACATATATTTAGCAAAGGTTAAAAAAATTATGCCTGGGTTAAATGCTACTTTTGTAAACGTTGGTTACGAAAAAGATGCCTTTTTACATTATTTAGACTTAGGCCCAAATTTCCATTCGTTTGTAAAATATACCAAAGGAGTAACAGGTGGCGCTTTAAACAGTTCGGCGTTAGATTTTAAGTTTGAACCTGAAATTGAAAAATCGGGTAAAATTGAAAAAGTATTAAAATCGAACGAACAAATACTGGTTCAAATTGCTAAAGAACCCATCTCTACTAAAGGACCTCGATTAAGTTCCGAAATTTCTATTGCCGGAAGATATTTAGTGTTGGTTCCGTTTGCTGATAAAGTATCTGTTTCGCAAAAAATTAAAGATGCCGAAGAACGTGACCGTTTAATACGATTAATAAAAAGCATAAAGCCAAAAGGTTTTGGTGTAATTGTTAGAACTGTTGCTAAAAACAAAAAAGTAGCTGATTTGCATGCCGATATGTTGGATTTAACCAACCGTTGGGAAATTTGCTACAATGCACTAAAAAATGGCCATGCACCTAAAAAAGTGCTGGGAGAGTTAGACCGAACATCGGCTTTATTAAGGGATTTATTAAATAACGATTTTAACAATATTCATGTAAATGATGAAACGCTTTATGGCGAGTTAAAAACCTATTTACAAACTATTGCCCCTGATAAAGAGAAGATTGTAAAACACTACACGGGTAAAATGCCCATTTTTGACAATTTTGGTGTTGAGCGCCAAATTAAATCCTTGTTTGGGAGAAATGTAACGCTTAAATCTGGAATTTATTTAATTATTGAACATACCGAGGCTTTACATGTTATTGATGTAAATAGCGGGCAACGAGGTAAGCGTCAGGACAGTACACAAGAACAGAATGCATTAGAAGTAAATCTGGAAGCTGCTGAAGAAATAGCTCGTCAGTTACGCTTACGCGATATGGGCGGTATAGTGGTGGTTGATTTTATTGATATGAAAGAATCTGAAAACAGACATCTTTTGTATGAGAAAATGAAAGAATTTATGAAGGATGATCGTGCTAAACACAACATTTTGCCTCCTAGTAAATTTGGTTTAGTGCAAATTACCCGTCAACGAGTACGTCCGGAAATGGAAATTAAAACTGCTGAAAAATGCCCAAGTTGTGGTGGTAGTGGTGAAGTACAATCTACCTTGTTGTTGGTTGATGAAATAGAAAACAACATCAGGTACATTGCTCAACAATTGAAAGTGAAAAAATTGAACATTAATGTTCATCCATTTTTAGAGGCATTTATTAATAAGCGTAAAGGTTTGTTTTCATCGCTCCGAAAAGAGTGGGAGGGCAAGTTTAAATGCAGCATTGAAATTATGCCTTCATCATCGTACAATTTCCTGGAATACAAATTTTTTGATGCTAAAGACGAGGAAATTCATCTTTAACATTTAGATTGTGGTTCAAACCCTCAATGATGTTGACAAAATCTAGATTTCTTTCTGGAAATGAATCATTTTGATGGCTGTAATAGCAGCTTCATCACCTTTGTTGCCGTGCTTTCCACCAGAGCGGTCAATAGCTTGCTGAAGTGTATTGTCAGTTAAAACACCAAAAATTACAGGTTTGTTGTATTTTAAGGCAACATCTTTAATTCCGTCGGCAGTGGTTTGACAAACAAAATCGAAATGTTTGGTGTCTCCTTGAATTACACTGCCTAAACAAATTACAGCATCAACACTTGTTTTTTCTAAAACACTTTGTGCAGCAAGAGGTAATTCAAAGCTTCCAGGTACATGTTTTACTAAAATGTGTTGTTCGGTTGCACCATGTTTAACAAGTGTGTTGTAAGCCCCTTTAAACAAGTTTGCTGTAATGTTGATGTTCCATTCCGCAACAACTATGGCAAAACGCATATCTTTTGCGTCAGGAACTGAATTGATGTCGTAATCAGATAGATTTTTATTAGCTGTAGCCATTATTTAATTAGATAATTCGATAGTTAAATAATGAGATATTTAAACTCGAAATTTTTTAATTATTTCTTGTAAGCTTCTGCTCTGGCTAAATATTTTTCAATAGTTCTGCCTTCGCTTGATTCAGCGTAATCGTTTTTAATAGTTGTATAGTTTTCGTAAGCTTTGTTATAATCGCCTTGCTCTTCGTAAACAATACCGGCTTTAAATAAATACATTGGAGTGGTTAACTCATTTTCGTTGTTGTTAGCAGCTTTTTCGTAATAATTAAGAGCATCATCAAGGTTTCCTAATTCCATGTAAGCATCGCCAATTGCACCTAAAGCTATTGAACTAATCATAATATCGTTCGAGCTAAAGTTTTTTAATTCGTCTATAGCATCTTCGAACTGACCAGTTTTCAGGTAAGAGATTCCTAAATAATAATGAGCCAGATTAGCTGTTTTTGTACCGCCGTAACTGTCAATAATATCAATGAAACCATCGTTAATTCCGTCACCATTAATGGCTTTGTCTAACGAATCTTTTTCGAAATACTTTTCAGCCATAAACATCGACGACTGAGCCTCAAGTTCCATAGGTGCAATATACATTTTGGTATAAGCAAAATAAATACCTATTACTACTACAACTGCACCTATTACTATTGATAAGGTTTTTTTGTTGTTATCAATAAAGTTTTCGGTTTTACTGTATACTTCTTGAACATCTACAATTACTTCGTCGTGCTCTTCGTGATTCTTTTTGCTCATTTTCTTGAAAATATTATAAGATTGCAAAAATAGTTTTTTTTTCTTATCCAACAATAATTTTAGCAACTAAGTTGTATCGCCTGTTTTATAAGGGATCAGATAAATATTTTTACTTTAAATAGAGTTGATAAACACTAATGCAATATTAATTCTTCTTAATACCTTTGTACCATGTTACTGAAACAACTTTCTGTTTTAAACTTTAAAAACTGCACCGAACTCAATGTTGATTTTTCGGAGTATGTAAATTGTTTTTTAGGTAACAACGGTGAAGGTAAAACCAATATTTTAGACGCCATATATTACCTCTCGTTTTGTAAAAGTTATTTTAATCCTGTTGATAGTCAAAACATCAAACACGATGAACCTTTCTTTGTATTGGAGGGTAAATACTTGCAAAACAACAAAGAAGAAAAAGTGTATTGTGGTTTAAAACGCGGGCAGAAAAAAACGGTTAAACACAACAAAAAGCAATACGACAGGTTAGCCGACCACATCGGTAAAATACCTTTGGTGATGATTTCGCCCATTGATATTTTATTGATTATTGAAGGCAGTGATGTTCGCCGAAAGTTTATTGATGGCATAGTGGCGCAATACGACAACCAATACTTAAATAACTTGTTGCACTACAATAAAGCATTGAACCACCGTAACCTGTTATTAAAATCGTTTTGGTTAAACCGCAATTTCGATAAAGATTCGTTGGAGGTTTGGAACGAGCAGTTGGTAAAATACGGACAAGCTATTTACGAATCGCGCAAAAAGTTTGTAGAAGATTTTATACCCATTTTCCAAAAGTATTACACCACGCTGAGCAATAATTTTGAGTTGGTGAGCTTAAATTATGTGTCGCAACTAAACGATGAGCCTTTTGATGCCTTGTTAACGAACAATTTAGATAAAGACCGCGCCAACCATTATACCAATTTTGGTATACACAAAGACGATTTAGAGTTTGTAATTGGCGATTTACCTTTAAAAAAGTTTGGTTCGCAAGGGCAACAAAAAACCTATTTGTTGGCGTTAAAATTGGCTCAAGCAGAACTGATTAAAAACATCAGCAACAAAAAAGTAATTTTTTTGCTCGACGATATTTTTGACAAGCTCGACGAAAACCGAATGAAACAACTCTTAAATATTGTGGGGAATGGTAATTTTGGACAAATATTTATAACCGACACCAGTTTAACCCGAATACCTGAAATTTTAACACAAGAAAAGATTACTTTTAAAGCGTACAAAATACAAAAAGGAGAAGCCCTACATGTCTGACCAACCCTTAAAACCATTTATTGATAAACTGTTGCGAGCCTATGGTTACCAGGACCAATTGGATGAAATGGACTTGGTGGCAGCGTACGAAGAGTTGGTGGGTAAAATGTACTGCAAACACACCAAAAGCATTAATTTTAAAAACAAGGTGTTGTACGTAAAACTCGATTCTGCTGCTTTAAAGCAAGAGCTGAGTTTTAAAAAGGAAGAAATTATTACCCGATTAAACCAGAAACTAGGCAGAAGAATTGTTGAACAATTAGACATTAAATAAGTTGACTCCGATAAAGAAAATACAATTAAAGGTAGGTAGGTTTAATCTGGCTAAAGAAAAGAAAAGGCTGAACCGTAAAACTGTTTCGTGTAATTTAGAAACAGCAGCTACCATAGGTATTTTGTACAATGCTACTCAAAAGGAAGATTGCGACGTGGTGAAGAACCTGGTAATAGATTTGAAGCAACAAAAAAAAGATGTGCTGGCTTTAGGATATGTTAACCTCAAAGAAATGGGCGACATATTTAAACCACACATTAGTTATGCCTATTTTGATAACCGAAAACTAAACAAGAGCTTTATACCACGAAGCACCGACGTGAAAAATTTTATTGAAAAACCGTTTAGTTTGTTGATAGACTTAAACCTGAACAACGATTTTCCGTTGGAATACATTGCCTCGCTTTCTAATGCTACATTTAAAGTGGGAGCAACGGGTGCCTACCGCGACGACGATTTTGATTTAACCATAAACATTGGCGAAAACCAAAATACCAAATATTTGGTAACTCAAATAAAACATTATTTGGCGTTGATAAAATAATTTTCTAATGTAAGAAGATGCAGGACAAATAAAACGAGTTACACTTCGTTAAGCTCGTTCCAGCTCTGAGATTTAATATTATTTTTATCCGTAGAGACGGACGATTGTCCGTCTCATTGTTTTGTTAAACAAGCGATTGTTTGTGTTTTGTTGTTGTTTTATGGAGGTTTATTCGCCTCTTGGTTTTGCTATGTAGACGGACAATCGTCCGTCTCTACAAAATCGGAATATAAATTATTTTTTATTTTGATTTATGATTAAACCAATTGATATGGAACGAGTTACACTTCGTTAAACTCGCACCAGCTGGGGGGAGTGTAAGCATATATAGTTATTTGACGCATCTAAGTATTTCTCTACCATAAGTTTGTCCTTCGTAATTTATCGGATTAATAAATAAATGATAATGCTTACCTGTGTCAATAATAAAAACCTCTTTAAATCCATAGTCATTAGCGGAAGATTGCCAAATTATTTTTCCTGTTCTCAAAAAGTCTTTATTTAAAAATAATTCACCGCTCCATTTATTATTTGATGCAAAACCTTCATACTCAAAACGAAAATGGTTGTCATTCAGATGTCGAATTGAAATGTTACCCCAACACTTATCAATATCTACTTCGTCCACTAAATAATTATTTGATCCAATTGCTAACCAACTTTTATCACTAAGAATTTTTTTCACTTCTCTTAATTGTATATTGTAACTAACATGGTCTAATCTTGGAATTCGTTCTCTAATTCTTTTTTTTAAATCCGTCTTAACTTTATTTACATTTTTAAGCGAATCATTTAAACTATATTCAATGCCGATTCTATTTCTTATGTCGGAGGGCAATTTTTTATAATTACCATGCTTCTTATTATAAAGACAAATTACGTTTTCAAGTGATAAGCGAGAAATCGCATAACCAAGTTCAAGCATAACATTTGCATTAGGTGTCTTTAGTTTTTCATTTGATTCGTGAGGATTTACAATAGTCAAATCACAAACAAAAATTGCTGAATCATCAATTTTTTTGAGAATATGTTCAAATGGGTCAGGGAAGCCGGTTACATTTAAAGTGTCTCTTTCTAACTCATAAGTGTCAGGTTGCTCAGAATTAAGTTCTTCAATTAACTCTGTTAAAACAGTTTCAATGAAAGTCCAATTCGTGTCATTGTTAGAGTTTGACTGCCATGAATAAAATATTGTTCTCATCTTAGAATTATTTGTCGACACCTATAATTTGCTTATTACCACTAACTTGTTTATATCCGATAAAGTATTTTTGTTTATTTACTCTCAAATATATTCAATTTACTCAAACTCCACCACCAAATCGTTTTGTTCTATCATGGTGCCTTCAGTAAGGTGTATTTTTTTAACGGTGCCTTTAAATGGTGCGGTAACGGTCGATTCCATTTTCATGGCTTCTAAAGCAAACAAAGGCTTGTCTTTTTCAACAGTATCGCCAACAGCAACATTTAGTTGTACCAGTTTACCTTGTAGCGGAGCACCAATTTCTTTGCCGGTACTAGCTTTCTGGTGTATCACTTTGGTAGAAGTTACTTTGTTGTCTTTTACTTTTACCGCACGGGTTTGTCCGTTTAGGTTAAAAAATACGGTACGTATGGCTTCGGCATCGGGTTTTGAGGTGTATAAATATTCTACCACCACGGTTTTTCCCGGCTCAAACTCTATGCTAATTTCTTCCTGGTTTTTTAATCCGTAAAAGAATGCTTTGGTTGGTATGTACGAAACATTACCGTATTCTTTGTGGTGGTTGTAGTAATCTTCAAACACTTTTGGGTAAAATTTGTACGACAAGAAATCAAGAAAATCACAATGTTTATCAAACTTTAACTGGAAGGCTGCAAACTCCTTGTCAAAATCGATAGGAGCGAGGTGAGCGTTTGGTAAATCGGTATAAGGTTTAATGTTTTTTAATATAATCTGCTGCAATTTGCTTGGAAAACCACCTGTTGGCTGCCCCAAATCACCTTTCATAAAATTAATTACCGATTCGGGAAACGACAAGGTTTCGCCTCTTTCCATTACATCCTGTTCGGTAAGGTTGTTGGAGGTCATAAACAACGCCATGTCGCCCACTACTTTCGATGAAGGAGTTACTTTTACAATGTCGCCAAACATGTTGTTTACCACTTTGTAATTGTCTTTAATGGTTTCAAACTTATCTTCCAGTCCTAAACCCCTGGCTTGTGGGCGTAAGTTGGAGTATTGTCCGCCTGGTATTTCGTGGTCAAAAATCTGCGCAGTAGTGGCTTTTAATCCCGATTCGAAAGGGTAGTAGTACTCTCTTACGTTTTCCCAATAGTTGGAGTATTCGTTTAACTTTTGCAAGTTAATTTTTTCGGCTCTTGGGTGGTTTTGGAACATGGCAACCGTAGAGTTAAAGTTGGGTTGCGAGGTTAAACCACTCATGGAAGCTAAAGCCACATCAATAATATCCACATCGGCTTCCACGGCTTGTAAATAGGTAGCTACTTGTAAGCCCGAAGTATCGTGGGTATGCAAATGAATAGGTATGTCAATCGATTTTTTCAGCTCTTTAATCAATACACTTGCCGAGTAAGGTTTTAGCAAACCGGCCATGTCTTTAATACCTAAAATGTGCGCACCGGCATCTTCCAATCGTTTGGCAAAATCTACATAATACTGTAAGGTGTATTTGTGTTGGTTAGGATCTAAAATATCGCCCGTGTAGCAAATACAAGCTTCGGCAATACCTTCGGTACGCTCGTTTACGGCTTTAATGCTGGTAGTCATGGAATCGTACCAGTTTAGCGAGTCAAAAATCCTGAACACATCTAAACCGTTTTTCCACGATTCTTCGATAAAACGCTCTACCAGATTATCAGGGTAAGCGGTGTAACCCACTGCATTCGAACTACGAATTAACATTTGAGTTAACACATTTGGCATGGCTTCGCGCAACATTTTTAATCGTTTCCAGGGGCACTCGTGCAAAAATCGCATGCTCACATCAAACGTAGCGCCGCCCCACATTTCCATCGAAAACAGTTCAGGGAAACTTTTGGCAAAACCTTCGGCAACTTTCATCATGTCGTTGGTTCTAACACGTGTAGCCAACAACGATTGGTGTGCATCTCTAAAGGTGGTATCGGTATATTTTATGCTTTTGTTTTCTTTTACCCAGTCAATAAATTTGTCTCTACCCAGTTCGGTTAGCATATCTTTTGTTCCTTTCGGATAAGGCGCATACTTGTCAAAATCAGGTACAACAGGCTCAACAAAAATCTTGTTGGGGTCAACGTATTTTACATCAGGGTTTCCGTTTACAATTACTTCGCCCAAGTATTTTAAGCTTTTGGTAGCGCGGTCTAATTTTCTTCTAAAATGGAATAGTTCAGGATGGTTTTCGATAAACTTCACCGTAATGTTTCCTTCCTGAAATTCGGGATGGGTAATTACGTTTTCTAAAAAGGCAATGTTGGTTTTAACGCCTCTAATTCTAAATTCTTTTAAGGCTCTTTCTAATCGTTGGCAGGTTCCCTTTAAGGTTCGTCCCGATGCTGAAATTTTTACCAACATGGAATCGAAAAACGGAGAAATTTTAGAACCCGTGTACAAACTACCGGCATCTAAACGAATACCGTAACCCGCAGCAGTTCGTTGTGCTACAATGGTACCGTAATCGGGTGTAAAACCATTTTCCGGATCTTCGGTGGTTATTCTACATTGAATGGCGTAGCCGTTGCATTTTACATCATCCTGGCTTTTTAAGAAAATTTGTGGGTCTGAAAGTTGATAACCTCTCGCAATTTGTATTTGAGAACGTACAATGTCAATACCCGTAATTTCTTCGGTAATGGTATGCTCTACCTGTATACGGGGGTTTACTTCAATAAAGTAAATGTTTTCTTGCGGGTCTACCAAAAACTCTACGGTACCCACATTGTTGTAGTTTACCGATTTGCAAATGTTTATGGCGTATTGGTAAATCTTTTTCTTGGCTTCTGCCGATAAGTTTTGGCAAGGCGCAACTTCTACCACTTTTTGAAAACGACGTTGAACCGAGCAATCGCGTTCAAACAAGTGAACCATGTTGCCGTATTCATCGGCCATAATTTGTATTTCAATATGTTTAGGGTTGTCGATAAACTTTTCAATAAAAATGGTATCATCACCAAAGGCTTTTCCTGCTTCATTTTTTGCTTCGTTGTACGATTTTTTTAATTGTTCGTCGTTCCAAACTACCCGCATACCACGACCACCACCACCGGAAGCAGCTTTTATCATAATAGGGTAACCAATGCGTTGTGCTTCGGCAAAAGCTTTGTTGTCATCCGATAAATCAATCTGACTTCCTTCAATAACAGGTACGTTGGCTTTTCGGGCAATATTTTTAGCAGCAATTTTATCACCCAACTGTTCCATTACTTCTGGTTCAGGACCAATAAATTTAATGCCTTCTTCTCTACAACGACGAGCAAAATGTACATTTTCCGATAAAAATCCATAACCCGGATGAATGGCATTTGCACCAACACGCTTTGCCACGTTCAAAATTTCTTCGATGTCCAAATAAGGTTTTAACGGATCATCGTTTTTACCAATTTGGTATGATTCGTCAGCCTTATATCGGTGCAACGAATAACGATCTTCATAGGTGTAGACAGCTACTGTTCTGATGTGAAGTTCGGTTGCTGCTCTGAAAATTCTGATGGCAATTTCGCCTCTATTGGCTACTAGAAGTTTGGTGATTTTTTTACTGTTCATCTTGAAATTTTGCTTTTTTATCGATTAAAAATCTCAATTTATTTGAGCTTTTAAGGTTTTGCAAAATTAGAAAGAAGAGTTCGTTAATGAAATTTTATTAGCTGTAAATTTTTAAATTAAATGGAATAATAAAAGAAATAATTAACAACACCTTTCCAGAAGGATTGAAGGTAATTAGTTTAAGCTTGTGATTTTTAAATACGAAACTTGGTCAGTTGAAGTTAATCGTATCAATTTTTCGTTTTCGGTTAATTCAATTTTGGTGAAATTGATTGGGGCTTTTACCTCATTTTTTTGATTAACAATGCCCACCAAATCGTTTTGTTTAGCAACATATAAGTAGGGGGTAAGTCTGGTTAAATCTTGATACATGGCAGGAATTATAAAGGTTCCTTTCTCATCAATCACACCATACAATCCGTTTACTTTTACAATGGCTAAACCATTTACAAATTCGTTGGTTTCTTGAAAGTTGTAAGGTATTTTTAGTTTTGCTAGGTAATCGCAATAGCCCCATTTTCCTTTTTGTTTAACAGCAATCAGGTTTTTAGAAATACTGCTAACATCCTCAAAAATAGTAGGTAAAAACTTTTGACCTAAACTATCTATTAAACCAATTTTACCTTTAGATAAAATTCGGGCATAACCTTTTTCATTAAACAGCCCCCAGCTAATAACACCTTCGGTTGCTTCTAAGTTTACTGGAATAACAATTTTACCCACAGCATTGATATAACCATACAAATCATCTTTAACCACTAAAGATCTTCCGTTTTTTAGTTCAGAAATATGGTCGTAAATAGTAGGTAAAATAGAGTCTCCTTTTGAATTTATTAAGCCATATAATTCGTTTTCAGTTACTCTTATAAAGTTATTTTCCGATAAATCGACCCAATCGTATTTTGGTTTAACAATGTAATATAAGTTGGTATCAATAATCCCGAATAAGTCGTCTTTTTTTACATAGGCAATTCCATTTTGGAAATCGCCAACAGCATCAAAATCCAGTCCTACCTTAAGATTTCCTAATCGGTCAATAAAACCAAATTTTTCATTTAATTCTACGGCAATGTATTGGTTGCTGACATCTCCAATTTCATCATAAATAGGAGGAACCAATTCTTCTCCAACTCTGTTGATGATTCCATATTTTTCATCTTTACCTATAACAGCCATCCCATTTTTAAATATGTCGGCTTCGTCGTACACAAAAGGAATAACCAATTGTCCGGATTTATTGATGTATCCGTACTTATCGTTTTGACTTACCACAGCAACGCTTTCGTTAAAATTACTCACCCATTGATAAATAGCAGGGATTACCACCTGTAAACTGTCATCAATAAAACCCCACAAACCTTCTTTCTGAAAAGGGTAAAAATTAGTATTTGCTAATAAAAAATCGTTTTTTAGCTCATTCTTGAAGGGATAATCAGGATAATCATCTACAAATTTTTGAATGGTTTCTGGTGTATGAATAAGTGTGGAAAGATTGTATAACATTCTCCAGGCAGTTGAAACAAGTGGATTTTTAGGGAAGGTTTTAATAAAGTTGTGATAAGAAGTGATGGTTTTGTTGTGGGTAGAAATATCGTAAATGTTTTGATGAGCCTGATTTACATAAGGGTTTTCAGGATGTTCAGAGATAAACCGCAGGTTGTTGTCTAAGGTATTAATTTCAGTATATTCTTCAAACAATCGTTTTTCGTATCTCTTTTTTGCTTCAGAGTATTGGTCGGCATTGGGGTAGGTGGTCATAAAATTTAAATAACCAGTTGAAGTATTGATTTTTTCAACATTATTAAATGCTAATTGATTTCGTAATGAAACGGCATCATCCAGTTGTACTGCATTTTTATTGGTGTTTATGAAATAGGTGTACGATTCAACGGTATTTATTTTATTAGCGACAATAAAGGCCCTCTCATCAATCAAGGCGTGTTGATTATAAATTTTTGACGAATCAATATTGTAAATCAATAATTTAAGCTTTATTTTCTCAGGTAATACTTTAAACGATTCTTCGCTTTTGTTGATGTAAAAAAGAGCTGAGTCTAAATTGTAAAACGGGTTATTGTTTAATCCGTAAATAACACTTAAACCATAAGCTGAAGCAGGTGTTTGTTTTTTTAAACCTTGTTCAAATATTTTTTTGGCTTTAAAATAATCGTGTATTGATAATGCTTCAAAACCTTTCTTTAAGTTTGCCGACGCTAAAATATTCGTCATTAAAATAAAGAGTAATACTAAATATTTGTTTTTGTTCAACATCAAATAACCAATTGTCAGTTTTCATCGTAAAAGGAAAAGAATTGATTTTCTGCCCCTTTTTCTGAACACAAAAATACTGTTATTAAACAAATTCCGAATGTTAAAATCAATTTCATACATCACGATTATTTCGATTGCCATATTGCTGAGTAGTTGCGGTGGTAATGATGAAAAAATTGAACCCATTTATCGTGATTTTGATACCATTCAGCAAGAAGGAACATTAACAGCATTAATCAATTACGGTTCTACCAGCTACTTTATTTACAAAGGTATTCCTCAAGGTTTTGAGTATGAATTATTGAGTTTATATGCTGATAAAATAGGGGTAAACCTAAAAGTAATTCCAATAGAAAGTATAGATAGTATTTTTTACCAGTTAAATGCCGGAGTGGCTGATGTGGTTGCAGCTAATTTAACTATTACCAAAGAACGATTGGAAGAAGTGAGTTTCACCCATCCCATTCTTATCACCAAACAAGTGTTGATTCAGCGCAAACCTGATAATTGGAAAAAAATGAAAAAGAAAGAGGTGGTTGATTCATTATTACGTTCTATTATGGAATTGGGAAGTAAAACCATTGTAGTTAGAGAAAACTCGTCGTTTTACAAGGAGTTAAAAAAAATATCGAAAGACATTAAACAAAAAATACATATTGAACTGGTTCCAGGCACATTGACTTCGGAAGAATTGATTGAACAAGTGGCAAACAAAGAAATTGATTACACCATTGCAGATAAAAATATAGCCATGGTTAATCAATGGTATTATCCAAATATTGATGCTGAGTTGGTCATAAAAGATCATCAAGACATTGCCTGGGCAGTGAGAAACAACTCCGATAGTTTATTAAAATCGATGAATAGTTGGTTAACCGAATTTCAGCAAACACGAAAATTTAAATCGTTGTACAACAAGTATTTTAAAAATCAGCACTTGGTGCAGAGCAGGAACAAACACAAGTATTTCACTCTTTTATCTGGACAAATCTCTCCTTATGATGAGTTGATTAAAAAACACGCCCCTTCAGCTGATTGGGACTGGGAGTTGTTGGCTGCTTTAATTTACCAGGAATCACATTTTAATAACGATGCTTTGGGTTGGGGTAATTCGTTTGGTTTAATGCAGTTTATGCCTGAAACAGGAGCTCGTTTTGGGGTAGATACGTCATCAGGACCGGAACAGAATATTATTGCCGGCACAAAGTATATTAAACGGTTAAACGATATTTGGAAAGAACAGATAAGTGATACTTTAGAACGTATTCCTTTTATTTTGGCTAGTTATAATGCTGGGCCGGGTCATATTATTGATGCAAAAAACTTGGCCGAAAAATACGGTAAAAATCCATTGCTGTGGAAAGATGTAAGCTTCTTTCTACTTAACAAATCAAAACCTAAATATTATAAGGATCCTGTTGTTAAACATGGTTATTGTAAAGGATTTATTGCCTATGATTATGTTAATGAAATAATGGAGCGTTACCACCACTATAAAAACTTATCAAGTAAAGAGACAGAGGCTAAAAAATAGTTTATTTTTCTAAGTCAGCTAACATCATTTCTCTGATATTACGAACAGGAGCAGAGCCATAACTTAAAAATTTCTCGTGAAATTTTTTCAGGTTAAAATCTTTACCCACTTTATTTTTATACTCTTCTCTAAACTCATAAATTTCTTTAAATCCGGTAAAATAGCTACACAACTGAACTTGAGTTAGGGTTACTCGTTTCCATTTACCTTCTGCCTCAGCTTGTTGTTGAAAAGCTTCGTTTACTAATAGGTTTAATGCGTCTTCTTTAGTAAAATCTTGCGTATGTACACTGTAATCAAGTATTGTATTGCAAACGGTTCTTAAATTCCATTTGTAATACATCAGCCACATTTCAGGTTCATTATTACCGTACCCATTTTCCAACATCATTAACTCCGTATACACTGCCCAGCCTTCTATCATAGCGCCATTTCCTAAAATAGCTTTTATTAAGCTTGGCGATTGGTTGCTATAAACCAGTTGAGTGTAATGACCTGGAATGGCTTCATGAATGTTTAAAATTTGTAAAATGTAGTGGTTGTATTCTCTTAAATAACTTTCTGATTGTTCTTTAGGCCAGCCTTCTAAACTACCAACATTGTAATACGTGTTTCCGTTTTTCTCATAAGGGCCAGGCGATGATATTGATGCTCCTGCAACTCCGGCCATATAAGCTGGTTCTTTTCTTACTATAAGAGGTTTTGAAGGGTCAATGTAAATCAAGTCTTTTTCTTTAATAAACTCAACTAAAACAGGAATTTGTTGTTCAATAGCAGTTTGAAAAGAATCAGGTTGAACATGTTTGCTTGATAATTTGTCAATCATCATTTTTACTGCTTTTAGCGTATCGCTTGGTATAGCTTGTTTAAAATAGTTACCCCAAATTTTATGAGTTATTTCGGCCATTTTAATATGCAAGTCAGCCTTACTTTTTAAGGCTTTCTGGTAAATTTCTTCAGCAGTGTTACTCGATTGAATATCGAATTCAAATTTTTTAGCATACAGTTCTTTCCCTAATCTAAAGCTACGAGGGGTTTCGTTTTTTAAATTTTTTAGCCAATCAGCATAATCTTTAATTGCAGCGATAGCTTTATCGGCTCTTTTATAAATTTCAGTTTTGGTATTTTCGTCAAGTGATGATTTTTCTATGGCTTCTTCAAGTTCTGTCTCAAACACTGATAATCCACCAAGGTTTTGGTCAATTGCCAATTGGGTATGCTCTAATGTAGGATTTTTTACGTTTTGTTTGGCTGCTTCAAAATATGCAGGAATACTTTCCATTCGCTGAAAGAAGACATCTAAACGATTTTCTAATTTATCAAAGTCGGTAGTAAGGATGTTGGAAAAACCACCAGAAACATTATAGCTTGAAGGATCCCATTCGTACGATTTTAATTCATTAATTGTCCAAATGTTTCCTTTTAACAAGTTCTCCATTAAATAAAAATCGGTTTTGTTGTTATCCGACAAACCTTCAATAGAGAAGTTAGATAAAGAATCTAAATGATTTTGAGCAAAAGCCAGTTCTTTTTTACGTGTTTCTTCATTTGGAATGGTTAGAATATGATCGTATTTATGATAACCAACCCACATTGCCCATCCCGGAGAATTTTCCCAAAGTTGATTAATAAAGGTTTCTTTATAGTTATCAAACAATTGGTTTTGATCAACAATAACTTCTACTTTTTTATCTCCACTACAAGCGAATAAAAATGCAATAAACAATACGCCAATAATTTTTTTCATGTCAGGGTTATTTAAATAAACTGAAAACGAAATTACTTTTTTTAATTGTTTGAGTAGTTATTTAGTTAACTTTATACAACCTATATTTGATTATGAAAAAAATATTCCTCATCTCAATTCTGATTATTTCAAGTAACTTATTTGCCCAGCAAACAAAGATCAACTTTCAGTTAAGGAATGTTATCGAGCAATCAAAAAACAATGAAATACTTACACTATTTGTAAGAGGTAATGCTGATAAAATAAGAAAAGAAGTTCTAAATGCCGGAGGAAAAGTAAAGTTGAGTACAGGTAATATTGTTCAAGTAGAATTACCTGTAACTAAAATTTATTCGTTTTCTGCTAACGATTTTGTTCAATCTATTGAGTTTAGTTTTTCAACACCCACTGTTTTGAGCGATACCATGCTTATTCATAATAACATTGTTCCTGTTCATCAAGGTAACATTCCTTTGTTTCAACCTTATACTGGTAAAGGAGTTGTAATGGGTTTTATTGATACGGGAATTGATTTTGCTCATTTAGATTTTAAAGATACATTAGGAAACACAAGAGTTTTAGCTATTTGGGATCAATATTTGACAGACAACGGTTCTAGTGTTTTTGGTTATGGTCAGGTTTGGGACTCAGCATCAATAAACGCAGGTAGTTGTACACATTTAGATCATGGAGGAACCAATCATGGGACTCATGTAGCAGGAATAGCAGCTGGAAATGGATTGGCTGTTAACAATTATAAAGGTGTAGCGCCTGAATCATATATTGTTTCTGTAGCCAGTAATCAAAATGTTAGTAATTGGCTCTCAACAGTGGTAGATGCCGTTAAGTTTATCTATGATGTGGCAGATAGTTATAATATGCCATGTGTAATTAATGTAAGTATGGGTGACTATTGGGGTTCACACGATGGAACCGATGCAGCATCACTGTTAATTGATAGCATTGTTAATTATAAACAAGGAAGAGCTTTTGTTTGTGCAGCAGGAAATGCAGGGTTTTTAAATTGGCATGTAGAACATCAAATTACTTCCGATACTACATTTACTTGGTTTAAATATAATCCAACTTCTGCATTTGGTTATGGGGCAGTTTATTTTGAAGCTTGGTCAGATACTGCTGATTTGAATAATGTTGATTTTTCAATAGGTGCTAATTTACCATCAGGTAGTTTTGAATTGAGAGGTAATACTCCTTTTGTAAATATTCAAAACAGATTGGGAAGCTATACAGATACTATTTATAATAATGGAAATAGAATAGCTATTGTTGATACTTATGGGGAATTACAAGGAGATAAATACAATTTGGCGGTTCATTTACAAGAACCAGATTCAAATACTTACAACTTTAGTTTTATGACAACAGGGAGTGGTAAGTTGGATATTTGGTCAGCATCATGGTTAGGAGTATCAAACATGGTAAATTCGGGTTTGCCCTCAGCAGCTGTATTGCCTCAAATTGCTTTTTACGAACGGCCAGATTCTGCAAAAACAATGGTAAGCAGTTTTCAAAACTTATCGTCAATTTTAACTGTTGCTAATTTTAATAACCGGGCATATTATTTAGATATTGATTCGATAGTCCGTTATACTAGTCAGATACCTGGAGAAAAAGCAATTTCTAGTAGTTGGGGTCCAACACGAAGAGGAACATTAAAACCAGACGTTGCAGCGACTGGAGATAATACTATTGGTCCAGTTTCACAAGCAATAGTTGATTTAAGTGTTGCCAATCCGCCTAATCAGGAAAAAATAGCTTTTGGAGGTAAACATCGAATCAATGGAGGAACATCAATGGCATCACCTGTAATTGCGGGTATTGTTGCTTTATACTTGGAAAAATGTCCAACAGCAACAATGGCAGAAATTAAAAATGCCATACAAAATACTGCCATACAAGATGTTTATACAGGAGTTGTTCCAAATACAGGGTTTGGTTATGGAAAAGTTAATGCTTTTGATGTATTAAATCAATCCAACTTCACTGTAAGTTTAGGGAACAACTTTAATGTTTGTGATGGAGATTCTGTAATAGTAAATCCTGGAAGTTTTGCCGGTTATACTTGGTTTAATAATGATACCACTGGTACCATATACGTTGACACTTCTGAAACAATTTATTTAATGGTTACTAATGCTAGTGGTTGTAGGGCTTATAGTGATACTGTTGAAAGTACTTGGATTCCATTACCACAAAAGCCTACGTTAACTGTTTTAGGTAACGATACTTTATTGTATTCATCAACTTTAGATTTGCAATGGTATTATAATACTTCATTGTTATCAGGAGAAAATGATACCATACTAATAGCTCAAAACAATGGAGATTATTTTCTAACAGTTACCGATACTTTTTCATGTGTTAATTATTCCGATACGATTACCTTGTTAACTGTTGGAAATTCTGACTTAGAAAAAGATTTCGAGATTAGTATTTATCCTAATCCAACTGCAAGCAAACTAAACATCATAACACCTAAAAAAGAACCAATATTTAGATTAAATTTGCTTGATATAACTGGCAAAAACATCCAAACGATTAAGCCTAATGATAATACCGTGGTCTTTGATTTAAAAGGCTTATCAGAAGGTGTTTACTTTTTACAATTGGTTTTAGAAAAAAGTACTTTTACAAAGAAAATAATATTGAAAAATTAATTTTAAGATTTTAATCACATATCAAAAAATTTAACAAACTTTGTTAAAAAATAATTAATGAGTAAATTTAAAGGAACGGGAGTAGCTATAGTAACTCCCTTTAAAGAAAACAGAAGTGTTGATTTTGAAAGTCTAGAAAGGCTTATAGAGCATTTAATTTCAGGAGGAATTGATTATTTAGTGGTAAACGGTACAACTGGTGAGTCGGTAACATTAAGTAGACAAGAAAAGTTAGATGTTTTAGCTTTTGCAATAAAAATAAATAATGGTAGAGTGCCATTGGTTTTTGGTATAGGAGGTAACAACACTCAAGATATTTTAGATTGTTTTCATACGTATGACTTTACAGGTGTAGATGCTATTTTATCAGTAAGCCCATTTTATAACAAACCAAGTCAGGAAGGAATTTATCAGCACTATAAAGCCATTGCTGAAATATGTCCTTTACCACTTATTCTTTATAATGTACCGGCACGAACAGGTTCTCATATGGAGGCAGAAACAGTTTTGCGTTTAGCTAACGATTGTAAAAATGTTATTGGAGTTAAAGAAGCTTCTGGAGTAATTTTTAATTCAATGAAAATTATCAAAAATAAACCTGAGGGGTTTTTGGTGATTTCGGGTGATGATATTCTTAATTTGCCAATTATTGCAAGTGGAGGTGATGGAATAATTTCTGTAATAGCAAATGCTTTTCCTAAGGATTATAGTAGTATGGTAAAAGCTGCATTGATTGGTGATTTCAAAACTGCACAACAACTTCATTACAAATATTTTGATATGGTACATTACATGTTTGTTGATGGTAATCCGGCAGGAATAAAAGCAACTTTAAAAATTCTTGGTATTTGTGGAGATACTCTTCGATTACCATTAGTTAAAGTCACTTCTTCAACTTTCCAAGCATTGGAGAGTTTAATTAAAAAAATAACTTAATGATAAAGAAATGTACTGTTTTTATGTTGTTTTTCTATTTAATTTCGTGTAACACTTCTGGCGTTGAATCAAAAGAACTTATAAAAACAAATACAATACAACAAACTATGGACACAATTACTTTTGGTGCAGGCTGTTTTTGGTGCGTAGAGGCTATTTTTTCTGACTTAAATGGAGTTGAACAAGTTGTTTCTGGTTATGCTGGAGGTACTGTAAAAAATCCATCTTACAAAGAAGTTTGTACTGGTTCAACTAGTCATGCAGAAGTTTGTCAATTAATATATAATCCCGAAATAATTTCATATCGGGAATTGTTAGAAGTATTTTGGCAGGTACATGATCCAACAACTTTAAACCGACAAGGTGGAGATATTGGTACGCAATACCGATCAGCAATCTTTTATCATACCGATGAACAAAAACAAATAGCGGAAGACTATTTAAAGGTGTTAAATGAGGAACAGGTTTTTCCTAATCCTATAGTTACGGAAATTACTCCAATTAATAATTTTTATCCTGCCGAAGATTATCATCAAGATTATTTTGAATTGAATGGAGAAAATCCATATTGTCAGGCAGTTGTAAGACCTAAACTAGACAAATTTAGGAAGGTTTTTAAAGATAAGTTAAAGAAGTAATTAGTCGGTTCGTCTAAAAAATCATAAATTATTCTTTAGTTCGTGTTGTAAATTTTATATTTGTTTTTATAAGATGTTATAAAAATGAAATCTCTGTTTATAGAAGGAAAACAAAACTCACCTGCTGTTGCTTTCAGTGAAGGTGGAGTGTTGAGTATTATAGGCAGATCTATTCCGGAACATCCCTTAAAATTTTACAAACCCTTAGAAGATTGGATTACTGAGTTTTTAGCAACATCTCCAATTAAAGTTTATTTTAAAGTACATCTAGATTATTTAAATACACATTCGACAGAATGTATGCTTACCTTAATGAAAAAAATTGAGGAATATGCCACATTATCAAAGGCTGACGTATCTATTCTTTGGAATTTTGATGAAGACGATGAAGATATGCAAACTCTTGGTGAGGATTTAAAATCGTTGGTTAAAGTTCCTTTTAAGATTGAAGAAGTTAATTAATTCGTTCTGGTCTCAAACAACTCGCCTTCTAATAATTCATGTTCATCATCAGGTTCCATAATATCGTCAAAAGCAGCATACATTATAGTATAACTCATTGGAACGGTAACCAGCAATCCTACAAATAAACAAAGTACTCCAAGCAAATTAATAAGTGCTATAACTATAATTAAACCAAAAAAGTGAAAAAATTTGGTTTGAATAACTTTTCTGCTTGCCTCCATACTTTCCCACGCACTTGCTTTAAAAAAGTGAGCATTAACTACCGCAAACGAATAGATTGTTTGCATAAACATGAGTAAAATAATTGTAATAATAAAAAGTGGAATTAATCCATCTACACTGAAAAATTCAAGCATCTCTCTCGGAGAGAGATTGTTATTAAATGAGTTTTCTTTAATTCCATCAATAATTCCACTAAATAGAACAGAAAAAGCATAAACCAACAGAGGCATAAGTAATATCAATGAAAAACCAAATAAGATCAACTGGATAATACTAATTTGACCAATAGATGAAAATCCTTTAAAAAAATCATCAAACGTAATGCTATTACCATGTTTTATTTTTCTGGCTGCGATAAAATATCCAACCAGTAATGTTGCGCTTAATATTTGACTCACAAAAGTCCCTACAACAGGAATAAATCCTGCTACCATCACCATTAAAATAGAAACAACAAAGAATCCAATAAAGTAACCGGCCTGAGTTTTAAAGTAGTCAAGACCATCAGATAGATATTTTCCAAATTTAAATTCATAACCATTAGAGGTTAATAGTTGTACTTTTTCGTTTAGGTTCATGGTGAAATTTTTATATAAATTTAATGAAAAACTTTATGGGAAGATGGTTTCTTTGGAACAAAAAAAAGGCTGTGATTCACAGCCTTTTTATCCTATACTTTTTTCTTAAAATTTATATCCCAACAAGAATACTACACAGCCACTTGTTCCTGCATTTTCAGAACCGGGTAAAATGTATGTAACATAAAGTGGACTTGATTTTTCAGGATCGTAAGAATATAAACCTTCTTTATTGTTTTTGCTTTTAGAAGCGTATAATAAAGTTCTGTTTGGTTTTCCCATAGGTTTGTCGTAAATGTAAATTTCAACATCTGGAAGGGTGGAAGCGTTAAATAATAAACGATATTTTTCGCTAGTAAACAACGGAACTTCTATTTCTTTTCCTTGTTTTTCTGCTTTGTAAGTAAACTTTGTAATGTTTGATGAATCATACTTGTAAACTGGCATTAAAAAAGGCTTTAAATCAGCTTTAAGTACAGTTGCATCACATTCAGTTTCTTGTGCTATGCTCGTAGAATAAGTAAATATTGAAAGAGCAACAAATAAAATTTTGAATGACTTTTTCATATAATTATCCTTTAATTAAATTATTTCTAATTTCAGAAACAGTAGTTTTTAAAGATGTTAATTGTTCCGGAGTTAAGGCAGAAGCACTTTCATCGTTTATAGCTTTAAAACTAGTTTCAATTTTTTCTAATGAAGCTACTAAATCGTTTAATTCATTATTTTCATTAGCTTGTTTTACTGCTCCAATAAGGTTTCCAATTATTACAGCTTGTTCAGATAAACGATTAGCCACTTTCTCAGAAGTATTTTTACTCGCATTTAAAGCTAAATACATTGATTCTATCCATGCTCCGGCAAAAATAATCGAACCTGTATAACTTGCCCCATTTTCATCTAAATATTCATCCATTTCCATTTGCATATCTGCCATAATGGTTGTTAATGAATCTTGGTTGCCTACATTTTTTTCTAAACGTTCAGCAACACCAGTACTGTTAAATACATCAGTCATCCATATTTTTTCAGACATCTGGCGTAAAGCATTTAGATAGTTAATAGCTTCCTGAGTTTGATTGTTGGTAATAGCATAAGCCATATCGGCCGCATATACACCAAAATTTATTTTTTGATTAGTTTTAGCATTGTAATTATTTACATTGTCTTTAGAATTTGTAAGACCACCAACATATTCTAAACCAGCATTTTTAAACAAGCTAACTATTTGTAGGGGAGAAGGTAGCATATAAGAAACTTCTTCTGTGACAACTTCTTCAACAACAACTTCTTCTTCAGTTGTTTCTTCTGGTTCGTGGTTTCCACCACACGAATATAGTAATGCACTGATTACTACTAACGATGAAATTGATTTAAACGATAGTTTTTTCATAATGAATTTGAATTAAAATTTAAGATGTAAATAAATGAAAATTAAATGGTTTGCACAAAAATAATTATTGACATTAAACCTGAATTACACCAACATTAAAAGCTTGCTCTATTGGAGCATTATTTGCAGCCTCAATTCCCATAGAAATCCATGTTCTGGTATCTAATGGATTGATAATTGCATCTGTCCACAAACGGGCGGCACTATAATAGGGTGAAATTTGCTCGTCGTACCTATTTTTAATAGTAGAGTATAATTCTTCTTCTTTTTCAGGAGTAATTTCTTCACCTCTCGATTTTAATGCAGCAACCTCTATTTGTAATAATGTTTTTGCAGCAGAAGCACCACTCATTACTGCTAGTTGAGCTGAAGGCCAGGCAACAATTAATCGTGGGTCGTAAGCTTTTCCACACATGGCATAATTACCGGCTCCATATGAATTTCCTATTATGATAGTAAATTTTGGCACTACTGAATTGGCTTGCGCATTTACCATTTTTGCACCATCTTTAATAATCCCTCCATGTTCTGAACGCGAACCAACCATAAAACCACTCACATCTTGTAAAAAGACCAATGGAATTTTCTTCTGATTGCAGTTCATTATAAATCGAGCGGACTTATCGGCAGAATCGGAATAAATTACACCACCGAATTGCATTTCACCTTTTTTTGATTTTACGACAATTCGTTGATTAGCTACAATTCCAACAGACCATCCATCAACACGGGCATATCCACAAACAATAGTTTTACCGTACTCTTCTTTATATTCATCAAATTCAGAATTATCAACTAGTCTTAAAATGATATCTTTTATATCATAAGGTTTCTCTCTAGAGTCAGGCAAAATCCCAAAGATTTCGTTTTCGTCTAATTGTGGTTTTTGAGCTTTTATACGGTTAAAACCTGCTTTATTGGTATCACCAATTTTGCTCATTATCTTTTTAATTCTATCTAAACAATCTTTGTCGTCTTTACATTTATAGTCAGTAACACCAGAAATTTCGCAATGAGTTGTTGCCCCACCTAAGGTTTCGTTATCAATGGTCTCTCCAATTGCAGCCTTAACAAGGTATGAACCTGCTAAAAAGATGGATCCTGTTTTGTCTACAATCATAGCTTCATCACTCATAATTGGTAAATATGCACCACCAGCTACACAACTCCCCATAATGGCAGATATTTGTGAAATACCCATTGCTGACATTTTAGCATTGTTTCTAAAAATTCGACCAAAATGTTCCTTGTCAGGAAAAATCTCATCTTGCATAGGTAAAAAAACACCCGCACTATCTACCAAATAGATAATAGGTAATTTATTTTCCATTGATATTTCTTGCAAGCGTAAATTCTTTTTTGCAGCTATAGGGAACCACGCACCTGCTTTAACTGTTGCATCGTTGGCTACCACAATACATTGTCTTCCACTTACGTAACCAATAACACCAACAACACCTCCAGCAACACAACCACCATATTGCATATACATTCCTTCACCCACAAAAGCTCCAATTTCTATTCTTTTCGATTTAGGATCTAACAAATAATCAATTCTTTCTCTTGCTGTTAGTTTCCCTTTTTCATGTTCTTTTTCAATTCGCTTTTTTCCGCCTCCTAAATACACTTGATTTAATTTTCTGTTTAATTCAGAAACCATTAGTTTATTCACATCTTCATTCTTATTGAAATCTAAGTCTTGTTTCTTTGCCATGAGTAATTTTTTAAGATGTCAAATATAATACTATATCAGCCTATAAAAAAGAAAATTGACGTTAGGATTTTAAAACATTTTAGGGTAAATAAAGAATAATTTACGCCCAATTCCTTCAACAATGTGTTGCCAATCATCAATATCCATTTCTATTTTAACTATACCGCAAGTCGGAATGTTATCAATATAATCGTTGGTAAGATAATTAGATAGTTGAGTAATTGCAGGGTTATGGCCAATTAAAACCACCTGGTTAAAGTGGTTTGGTATTTCGTTCAAAACATCTAAAATGGTCTTTAAAGTAGCTTCATAAATCCTTTGTTCAAAATTGATACAGTTTTGACTGAAATTTAATTTTTTGGCAACAATTTCAGCAGTTTTAGTGGTTCTTTTTGCCGGACTACAAAGGATATATTCAGGGTCACACCCTGATTGTTTTAGTTTTTCAGCCATCATTGGAGCATCTCTCAACCCCCTTTCATTTAAATCTCTATAAAAGTCAGAAGTAGCAAGGTTGTCCCAACTCGACTTTGCATGGCGTATCAGATGAATTGATTTCATTTTTCGACGAAGTTAAAAAAACTTCGATAAAATTTTTTAGTTTCGACAAAAGTTGTATTTTTGTAGACGAAAGTAATTAAAACTTCGATTTATGTTAGTAATCATTTTAATTGTAGCAGTTCTATTGTTTGTAGTTTTTGCTCTTCGTGGAGTAGGTAGTTCTTACGGGAATGGTGTGAATGAAAACATGAGAAGTGAAACGAAAATTAACGACAAAAACTATTTTTTATAGTTGTCGATGTAAATTGTCCCCCCTTTTTTTAGATAAGTTTTATGTTAATTAAAAGTCCAGACACAACGGTGCTGGACTTTTTTTATTAACCCTACTAAACTAACTATAAAAACTATCTTCTCTTATTATCAATTAAAACTAAGCTCAACTGTTCAGCTTCTAAAATCAATTGTAAATAATAATTCAACTGACCATTTAACATGGCTTGTTTTGCTCTTCGTTTTAATATTACATATTGTTCTTTTATGCTTTTCATATCTTTTAATTTGTAATTGCTTTGCTCAATATACGTGCCAATTGTAGTTTTTATTTGAAGGGTATTGTTAAAAAAAGTTAAATACAAGGTGTTGTCTTTAGTGTTGATTTCTTTTACTAACTTTACTGTACAAAATGAAAAAGGGGTTAATACATATACTGTTGTTACTTCTTGCTTTTAGTCAGCTTAAAGCACAAGAAACAACCACATTACCAGAAGAAGAGTATGTGCTACCTTTTGATTCCTTAAGAAATAAAGATAAAATTAGGTATCAGTTTTCAACGGGTGCAAATATGTCGTTTAGCAAGGCTTACGGTAGCTCAACAAGTTTATTTTATAGCCCAAATGTTAATTATTTGGTTTCGCCTCGTTTAATTGTGGGTGCAGGAATGACTTATGTAAGTAGTGACGTAACTAATTTTAGACCAATTTACGATTTAAGATATCAACCTTTTACGGGCAATATTTCACAATATTACACGCATATTACAGCCAAATATAGATTAACTGACCGATTGACTGTTGCTGGTAGTCTTTTTTATAACATGACTCAATATAGTACTTCCGCGTTTGGAATAAATAATAAAGTCAGCGAAATTGATAAAATTGGTTATGCAGCAGCCTTTGAATATAAAGTAAGTGATAATGTTACTTTGTATGGTGAAATAAGAGTTAATGATAATAATAGAAATGGTTTTGGGTTTAACACATTAACCAATCAAAATTTTGGTACAGGAGGGTTTATGGGTCAATCTTCTATTTTTGATTCTCCGTTTGGCGGAAGATAAATTTAATATATCTTTAAATTGACATTATAATATGCTGATATTACTTTCACCAGCTAAAAAACTTAGCATAACAGGCGAAAAACTTAAAAAATTTACACTTCCAACCCAGCTTGATAAATCGGAGCAGCTAATAAATGAGCTGAAAAAATATTCGCCAAAAAAATTACAAAAATTAATGGGGGTAAGCCCAGCAATTGCGGAGTTGAATGTAGAGAGATACCACTTATGGAAAAAAGAACATAATCAAACTGATTCAAAACAAGCCATACTAACATTTACTGGAGAGGTCTACAGTGGTTTAGATGCATCTTCTCTATCTGAAAAAGAAATCGATTATGCTCAAGACCATTTGAGGATATTATCGGGTTTGTATGGTGTATTAAAACCTTTAGATTTAATGCACGAATACCGTTTGGAGATGGGAACAAAACTGAAAATTAAAAAACACACCAATCTTTATGGTTTTTGGGGAGACGTTATTGCTAAAGAACTAAACGATATTTTAGCTACACATAAAAATAAAACCATTGTAAACTTAGCTTCTACTGAATATTTTAAATCGGTGAACACTAAAAAATTAAAAACCAAAATAATAACACCCATTTTTAAAGATGGTAAAAATGGCAATTATAAAGTGGTAATGGTTTATGCTAAAAAGGCAAGAGGAATGATGGCAAATTACATCATTAAAAATAAGATTAATAATGCTGAAGATTTGATTGGATTTAACATAGAAGGATATTATTTCAATCCCAAATTATCTACTGAAACTGAATTAGTATTTTACCGAGATTAGTTATAATTATGATTGCTAAAACACCGCAACCTCCATATTATGCAGTAATATTTACTTCGTTAAGAACAGAAGGTGATAATGGTTATGGTGATATGTCGGGCAAGATGGTTGAGCTAGCGAGTAAACAAGATGGGTTTTTAGGGATAGAGTCGGCAAGAGAAGAGGTGGGTATAACTGTATCGTATTGGAAAGACTTAGAATCGATTAGAAATTGGAAAAAAAATACTGATCATGCTGTTGCTAGAGAAAAAGGTAGGCAAGATTGGTATGCACATTTTAAAGTTCGAATAGCAAAAGTTGAACGGGATTATGGTTTTGATAAAAGTTAATCTTTACGTTCAATTAACATTCTAAATGAAATAACAGGAATCATTACTGATTTAATGTCGTAACGAGATGTTCTTATATCATCTCTCACAATAGGCATAATACCAGCATTTAAGCAATAACGAGTTTTTATTATAAATTTTAAACCTGCAGCAGCAGTAAACATATTGTAATTAGTAAAATAATAGCCATCAACCATTAAATATACTTTTTTTGAAAGTTGATTTTGTATTCCAAAAGTAACGGCATGTAGAAAAAATTCACGTTTATCATATACAATATCAATATTGCTTTTAATAAAATAGAATCCTGTACCCAAACTCACATTGTTTTGATGATTTCCTAAGGTAAAAATGACATCCGTACCAGTAAATATAATATTGGTATCTTTTAATGAGGCAGTAAAATTTCCTGCTGAACCTGAAAAAGAAAGTGTTTTTTCATCTTGTAAATTAATACTGTGTTTTACTGAGCCGAATATTGAACCAAACAATGATGTAGTTAACGAAACATTTGTTTTACTTGTTAATCCATAAGTTCCTTTAAAAAATAATACATCATTACTTGCTAATCTAAAATCGCGTTTTGTGATAGTAAAGGCAGTAGGTGAAATAAAATAACTGGTGTAATCGGGATTTTTTAAATCGTAAATATCTTTATTTAAAATGGAACCGTTTTTTGATTTTTTTCCACTCAAAACATAATCATCCGTTTGCGAAAAACATAAATTAATAAAGAGTAAACAGACACTTATAGAAAATCCTTTAAAAAACATATTAATTTAAACTTGGATTTTCTGGAAAATTTGAGATAACGGTATGTTGTGGTCCCATTTTCTGTAAGGCTTTTTTCCAAAAATGTTCACCTTTAAAATCACTTATTGTAAAGTTGTTTAGATTAGAAATAATCCACGAGTTAGCGGCTACTTCATTTTTTATTTGCGGATAATCCCATCCGGAATACCCTACAAAAAACATTATTTCATTCGGAAAAATTTGCTGGTTAATAATCATGTCTTTCAATTGATCAAAATTACCCGACCAATAGAGGTTATCTATTATGTGTTCACTATCGGTGATGACATTGCCTTGAGTATGTACATAAAACAAGTTATCTGTTTGAACCGGGCCACCCATAAAAACCTGTGCATCAAATTCAGGAAAATCTCTTAAAGTCTCATTTATAGTTATATTCAAAGGATGATTTAAAATAAAACCTAACGAACCATCTTTTTTGTGTTCGGTTAATAACACTACCGATCGTTTAAAATAAGGATCATTCATAAAAGGTTCAGCAATTAATAAGTGTCCTTTAGCCAAATCGGCAGTGCTAAGTTTAGAAATAGAATAATCTAATGGGTTGATTTTCATGATAAGTTTATTGTACAATAAATTTAATTAAAATTTATTATTTGACTGTAGAATACTTGAATTAATTAGTTTTGTTAGAGTTTTTACTATAAAAAATGGAAGAAATAAGAAATTATTTAAATGCTATTCGTCGTGATTTTGCTGATAAACCTTTATCTGAAGAGTCAGTGAATGTAAATCCGTTTATGCAGTTTTCACTTTGGTTTGAAGAATCTGTTAATGCTCAGTTGCTAGATCCTTATGCCATGATGGTTTCAACTGTTGATGAGTATGGTCAGCCGCATTCAAGAGTTGTTTATTTGAGAAATATTAGTGAAGAAGGCTTGATTTTTTATACCAATTACAATAGCGAAAAAGGAAAAAATATTAGTGTTTCAAATAAAATAGCTGTCAATTTTTTTTGGGGAGAATTGGAACGTCAGATTAGGATAGAAGGTAAGGTTGAAAGGGTATCAGATAAATTATCCGATACATATTTTGCTACTCGACCAAGAGAAAGCCAATTAGGTGCTTGGGCATCTAACCAAAGTGAAACGATAAACAGTAGAGAGGAATTAGAGAAACAGGTACAGTATTTTACCGATAAATTTAGAGGCAAAGATGTACCCAGACCGCCACAATGGGGTGGTTATATAATTAAACCAGTTAAGTTTGAATTTTGGCAAGGTCGACCAAACCGTTTACACGACAGACTTGTTTATTGTAAAACTGGAAATAATTGGTTAATTTCTAGAAAAGCACCTTAATTATTTTTTATCGTTTATCTTAACATTTTTCAAAGTAAGTAGGTTAATAGGGTTAATTCCTAAATCATCTACATTAGATTGAATTAAACGAACTACTTCATCATAGTATAAAGTAACAACAGGAGCTTCTTCAATTAAAATTTTATCCATTGCTCTGTAATACTCGTATCGTGTAGAATCATTTACTTCAGCAATAGCTTTTTCGTAGAGTTTATCAAATTCATAATTTTTAAATTGAGTATAGTTAGGTCCATGAGGAGTAAAGTTTTTACTATAAAACAATGCTAAATAATTTTCTGCATCAGGATAATCGGCTATCCATGATTTTCTAAAAAAATTGAGTTTTGAACGAGCAACTAATTCACGGTGGGTGGTTGCTTGTAGAATTTCAACTTTAACTTTAATGCCTATTTCACCTAACTGATGCTGAATAAATTCACACAAATCAACATAACCCATGGTTGTGAAAAGTGTTATTTCCGGAAGATTTTTCCCGTTTGGAAAGCCGGCAGCGTAAAGCAATTCTTTAGCTTTTTCAGGATTATAGGTGTATCCCTTTACTTCCTCTTCATTGTATGATGGTAATCCTTTTGGAATAAAACCAGAATGTGCGGGTGTACCAATATTCTTTCTTAAGTAAGAAATCATTTGTTCGCGATTAAAACCATAGTTAATGGCTTGTCGAACCAATTTCTTTTTTAAAGGACTGTTTGCTACAATATCCAATTCATCATTAACCAATATACCCAAATACTCGGTGTTTAGATAAGGATGTGTGAGCATGGTTATTTTGTTGTCGTACTTCGATTTAAGTTTGCCATCTGCGGTAAAAATTTCTTCTTTGTAACTTCCTTCTCTTCCAGATACAAAGTCAAGTTCCCCGTTTAAGAATTTTAAAAATTCAATTTCTTCGTCTTTAATAAAGGTAATAGCCACAGCATCTATGTATGGCAAAGTGTTTCCTTCGTTGTCTTTCTCAAAATAATTTTCATTTTTTACAAAAACCATTTTGTTACCTTCATCCCACATTTTAAACTTAAAAGCACCTGTACCTACAGGATTACTCGAATAATCGTTTTTATAATAATCAACAACCTCATGAGGGACAACAGAGCAATATTGCATGGTTAATATACCTAAAAAAGGGGGAAAGGGCTGATTTAAATAAATTTTGAGTATGGTATCGTTAACAGCTTCAAAAGGAGAGTAGTTGTGTTGTTCATCAAAAGCTAAATTATTAAATACCCATGCTCCAGGTGAAGCTACTTTTGAATCAATAATTCGGTTAAAACTATAAACAAAATCTTTTGCAACAACTTTTCTTCCTTTACCGTCTTTAAACAACTTATGATCATGAAAATAAACGTTATTTTTTAAATGGAAGGTGTAAGTTTTTCCGTCTTCAGATATTTCCCAATTATGGGCTATACAAGCTTCAATATTCAATTCATCGTCCATTTGTACTAAACCATTGTACAAATTATTACATGCCCATATGTTTTCAATGTTTCTAGAAAAGGCAGGGTCTAACGATGTAACACCAGCAGACTCGTTGTAACGAAATATTTTTTTGCCAACAGTTTTATCTGAACCAGATTGATTTCCACACGCAATTAAACAGGTGGAAACTATAACAATAAACAGGATTCTTAGGTTTTTCATAACAGTACATTTTTTGGTATTGTAATGTTAATCAATTGAAATGCTGATTTTACAGGGGTTGAATTGTTGTTTTCAACACTTTTTTTAACAGATGCTTTTATTTTTTAAAAACAAAATGTTTTTGAAGGGTGTAATTGTAAAATACTGCCACTAAAACCGCTGTTAAAACTTTAGAAATAGTGTAATTGATTTGACCAAAATCGGTCAATAAATAAACTAATAACGTATTTAACAATAAACTACCGGATGATACTAAAATGTATTTGTAAACTTGATTGACATACTTGTTTTTTGATTTGGTAAATGCCCAATAACGACATAAATTAAAATTTGCCAGAGCTCCTGCCAAAGCTCCCAAAGCTGTTGAATAAACATACCACACATGAAAAGCTTCAGTTAGTACAATTAGTACGATGAAATCTACAGCTGTAGCTGCAAATGCTGCAACCTGATACTTTAAAAATGATATCACCCACGAATCTTTATTCATAGTAAATAAATAATAAATTGTAAAACCAGGTTAGAATAAACACCAGCTAAAATATCATCAGCCATGACACCTAATCCACCATTTAGTTGTTCTAATTTTCGAATACCTATTGGTTTAAAAATATCAAACAACCTAAATAAAATAAACGCTATCAATAAATTTAAGTAATTGAATGGGACAAACAGCATTGAAATCCACATGCCCGCAACTTCATCAATAACAACTTTTGAAGGATCTTTACCCCACTCTGAGGCTAATTGATTGGTTGAATAAATTCCAATTAAAGTGATAAATATGATAATGATAGAGAATACAACCGGGTTGTTTAAAACAATATCAAAATAATTAAATAAAATCAATACTCCACATCCAAACAATGCTCCGGCGGTTCCTGGTGCAAAAGGAGAATATCCAGCACCAAAAAAGGTAGCAATTGTTTTATGTATAAATTTCATGTATGTAAAAGTAATAAAAGCTGTTAAATTTAAATTTAACAGCTTTTATCGCAATTCATTATTAATAAGAAAATTAATCTTCGTAGTCTAAACCTAAATGAGTAATCAATTCTTCGCCTTGTAAATGACGCAAGGTGTTCATTAACTTCATTTCTTGTTTAAAAATATCGTGCATAGGTTTTAAACCTTTTGTTTTTTCTTGTGGCGATTTAAAGTAAAACGATAGCCATTCTTGAACCCCACTCATTCCTGCACGAGAAGCCAAATCTAAGAATATAGCTAAGTCTAATACTAAAGGAGCTGCTAAAATGGAATCTCTACACAAGAAATCTACTTTAATTTGCATGCGATAACCCATCCATCCGAAAATGTCTATATTATCCCAACCTTCTTTATTATCACCATGAGGAGGGTAGTAATTGATACGTACCTTGTGATATAAGTCTTTATACAAATCAGGATTTTTTTCTGGTTCTAGAATTTCTTCTAATACACCCAGTTTAGAAACCTCCTTGGTTTTAAAGTTGTCTGGGTCGTCTAACACTTCACCATCTCGGTTACCTAAAATATTGGTTGAGAACCAGCCAGCAATACCTAATGAACGAGTTTTTAAACCCGGAGCAATAATTGTTTTCATTAAAGTCTGACCAGTTTTAAAATCTTTTCCACAAATAGGTACACCACTTTCTTTAGCTAAACTTACTAAAGCAGGTATATCTGCTGAAAGATTAGGTGCTCCATTTGCATAGGGCACGCCTTCTTTAATTGCTGCGTAGGCATAAATCATGCTTGGTGCAATATTGGGGTCATTGTTTTCAAGTCCTTTTTCAAAGTTTTCGATAGTTAAATGGACATCAGAAACTTCTAAATAAATTTCGGTAGAACCACACCAAACCATTGCTAATCTGTCGCAATTGTTTTTAGTTTTAAAGTCTTTAATGTCTTGACGTAAAGCATTAGCCAATTCCATTTTTGTTTTACCTTCTTTGATATATGTTCCATTTAATTTTTTAACATAATTCTTATCAAAAACCGCTTTCATTGGTGTTATTTGTTCCAATTCTGGTTTTAATAAATCAAGTGTAGTTTTATCAATTACTCCAGCATGTATTGCCGATTCATAAACATTGTCTTCGAATAAATCCCACCCACCAAAAACTACTTTTTTTAAATCAGCTAATGGAATAAAATCTTTCACAAGTGGCGTTCTGTTCTCGGTTCGCTTTCCTAAACGAATGGTTCCCATTTGGGTTGTTGAACCTATAGGTTTTGAAATTCCTTTGTTTACTGCATGTACTCCAGCAATAAGTGTTGTAGCAACTGCTCCTAATCCCGGTAAAAGTATTCCAAGTCTTCCTTCTGCACTTTTAATGTTGTTTGTCATTTTTAATATTTATAGTTAAGTTTTTTGATTCAAAATTAGCAATTTACATGTACCTACATCTATTAATAATTATTTAATTGTTAATTAATATCAATAGGTTGAATTATAGTCCTTTAATTAATTCAATAGGTTCTGTTGCTGTAGGGTTGTATAAAATAGCTTGTTGTAATGCGGTTTTTGCGTCTGAAATATTTCCTAATGCAATGTTGATTTTTCCAGAAAGTAGATTCAGCTCATAATCAAAAGGGTACAATGGTTGTATTTTTTTGATGTAAGTTAACGCCTGACTACTTTTTTTACGGTTATACCATATTAAACCTAAACGATAATTTACAGTATAATTTTTGTCATCATTTTTGAGAATACTTTCATAAATAGATACAATGTCATCCCAATTACCTAAATAGGAAAGAGGATTAACTATCATTAATTTTAATTCGATAGAATTTGGATTTTGCACTAATGCTTTTTTATAAAAAGAGATGGATTTAGTATGGTCGGCTTTTAAATAATATAACCACCCTAAACGTAAGTTCATTTCGTACGAACTTTCAATATATACTTTTTCTAAAGCTTTTATAGCATTGTCATAATCATAAGTATATTCTTTTTCATAACTAGCCGAGAATGCAGTAAGTTTATCATTAAACGTATTTTGAGCAAAAATTGAAGAAAAACTTAGAAATACAAGGATTAATAGAATTGATTTTTTTAAATGTTTCATGATTTATATTTTTTTAAAGTTTAAAAAACAATGACAAAGAGAGCATGTTAGATTTAAACCGAATCAAAGATAGTGCGTCTGTTTTATCTTCAAATTGGTAAAATAAATTTAACGATGTTTTTAATGACAAAGGTTTACTAAATTGGACATTAATTTGATGATGAATGTTATCGTAAGAGTTCTGTAAATAAGAAGCATAATTTTCGGCAATAGCAATATTATTTTTTTGTAAATATGATACAAATAAAATGCTCTTTTTAAACTTAATTTTTGCAAAAGGAGAAATAATGGTGTTATTAATTCCATTAAGTGTTTGATAAAAATTTAAACCAACTGTAAAATTTTCTTTTGCAAAAGGTAAAGTATATTGAATGGAAGAACCTATTAGTAATTGGTTTAGATTATCAGGATATTCTAATGGTTTGGATGTACTGTCTTGATTTGTTATAAACTCAATTGGTGGTGGTGTCGGATTCATTTTTCGGATTTTTATTTCAGTCCATGTTGTTTCAGTAATGTTTGATGTTGATTTTTCAGTATTAAACTCAATAAATGGCGAAAATTTTAATGCACCAGAAGTTTTTGTTAAGCCTAAATATAAAAACCCTCCTTGTTGGGAATAATTACCCTTTATTAAGTGATTTTTTGAATAAATGGAATCTGTTTTAAAATCACCAGAAAATTTCGGCTGAGTAGCTGTAGTTTTTGTAGTATCATATTTAAAATCAATATTAGATTTATAAAAATTTAAATGAGAACTAATATCAACGCTCCATTTATTAGTTAGTTTTATTGATCCACCAAAATAATATTGTAATTGTGTAAAATCACCCCAAATGTTATTCTGCTGATTTTGAAAGGTAAAGCTTTGATACAAAGACATTTTTTTTGATGGTATATGCCCTAAACCAACACTAAATAAATTTATATTCCCTGCCGCATCTTTATTAGCGGATAATTTCATACCGGCATTCAAATTTATTGTAGCAAGTGCTTTAGTAAATTTAATAGAATCGCCAATAGCTATCTCGTGTGTTTCAGCAGTTAAAAATAAGTTTCCTGTTTGAATTGATGCAGAGTAAAGGTAAGAAGCTGCTATTTCGCTGCTCTTGTTTTGTTGGTATGCTTTAAGTAAATATTTTTCGGCTCGATGGTATTTTTTTAATTCATAAAAAGCAATTCCAATTCTTAGATTTAAGTAATGATAATCAATTTCTTTTGATGGTTTTAGTTCAGATAATTCTTGCCATTTAGCATTGATATATAAATAATAACTTAAACTATCTAAAGTTTTGAAATCACCTGTGCTTTGAGCTTTTACTGACAAACTAAAGAACATTAAGTAAGCTATTATCCATTTATACATAACCTGGCTTTAAATGTGTGGTTAGTATTATTGAATTGAAATGATATTTTATCGTTTTCTGATATTTTAAATAGGTATGAATGTTGAATAGATTTTTTCTTAAAAATTCTCCCTGAACAGTTGGTAATGAAATTAATTTCAGTCGGATTGTGAGTATTATTTGCTGAAACGAATGAAAATAGATAGTTAACCCTCAAGTAATGAAAGAATGGAGCAGTAAAGTCGTGTATAAAACTTAGAATATCATTAAATAAATCGGTAATAATTAATTGATCTTTTACTTGAACTTCGGAATAATAACCTAATAAAATCTTGTGTGCTCCTTTATAAAAATGATGAAGTAACGAATTTTTGTTGCCATAAAAATCAGTAAAGTAGAATAGGGTTCCATTGTTTACAAAATAGGCTGTTGAATTGGTTTTTTGACAATAGAAATAAGCTTGATTAGCTGAATTTACAATAACCTCCCATATTACAAATTCTTTCTTATTGTTGTATTCTACTTCCCAAGTAAGTATTTGTCCGGGAATAAAGTTAAAGTTATCAGTAAGTAATTTTGTAGTAGTAACATTACTTATTTGCATGGTTTCTTTTGGAATATCAAAGGAATGAAAATCGTGTTGTCCATTTGAAATGGATAAGTAATAATCAATAGGATGAAGGATAGTTTTAGACCCAATAAATGGTGTTGTTTGCATTTGAAAATGCAAATGAGGCTCAGGAGAACGTCCAGAGCTACCGCAATATGCAATTACCTGACCTTTGTATACATAATCGCCTTGTTTTACCACCATGCTTTCTTTTTTTAGGTGACTCAATTTAGAATACAAATATTCGGTATGCTTAATAATAATGGTATTTCCCCAGTTGTTTGAAATATCAACATCGCTAATTGGATTGTCATCAAGACCATCAACAATAACGGATATTATCCCAGATGCTGGAGCAATTACAGGTAAATTATAACAGTAATAATCTTTCAATTCTAAGCCTTCATCTTTGAATGTTTTACCATTTTCGTTAGTTACATCAAAATCTAGTGCATAGCGGTAATCATCTTTATGAGTAATATTTCCATCGTTACCTTGAGAAACCCTCCAAAATCCAATTATGGGTAAGGATACGTTAAGGTAAGTTTGACTACTAAATCTATCTAGATTGTTAAAGTGTTTATAATGGTTTTTTTCTGCAGAAAAATGTTGAATATATACCCTGTATAATTTTGAAGTGAAAGTTATTTGATTTAGGGCATACAATATCATAATTACAACAATATTGAATGGTAAGGAGTAGAGTGGAAGACCAAAAAATTGAAATATACCATGAATTCCACTTATAATTAAAGCAATTAAAGGAATACTAAACAATAATAGTAGAAAAGAACGTTTTGAGGCAACAATAAAGAATCCTCCTAAAGCAATTGCTGTTAGAATAAAATTAAAACCTATGTATGAATAAATTAGTTGAGAAAAATCGGCTTCCATAAATCTATAAAAAAGAAAGCCAAGAACAAAACCAAAAATAGATAACACTAATGAAATTCTTGAATGAATTAATAATCCAAAAGCAATTATAACACCAGCTAAATCATTGTATTGAAATAAAATAGCCCCTAATGATCTGAAGTAAAGATAAAACAGATCGGCAAAGGGTAAATGCAAAATAAAATCGGAGACGCTTGTAAATAATACCGGAAAATAATTTTCGAGCGACAAAACTGTCTTTTCATGTAATTCGAGTGCCGAGAAATTTTTGCTACCAAGAATAATTAACCAAGTAACAAAAAGAAATGGAATACTTAAAAAGGGTAGTCCTTTAGCTGCTAAATGGTTCATAAACCAAACCGTAAGAAAAAAGGTTAGAATCGCTGTTAGTATTAGCAGAATAATTAAAGAAAAGTTGAATTGATAAAAGATGCCAATTGCAACTCCAACCATGGCCGAATTGTAAGTGTATGTACCTTCTTTTATGTTTTTATGATCGAAATTAAATACTAAAGCGGTAAGTTGACAAACTAAAATAGATAGAATGGCTGCTATACCGGCTCCAAAATCAAAAAAAGAAACGATTATCAAAATAGTTCCCAGTAATTTGCTATTACTGAAATATACCTGAGAGAAGCTGTTTAAGATTCCCTCGAGTATAAGTTTTATATAATATTTAATGGCTAATAAATTCATTCAAACAATTAAAGTATGAATTTAGCCAAATGTGAAGGAACTTTTTCGTCTTTTTGAACTGACTCAACAGTTTCTCTTGATTTAATCAAATGATGTTTCCCTTCGGTATCTATTAACACTATTGCTGGACGTAAGGAAATAAACTGCATAGATTGAGTTACATTATAAGCACCAACATAATGAGCAACTACATGGTTTCCTGGTTTTAAAGGAGGCATGGATATACTATCTCTAACCACATCAATATTCATGCACATTGGTCCGTATAAAGTGGTATCTTCTGTATGGTAGCCCAATTCTTCCACGGGAGTTATTTTGTGATCGTACCAAAACGAAGTAAACAATAAGTTAACACCAAAATCTAAAATGGTAGCTCTTCTACCATCTGACAAACGTTTGTTGGCAATTACACTACCCACCAAAAAACCCGCATCATCAATTAATGCCCTACCAGTTTCTAAATATAAATAAGGTAAATCACCTTTATCAAAACCAGCACTTAATAATGATGATGTGATAGCTTCAGCATATTCCGCAATATCAGGGACAGTATCGCTACCCATGTAATATGAGCCTTTTAAAGTATTTTTTGATGCAAAACCACCTCCCATATCAATATAGGTAATTGTCTTTTTAAATTTTGATTTAATGTTTATCGCCAAATCAGCCATCTTACTGGCAGCAACTGCATAAGCCGATGGTGTTAACATAAATGTTCCAATATGTGTATGCAAACCAACCAATTCTAACCTATCAGTAGCCATAATTTTATTAATAGCATCCCAGGCCTGACCATTTTCGTAATTAAATCCAAATCTATCCCACATTGGATAAATACCAGTATCCATATTTACTCGAATAGCAACTCGGGGTTTTTTACTTAAATCTTTTGCCAATTCATTTAGACGATACAATTCATCTAGATGGTCGATATGAATAGGAGAGTTGTTTTTTATGGCAATGGCTAAGTCTTCGTCAGTTTTATCAGGTCCGTTAAAAATAATTTTGTCTCCGGGGACACCATTCATGATAGCTTTTTGATATTCAAAAATAGATACTACTTCAGCCCAGGAACCTTCTTGATGATATACATCACAGATCGCATTTAAATAACAAGTTTTATACGACCAGGCAAACTGAACTTTAGGGTAACGAGTTTCGAATGTTCGTTTGGCGGCTTTATAATTTTCTCGAATTTTTTTCTCTGAATATACAAACAATGGAGAACCATATTCCTTTATCAAATCTAAAATTGGCACACCATCAATTTGTGAAAATGCTGACCACTCTGTTCTTTTACCAAATTTGTTCATTAAACCTGCATTTAAAGGCTTTATTAAGGGTCTTTCGTATGTTTTTTTAGTTTCTTTTTTCATTTTTTCAATATTTTAAAGTTCACCATGGGTTGAAATTTGCTCAAAGTCTTTCATATCAACAATTAAGTCGTATGAATACCTAATAAACAATTTACCTATTTCATATTTTGTATAAGTTTTAAATGGTTGATTCAGCGAAATATTAACAACACTTTCTACCTGGTTTTGTCCGGCTCCAACTGGTAAATAACACCATGCGGGGAACCGTGGATTTATTTCAATCAAATAATATTCATCATTAGTAGTTTTCATTACCTCTAACTCAAACGGACCATTCCATTTGGTTTCCTTAATTAATTTTTTGGTTAGGTTCATTAATTTACTATCCGAAATAGTAACTCCAGCCCAAGCTTTTCCTTTGTCGGTAATATAAAGTTTACGCATAGGAACTGCACCGACTAACTTCCCATTTCCATCACCAACGCCACAGATGTTTACCTCGGTACCATGTACAAATTCTTGGATAAGCACAGGCAAACCCCATTGAGCACTAATTTTATTAAAATGCTGTATGGCTTGATCGGTGGTGTAAGCAATTTTTGCATCGTAAAATTTACCTTTAATTACCAACGGAAAACCAAATTCGGATACTAACCCAGGTAATTCGTTAGGGTTGTATAGCATTTTAGCAAAAGGAACCGTTATACCGTGTTTTTTACCGTATTCGTAAAGATTTACTTTGTTTCGAGCTTCAAATTGTTCCATGGTAGGTATCGACATACGAATACCTAACTCATCGTTTAACCGTTTTTCGAGTTTAATGAAATTGAACAATTCGGCATCGAAGTTTGGAAACAAAAAATCAATGTTTTCAATATTGTTGATGTACTGAAATCGATCAAACATCACTTCTGTTCCAGCCGATGGAAAAGGGACTTGGTAAACCTTATCGACCAAATCACTCATGTAAATACCCGGTTCTAAGGTTTCGTAACTTAAACCAATAATACGAACATTAAAGCTTTTTGCCTCGCGCAAAGCTCTAATAACAGGTACACCTGGTCCAGGACTATCAATGGCGTTTAATCCAGTAACAGCAACGGTAAAAGTTGGTTTTGTTTCAACTTTTTTCATGTGTTTTTAGTTAATTAGTTTGTAACTGGTTAGCATCATTTTAAAATCATACAAGTCTTTTTCTACAGTATCTTTGTCGATAGCAAAATCGTTTAACAATTTTTCTACGATTTCTTCGTCCGACAATTTATCTTGTATAAGTTTTAAAATTTCAACACCAATTGGATTGAGGGAATAGCTGTCGCCAGATGAAGGATTAAATAAAAATCCTGAATCACTAACGGCAATGTCTTTTTTTAATTTCATAACTATTTAGTTTTTGAGATGATACAAATGTATTTATACTTTTTAGCCTTCGAATTACACAATTTTGTTTTTTTTGTATAAAATTTAGATTAACAAATTTTCAATTGAAACTCTATATTTAATAGGGTTTTCTTTAAATTTTGATATGGTAATACCTGTAGTTTTTTTAAATTGATTGCTTAAATAATGTACGCTGCTATAACCCAACATAAACGATATTTCACTAACACTAAATTCGCCGTGAGATAGCATTTCTTTGGCTTTTTCAATTTTTAATAAGATGATGTATTTTTCTAAGGTGGTTTTGGTTTGTTTTTTAAATATTTTACTCAGTTTATCGTAGGGCAATTGCAGCTTTTGACTAATATAATCTGAATTACGAATTAAGGAGTTGGAGTTGTAGCTGTAAAAAATAAGTTCTACAGCTGCTTGTTTAATTTTTTCTACTAAAATACTGTCGGCATTTTGCAACAACTCAAAACCAAGCGATTTGAATTGATCAATTATTTTTTTCTCTGAAATTTCGTTTTCGTTGTACGATAAACACACTTCTCCAATTTTAACGTGCTGTATTGAAACTGGTTTTATCAACGAAAAATTAAGCTCTATTAACCTTATACAACTTTTGCCCAACATGTTTTTTAGGTAGTATGTTTTTGTATTGGGCATTGTTAAAGCGTACTTAATTTTTGGTTTAGCAAATTACGAACAATATATTGACTTATTGTTTGAAAACCTATTTTGAATAGCTAAGGGGTGTTAAATTTTGTTAACATAAACACTTATAAAGTGTTATGAAAAACGAAAATTACAAAATTGGTGCGAAATTAAAATTGTTGTATTTGTAAAAAGTAGTATAAATTCTTAGCCGATGTTTTAACGGGTATTATTCTTCACCTGAAAACCATGACAACATACTATCAACTTTCAAATTATCTTTTCCATCAATTACAAATAATACCGCTCCATTTACTCCATACTTTTGGTTGTTGTAATTTTTGACTCCAATAGTTAATGCATCTTGTTGGTTGTTGCAAAAAATTAAGGTTAACAATATATTCGACGATTTTGTTTGAAAATAATATTTTTCTTGAATAAGATGTTCGCCCATTAAGCTGTCGTTATGCTCTTGATGTGTTACAAATTCTTCTTCATAATTATTGAGAAACCATTCCATTTGTTTTTTATTGGGGTGTTCAACATTTAACTGAATATTCATTTTTTCTGTTTTAGCATGTTGAGGATTTACTTGGTTTTGGCAAGAAAATGAGATGAAACTTAATAAAAATATGACTATAAACGAATTTTTCATTTTTGTTATCTAATTAGAAAAAGATGGGAGAGGAGTATTCATTGTTGTTATGTAACGTGCCTTTAGTTTGTTTAATGCTTAAAAGTAATAATTTTGTGAGAAATTACCTCTCTCGGTCCCCCCTCAACGGGAGAAGTTTCCTCCCTTGAGGAAGGATTAAGTTGGGTGAATAAAAAGCACAGGCAAAAATTATGGCGAAAACTGCAAAAGTTTCATAAAGCTAAAATGCTAGCAACAGAGCATATTATTATAGAATGTTAGCCACAGTTTATTTTTATCATTTTATATTTATAGTATGGAGAAAAACCAACTTTCTTACAGACTATATTAGATTCGATTTTATCTCTGTCCGTCATAAGGTAAACTGAATCATTTTTTTGTTGTAAATAACTTGAGCAATAAGATAATATAACTTTTCCGTAACCTTTATTTCGATATTCCTTTTTCGTGAATAAAATTCCAATATCTGGATCAACGATGGTGCAAAAGCTTAAAAGAACGTCATTTATATTTAAGAGGACATAAATTTTTTTTTTATAAATATATGAGATGATGTGTTCTTTCATTTCTTCAATTTTCTTGTCTTTTAGTCCATTATATTCTTCATGGTAATATTCCTGTAACATACTCGCTAAATCATTAATTTCATTGAAAGAACCAAGCCTTACCTTTAAGTTTTTATTTTCAAAGACGTTTGTTTTAGCTGTTTGATATAAAAGTCTTCGCTTTTCTATTTCGAAGTTTTTCGGTTTGTAGAATGTGATTAATTTATCAATTAGTTTATCATCACCAGAGAGTTTAAAGTTGGTGTATTTGTTTAAATCAAAGGCATCATTAATTTCTTCAAATTGTTCAATAGTCCAATTGTCTCCATAAATTAAAAGCATTTCACTATGAATTATCAATATCCAACCATTGTCAGTTGTGTTTATTACTGATGAATTATATATGGTTATTTCTCCTTGTTTTGCTTTACAAATAAAGTCGTTCAAGAATTTATGTTGATATAATTTTAAATCAATCTTTTCGAAGAGAAATCGGTTAAACTCTTTTGGGTTGCATTTAGGAGTGAGGTTCATTGTAATTGTGACCAACATACGAATAAACGTACCGTTACGTTTATTCGTACTATGTTTACCAAATGTAATAAATAGTTATGGTATTATCTTGTGGTAAAGCGGCTTTTTGGTTTTAACATCAGTACCAAAAACTTCAACGTAAAATACTTTTGGCAACAATTTAATGTGTTCTGCTTTAATATAAACCCGGTCGATAAAAGCGGTTTTTCCGTTTATGGTGGTTATGGTTTGTGGTTTATTGTTCACCTGGGTCACAATAAATTGCATGTCTTTAATAGCAGCAATAGAAAAAATGTAGGTATTAGGTTTTGTTTTAAGTGGTTTAGCTTTTACACCATAACCAAAAGTTTTTTCTATTTGGGTTAATTCACGTTTTCGCCCATCTTCTTGATACCTTCTCCAAAATACATTTACTGGATAGGTGTGGTTAATGGTTCCATTTTCATCAATATTTAAGGTATAAACTACCGTATTTTGATTGAAGCTTTTTTGTACGTAAAACAACATGTTTTCATCAGTAGGTACTGGATAGCCAATAAACACAGAGTCTTCGCCAACTGCTTTTGAAGGAATTGATTTTATTGTTGTAGAATTTGTAAATCCAAACAATAAGGTAAGGGTCAAAATAAGAGAAGATAACAATCTAATCATTCAATTTATTTAATTCATGTTTTACATGGTTTAGCCTTTTTATTGCTGTAATATTTGAAAAAACAGCGACAACAGTTAAAGGCACTGTGAAAACAGAAATGGTTTCAAACAATACAATTGGAAAATGGTTCATTTTGATACATACATCACCAATAAAAAAATGAGCAATACCGCAAAACATTGCTCCAGCACCAATAGTTACTACTCTTGCTGGACGTTGCATGGTTCCAACACTACAATCAATTCCAATTCCTTCAGCTCTGGCTCTAGTATAGCTAACCATCATGGAACCAATTAATGCTACAAAACCAAACAAAGAACTTAAAAAAAAGTGATGTGCAATTAAGTAGTAACAAATGCCTAAAAACATCACCAATTCACTGTAACGGTCAATTACAGAATCATAAAACGCGCCAAATTTCGATGACATGTCTCCTAATCGTGCCAAACGACCATCAATCATATCGAACAAACCGGCAATTAAAATGGTAAAACCTCCCCAACCTACATAAGCTAAATCATTTCGCTGAGCATTTTCAGCACCTAAAATAAAAATAACAGTAGCCAATATATTTAATCCAAAACCAATTGAGGTAATAATGTTCGGGGTTATTTTTAGTTTAATTAACAGATGTATAAACGGGTTGATAATGTTGTAAATAATTAATTGCGCTTTACTCTCGTTTGCCATTTGTTTTAGTAAGTTTTTCGCAAATTTAATGAAACTATACTGTTCAATTTTTTAATTTAATGATGTTTAACAATTATTTTATCTCAATTATAAGGAGCTTTAAACTATATTTGCAGCCTTAAAATTTAAAAATCTTATGGCTCTAAAATGCGGAATAGTTGGTTTACCTAATGTTGGAAAATCTACCTTGTTTAATTGTTTGTCGAATGCAAAAGCACAATCGGCAAATTTTCCTTTTTGTACTATCGAACCTAATGTAGGTGTAATTACAGTACCTGATGAACGTCTAGAAAAATTGGAAAGTTTAGTAAAACCCGAAAGAGTTTTACCAACAACTATTGAAATTGTTGATATTGCTGGATTGGTAAAAGGTGCCAGTAAAGGAGAGGGGTTGGGTAATAAATTCTTAGCTAATATTAGAGAAACTGATGCTATTATTCATGTATTGAGATGTTTTGATGATGATAATGTGGTGCATGTTGATGGTTCGGTAAATCCAATTAGAGACAAAGAAATTATTGACATTGAATTGCAATTAAAAGATTTTGAAACAGTAGAAAAAAAGTATGATACTATTAAACGTAAAGTTCAAACTGGTGATAAAAGTGTTGCTAAAGAGGGAGAACTTTATCAACGTGTTTTAAAAACTTTAGAGCAAGGTAAATCGGTTCGTACTTTAGAATTTTCAGAAGATGAAAAAGAATTTATTCGTCCGTTGCAGTTAATTACGGCTAAACCAGTATTGTACTTATGTAATGTTGATGAGAACTCTGTTAAGACAGGTAATGCACATGTTGATTCGGTTAAGAATGCTGTAAAAGATGAAGGTGCTGAAGTTTTGATTATTGGTGCTCAAATAGAAGCTGATATTGCAGAGTTAGAAACTTACGAGGAACGACAAGAATTTTTACAAGATTTAGGTTTAGAAGAAGCTGGAGTTAACAAATTGATTCGTGCTGCATATAAGTTATTGAACTTACAAACTTACTTTACTGCGGGTGTTAAGGAAGTAAGGGCATGGACTATAAAAAAAGGAATGACTGCTCCTCAAGCTGCAGGCGTAATTCATACCGATTTTGAGAAAGGTTTTATTCGTGCCGAAGTTATTAAATACAATGATTTTATTACATTTGGTTCAGAATCGGCTGTTAAAGATGCTGGTAAGCTGGGAGTGGAAGGTAAGGAGTATGTGGTCGAAGATGGAGATGTAATGCACTTTAGATTTAACGTATAATGTTATTGAATATTACGGTTCAGGAGTTCGATTATTTCAGTTGGGTAATCCTACCAATTATTATTTTCTTTTCTAGGTTAACCGATGTTAGTTTAGGTACATTACGTCATGTTTTTATATCGAAAGGTTATCGTAAAATTGTCCCATTTTTAGGTTTTGTAGAAGTATTAATCTGGATAATTGTTGTGGCTCAAGTAATGCAAAATTTATCAAATTGGGTATGTTATGTTGCGTATGCTGGTGGTTTTGCTGCTGGAACTTTTGTTGGGTTGCTTATTGAAGAAAAACTAGCACTTGGTTTACAGGTTATTCGTGTTATTACCAATCAAAATTGCGAAGAACTCATTGCAGATTTAAAAAATAATAATCACGGTGTTACTGTGGTTGATGCTCAAGGAGCTGTAGGTCCAGTAAAAATGCTATTTACTATAATTAAACGTAAAAATGTGCCTTTGGTTGTTGATAGAATTTCTACTTTTTTACCCAATGCTTTTTTTACTATAGAGGATATAAAGAATACCAATCAAGGAGTTTTTACTAAAACTCCAAGGTTTAACATGCTGTTTCGAAAATCGAAGTAAGTTAAACCATTAAAAACAATAAATGAAAAAATATTTTAATCAGTTTGATTTATCACAAAAGGTAAATTATCGCACCGAAGTTTTATCTGGTTTAACCGTTGCGCTTGCTTTGATCCCTGAAGCAGTTGCCTTTGCATTTATAGCAGGATTATCACCTTTAACAGGCCTGTATGCTGCTTTTGTGATGGGTTTAATAACCTCTATTTTTGGTGGACGACCTGGGATGATTTCAGGAGCAACTGGTGCAGTAGCAGTAGTCTTAGTAACTCTTGCTAAAAACAATGGTGTTGAATATGTTTTTGGTGCAGTTGTTTTAGCTGGTGTTTTACAAGTTTCGGCTGGGTTGTTAAAATTGGGTAAGTTAATGCGATTGGTTCCTCATCCAGTAATTTTTGGTTTTGTTAATGGCTTGGCGATTATCATCTTCATGTCGCAGTTAGATCAATTTAAAGATGGTTCAGGGAATTGGTTAACAGGTTCTGCTTTGTACATTTTACTAAGTTTGGTTTTAGTAACGATGTTAATTATTTGGGGGTTACCCAAATTGACTAAAATTATACCAGCATCTTTAACAGCCATATTAGTAGTTTTTGGCGCTGTAACTTTATTTGGTATTGATACCAAAACCGTTGGCGATATAGCATCCATCAAAGGTGGTTTTCCTCCGTTTCACTTGCCATCAATCCCCTTAAATTTAGAAACCTTAACCATTATTTTTCCTTATGCAGCTATTATTGCTGGGGTAGGTTTAATAGAGAGTTTATTAACCTTAAATATTATTGATGAGATAACCGAAACAAGAGGTAGAGGTAATAAAGAGGCAGTTGCACAAGGTGCTGCAAATATATTATCTGGAGTTTTTTCTGGAATGGGTGGTTGTGCCATGATTGGTCAAAGTTTAATTAATATTTCATCGGGAGCTAGAGCTCGATTATCAGGTATTGTAGCATCAGTAATGTTGTTGGTTTTTATCATGTTTGGTTCTGGTTTAATAGAGAAATTACCAATGGCTGCCCTAACAGGGTTAATGATTATGGTATCGATAGGTACTTTTGAGTGGGCTAGTTTAAGAACATTTACCAAGATGCCTAAGTCTGATATTTTTGTAATGGTTTTGGTTACATTGGTTACAGCCGTATTACATAACTTGGCTTTAGCAGTATTAATTGGAGTGGTAATAGCTGCACTTGTTTTTGCCTGGGATAATGCAAAACGAATTAGAGCAAGGAAGCATACCGATGAAAACGGGGTGAAACACTATGAGATTTATGGTCCATTATTTTTTGGTTCGGTAACAGCATTTAACGAAAAGTTTGATGTACTAAACGACCCAAAAGTAGTTATAATTGATTTTGCAGAAAGTAGAGTAGTAGATATGTCTGCTATAGAAGCATTGAATAAATTAACCGAACGCTACCATAAAGTAGGCAAGAAAATTCACATCAAACATTTAAGTAAAGACTGTATTGTTTTGTTAAAAAATGCCGAACAAATTATTGACGTAAATGTAATGGAAGATCCCACTTATAAAGTGGTGATAGATTAATCCTTTAAGTTTACGTAACCGCCTTGTATAATCAATTCCATTGGGTTTGAAAAAATTCTATTTTCTTCAAAATCTAATTGAGAAGGATCAAAATAGAATTTTAAATCTAAAAACATTGTTTTTTTATTGTGTTTTCTTGAAGGAGATGTATAAATACGATAGGTTTCTTGTATGGTTTGAGTATTATTATTTATAGTTAATTCTCCAGAAAGTGTATGATCTTGACTTGAATTTTCTTTACTAAATAAATTAAAAACATCACCCTCTACATTTCCTATTATTTTTAATATTGGATTCTTTAATGAGTGGAGCAAACTATCAATAATATGTTTTCCACTTTTTATTTTAGTTAGTGATATCGTTATTTCAAATTGATTATTTGAGGCAGAATACACAATCAAACATTCTTTCGAATAAGCTCTAAACACTGTGTCGTTGGCAATTCCAATTATATCAACATTACCATTATTGTGGTTGAAATGCTGAGAATAAACTTTATTAGAAAAGATGGTTGATAAAAGGAATAATATCAGAAATGTTGTTTTAAAAAGTAGTTTCATTTGAATAAAATTAAATAATAATTTTCCCATCACCCATTTCAATAATGCGGTCGGTTTTATCTGCAAACTCTTTATCGTGTGTTACAACAAGCAACGATAAGTTTTGTTCATGGCTTAATTGCCTGAAAATATTAAAAACATTATCGGCGTTGTGGCTATCTAAATTACCTGTTGGTTCATCTCCCATAATAATGGTTGGATTGTTTATTAATGCTCTGGCAATAGCAACCCGTTGCTTTTGACCACCTGAAATTCGTGATGCCAATTTTAATGCCTGGTCATCAATATGCAACAATCTTAATTTTTCCATTGCATCATGTTCTATTTCTTTAAGCGATTTTTCAGCCAATTTTTTTGCAGGAAGCATTACATTTTCCAAAATAGTAAATTCAGGTAACAGGTAGTGAAATTGGAAAACAAAACCAATGTGTTTGTTTCTAATGTATGCCAATTCATTAGAAGATTTTCCTGTAATAAGTTCATTATTAAAATATAACTCCCCTGTATAATCAGTATCCATAGTAGAGAGAATATACAACAATGTAGATTTTCCACATCCTGATTTACCCATTATAGAGGTAAATTCGCCTTGCTTAATATCAAAGGATATATCTTTTAGAGCATGAAAATCTATGGCTCCTCTAAAATATTTATTGATATTTTTAGCTTCTATAACTTTAGTCATTGTCCTCTAATAATTTCGACAGGGTCAATATGTTGAGCTTTTCTTGCAGGTAAGTACCCAGCCAGAAAAGTAGAAATCATAGCGAATACAATTCCAACAACATAATAGATGTAATTAAAATTTACTGGAAAAGTTTTTATGGTTGGTAGTGCTTCCGTTTCAAAAGGCAAATGACTGATAATTGTAGATGTCACAAAACCTAATATTAAACCTAGTATACCGCCAACAAAACCAATAATTACTGCCTGACTAATGAAAATTAATTTTACATCACGACCTGAGAATCCTGTTGCTTTTAATATGGCTATGTCATTCATTTTCTCGTAAATCATCATGTTTAGAATATTGTAAATACCAAACCCAGCTACAACTAAGAGGGTAAATGAAACAGCATAAGTTATTAAATTACGGATTGAAGTTCCGGTTTCAAATTGAGCATTGGCAGTATTAATATCTATGGCGGTAAGGTTATATTGTTTACTCAACATCTTAGCCATAGGAATAGCATCTTCAATATGGTGAAGTTTAATATTGATGTCGGTAATAAAGCTTTCATTTTCGCCCAAAATTCGTTGAGCAGTTTTTAAATTTACATAGCTTTGAACATTATCGATATCAGCTAAACCGCTTTGAAAAAAACCAACTATTCTTAATGGAATTATTTCTCCTTTTGTAGTTGCTAGTTGTACTCTATCGCCAAGTTTTAACGACATCTTTTTTGCAGCTCCAATACCTATTAAAATTCCATTACTATTATTTTCTAAATCATCAGTATTACCAGAAACAATATAATTGTTAAAATTAAAATAAGTGGATTCTTGAGAGGGATTGATACCAGTAACTATACCATTTAACTCGATAGACCCAGCCATATAAAAAACCTGGGTTTTAACCTGTGGTAATGCTATTTTAACTTTAGGGTTACTTTTCAGGTTCTTTATAATAGGTAATGCATTGTGTATTTTTAGTTGAGTTTGTTTTGGTTTTATGGAGTAAACCACATTCATGTTTTTCGATAGCCCATCGAAAAGGCTTACCGGTTGGTTGTTGGATTGTTTGATTTCATTATAAACATGAACATGTGGTGTTCTGTCTAAAATCAAACCATCTAATAAGCCATTTAAACCGGTCATAAAGCTCATTAAAATAATAAAAGCTCCAATACCAAAAGTTACACCTAAAGCAGCTATAACCGTTTGTTTTAACTTAGATAACAAATGAGTTTTTGAAATATTTAGTATGATGAGAAACCAGCTCATTATTCTTCGGGGAGATAAATTATAGTATTTTCATCAATACCTGATAAAACTTCAATCTGATCTAAATTTTCAAATCCGGTTTCGATTTTAATCATTCCATTGTTGGTTTTAACAGTTTGATCCTTATTTAGGTAAACCTTAGGGATAACCAATGCATTCTTTTTTGTTGAAATGATAATGTTTGCTTCTCCCGATAACCCTGAATATAAGGCTGTTGGATTTTTTAGAAATTCTGCTTCAACTTTAAAGGTTTGTGACCGGTCATTCTTCTGCGGGAAGATTTTTGTTATCTGAGCCTCAAAAACTGTTTCTTTGTATGCGTCTAAAGTGATTAAAACAGATTGATTTAAGGATACACGAACAATGTCCACTTCGTCAACTAACAATTCGGCTATAAATTTTGTCTGACTACCAATCATAGCAATGGGTTGTTGAGCAGAAACTATTTCGCCGGCATTTTTAAAAATACTGTAAACTCTCCCGTTTATTTTGCTTTGAATAGTATAATCTTTAGACAGAAATAGTGTTGATTCATAATTATTAGTAGCTTGTTGAACTTGTTGCTTAAGTTCGTTTTCGGTTCTTAAAAATTTGTTCTTTAAGGTTTTTAGGTTTTGCTGAGAAGTTTCAAAAACAAGCTTTTTAGTATCAAACTCAGCTTGTGAACCAATTTTCTGGTTCCAAAGATTCTGTTGACGCTGAAAGTTTAATGAATCGTTTTTAAACCGTAGTTCAGCCAGTTTAATTTCACTTTTTAAATCTTCTAATACAGCATGTTGTCCACTGTAATTGCTTTTGGCAATTTCCATAGAAAGCCTTGCATTATCGGAACTTAGTTTAGGGTTGTTGTTGGTAATTTGAAAAATGTTTTGGCCAATAACAACAGTATCGCCTTCCTCAACCAATACTTTTTCAAGAATTCCGGTAGCTATGGAGTAAACCGAATAAAGACTATCGGGCTGAATAGTTACTGATGAATAAACAGATTCAGTAATATCTTGCCGTGTAGGAGTAGTTTCTAATTGATTTTTCTTTTTACAGCTGGTTACACAAATAAGTAATGTTGCAAAAAATAGAAGGTTTAATTTAATTGACATAACAAGTTATATTTACACCAAAGTTAACTGAATTAAGACAGTAAATCAATGACAATTGTCAAGGTAGTTAGTTGGTTTTAAACAACTTTCTATCGGCATAAAAAGTGCCAAACGGAAATATTGATGCGGCTAAAGCTAAAACAGTGTTCTTCATGTTCCATTTTAATTGATCTCTTACAACAACAACCAATAAAATGTATGCTACAAAAAGTAATCCATGCGCCATCCCTACAATTTTAACCATTTCGGGTTTTCCATACATGTATTTTAAAGGCATTGCAATGCCTAATAAAAGTAAAAAAGAGATGCCTTCTAAAAAAGCATTGATTCTATATGTTTTTATTAAAAGATTACTATTAGCCATTTACCTTAACAGTTTTTAGATCATAAGAACCTGTTCCCAACTGATTTAATAATGCAAAATGACTTCTGATTGCACCAAAAAATGTTTTGTGTTGATAATAGGGTAGATTAAATTCCAATGCAGTTTCTTTAACAATTTTCGATAATCTCTTGTAATGTACATGACAAATGTTAGGAAACAAATGGTGTTCAATTTGGTAATTTAACCCTCCAACAAACCACGAAAATAAAATACTTTTTTCAGCAAAGTTTGCAGTGGTTTGTAATTGATGAATAGCCCAGTTATTCTCCAAACTTCCATTCAAATCAGGTTCGTAAAAACTAGTTTCTTCAATTACATGGGCAGGTTGAAATATATAAGATAATATCAATCCACAAACAAATTGCATTAACATAAAACCTATTAGAATCTGCCACCAAGGTAAATCAACTAAAATTAATGGAAGCAGCAATGTTAAGGCTAAATACCATGCTTTATTAATGATTAATAATGTCATGGCTTTGGTATAAGTTAATCCCTGACCAGCTAGGAGGTTTTGTTTTTTATATTGATAAAGTTTACCAAAATCTTTAAACAATAACCAGTTTATGGTCATCATTCCATATAAAAATGAGGCATAATAGGCTTGGAATTTAAAAAACCATTTATTTCGTACTTGTTTAGGTGATAGTCTTAAAACAGGTACATCAATATCATCGTCTAAACCATTAACATTGGTAAATGTATGGTGTAAAACATTGTGTTGTATTTTCCAGTTTACGTGATAGGCTCCTAAAAAATTAACTAAAAATCCTAAAACACTGTTTACCTGTTTGTTTTTTGAATACGAACCGTGATTGGCATCATGCATGATAGATAAACCAATACCGGACATGCCAAAACCCATCAACACCCACATTAACATTACCCACCACAACGATGCTATTACTCCAGTTAACATCAATATCAGTGGGGTAAAATATAAGCTAATCATAAAAATTGTCTTAAGTTTCATGTTTAGATTAGCATGTTTGGAGATATTGTTGTCTTTAAAGTGTTGATTTACTTTTTTTCTCAACTCTTTAATAAACTCAGGTCTATCAGTAATATTAAATTTTACAAAAGGAGTACTCATTTAGTTTTTTTATCAAAGGTAAGCTTAAAAGCCAGATAAATTAAGCTTTTTGGTTTTTGTTATAAATATAAAGTGTTGCTAAATCAGTTTTTCGCCAAATTGGTTGAGATTGATACCATCAAAATTACCAGAGCTCATTAACAGCAATACGCTGTTATTCCAGTCTTTAGCTTTTAACATGTCAAACAATTCAGTTGAACTGGTGTAAACCGTAACATTTGCAGAGCCAAAAGCCTGTTTTACTTCTTCTGGCGTAATAGCTGCTAATTTTTTATGTTCTAAGGTATGTGTGCTAAAATATACATAAGCTTCATCAGCAGTTTCCATGCTGTTATGGTATTCGCTTAAAAAAGCCTTGTTTAAACTACTAAACGTGTGCAGTTCCATACAGGCAATTAACTTGCGGTTGGGGTATTGCTTTTTTACCGCCGCAGTGGTAGCTTTTAGTTTTGACGGAGAATGAGCAAAGTCTTTGTAAATAGCAGTAGTGTTGTTTTTAGCGATCAATTCTAAACGTTTTGCTGCTCCTTTAAAACTTTGTATGGCTTCGTAAAATTTGTTGTCGTTAATTTTTAACTGATTACAAACCAATCGGGCACCTTCCATGTTTTGTAAATTGTGGTCGCCAAAAATTTCTAATGGTATTTTGTTGCCGTGAATAATAACCGATGTAACCCCATTTTCAATTACATTTTCAGGGGTTTGATAACCAATGCGGTCAATATCAGGATTTGGAGCCATTAATGCCACTCGGTTAACTTCTTGGTCGGCTTTGCAATATACCAACACACCGTCTTTTTCAATCAATTGCACAAACTTGCTAAACTGTTCAACGTAGTTTTCAAATGTGGGAAAAACGTTGATGTGATCCCAGGCAATTCCACTTATTAACGCAATGTGAGGGTGGTACAAATGGAATTTTGGACGTAAATCGATAGGAGAGGAGAGGTATTCGTCTCCTTCCAAAATAATGATTTTTGCATCTGTAATTTTAACCATGGTATCGAAACCCGCTAATTGTGCACCAACCATGTAGTCGAAATCAACTTTGCAGTAGCTCAAAACATGTAAAACCATTGAAGTAATGGAGGTTTTTCCGTGACTACCACCAATAACTACACGCGTTTTGTTTTTGGATTGTTCGTAAATGTATTCGGGATAAGAATATACTTTTAAGCCTAATTCTTGAGCTTTTAACAATTCAGGATTGTCTTTTCGGGCATGCATTCCTAAAATTATAGCATCAAGTTCTGGTGTTATTCTATTTTCGTCCCAACCAAATTTTTCGGGTAACAACCCATAGCTGGCAATTCTACTTTTACTGGGTTCAAAAATCTCATCGTCAGAACCCGTTACGTTAAACCCTTTTTTGTGTAAAGCAATGGCTAAATTGTGCATGGCACTCCCGCCAATGGCAATAAAATGTACTCTCATGGTTGTTTTCTTTTTTGCTAACTTACCTATAATAGTAGTAGTAAAAGAGTGCTGAAAATTCAATTTTCAACAAGGAGTTGTTATTATAAAACCACCTAAAATCAATATTTTTAAACCACATAGAAACATAGTTTTCTCTTGAGTAGTTAAAATATAGTGTATCATAGTTTTATGAATTCTTTTATTGAAAATAAGCTATGTTTCTATGTGGTTAAATTTAATTTAAAGATAATCAATGTATTATGTAATTTGTGTTGTTTCATTTGTTTAATTCGAACCTAAAAAATAACTTTGGAAATACTATAAACTATCAACTAAAAACAATTAATTAAGATGAAAATACATCCGTTAAATACAGGTAATTTTAAACTAGATGGTGGAGCTATGTTTGGTGTTGTACCAAAATCTATCTGGCAGCGAACCAACCCTGCCGACAGCAATAACATGTGCGACTGGAGTATGCGTTGTATGTTAATTGAAGATGGCGACAAATTAACCTTGATTGATAATGGGATTGGTAACAAACAAGACGATAAATTTTTTAGCCATTTTTACTTGCACGGTAACGACAGCCTAGAAGACAACCTAAAAAAACTTGGATTCAGTACCGATGATGTTACCGATGTGTTTTTAACACATTTGCATTTCGACCATTGTGGTGGTGGTATAAAATGGAACAACGACCGAACAAAATTTGAAGCCACGTTTAAAAATGCAAACTACTGGACCAATAGCCGGCATTGGAAATGGGCAACAGAACCCAACATGCGCGAAAAGGCTTCATTTTTAAAAGAAAACATCATACCCATGATAGAGTTAGACCAATTAAAATTTATTGATAAAGAAGGATTTGATTATTTCGATATTTTGTTAGCTGACGGACATACCGATGCTCAAATGATCCCTCACATCAATTATCAGGGTAAAACAGTTGTTTTTATGGCCGATTTATTGCCATCGGTGGGGCATATACCCTTGCCTTATGTAATGGGTTACGATACCCGCCCCCTAATTACCTTGGATGAAAAAGGGAAATTTTTAAAAGAAGCTGCCGACAAAGAATACATCTTATTTTTGGAGCACGATTCGGTAAACGAATGTTGCACCGTACAACATACCGAGAAAGGAGTTCGTTTAAAAGACACCTTTAAGTTTAGTGAGTTATTTGAGTAACAAGGTTTAACCACATAGGTACATAGTTTTTATAGGTATAAAAAGAGAAATATAGACGCTTTTAGCCTTTAAACAGTAGCGAAGCTGCTGAACTATATGAGGCTATATTAACTTTTAGGTTTTTTTTCTATGTTTCTATGTGGTAAAAAAAGTTGTAATAATGAATTGTAAATGAAGAAACAAGTATTTGTTGTCGTTTTAATGTTGCTGTTGGGCGGTGTAAGTTTCGCACAACAAGCTGCTGTTGTGATAAAAAGCGAGCATGAAAACCAATTGTTTCAAGCAAACATCAACAATTTTTTGTTGAACAAAACACCTGTAAACCAGTTAAAGGTGAACGGTTTAATACCACAAGGTAAATATTATTTAGAAATACGTTTTGCTAACGATACCAGCGTTTTAAAAACCCAAGTAAATATTGTTGATGTAGGTTTTTACCATTTGTACAAGGTAAACGACAAAGGCATCCACTTAAAAAAAATTGCCCCTGATTACCAAGTAGAAGAACCCAACCAATTGGTAGTAAAGTATGGCGCACAAGCCATAGATACAGCAAAAGTAGATACCGTTTTAAAAACGGATACCATGTTAGTTGATACTACCGACCATTACCAGATGCCCGACTATTACGGAAAAGTGGGGTGCCCTTGGCCATTAAAAGACGATGAGTTTGCTGCTTTTAAACTGAATTTAAACAACCAGCGTTTGGAAGACGATAAACTTGCTTATTGCAAAGAATATTTAGCCAACCAGTGTTTAATTGCTAAACATGTAGCAGAAGTATTAGCAGTGTTTGAATACGAAGAAACTAAATTGGCTTTTGCCAAATTTATTTACCCCCGAACCTTCGATTTGGATAACTTTTTACCCGAAACCCGTAAACACTTTAAGTTTGAAAACAGTGTAGACCAGTTGATTAAAGAGTTTAAAATTAATGGAGAAGAATCTATAATTGTTAAATAAATTTTTACATTTGGTTTACTAAGCGAAAGGTGTGGTTGGTGTAGTTAATATGGTAATACATTAAAGAAATGGATAGAATAAAAGAATTAGATAGAGTTTTAGAGCACTTCTATACCAAAGAACCAGAACAACTTGGTATTAATTTCGCTACAACATTACATGATACAGATATTCCAGAATTAAAAGGAAAGCTTAGTGTTATTATTAGAAAGCTAAAAAAAGATGGGTATTTAGAAGATTTAGTAATACATTCAGATGGAACTGGCGGACAAGGCTTAATATCCTTTGAAGGAGGACTATTATATGAGTCTGGCGGTTATGTGGAATTACATAAGAAAGAGAAGAGAAAAAGAAGAAGAGCTATAATTGTCGATTATGGTCTAATATCTGCTGGGGTTGGTGGTGTTGTGATTTTGATAACATACTTATATAAATTCTTTGTTTATGTTTTTCATGTTTTCTTTTGCTCATGTTTTTTTGACGGAACCATAAATTAAAAACTTGATATAACTATCATTACTCGAACTAATTTAAGAGTTGTTTAAAAAAAAAGAGGTGGATTCATCCACCTCTTTTTTTTCTCTTATAGTAAGAATTAATTTTTTCCACCCAACATCAATAGTTCGTTTACTACAATTTCGGTAATGTATTTTTTGTTACCATTTTTATCGTCGTAACTACGGCTTACCAATTTGCCTTCAATAGCAATTTCGTTTCCTTTTTGCACGTATTTAGCAATAATGTCGGCTGTTTTACCCCATGCCACCAAATTGTGCCATTGCGTTTCTTTTACGGTTTCGCCTTTTGCGGTTCGGTACGTTTCGTTAGTGGCTAACGAGAATTTAGCCAGTTTTTTACCCGATTCTAAGTTAATAATTTCAGGTGTGTTACCCAAATGTCCGATTAACTGTACTTTGTTTCTTAAATTGTTCATGATATAAAATTTTAAAGGTTTAACATGTTTTCGATTTATTTCGATGAGGCAAAGTAAAGACCGTTAAAAAAGTCGATTCGGTTATTAAGTATTTACATTCGTTTATAGTTGTTTAAAATCATTTGTTGTCGTTTGTAAACGGATAAAAAATCATTATCTAAACTACGCAGGTCTATTAATTATCAACAATTAAAAGGGATGAGGCAATTTTTTTTACAGAATAACTATTATCAAACTACTAAGCTATTTGCTCTCTTGAGGGTAATTAACCTTACCAATAATAGAAATTTGTCGGTTAGAAAAAGTTTTTACATCCTTACCAATAACCTTTACAACAAAGAACAATTCCAACTTTATTAATGGTAGCTAAAAAACTATACTTACCCTTAAAATACGGTCAAAACCGATTGGAACTATATTAAATTAATAATTATAAACTAAACACTATAAAAAAATGAAAATGAGAAGACTATCAGATAAAAGAAGAGAAGAATTGAAGGTAAAATTAATAGATTTTCTTACCTCTTTAAATAATCAAATCAAAGAATTTGAAGAAGAAAATAAAATTCAAGTTACTATAATGTCAAAACGTGAATGTGAACATCAGAAAACTTTTATAGGCACAGAAGGTATGTTTGCATGTGGAATAGTGTTGGAGGGAGATATTTTATCGTGTATTCCCAGTAAACTTATTTTAGATGAAAATGAAAACGTAGTTGCTCAGGATTATGTATTTGGTGATGGATTGTTAGGCTGTTCGTCGCTCTATCCTAAGGAATGATTTACCATCATTTAATTCTATCTCGTAATCACTCAACATCGTAACGTAATATTTGTATAATCCGAATATTAAATAGACCTTATTCTCATCTATAATTAGATTGTAATTTCCATTGTTTTGGTTATTTACCCATATTTTATTGTTAATAAATTTGTAAGTAAAGTTAAATTCAGTAGCACACCAAGTAGTGTTGTCTAGTATAGATTCTATTTTTTCTTTTTGTCTTTCCATAACTCATAAATTAGTACATATAGAATTGATATTGGTTTTAAGATTATAAATGGTTCTATTATAATGCGTTTAAATTTGACTTTACTTTTTTATTTATTTCTTGAGAAATTTTTAATTCCTGCACCAGTAATTCAATAACTTGAGTCATGATTTTTTTTGATTCTTTCAAGTAAATATATTTATCGGGTAAACCTAAAATACTATTTTTCATATACTCTATATTTTCAATAGCATATTCTGTTTTACTATCTAAGCCAATCAGTCTTTCTTCTATTAATTTAATTTCTTCATCGTTTTTTATTATAGTCGAATTTATTATACAAATCTTTTCAAGAGAAAAAATTCCTAACGCAAATAATTCGGAAAAAATCACTACCTCATTTTCTATTCTTTTAGCAGTCAAATTTAATATTCTAGCTACTGATTTAATTAATGTTTTTACTTCAAAATCTTTATCCGAGAGCCCTCTCTCATTTAATACTTTGAATTTTAAATTAATTTCGGTTATTTCTTCCCTCATATCTTGAATAAATGATACAATATTCATAATGGATTTACTAGATTTGGATAAACACTCTACATTTTCAATTAACTCAGATATATCATTCTCACTTAACTCTTTTATTGGAAATTCAAATATATCATCATCATTAAAACCATAAATTATTTTTTCAATACTTTTTTTTGATTTAACGTTAAAAATTTGATGTTTTGGTATATCCAATTTCCACCTTTTATTTGTTTTTTTTATTTTTAATTTATTTATTTCTTGCCAAAATATTTCTTCTGATTCAGGAATATAGGCAATTAATAGTATTGGAATATTTAGATTAGTCCAATAATTATAATGAATATGACTTAAATAATATGTTAATTGGTTATTTGTTACGTTAAAATTTCCTTGTCCTGATTTGATTTGTAATGCAATAAATTTACCTGATGGATTATTGGCTACACACTCTTCAATAATCGCATCAATACCCATGTCTAATATCGGCTGTTCTCTAAATATCCATTCAAAATCCTTAATTACAACATATTCTGTAGCATTTACACCTAATCGTTCAATATTATTGTATCTGTCTTTCATATCAAATCCTTTCTCTAACAATAAATAAAATCACACCTATAATTATTAACATACCATATCCCCACACTAGTTCAATTGTTGTATATTCTTTTTCACCAAAAAGTAAGCTTAAAAAATCATTAAGTAATCTTTTCATACTTCATTCGATAATAAAATGATTTGCTCTTAAATCTAATAATGTATTTTATAAATATATCATTTTATCTAATAAGATAGTACATTTATTATCTCTTAACAAAATACAATTATGGCTAAAATAACTTATTTATTTGGGGCAGGTGCAAGTATGAATGCTTTACCTATAGTCAATCAAATGCCTGAAAGAATAAAGGGTATTATTGATTATTTGAAAAAAAACAAATTAGAATTAAGTGAAATGTTATTTTTTGAGAGGCATAAACAAGAATTACCAAAGAACCAGTACTATTATTTCAATAGTATGATAAAAGATTTTGAATGGTTGAATGAAGAAAGTATTAAACATGCTAGTATTGATACTTATGCTAAAAAATTATTTATAAAACGTGATGAAGATAAGTTGAGAGCATTGAAAGCAGCTTTATCTGCATATTTTACATTTGAACAAATTATTAATCCACCTGACAAAAGATATGATGCATTTTATGCTAGTTTATTAACGGAGGGATGTATCTTTCCTAATTCAATTAGTATTTTATCATGGAATTATGATTCTCAGTTTGAGTTATCTTTAGCTGAATATTCTAATTCAAAAGAGATTACTGTGAATAAAGATATGTTAAACTCTAAAATTAAATATGAAAGAGTGAATAGCTCTTCTGAACCAAAATCATTTGGTGTTTATAAAATAAATGGAAGTGCAGGAATGTATTTAGCTAATAGAAGATTATATTTCCATACTACTGATTATTCAAGTATTCTAAGCACATCTATAGTTTCTCAAGTTGTATTAGGATACATAATAGAAAAATCCTTTGATATAGTTACTCCAACACTATCTTTTGCTTGGGAAGATGAATATCAGAATCAGTCTATTATTCAATCAGCAATAGAAAACAGTGATGATACCGAAATATTAGTTGTTATCGGATATTCTTTTCCATTTTTTAACCGTGATATTGACAGAAAGATTATTGGGAATATGAAAAATTTAAAAAAGGTATATTTTCAATCACCTGACGCTACAATAATTAATGAAAGGTTTCAAGCAATTAAAGATAATCTAACAGGAATAGAATTGGTTAATAGATTTGATGTAGAACAATTTCTAATACCAAATGAATTTTAATGGTTATAAACTGTAAACTTATTATCTATAAAAATAACATGACAAATAAATCTATCTCTATGGACTAGAAAAGGTTTTTTTCCTTGAAACCTAAGAGCTAATAAGAACTCAACATCTTCTGTAATAAATTTTGGTAGAGCAGTTTTTATTGAATTTACTGCTATTTTTTCTGAGCCAATACCATGTCTATTTGAATTTTGAATATCTTTCCAAGTTAATTGACTTAGTTTTGCCATTTGCTCTATTAATGATGATTTTTCTTTTTCATCACAATTGTCAAGATTATAATTTTTATGTAGATGTCTAAAACAAAATATGGGATAGTCATAATTGACTACTTGTATTGTATCAGGATATACAATTTTTGGATTATTATTATCCTTTAATTTAGTTCGATTAAACTTCTTTTTTGACAACAGATTAATCTTCAGTAATAATGGAATCAAAAAAAGGTTTCATAATCTCTCCAGTAATTTCCTCACCAATTTCAACGGTATTCCATGGTGGTTCAGAATGAGTCATGTGCATAAGTTTCACCGCTGAATATTGACCGAAAAAATCATATACCATATTTATCACATCTAAATATTTTTTAGGGATATTTATTTTTTGGTCTTGAATAGGTATAATTTGGTTGGAATACTCCTTGTATTCATGATAAATATTTTTGACTACTGGTCCATATTGCCATTTTATTATTTTTTCAGGAAACATTTTTTCACCTAACATAGAAATAGATGTCCCTTGAACATAATACAATAATTTTTGTAGCTTTAAATTAGTTATATCAGTCCCTTCTTCTCGGTATGAGATGTTAATAAGCTCTTTGGCTACTGTAGATGCGTTAATATTTTTCATAATCAAGAGGTATTAGCATTATGAATGAATAGGCAAATATCAATTTATAACGATAGTAAATCGGGATGCGAAATTAATACTTTTTGACACCATAGTGTTTATAAAGTTAAGATTTTTTTTATAAATAAATTATTGATTAAAACCCCTTCGAAAAAAAATCTGCTAAAGAAATATCAAGAGCATTTGCAATTATAGCAAGTTTTACCATGCTAACACTAACCTTAGCTGATTCAATTTTATATAGGTATTGTCTATCACTACCAATTTTATCTGCTAGTTCAACTTGAGATAAACCTTTAGCTTCTCTTAAATCTTTTATTCTCTTTCCTACTAGTGTAGGAATAGATTCTTTGATTCTTTTTGACTCTTCATTGAACTTATCAACCATAAGACAAATATCTATGGTATGAATAAAAAAACTGTAACCTTAAAATACTGCATGTAGTATTTTTTTACTACATTAGCCTAAACCAAAAAATTATATTTTATGAAAAAGATTAAAACAGTAGTAATGCTCGTGGTATTATCGGGCATTTTAGCAACAGGTTGTTCAAAAGATAAAGAAAACGACCCAGTACCAGCAACACCAACAACACCCGTACCACAACTAACTAAATTTGGCATAGCTACCGTTACTGTTGAAGTTTTTGATAATTCAACAACTTATGATGCAGGAGGATATTTTGATTTGTATTTTAATATTACCGATGGCACAAACGTATTATTAGATAATTATTCGTCACGGTTAACAAATAAAACAGCACTAGATTTTCCAATTATGTTTAGTTATGCTAGTGGTTGGACTAATAGTCCATTTGTTACTTACGATATAAACGGAACATTTTTTATTAATCTTTTTGACGATGATAGAGAAGACACCCCTGTAGGAACTTACGAGTATATTGGTGGTGTAGCATTTGATTTAAGTCAATATAGTCAAACTCGCCCTGAATTTATCTATGGTAATTTTAATGGAACATATATTAAATTACATTGTATTTGGTATACAACCTAAACTTTAACCAAATTATAAGAAACATTAAATGATAATTTTTGATAAAACCATAATATTAACAAGATAATATAATCTAAAACCTTGGTATTTAATTTATATGATTTAGCTGCTCTAAAAATTGAATTGGTAGAGTAATCGTTAAAGTAAAACCTTTTAAAACCACGACACATGGAAACATTAACTCTACCAATAGAAAAGGAAAAAACAATCAGAATATATAATCCGAAAATAAATTACAAAAGTTCTGCTGATGTAAAAATTCTAAGAATCGAATTTAATGATGAATATACTATAATTGATTTTTTATACAGCAGTTCTACTAAATATGAAAATGGGGGTTGGGTACAAATTAGTAAGTATACATTTATTAGAGTGGTTGGAACTAAGAAAAAATTAAGACTTATTAAAGCTGAAAATATTCCCATAGCTCCTAAAAAACATTTTTTTAAAGTACCAAAGGAAATGTTAGCTTACACACTCTATTTTCCAGCTCTACCAAAAGGTTGTGAGAAGATTGATATTATAGAGTCGGAATCTGGAGCTAAAAATTTGTTTAATTTTTATGGGGTATCAATGTATAAGATTAGTAAGAAGATAAGGTTTTGTATAAATTAGAAGGCATTTGCTGTTATTAGTGAATTTAAACAATCAGAAATCTATTAGGTTTTAAATGAAATAAAAACTTTTTTATACCGTTTAAAACCTAATAATTTAATACTTAAGTGCTATATGGGTATTAATACTTAAATTTCTGGATTAAGAAACTTTCTGGACTTTTTTGCTTGTTTGTAAACAATTATGTGTTAATATTGCTATATATATTTTTATATTTTATTTAGTAGAATCTTTTACTTTGAATCATAAAAATTAAAAACCCTCTTATGTCTAATGATACTTTATCACAAAAAATCATTGAATGGGCAGCAACTCGTTCAGATGATACTGTTTTACATCCAACTAAAGGGTATTATTCATTTGATGCTATCGCAGAAGCTTATAAACAAGGATATGAGCATGGTGAAAACAACCTAAAAGAAGTTGTTAGAAAAAAGTTTTTTTCAAATGCCAAATTAATAAGTAAAGATATTGATAAAGTACTTAAAAAATTAAGTAAAGATAAGTTTTCTCCCAATAAAATATTTATTGATTTATCTTTTGATAGAACTAAAGTTCTAATTTCAATATCTGAAGATATTTACATTTCAAATTCGTTTATTGATGAAATGTATTCGTTTGTTTCAAATATTCAGACAGATTTATTTGATAAAGGAATAAATGCAGATATTGGTTTTATCAATGATAATAGAATTATTGATAAAAACCTTATGGAATGTGATGGTTTTGGAATTGGTTTTGATTTTAATTCTAATAAACCTCTTTACTAATTATTTTCTATTAAAATGAAAAGAAATCATGGCAAACACAATAAAATTGTCTGTGATAAACTATATTTACAGGATGACTATGTTTGCAATGACTGGGTTGTAACTACTTCTTTTTATTCTTCAATTCATTATATTGACCACGCATTATTTCCATGTGAATTAAATGGTAATAAATTTAATAACATAAACGAAGCCCATAAAATAATCTCAAGTAGTAGTAAACATCAAACTAGGGAAATTTTGTTAAATAAAATAATGCCCAAACATATTTCTGAATATTCATTTTTAAGTAAAGAATCACAAAACGCTAGGTATATAGATTATTTGGTTCATGATTCTATATCAAAGAAAGCAGTAAGTAGTTTGGAAAACATTATAAATTCTTACGATAAAGAAAAAAAGGACATTAAATAGCAACTATTTATTTTCGTTAAATCCCAACCCTTTATTCTTCAATAAAGCCTCATTTCTTAACCATTTTCTTTGCAATAGTTTTTCGTTTCGGCTTATAAACAATTCGTTTAACATTCTTTTTCGGCTTGTAGCTGACCGTACATTTATCCTCTTCCACAGCTTTTTCAATAGTTTCGTTAAAAGTATTTTTATTGCTTCTGTTATTGTATTTATAAGAGAACTCTACCAAATAAAATGGTAGGTACTTTTTGCTTAAAACATGGTATTGTCCACGAATACCGTTTTTAATGATACTCCAAAATCCCTCAATGGTGTTGGTGTGTATTATACCATCTTTAACATATTGTTTGCTATGGTTTACTGATAAATGTTGTACATATTCATCAAAAGGTTTGTACGACTTAAATTCGTCAGTCATCATTATTGTTTTGTCGGTTGCTACATACTTTTTTAACATAGCAATCATATCACGAGAAGTAAGGCTATTCATTACTTTGGTTACAACTCTTTTTCCTCCTCCACGCTCTACCATACCCACTACAGTAACCTTGTTTTTACTACCTCTGCCCGTTTTTGGTTTTTCGAGTGAAACAGTAGATAGGTTAGCAATGCTAGGGTCAATATTTACATAGCGTTTTTTAGGTTTGCCACCAATATAGGTTTCGTCCATTTCTACAATACCCTCTAAAAGTTCCATATCATCTACCATAGAACAACGTACACGCATAGCAGAATACCAAGCAGTTTTATATGTTACTCCAAGGGTTCGGGAAAGTTGAGAAGAAGAAATACCTTTTTTAGCAGTAAGCATTAATCCAATTAACACAAACCATTTAGGTAAAGGCATTTTACTTGCTTCAAAAATAGTGTCTTTTAAAACGGTAAAATCCTTATTAGTATCGTTGCAATGGTAATAAATGGAGTTTGCACGTTTGGTTACATTGGTCTTTCCTGTAAATGGAGATATAGGAGTTTTACCCCATTTCTTCTGTTCTAAGAACTTTATACATTTTTCACGAGTGTTATATCGTTTTTGAATTTCTAATATGTTCATATAGGCTAATTTTAAGCTAAAAAATAGTGGAGATAATCGGATTCAAACCGACACCTTTTTCTTGTCGAAGGAAACTGTTCTATCAATTAAACTATATTCCCAATTATTTTTTTTGTAAAGGTAATTAGGCTTGATTCTGTATGGAAATAATGGGGTAGTGGAAAAATGTGTGAATTTTTCACTAGTGGTAAACGACAATATTTTTCCACTAGTGAAAACTTTTTACTAAATTTGGATTGTCGAAGGAAACGAATTAAAGAGGTTATTAACTATACGTTTTTACCTCTTTTTTTTATGGCATTTCGAGTAGCTTGAAATAATTGATAGTTATTAGGGTTTCTATCTTCGGTTAAATGAAAGCCATATTGGGTTGTAATAAAGCCAACTATCGTCTGTTTTTTGTATAGTGTAAGAAAATCGTAATTTTTCTTATTCAAATTATCCTTGCAGTATTTCTCAACACAATCAAAAATATTAATTATACAATCGTCTTTTGGAACAATAGTGTTATTAGCATACTTGATATATGTTTCATTAATAGTATGGGTAATTATTGTTTTTAAATTAACCTTTATATTAAAATAAGACCTCTTAGTGCTTTCTTGTTCGATTTCTTGGACTAACTCCTCAAGAGGTATATCACCTAACGATATAGTTTTTAATCTGCGATTATAATTAAAATTATAAGTTTTATTATTAAATCTATTAAAGGTTTCATTGATAATAAATGATTTTCTAATATCAAATTCAGAATGTGGTTCACTTAAAATATCACTAACTTTTTTTAATACTCTTGCAGGTATTTTGTTTCCATTTGAAACTTGTTTTTGAATGAAACACAGGTAATTTATAAATTCTTTATGTCTATCTAAATAATATTCAAATTTAATTTCTGTTTTTACCCTTTTTTTTTGTTCAGAATCCATAATTTATTTGCTTCTAAACAAAAATAGTTAATTATCAGGTCTGTATTAAAAGTTAAAAGAGGTAATTTTTTAATAAAAATTATTTTTCATTAGTTTTATCAATAAAAACAAATATAAGAGCGATTATTCCATAATGTTTCTGTATCTAAAGGGATAGTCGCCTGAGCGTAAATACAACTTATTATGGATAAAAAAGTATGCTTAGAATGCGGCGAACCGGTAAAGGGTAGGGTAGATAAAAAATTCTGCTCCGATGCCTGTCGCAACAATTACAACAACCAGGCAAACAAAGATTCGGTAAACTTTATACGCAACACCAACAATCAATTGCGTAAAAATTGGCGTATTCTTGAAGAGCTAAACCCCGTAGAAAAGTGTAAAGTTTCAAAAAATCAGCTCACCACAAAGGGGTTCGATTTTAATTTATTTACCAGTATTTATACCACCAAAGCAGGTACAGTGTACTATTTTTGTTACAATCAAGGCTATTTAGCTCTAGAAAATGATTACTATGCCTTGGTAAAAAGAAATGTTACCGAATAAGGATATTAATAGCGGTGTGTTAATAAGTTAAAATCCGCACCAGGTAACATTTTTTGTTATTTTTCGTTAATTTATGTTCATGAAAAAATACATCGTTAATAGCCTTTTAATTTTATTTTTGGTGCTTACAGCATCTTTTTACAACCCGTACGTAGAGAAGGTAGAAGTGATGACTGTTACAGGTTTAAACGATTCTATTGATTATAATTTTATCAAGTCTCATCAGCTTTATGCTGAGCGTTGGGACACGTTGAGTCAGCCAAGTTTTTGGAGAGCTTTAATGAACATGTCGCACGATTCTGCATTAATCAACGTGAGTTCTACCCGACAAATCATTAAAAAAGTAGCATTAAAAGATTGGAACAAGCAGTCCGATTTAGAAAAAGATTTTTTTAGAGACAGCGTTCGTAGTTTTTATTTATTACCAGCAGAAGAAAAGATTTATTGTACTTCGGGTAAAAAATTCTTTTACGATTTCGATAACGTGATGCCATCCATATCTAAAGGTATAGAAATCTTTAAAGCCAATAATGTTGATCCTTTTTATGCACAAGCCATATTATTAATTGAAAGCCCAAACAAACTTCAAAAATCAAATGTTGGAGCTTATGGCTCATTTCAAATTATGAAAGGAGTTGCCATTAATCTGGGGTTAAAGGTAAATAAGTATGAAGACGAACGTAAAGATTTTGATAAATCTGCCTGGGCAGCTGCAAAGCTAATTCGTACCATTTGCATTCCGGAATTAAACAAAATATTAGACGATCATTGTATTGCCTATAATCCAACTGATATTTGGTACAGGTTAATGGTTATGCATGTTTACCATGCCGGTGCCGGTAACGTTCGTAAAGTGATGGATGTGATCAATCCGGAAAATGGTGATATGAACCTTATTATTACCATGTGGCAAACAGAGGCAGGAGGATTTAGAAATGCTTCTCAAAATTATTCTCAACTGGTGTTGGCCAGTATGTTAGAGTTAGATGATTTAATTTACAATCGTTGCAGCAGTTTATTTACTTTAACAGGAGAATAAATCAAATTCTTAAAATCAACTATTTTTTAGTTGGCAATCTGCCATAAAAATTTCACTTTTGTATAATCATGACAAAAGTCAATGGTATTATTCCATTAAAGTAGTACTATTGAAAAACATTTTAAACAGATTTTTATGAGCAACCAAAACGAGTTGATAGAAAAAATAAATAAAAAGTATGTCAAAATGGGCTTGGATCCAGATGCTTTTTTTAAAGGCTTGTTGTATGCAAAACCAATAAATTACTGGGATTATATAGAAGTTGAGTCACTGTTGAGCTTACAAAAACCTCGTACCGATTATCCAGATGAAATGGTTTTTATCATGTACCATCAGGTTACCGAATTGTTGTTGAACATGATGACACATGAAATGCACCAGGTTTGTAATAAAGTTGATATTACTGCTGATTATTTTATAGAAAAATTGGGTAGAATGAACCGTTACATTCAAATGCTAGCCAATTCGTTTGATGTAATGCGTTTGGGTATGGATCCAAAACAATACAATGAATTTCGTTTTTCATTAACTCCAGCTAGCGGTTTTCAGTGCGCTTCGTTCAGGTATGCTGAAATATATGCTACCGATATTGAAAACTTAGTGGACACCAGGATAAAAAACAATTTACCGGCCAACTACGACACGGCATTTTTGTTCGAGAACATATACTGGCAGGCAGCGGGCAAAGACCATAAAACAGGTAAAAAATCGTATTTATTGAGCCTGTTTGAAGAAAAATACCTGGATAAGTTCATTGATATGGCAAACGAATATAAAACCAAAAACATTTGGCAAAAATATGTGGCCATGCCACAGGCTGAAAAATCAAATCCAAAATTAATTCAGGCAATGAAAGATTTAGATATTGAATTTAACATCAAATGGCCTTTGGTTCATTTACGTGCAGCCGAGCAATATTTGGATAATGGAAGTAAGGTTATAGAAGCTACAGGAGGTAGCGATTGGAAAAAATACCTACACCCCATGTATCAAAAAAGAGTGTTCTTTCCGGGTTTATGGTCAGATGAAGAACTAAGCAATTGGGCAAAAGAGTATAAATAATTTAATTTTTTAAACGGTATAAAAAGCAATGACAACTTCATTGCTTTTTTTGTTTGATAGTTAATGTTTTATTGATAATTTCGTTGGGTGCTTGATATTCAATGGAATCAGCCTTAAAAGGTTGATTTATAGTTGATTTGAACACAAAGAATTATAAACTAAAATTTATAAATTATGAAAGTTGGTATTCCAGCCGAAATTTCTCCAAAAGAATTAAGAGTTGCAGCTACGCCAAAAACAGTGTTGCGACTAAAAAAACAAGGCTTTGATGTTTATATTCAAAGCAATGCAGGAGTTAAAGCAAATTTTTCAAACGAAGCATTTGAAGAAGCCGGCGCTCATATTGTTCAAACAGCAGCAGAGATTTATGGTAATTCTGATATCGTTTTAAAAGTAAAAGAACCGGGTATTGAAGAAGTTGATATGATGAAGGAAGGCCTGGTAATGTTAAGTTATTTATGGCCAGCTCAAAACCAGGATTTGCTTCAGAAATTAGCTGATAAAAAAGTGAATGCTATTGCAATGGATGCAATTCCCCGTATTTCGAGAGCTCAAAAAATGGATGTTTTATCATCTATGGCAAACATTGCAGGATATAGAGCTGTTGTTGAGGGTGCATTTAATTTTGGGCGGTTTTTAAACGGGCAAATTACCGCAGCAGGAAAAGTAGAACCAGCTAAAGTATTAGTAATTGGTGCAGGTGTTGCCGGTTTGGCTTCGATAGGAGCAGCTAATTCGTTAGGTGCTATTGTAAGAGCTTTTGATACCAGGAAAGAAGTTGCCGAGCAAATAGAATCGATGGGAGCGACTTTTCTTACTGTAGAAATAGAAGAAGACGGAGCTACATCTTCGGGATACTCAAAAGAAATGAGTAAGGAGTTTATTGAAGCAGAGATGAAATTGTTTTTAGAACAAGCTAAAGAAGTTGATATTGTAATTACTACTGCTCAAATTCCGGGAAGACCGGCTCCTAAATTATGGATGGATTATCATGTTGCTGCCATGAAACCAGGCTCAGTAATTGTTGACCTTGCAGCATCAACCGGTGGTAACTGTGCGTTAACTAAAAATGACGAAGTTTATACTACCGATAATGGTGTAACCATATTAGGAAAGTTAAATCAGTTGCCGAATCAAGCATCTCAATTATACGGAAACAACTTGTGTCATTTATTAGATGATATGGGTAAAGCAGAAGGCTGGAAAATAAACATGGAAGATGATGTGGTTTCCAGAGCAATGGTTACTTATAACGGTAAAATTAATTGGCCACCTGCACCACTCCCTGTTAGTCCTACAGCCGGAGGAACAGTAAAAGTTGTGCCACCAACAGAAGCAGAAGTTAGAGCTTCTGATGCCGAAAAATCGAAAAAGGCAGCCATTTCAATGGTAATTACTTTGGGTGTAGTTGGAGCACTATTGTTTTTAGTAGGAATGTCCGCACCAGCCGAATTTATTCAACACTTTACTGTTTTTATTTTGGCGGTATTTGTAGGGTGGCAACTAATTACAAATGTGGCACATTCATTACATACACCTTTAATGGCAGTTACAAATGCTATTAGTGGGATTATTGTTGTGGGTGGATTATTACAAACCACAGATGATATCATGAATCCAATGACTATTTTGGCGTTTATTGCCATTTTAGTTGCCAGTATTAATATTGTTGGAGGATTTGTTGTTACTCACAGAATGTTGAAAATGTTTAAAAAATAAAGAAAAATGATAGGAATAGGAATTCAAACAGCAGCATATTTATTTGCAAGTATTCTGTTTATATTAAGTCTGGGAGGATTGTCCTCGCAGGAATCTGCTAAACGTGGCGTATTTTATGGTATTGTAGGTATGGCTATAGCCATTATTGCTACCGTACTTGGGCAAGGTGTTTCCGGACAAATTTATATAGTATCAGCAATTGCCATTGCATCAGTAATAGGCTTGATGCTTGCTCGTAAAGTAGAAATGACATCAATGCCTCAGTTAGTAGCTATTTTACATAGTTTTGTGGGATTAGCAGCTGTTTTAGTAGGTTTTGGTTCTTATTTAGACCCTGAAACACAATCACTTCATGGAGCAGCACATTCCATTCACTTGGTAGAGGTTTATGTAGGGATATTTATAGGAGCCATTACTTTCACAGGTTCAATTGTAGCATGGGGAAAATTAGAAGGCAAGATAGGTAGTAAAGCGTTAATCTATCCTGGAAGACATGCTGTAAATGTTATTTTATTGTTAGTGTGTATTGTGCTAGGTGTAATGTTTTCTATGGCAGAAGGTACAGATGGTTTGCTTCATTTGTATATCATGACGGCAATAGCATCATTTATTGGAGTAATGTTAGTGATGGCAATTGGTGGAGGTGATATGCCAGTAGTAGTAAGTATGCTTAATTCATATTCTGGTTGGGCGGCATCTGCAGCAGGTTTTATGTTGGGTAACGATTTGTTAATTGTTACTGGTGCATTGGTTGGTAGTTCTGGAGCAATATTGTCTATTCACATGTGTCATGCTATGAATCGTTCTTTCGTTTCCGTAATTTTAGGTGGATTTGGAAATGCTCCTAAAGGACAAGCTAAAGCAATTGAAGGAGAGGTTACAGCATTAAATCATGAGGAAGTTGCAGGATTATTAAAAGAAGCAAAATCGGTTGTTATTGTTCCAGGGTATGGTATGGCAGTGGCAAAAGCCCAGTATCCAATATACGAAATGGTTCAGATTTTACGTAAGGCAGGAAAAAATGTACGTTTTGCAATCCATCCGGTTGCGGGTCGTTTACCAGGCCATATGAATGTATTGTTAGCGGAAGCTAACGTACCATATGATATTGTAATGGAAATGGACGAAATTAATGATGATATGCCAAGTACAGATGTGGTGATGGTAATTGGAGCAAACGATGTGGTTAATCCAAGTGCTCAAGACGATCCGGCTAGTTCTATTTATGGAATGCCGGTTATTGAAGTATGGAAGGCAGAAAAAGTAATTATTATGAAGCGTTCTATGTCTGCAGGATACTCTGGCGAGGATAACCCTTTATTCTATAAACCAAATTCGGAAATGCTTTATGGTGATGCGAAGGATAGTGTTGATAAAATACTAAGTTTTTTAAAATCGTAAAAATGAAAATGTAAAACAAAAAAGGTCGTCTATTTTTAGACGACCTTTTTTTATTAAACTAAAATTAAATCAACCTTTATTTAAGCTTTTCAAGATAGTAAATGCTCTGTCAATACTATCATCATCTACAACAATAGTAAATTCGTGCATCGTAGAAATAATATCCAAAATGTTAATTCCTTCCCAGGCAATTTTTTTAAGTATAAAGTAATAAATACCTGACACATCAGCATTTTCACTTGGTAATTTTATTGTTAATGATGAAAGCCCTTTGGTTTCTTGGATCAAAGTTTCATCCTTAAAAATACTATCAACATCGTCATGTTCCGAGTCACTTAAAATAATAGTGGTTTCGTAAACTCCTTGAGAAAAAGCAAAGAAAGTATCTTTTTTACCTTTTATTTTTTTTAATAAATCGGCTTGCCTATCAACTATGGTCTCTGAGTTTTTAAATGTATAATAAGTAATTCTGGAACGCACAGTAATGTCACCTAATTTATTAATTACCTTTTTTACCTTAATTTTTAAGTTAGGGTCAAATTTTGGAGAAAGTCTTTTTAAAGCCATAACAATAGCTCCAATTTGCACATCTTTTTTAGTCAACTCATCTATCTCAGGTTTTATTTGTCTGGATAAAGAGGATAGGTTTATAATGCCTTCGGCAAGTGCTTCTTCTAAAAAGGGTGATTTTTTTATGATTTCTTCAACTAAAATGTGTGTGGCTTTCATGTTTTGACTATAAATAGGTGTTCACACCAAATCTACAAAAAAAAATGTATAAAGTTAAATTTATAACAAAAATTTTAATTTAATCTCGAATGTGCAATAATTTAATCATCAATAAAAGAAGCTTTTTTAATGGTTTCTCTCCTTCTTTCTAATCGTCTCAGTTGCTTTGCTTTTTTATCTAATAGTTTATCATAGATTACTGAAATGGGATTAGTTAGTAGGTGTAACATGGTAAATTCTATGGGGTCAATGTTTCTATCTTTATATAATTTTACACCTTCCATTTTAATTTCAGGTTCATGCTCTTTTAGTTCTGCAAAAGCTTTTTTAAACTCATCGTAAGTTGGCCATGGAAAAATTTCTACCTCTTGTAGTGTAATGGAGTCGGTATAAAGTTTGAATTTTATCAGGTATTTACCATTGATTAATGCTGGTGCAATGTACTGTAGATTTTTATATCCGATATAAGATATTGTCAATGTGTCATTTGGAGAGATTGATATTGAAAAAATACCTGTTTCATCTGTTTTGGTACCGGTATAGCCAGAACTAACAAGGTGTGCTCCAATTAGTAGTTCGTTTGTTTCACCATTTACAACAGTGCCGCTCAAAACATAACTAGCAAGAGTGTCGTTTGTTTGTCCAGAAATAAACTGAACAAATAGAAAAACAATAAATGAAAGAAATATCTTAATTTTCATGAGTTAAAGTTAATTGATGGAGACTACTGCTACAAGCTAAAAAATGTTAAAATCAGCATCCAATTAATTAGCTTTTTATTATATTTTTTTGTTTTTTTATAATTATTAAAAATACTGATGAATTATATAGAGGTTAAAGTAAATATAGACTCTGTTATTATTGCAAGAGATATCGTTATTGCTGAGTTGGGTGAAATAGGGTTTGAAAGTTTTGTAGAATCTGAAAATGGAGTAGATGCTTATATCCAAGAGCACCTGTTTGATGAAGAAGTAATGAAAAGCTTGAGTTCTTTTAATCACAGTGATTTTAAAGTTGATTATGTTAAAATACTTATTCAAGACCAAAATTGGAATGAAGTTTGGGAGCAAAGCTTTGAACCAATCAATGTAAACAATAAATGTATGGTTAGAGCACCATTTCATGAGGTTTCAAAAAATATTGAATTTGATATTATTATAGAACCTAAAATGTCGTTTGGAACTGGACATCATGAAACAACCTTTTTAATGATAGAAGAATTGCTGAAAATGGATTTGAACGACAAACATGTTTTAGACATGGGTTGTGGAACAGGGATTTTAGCGATACTCGCAGAACAAAAAAACGCAAATAAAATATTAGCTGTAGATATTGATGACTGGGCTTATGAAAATACATTGGATAATTTAATTAAAAATAACTGTACTAAAATAGAAGTGTTGAAAGGTGGTGCTGAATGTATTAAAAATAAAAAATTTGATATAGTTATTGCTAATATTAACAGAAATATCTTATTGCAGGATTTAAAAAACTATTCTAGTGCATTAAACAAAAATGGGCATATTTTATTAAGTGGATTTTTTAGCTCGGATGTAGATATTTTGGTTGAAGAAGCTAATAAATATGGATTAATCTTAATCAGTCAGAATTCAAAAAACGATTGGACGCTTTTACATTTAACAAATTAATTTATGCTTAAATACCTTGTAACTCTTACTTTTTTAATAATAACCATTTCTGGTTTTTCGCAAACTAAAATAAAACAGTTTTCTTCCGACTCTTCGGCATTTTTTCATGAAATGGAAGAATTTTTGATGGTTTCAAGAAAAGAAGATGGTAAATTGGTGATGGATGAATTTTCGTGGGATTGGTTTGGAGGTAAATTTACACAAGATCAGCGTGATGGCGTTTATATGATCGCTAATTTGATGTTGAATAGAAAGAAAAAAGCCTTTCCTGATTTTAAAAATTATTTGTTTACTATTTCTCGATTTGTTAACAGTAAATATCAAACACCAGAAAGTTTTGATGAATGGCAAAGTATTTTGGCAAAGGTAGTTGATGATAAAGATAAAAACAGGTTTTCTGATTACCTTGAATCTTGTAACTCTTTATTCGAAGAAGGTGCTTTATATAAGTCAGCAGCGAATGTTTGGAAATCAAGTAATAATAATTACAAGTTTGGATACGATAGTTTGCCCACCATTGAATTTACTGCATTAAACCTTATTTGTTATTCAAAAGGTGATAGTTCAATAATATATAACACCAAGGGAATTTATTACCCAACTGAGAATAAATGGGTTGGAGTAGGTGGTAAGGTTACTTGGGAGCGAGCAGAGTATTCAAAAGATTCTGTTTATGCAGAAATAAATGATTATGAAATATCGTTTAAGACTCCTGCGTATGAAATTGATAATGTAGTATTTTATGATTACTTGCACTTTCAAAAACCATTAAAAGGAAAGTTAGAGGAAAAGGTTCTTGCCGGAATTACTTACGATAAGGCTTCTTACCCAAGGTTCGACTCTTATGAGAAGCGGTTACAAATTAAAAATATAGCAAAAGGAGTTGATTATATTGGTGGTTTTGGTATGCATGGTAGAAAAGTTATAGGTAGAGGAGATGAAGAACAAGATGCCTATTTAGTTTTTTATAGAAATGAGGCTCCATTTGTTAAAATAGGTTCAAAAGCATTTGTTATTAGACCAGAAAAAATTGTCTCAGAAATATCATCCGCAACAATCTATTTAAAGGGAGATTCAATTTATCATCCTGGGTTGTCGTTTAAGTTTTTTATTGAAGAAAAGAGGGTAACATTGATTAGGGATAATCAAGGGATAAAAATAACCCCGTATTACAATTCTTATCATGAGGTTGATATGGATTTTGAAATGTTAACATGGAATATTGAAGACCCTTTAATGGAGTTTGGGAATTTAGTTGGAGGAACGAAAACAGATGCATCGTTTTCATCATCAAATTTTTTTAATATGAATATCTATAATGATATGACAGGACTCTCCGACCAAAACCCATTGTATTTAATTAAAAGTATGGTTCAAAAATTTGACACTACGTTTTTAACAGTTGAGCAAATGTCTAATTTTATGCGGTTATCCAAAGATCAATGTATTTCTTTATTACTTAATCTTTCGTATGCTGGTTTTGTATTGTTTGACTATGATAATTTAAATTTTGTGGTTAAAGAAAAACTATTGAATTGGGTGAAATCTAGTGCTGGCAGGTTAGATTATGATGTTATTGGATTTTTTTCCAACATACAGGGTGCATCAAATGGAACGTTGAGCTTACTGAATTATGATTTAACTCTACGAGGTGTAAATAGTATTCATTTAAGTGATTCTCAGCAAGTAACAATTTATCCTGATAAAAGAGAACTGGTCTTAAAAAAGAATCGAGATTTTGATTTTAGTGGGGTAATTCAAGCAGGACGTTTTGATATTATGGGTAGTAATTTCTCATTTAAATATGATGAATTTAAAATAAATATGCCTAATGTAGATTCGTTAAGAATATATGCGGAAACCGGGCAAACAGATGATTATGGAAAACCAATAATTAAACCTGTTAAAACTGTTATCAATAAAATTAATGGTGACTTGCTGATTGATAAACCTAATAATAAATCTGGAGTAAAACCTTTTGCAGAGTATCCAATTTTTAATAGTTTTAACGAATCCTATGTTTTTTATGATAGATCATCTATTCAAGGAGGAGCATATAAAAGAGATAACTTCTATTTTCAGGTAAAACCCTTTACTATTGATAGTTTAGATAATTTCACTAACGCATCGTTACGTTTTGATGGAACACTTCAATCGGCAGGTATTTTTCCTGATTTTGAAGAAACATTGACACTCCAAACTGATCACTCTTTAGGTTTTATTAGAAAAACTCCTCCAGACGGTTACCCTATGTATGGTGGAAAAGGAAATTTTACTAACGAAATTAGAATGAGTCATGATGGATTAAAGGGTGATGGAGTTCTTAAATATGTGGCTTCAACCACCTTGTCAAACGAATTTATTTTCTTGCCAGATTCAATGATTGCTGTTGCTCAAAGCTATAGTGTTAAAGAAAGTCCTGTTGAAGTTGAATTTCCACCAGTTGAAGGTGTTAACGTGAAAACAACATGGTTTCCTAAAAAAGACTATATGATACATAAACAAATTACCGACCCAATTAAAATGTATGATATGAAATCGGTAATGCATGGACAAACTAGAATACAGCCGGATGGATTATACGGGAATGGTACTTTTGAATTTGAAAAAGCAGAAATGGAATCAAATAATATTGCATTTAAGTTTGATGATTTTAGTGCTGATACAGCTAATTTTAGATTAAAAGATGCTGAATTAGTGGGAGAGTTAACTTTTTCGACTATAAATGTCAATGCTTATGTAAGTTTTAAAGATCGTTTCGGTCAATTTAAATCTAATGGTGGAGGATCCTTTATTGAATTTCCACAAAACCAATATATCTGTTATATGAATGAATTTAAGTGGTTTATGGATAAAGAAGATATTGAATTGAGTGCGAGTTCTAATACTCCAAAAGATTCAACAGATAATGCTTTAGATGAAGTACGATTAGAAGGAGCTCAATTCATTTCTGTTCACCCACAACAAGATTCATTGTCTTTTTTCTCCACTAAGGCTAATTATGATTTAAAGAAAAAGATAATTTCTGCTGAGGAAGTTAAATATATGAATGTAGCTGATGCTATGCTTTATCCAGATAGTGGAAAAGTAGTGGTTGAAAAACAAGCAAAAATGAGAACATTAAACAATGCTAAAATTGTTGCTAGTTATGTTACTCAAAATCACCACATGTATGGAGCAACTGTTAACGTTTTTGGTAAAAGAAAATTCGCTGGAACAGGTAATATTGATTACATTGATGAACTTTCTACTACACAGACCATTTATCTAGAAAATATTGGTGTGGATACTACAGGACAAACATATGCAACAGGTCAGATAGCGGATACCGCTAAATTCAAATTAAGTCCTTTTTATGAATATGAAGGTAAAATTAAACTGTTTGCTAATAATGAATTCTTAACCTTTGATGGCAGAGCTAGAATTTTACATGATTGTAATTTAATCCCTAGAGATTGGTTTACGTTTGAATCACAAATCAACCCGAATGATATTTATATTCCTATTGATACCAATACTGCTGATGTAAATAAAAACCCGTTGTATGCAAGTATTTTCTCTAGTCCAGATTCTTTAGGTATTTATACTTCTTTTATAAATAACAAAAAGAAATATAGTCATTTAGAAGTTATTCGTGCAACCGGATATATGCATTATGATAAAGAAAATAGTGAGTATAAGATCTCTAACAAAGACAAATTACAGGAAATGTCATTTGGAGGAGATTATTTAAGCATAAACACTAAAAATTGTAAAGCTTATGCTGAAGGCAATATTAATTTGTGTGCAGATTTAGGTCAGGTTCAGGTTAATTCGGCAGGTGTAGTTCAACAAAACTTAATTGATAATGAAGCTATTTTTGATTTGGTTATGTTAATAGATTTCTTTTTTAACGAAGATGCATTACGAAATATGTCTAAAAAATTACAACAAGCTAGTGCTCTGGATCCTGCAAAACTAGATCGCCCAACCTTTGAAAAAGGATTAAGAGAGGTAATTGGTAAGGTTGAGGCAGATAAATTAATAGCTCAAGCTAATTTATATGGTGAATTTAAAAAACTGCCAGAAGAGCTTAAAAAAGCTTTGGTTTTCAACGATGTTAAATTCAAGTGGGACGATGTAAATAAACGTTACAAATCGTTTAGTAAAATTGGAATAAGCAACATTGGTAAAGAACAAGTAAATAAATATGTAGAAGGTAAAATTGAAATTGTACAAAAGCGTTCAGGCGATATTTTAAATATTTATTTAGAAATAGACAAAAACAATTGGTACTTCTTTAATTATACTAGAGGTATGATGCAGGCAATTTCTTCTGATGCAGATTTTAATACTATTATTCAAGAAACAAAACCCGACAAACGTAAATCTAAAGCTGAAAAAGGACAAGAACCTTATCAGTTTATGTATTCATCAGAAAAGAAAAAAATAGATTTTGTTAGAAAATTTGATGATTAATTTAGTGAAAATCATGTTTTTTGCATCAATATATTATATTCGTAAATTCGCAATTGATTTAATCATTCAATGATTTTAAAAACAAGTTATTATAAAATAATTTTTTTGCTCTTTACGTTGCTGTTGAGTTTAACAAAAGTTAATGCTCAATATGCCTCACAAGAAGAACTGAAAAAAGCTGCACAAACTTTCTTTGATGAAGAAAGCTACATTGAAGCATTGCCTCTTTATTCACAACTGTTAAGCTTATATCCGAAAGATCCGGAGTATAATTATAGGTATGGTGCGTGTTATTTTTTTGGAAATAGAGAAAAAGAAGATGCTTTAAAATATTTGAATTTTGCGGTAGGTAAACCAAACGTAAATCCTCAGGCATTTTATTTTCTTGGGTTAGCTTTACACCATGAGTACCGATTTTCCGAAGCAGAAGTAAATTACAAGAAATTTAAAGAAAAAGGGACACCAAAAGATATCCAGTATTTTCAGGTTGACAGAAAAATTGAGATGTGTCGTAATGGAGTTACCTTATTAAAAAGTATGACCGATATTGGGGTACTTCAAAAAAAAGAAATTAAAGCCTCCGAATTTTTTAGAAGTTACGATTTAAGAGGTATTGGTGGTAAAATAATTGTTAAACCCGATGAATTTAAAACCAAGCTTGATATTAAAAACAAAGAATATAGTATTATTCATTTAGGTGATAAACCAACTATGGTGGTGTTTTCATCTTTTGGAAATGATGGTAAGAGTGGGAAAGATATTTATAAAGTAATTAAATTGCCTAATGGTGAGTGGAGCAAACCAGCCCCGTTTCCAAAAATCAATACCAACTTTGATGAAGATTATCCTTTCCTTCATCCTGATGGAAAAACCTTATATTTTAGTTCAAAAGGTTATAACAGCATGGGAGGGTATGATGTTTTTAAATCGACTTTAGACCCATCTTCTGGTGAGTGGACTTTTCCTGAGAATTTAGATTTCCCAATTAATACTCCAGATGACGATATTTTATTTATTTCTGATATTGATAATCAACTTGCTTATTTTGCATCATCACGAGCAAGTAAGCAAGGTGAGTTAACAGTTTATAAAGTTCAGGTTGATAGACAGCCAGCTGAAAATACTATTGTAAAAGGATTTTTCTTAGCTGAGTCTAACCCCAATATGAAGTCAGCTACCATTTCAATAATGGATGTTGAGAAAGATAGAAAATATGGAGTATTCTCATCTAACCGAGAAAATGGTGAATATTTATTGGTATTTCCAGGAAATGGAGGGAAGTTTAAAATTCTAGTGGAAACAACCAATGATGCTCCTGTCCATTCTGCTGTAATTGAATTACCTACTCTGGATGGTTTTAGAGCGTTAAAACAAGAATTAAGACTTGTAGGAGAAGGCGACAATGAAAAATTGGTGGTTAAAAACTTGTTTAATGAATCTGATGAATTTGATATTACAGACCCTTTAGTAGTAGAGAATTTATTAAAATACAAAGCCAAAATGGATGTTAATTTAACAGAAGAAGAGGCTTTGAAAAATTTGGATAAATCTTCATCTAATGCAGGAATTTCATCTTTAGCTTCAGTGTCTAATCAACAATTGGCTGATAACGCAAAAAAGAGTGCAGATAAAGTTGCTGAAAATGCCAAATTATCGAAAAACCAAGCCAATTTTGCTTATGATTTAGCTGCTCAAAAAAGTGTAGAAGCCAAGAAAGCGTTAAATCAATCTCTACAAAAACAAAAAATAGCTTCAGAATCGGAAGATGAAAATACAAAAGCCTTAGCTCTTAAGGATGCTGAACGTTTGAAATATATTGCTGCTGGCTTAGTTAATGAATCTATTTCAGCAATGGATGTTGCAAAATCGATAGAAAGTGAGGCTGTTGAAAGAGAAAGTGATGTGAAAAAGACCTTAGATTTGAGTAACTCCATTGCTTCTAATGTTAATGTGGGAAATAGAGCTGAAGCTGAAACAAATTACTTAAAATTGGAAGAAATCACTAATTCAACTTATAACAAAGAATCAGCATTAGAAGGAGAAAAAAAGGTTTTAGAAAATAAATTATCAGAAACTGAAATTGAATATGGTAAAGTCAGAAATAATGTTATTGAACTTAAAAACAGAGAAACTGAAATACAGGAAAACATCAATAATTTAACCGAGAGAATTAATAAATCGTCAAAAAAATCGGAAAAAGAGGCATGGCAAGGAGAGATTGATGCTTTAAAAATTGATCTGGAGGATATCAAATACGATTTAGGTGTAGCACAGGATAAAGAATTGGATTTAGGTAAACAATTGAAAGAGTTGGAGCGTAAAAGTAATACGACATTAGGAATAATTGCCACAGTTGAAAGTTTAAATACTCAAACTACTACCAAAGCTCCTGATAAAACAGCTTTAAATAACGACTTGATTTATTTCGAAAAACAAGGGTTGATTGGACTTTATCCAAGTGATGAATCTACTGTTATTTCTACAGCTTCAAAATCGGTTGATTTGTTAACGCTTAAAGACGAGTATGACATCATTTCTGATGAGGGAAAAATTATTGATTACAACTCAAAACACAGTTCGCAATTAGTTGACGCACAAAGCAATCCTAATGAATATCAAAAATCGCTAGAAATGGCAAAAATTAATCAGGATTGGATTTCAGATATCAATCAGGAGATTGCTATTAAAGAGAAACAACTGGATGCTGCAGAAAGCTTAAATGATAAAACTAAAATTACAAGTAGAATAGAAATATTAAAAAATTTAAAAACTGAAAAGCAAAAAGAAGCTGATAAATATTTAGTACTGGCACAGGAAGAGAACCCGGCTAAAATAAGTTCATCAAGTAATACATCAACTACTTCCACTACAAAAACTGTAACCGAACCAGTAAATGTTGTAATAACAGATAATGCTGGTAATGTTATTGATTATGCTACAAATTACGAGAATGAATTAGCTAACATTGATGGAGAAACCCCAACAGATATTTCAAATAAAATTGCAGTTCATGAAAAATGGAAAAACGCTAATGAACAGGAAATTTTATTAAAGAAAATAGAGTTAAATAGCGCTGAAGATGAAGAAAAGGAAACAATTAGTAATCGTATAGCGGAATTAGAAAATCAGAAAACAAATAACGAAGAATTTATTGCTATTTATAACAGTAAATTAGGGAATGAGGATAATCTTGCTGTAAATACCGCAGTTAGTTCATCGTCTACAACAGAAAATAAAAATACTCCCGTAAACAATAAAATTGATTATACTAAATATAATGAGAAAGTAGTTAATTCAAATGGTGAAGTACAGGATTACAACACTGAGTTTAATAACAAGTTTGCTGAAGCAGATAATATAGTTGACCCTTTAACATCAAAAAAGGAAAAAGAAAAAGTGCTTAAGGAGTGGAGTGAATCTGTGAATGAAGAGATTAAAATTAAAAACGATGAATTATTACTGGCAGATGAATTGGAGAAAGAACCTATAAATGAAAGGTTAACTGTATTGAATAATGAAAAAAATTCCTTAGATAAACAACTTTCGGAGATTAGTTTATCAGTTAAACAACAAGAATCTTTGATGGCTATAAAAAACAGGCCAACAATTGATGAATCAAATACTTTATCTACTAACAATTTAGTTGAGGATAACTCTCCATATTCATCTCAACAAGCCAAAAAAGAATACAAAGAAGTTACTAAGCTGGAAGAAGAACTTAATCAATTAAATGCTTTGGTTGAAGAAAAATCAGCCTCTGTTTATGCTTTGAAAGATGAAAGTAAAAAACAAGAGGTTTTAAACGAAGTAGCTGTTTTAAAAGAAGATGTTGAAAATAAAAAACTTGAAGTTGCTAGTGCTAAAGCAAAAGCAAATAAGGCAGAATATTACAACAATCAAGCAGCATTGTCAGCTGTAAAAAAATCGGCAACAGCAACTGGCGATAATGCCACTGTTGGAGAGTTAAATGAAGATGAAGCCAATATTTATTTTGAAAAAGCTCAAACAGAAAGAACTAATGCCGAATCAGCAGCAACTTTTGCATCAAAAGAATTGGCACTACTGAAAGCTCAAGAGTTTGAAGCTACTGCTATAGAAAAACAACGAAGAGCAATTGAGTTGTATTCAAACAAAAATGCTAATGAAGTATTGGCATCCTTGCCTAAAGAGAGTAATATCACTGAAAATGTTAAATCAAATTCAGTAAATACTACAACCAATGTTGTTGAAAATAAAACCACTATAAACTCAAATTCGGTACCGACTATTAGTAATACTACAATTTATCAACCATCTAAGGTAGGCATGCCTTCAGATAATGAAATTGCAAAAGCTAAAACAGCAGAAAAAGAAGCTTCTCGATTAGAAAAATTAGCAACTATTTTACAGGATAGTGCACAAAAAATAACTGAAAAAGCTGAAAAAGAGGCTTTAGTTGCTGAAGCAAATTCGAATACCGAAAAAGCAAAACAATTAAGAAAAGAAGCAGAAATAAGTTATGCTTCTGCTGAAGAAATGGCTAGCGAAGAAAAAAGTACTGTTGAAGCTATTAATGCTAACAGAACAGCTTTAGGTAGCGAACAATTTACTTCACAAGATAAACAGTTGATAAATAGTCTTTCAGGAACAGAGTTAGCTGAACTTAAAAATTCTACCGAATACCAGAAATATACTGAGAATAAGAAAGAATCGAGAAGGTTGATTAAAGAAGCTGAAGTTGATTATATTCAAGCAGATAAATTCCAAGAAGAGGCAGAAGACCAAAAAACTTTAGGTATTAGCTTAAATGCTATGGCAAAAGGTGCTCAAGGAGACGGAAAAACTAAGTTGCTCGGACAAATAGAAAAGCTTAACAACATGATTGCCGAAAATGAAACAAAGGCATTAGAGACCAGAGCATCCGCAACTCAAAAGGAAATAGAAGCACTTGAAAAAATAAAAGTAGCTGATAATGTTTTAGCATCCAGTTCAAGAGCTGATCAGATAAAAGCGATCGAAAAAGCAGCTCTTTATGACAACAACTATTTGAATACTGCTTTAGCTAACAATACTGCTGTTGCGAAAACTACTCAACCTGAGTTGGCAGAAAATAACACTTCAAATACAACTTCTACCAACAAAATAGCTGAAACTACAGAGCCAGAATTGGCAGAGAACCAAGTGATAGAAGAAAATACTAATTCAAACGCTTCAACTGCTAAAACAAACTCGAACACAGTAAATACTCTAGAACCAGAATTGGCAGAGAACAATGTAGTAGAAGAGAATACAACATCAATTACTACAAATACCAATACTGGTAATAATACAAAAGCTCAAACTACGGAACCAGAAATAGCTGAAAGCAATGTAGTAGAAGAAAATAAAACACCAACAACAAATAATATTACTGAACCTGTTGTTGATAAAATAGATATAAGTAAGGTAGATGAAATACCAACGGTTTTAAATCAACCAATTTTTGTATTAACAGAAAATAAAAAAGCAGCCTATAGCGAGAGCAAAAAAATACCAGTTGCTAAATTACCAGAAGGATTAGTATTTAAAGTTCAAATAGGAGCATTTAGAAACCCTATTCCACAAGATCATTTTGTTGGTTTTGCACCTATTTCTGCCGAAGATGCTGGTAACGGAATTACTCGTTACACCGCAGGGTTATTTAATACCTTTAACATGGCTAACGAAGCCAAAAATTCGATTAGAACTATTGGTTACCCAGATGCTTTTGTGGTGGCGTTTTACAACGGAAAAAGAATAAATATTAACGAAGCAAGAGCTATGGCAGGAGGTGGAACTGTTGCTGAAAATAATTCTCAGTTGATAGTTAACAGTTCTCAACCTGCAAATAATACAGATGCTACTAACACTAACACTAACAATACTTCTACAACATCTAAAGAGTTACCGGCACCAAAAACAAACGTAGAGTTGGTCGAAGATGGTATCTCGACCGACGTAAATAAAATTAAGGGAGTGTTCTTTACTGTTCAAGTTGGGGTTTATTCTCGACCAATTACTGCCGAGCAGTTGAACAATTTGTCGCCATTAAATAGCGAAAGAACTTCTAATGGTTTAATTAGATATACCTCTGGTGTTTACCCTACAATTAACGAAGCAAATTCAGCTAAAGCAAGAATTGTTGATTTAGGTATAACTGATGCTTTTGTTATTGCTTATGCTAATGGAAATAGAATAGGGGTTAATGAAGCCATTGGTTTATCGACTGATAAAAACAATGTAGTAACAACTACTGGCAATAATAGTACAGTTGAAAACAATAAAACAACTAATTCAGTGGGTAATGAAGAAGTTGTGATTCCAGGTAACAATTCAAAAATTGTTTATACCTTAATTTTGGGAGAATATACCGATGAAGTCCCGGTTGAAGATGCTGCTGTTTACTTGAAATTGTCAGGCAAGGGATTGAAAGTGGAAGAAAAAAATGGAAAAACTGTTTATTCAATGGGGCCTTATTCTGATTACAACACAGCTAACGATGCAAGAGCTGAAATGAAAGCTGAAGGTGTTAAGAATCCTAAAGTAGTAGCTCTTAACGGGAACGAAAATCCGGAAATGAATGAAGAAACTAAAACTGTTGGTAATACAAATACCACTAATACAACAGCAAACAATACAGACAATAATACCAAGACAAATATAACACCAACAACTAACAACACTTCAAACAATACTACGACATCTGCGAATACTCCGATAACAAATACTACAACTAGCAATGCTACTACAAATACAGTACCTTCTAAACAACCTATTAACCAGGTTGAAGTAGGTAAGGCTTTAAAAATTGTATATAAGGTATTGCTAGGAGAATATACCGCTGAAGTTCCTGTAGAAGAATCAATGGTTTACTTGAAATTTTCAAATAGTGGTATCGAAATAAAAGAAGTTGATGGTAAAACTATATATACGATGGGTGAGTATCCTGATTATCCATCGGCACTGGATTTGCAAATTCAAATGAAGGTGGAAGGTATTAAATCGCCAAAGGTTATTGCCTTTAAGGATGGCACACAAATTGAAGTTAGTGAAGCATTAGAATTAGTGAAAAACTATAATAAATAGTAAACATGAATACCGAGACATTAAAAGAAACAAGTGCTGTTATTGAAAATCAGGAACTTAAGTTGTTAGTGCTTTTTAACGACGATGTAAATACTTTCGACCATGTTATAAATATGCTGATAAAATATTGTGGACACGATAGTATACAAGCCGAACAATGTGCCATGTTAGTTCATTTTAAAGGTAAATGTGACATAAAAAAAGGTGCATTTAAAGAATTGGCGTTTATTTCTGAAATTCTGGCAGAAAATGGTTTAACAGTAGAAATCAATTAATTTTTTAATTAAAGTATGTTGAAAAAAAGTCTTTTAGCAATTTTAGTAATTGCTTTAATAGCGTGCAGTAAGGTGCCAATTTCTGGCAGAAAACAAATGAATTTATTGCCTGAAAGCCAATTGATGAGTATGGCATTGACGCAATATGGGGCTTTTTTAAGTGAAAATCCGCCCATGTCGGATGAGATAGAAAACACCAAAAGAGTAAAACGAGTTGGAAATAGAATTGCAAACGCAGTAGAAAAATACTTAAAAACCGAAGGGCAATCGAGCAGAATTGCCGGATACAAATGGGAATTTAATCTGGTGAACCAAAATGTAGTGAACGCATGGTGTATGCCAGGTGGTAAAGTAGTGGTTTACCAAGGTATTATGCCGGTTGCCGATTCTGATGCTGGTTTGGCTGTGGTAATGGGACATGAAATTGCTCATGCTATTGCACGACATGGTAACGAACGTATGAGCCAGGGTTTGGTGGCAGCAGCAGGAGCGGCAGGTTTGGCAGTAGCTTTACGCGAAAAACCAGCAGAAACTCAAGCCTTGTTTTTAGGTGCTTATGGTATTACTACAGGTGCTGGCGTGTTGGCTTTTGGCAGAAACCAAGAAAGCGAAGCTGATAAATTAGGAATGGTATTTATGGCAATGGCTGGTTACGAGCCTAAAGAAGCCATACCTTTTTGGGAACGTATGAAAGCCGCTTCTGGAGGAAACAGTACGCCTGAATTTTTAAGTACACACCCAAGCCACGATACACGTATTGGACGAATTACGGATTGGTTACCAACTGCCGAATCGTATTTTGTTAAGGCTGTAGATTAATGAAATTAAAAACTCATCATTCATTTTTTCTGATTGAGATAATGTTTTTAATTATTTCATCAGGGTGTTATTATCTATATTATTTATATGGAAATATTGGAGCAATAGTTGTTTCGTTAATTTGTTTGTCTTTTGGTTTATTTATACCTAACAAAAATATAGTTGTAGAAAACACTATATTAAATGTAAAAACTAAGATTATATTTAATCTAGTAGAAATCACAAAAAAAAGTATAGTAATTAAAGATGTAAATCATATTTCTTTTGAATTGAGTGGTGGTAGGTCAATATTGTTATATAGTTTTTTTGATATTAAGATAATTGGAGAAACTAAATATCTTAATATTAAAGGCTTTTATTACGAAGAAGAATTACAAAAGCTAGTTGAAACAATTAAACCAAACTAGAAATGTTTCATGCTTTCTCTTGAAGTAATACAAAAACTAGCTATTGATGTTCTATTGCCTCCAAAATCACTCCACACGCCATTTTAATTTCTTCTTCGGTAATAATTAATGGTGGTGCAATTCGTAACGATTTATCGTTAAACAAAAACCAATCCGTTAAAACACCATTAGCAATACATTTATCAATAATGGCTTTGTTGGTTTCAAAACTATCAAACTCAACTGCTATTAGTAATCCAAAACTACGTAAAGCTTTAATTTTCGGGTGTTTTAACAAATCTTTAAACAACTGTTCTTTAAGTGGTACAGTGCTTATTAACTCTTTTTCAGTCAATAAAGTTTGTAAATTGGCATAAGCTGCAGCACAACTTACTGGATGTCCACCAAAAGTGGTAATGTGTCCTAAAATGGGGTTGGTTTTTAAGCTACCCATTATCTCGTTCGAAGCTATAAATGCTCCAATAGGAAAACCTCCACCCATAGCTTTGGCTAGGGTCAAAATATCGGGTGTAACTCCAAAATACTCAAAAGCAAAGAGTTTACCCGTTCGTCCAAAACCGGTTTGTATTTCGTCAAAAATTAATAAAGTACCGGTTTCGGTACATTTATCGCGTAATTTTTTTAAAAAGTTATTGGTTGGAGCAATAACTCCAGCTTCGCCCATTATAGGTTCAACAATTACACAAGCTGTTTTAGTGGTTATTTGTGCTAAATCGTTTTCGTTGTTAAACGTTAACTGTGTAATGTTGGGTAATAAAGGTTCAAACGGTTTTTTAAAATCGTCGCTACCAATAATACTCAAACAACCCTGAGTGCTGCCGTGGTAGGCATTTTTAAAACTGATAATTTGTTGCCTGCCTGTATATCGTTTTGCCAGTTTCATGGCACCTTCGTTGGCTTCGCTACCCGAATTTACCAAGTAGCATGAGTTTAAATTGCTTGGTAAATTATCCGCTAAAAGCGTAGCCAATTTTACTTGTGGCGATTGCACAAACTCACCATACACCATTAAATAGGTATATTTTTCAAGTTGTTCTTTAACAGCACTAATCACGTTAGGGTGTCTGTGACCTAAATTACTTACTGATATGCCCGAAATTAAATCGAGGTATTTTTTACCATCAACATCAGTCATGTACATGCCTTCGGCTTGCTCAATTTCTAAACTAAGCGGGAAATCGCTGGTTTGAGCAACATGTTCGAGAAATAAAGAGCGTTGAGTGGGCATGTTTATATTATAAAATTAGAATGCAAACTTGCTAAATGGCAAGCACACCGATATTTATGATTAATACAGATAAACTTGCTTGAAGTAATAAAACATCTTCTTTTATCATATTCATCAGTGTCATCAGCGTTCTATTGGTTTACGTTGTAAATACTGTCTACACTCCAAGCTTCGGCATCAGCACTAAATAAAGGTTTAGTTTTTGCCCATACGCTTTTAAACAAATCAGAAACACGATACTTTTCTAAGTATTCTTCCGATTTCCAGTAGCTGTAGGTAAAAAATATGTTGGGATTGTTTTTATCACGAAACAATTCCAGATGTTCTACACCGTCAAAGTTTCTAATGAGGGTTTTATTCTCATTAAAATTCTTCAAAAAAGCATCAACATTTTCGGGGGCAAAAGTCATTTTAACAATTCTAATCATAAAACTCAATACGTATTAAATCGCTCTCCTTAACACCAAAAAGCTTGCTGGCGTTACCTTTATTTACAGCTATTTCAATAAAACCTGTAGAACTAAACATGGCTACTTTTTCGCCATCGGGTACACTGTTGTATGCGTTGGTTATTTCAGATATTTCGTAACTCGAATTTCTTAAATAGATGATAAATTTTCTACCTCGTCCAAATGTCCTAAACATGGATTCAGAAATGTTGCTCAGCAGGTTGCCATAATGGTCAATATAACTTACCATTCCACGTATAGAATTATTTTCAGAAATGGCTCTAAACAACGATTTCGATTCAATACTGTCTTTTATTTTTCCAATCAATTCTAAGGTTCCTCCTCTGGCAATATGGCAAGCCGCTTTCACAAACACATCTCTTGTAGGGAACGTGATGTTGTCGGTTTCTTGTGTAATGTTCAATTCCACAATTTTTTCAGGAGTTTTATCAAAAATCAACGAAAAAATACCATTGTCTGCACCAATAAAGTAATGACCGTTTTCAAAAATGGCTACGTGAGGAATGTCAATGTCTGTTTCAGCATTCACTCCAATAATATGTATACTTCCTGCAGGAAAATCTTTGTAACAATTACGAACAATAAACGATGCTTTAGAATAATCAAAAGCAGGTATTTCGTGGGTTATATCAATAATGGTAACATCAGGTGCTTGACTTAAAATGGCACCTTTAATAGATGCAACATAGTAATCTTTTAATCCTAAATCTGATGTAAGTGTAATTATTGGCATTTAGCTGATAATTGTTGATAATTATTGCAATTAAAAAGATGCATTTTGAATCTTAATTTTGATATTTAACGTATCATAATACAATCCAAAGTTATCAATTAAAATAATATCATTTGAACGAAAAAATTATAGAAATTTCAGGAGTTAATCCCGTTGAACTTTTAGGGGTTAACGAAGCTAAGTTGAGCCTGATAAAAAAATATTTCCCGAAACTTAAAGTGATATCGAGAGGTGGAACGCTAAAAGCAATAGGAGAGGAAGACGAGATAAATTTGTTTCAACAAAAAATAGCTTTATTAATTGAACACTTGTTAAAGTACAAGCAACTAACTGACAATAATATTGAGCGTCTTATGGATGAGCCAGCTGAAGGAGAAAGTAATACTTTAAAACTTGACGATGATGTGCTGGTTTTTGGTAATGCCGGTTTAATTGTTAAACCTAAAACAGCCAATCAACGTAAGTTGGTAGAGTTAACTGAGCAGAATGATATGGTTTTTGCTGTTGGTCCTGCCGGAACAGGAAAATCCTATACAGCTGTTGCTTTGGCAGTAAGAGCCTTAAAAAATAAAGAAGTTCGTAGAATTATTTTAACTCGTCCTGCTGTAGAGGCTGGTGAGCATTTAGGTTTTTTACCTGGTGATTTAAAAGAAAAATTAGACCCCTATTTACAACCTTTGTACGATGCTTTGCGAGATATGATTCCTGCTGAAAAGCTGAAAGAAATGATGGAAGATGGAACCATACAGATTGCTCCATTAGCTTTTATGCGTGGTAGAACATTAGATAAAGCTTTTGTTATATTGGATGAGGCACAGAACACTACCAAGAGCCAGTTTAAAATGTTTTTAACCCGTATGGGAAGAAGTGCTAAGTTTATTATTAATGGTGATGAAACTCAAATAGATTTACCAAGAAATCAGCAATCGGGGTTGACACAAGCCATTAAAATTTTAAGGAAAGTAAAAGGTATTGGTTTTGTTACGTTTGACGAAAAAGATGTTATTAGACACGATTTGGTTAAAAAAATAATCCTCGCTTACAAAGACGAAAGTGAATAGGCGTCATTGTGGATTTAGCTAGTATCTTTTTTTAGTTAACAGATTATGGGCCGAGCCTATAATGACGAATTTGATATGAACTCAAAATTTTTTTCGGTTTGTAAATAAGATTACTTTTTATACATTTGTTAGGTAATCAAAATTTCTAACAGATGAGCCTAACCACAAAAAAATACGACAATTATTCGCTTGTTACAGTTTCAGCTGAAAAGTTAGATTCTATTCTTTCTCCTGATTTAAAAGCAGAGTTTGTGCTGATTAATAAAAACGGAAACAAAAATATTTTGTTAGATTTAAGTGCTGTAAAATATTGTGATTCTTCGGGTTTGAGTGCCTTATTGATAGGTAACAGAGTTTGTGTGGAATCAAACGGTTCATTTATTGTGTGTGGAACTCAACCTATGGTAGAAAAATTGCTTAAAATATCTCAGCTTGATGGTGTTCTAACCATTACCCCAACATTACCAGAAGCTATCGACTTTTTATTTATGGAAGAACTTGAACGCGATTTAGGTTCAGAAGATTTTGATGACGAAATTTAGTGTACTTATATTAGGTAGTGCATCTGCATCGCCTACCTTATCTCGTAATCCTAGTGCTCAAATTATTAACATTAACGAGCAGTATTATCTGGTTGATTGTGGCGAAGGTACTCAAAGTAGGTTGCGAGAACACAAAATAAAATTCCAACGGTTACATCATATTTTTATTAGTCATTTGCATGGCGATCACTATCTAGGTTTGTTAGGTTTATTACAAACCATGCATTTATTAGGTAGAACTTTACCGTTACATGTCTACGGACCTAAGCAACTTAAAGAGATTATTGACATCAACATATTGTACTCGCACAGTTATTTAAAATACCCTTTGGTATTTCATGAAACACATGTTAATGGTTCAGAAGTATTGTTTGAAGATGAACACATTACAGTTTCTACAATAGTGTTAGATCACCGAATTCCATGTACAGGTTTCTTGTTTAAAGAAAAACCCAAACCCAGAACTATAAATATAGAAGAGGTTAGGAAACATGCTATACCAAAATATGCCTTAAATAAGTTAAAAATGGGCGAAGATTATCATTTTACAGAAGGAAAAAAAATAATTAAAAATATAGAGTTGACGTTTGCTCCAGAACCTTCTTATAGCTATGCTTACTGTTCAGATACCAAATACAACGAACAAATAATACCAATAATAAAAGATGTTGATGTCCTTTATCATGAAGCTACATTTTTAGATCGTGAAGCCACAAGGGCAGAGGCTACATGTCACAGCACTGCTAAACAAGCAGCTGAAATTGCTGCGAAGGCAAATGCTAAGTTATTGATTATAGGGCACTTCTCTAATCGATATAAGGACCTGGGCTTGCTATTAGAGGAGTCTAAGAGTATTTTTGCTAATACGCTATTAGGACTGGAAAATATGACTTTTGAGGTATCTAGATAGTAGTAAAATCGGTGTTAATAGCTTGTTAATAACTATTGAACCCTTATGTACATTGACTTTGTAAAACTCCTATATTTGATTTGATAACATTATTAATAACTTAAATTTTTTAAATCATGAACAAAGGTGAATTAATTGATGCAATGGCTAAAGAAGCTGGATTAACTAAAGCTGACGCTGGAAACGCTTTAAACGCATTTGTAGGTGCAGTATCTAAATCATTAAAAAAAGGTGATGCAGTACAGTTAATCGGATTTGGTACTTTCTCAATCTCTAAAAGAGCTGCAAGAACTGGTAGAAACCCACAAACTGGAAAAGAAATCAAAATTGCTGCTAAAAAAGTTGCTAAGTTCAAAGCTGGTAAAGCTTTAGCTGATGTTGTAAAATAATTTTACACCGCAAAAATAAAAAGCCCTGCAAATTTTGCGGGGCTTTTTTATAATTGTTTTAAAGCAATAATTACATCATTGCTTTTAGTTTACCTTCCAATACATCTTTCGATGCTGCACCTACTTGTTTGTCAACGATTTCACCGTTTTTCATAAACAATATGGTTGGAATATTTCTAATACCATATTTTTGAGCAATCTCAGGGTTGTTATCTACATCTAATTTTCCAATTACAGCTTGCCCATCATAATCGTTAGCTAATTCTTCTACAATTGGTCCAACCATTCTACAGGGTCCACACCAAACTGCCCAAAAATCCACAATTACAGGTTTATCTGAACTTAATACTTTTTCTGCAAAGTTTGCGTCTGTTAATTCTAATGCCATCTTATTTAATTTTTATATTGATAATTTATTTGGTTTGTATTCAATTATTAATCCATTTCCAAAAACAATGTCAATTTGTCAATTTTATTGGTTAATGGTAAATTCTACGTCGGAAATCTGTTCCAAGTTACTAAAAAAGTCATTAGAAAGTGTTACTTTTTTTGTTCTGGAGAACAATCCTACAGTTCCTTCTTCTATATCTAACAGGTAAATGTCAAAATTGTCATTTCCAGGAAAATCTTTTGTCAGTTTATCCAACTGTTCAATCATTTCAAGTGTTACATCCTTGTAATTGATAATGATAGTAATTCCTTTTGCTAATTTTTCTCGTACTTCCGAAAGCAATTGAATGGAACTGATATTAAATTCCAGCTTTTTTTCAACTGGAGTTGCACCAGATTTCCCCCACCGGTTTTCACGCGCCTTAACTTGCCCTTTTATAAACAAAAACTGGTCTTGAGAGAAGTAAGCCTTGTATTTAATATACTCTTCACCAAACAAGAAGAATTCGTGCGAGTCGGAGTAATCTTCAATTTTTACAATACCAAAAGGCTTATTATTTTTAGTGAATTTTTCCTGAAAACCTGCACAAATACCAGCAATGGCAAAAGTTTTTCCTTCAACACTTTCTAAATTGTTCAACTCACTTAATTCTCCTTTAGCAAAATGAGTTATTTCTAATTTAAAATCATCTAATGGATGACCAGAAATAAAGATTCCTACTACTTCTTTTTCTTTTCGCAGTTTATTTAATGTACCCCATTCTTCGCAACTTGGAATAGGTGGTTCTTCCACTTGCAAAGTATTTTCATCATCCAACATATCAAACATCGATACCTGCGATGAGTTTTGATTTTCCTGGAACTTACTGCCGTATTTGATAATTTTTTCGAGGAAGATAGAATTATCATCTTGCAATGCAAAGTATTGTGCCCTGTGAGTACCTTCAAACGAATCGAAAGCACCACCCAAAGCCAAACTTTCTAATGTTTTTTTATTTGCGGCACGCAAATCAATACGTTTTACTAAATCAAAAACAGAGGTATAATGACCATTTTCTTTGCGTTCGGTAATAATTGATTCTACTGCTTTTTCACCAACACCTTTCATTGCCCCTAATCCAAAACGAATTTGTCCTTTGTTGTTAACTGTAAATTTCAAAACTGATTCATTCACGTCAGGGCCTAATACCTGAACTCCCATTCGCTTACATTCATCCATGAAAAAGGTAACTTGTTTAATGTCGTTCATGTTGTTACTTAATACCGATGCCATGTATTCAGCTGGGTAGTGGGCTTTTAAATAAGCAGTTTGGTAAGCTATCCAAGCATAACAAGTGGAGTGGGATTTATTAAAAGCATAAGCAGCAAACGATTCCCAATCTTTCCAGATTTTCTCTAGTTTGTCTTTGGGATGACCTTTTGCAACAGCTTGCTCAATAAATTGAGGCTTCATTTTATCTAAAACAGCCTTTTGCTTTTTCCCCATAGCTTTACGTAAAACATCGGCTTCACCTTTGGTAAAACCAGCAATACGTTGTGAAAGCAACATTACTTGCTCTTGATAAACGGTAATTCCGTATGTTTCCTTAAGGTTATCTTCCATTTCTGGCAGATCATAAACCACTTCTTCTTCACCATGCTTACGTTTAATAAACGAAGGGATGTATTCCATTGGTCCAGGACGATACAATGCATTCATTGCTATTAAATCGGCAAAAACTGTTGGTTTTAAGGCACGCATGTGTTTTTGCATTCCGGCAGACTCGTATTGGAAAATACCAACTGTTTCACCTTTTTGGAAAAGTTCGTAAGTTTTTTGGTCTTCAATGTCAAATTTCTCAGGGTCAAGAGCTAAGTTGTATTTGTCTTTTATAATCTGGATGGCATCTTTAATTAGGGTTAATGTTTTTAAACCCAGGAAGTCCATCTTTAACAATCCGGCATTTTCTGCTACGGAGTTATCAAACTGAGTACAAGACATTTCGGAGTCTTTAGCTAAAGCAATAGGTACATAGTTGGTAATATCATCAGGGGTAATAATTACTCCACAAGCATGTATTCCCGTATTACGTACCGAACCCTCTACCTTAACAGCTTGTTTTACTGTTTTAGATTCTAAATTTTGTCCGTTAGCAATTTCTTTTAGAATGTTAGCTCGTTCTATATCTTCTTTTCTACCTATTTTCTTTTCTAATTCTTCCTGAGATAGATTAAAAATTTTACCCAATGAAATATCAGGAATATAACCAGCTAAACGCCCTGCTTGGTCTAATGGTAGTTCAAAAACCCTAGCTGTATCTCTAATTGATGACTTAGCAGCCATGGTACCATAGGTAATAATTTGAGCAACTTGGTTGGCACCATATTTATTAATTACATAGTCGATAACCAATTGACGGCCATCATCGTCAAAATCAATATCAATATCAGGCATAGAAACCCTGTCAGGATTTAAAAAACGCTCAAAAAGTAAGTCGTACTTAATAGGGTCGATGTTGGTAATGCCTGTACAATAAGCTACGGCAGAACCAGCAGCAGAACCCCTTCCAGGACCAACAGCGACACCCATTCGTCTAGCTTCACGTATAAAATCTTCCACAATTAAAAAATAACCGGGATAACCGGTATTTCGGATTACATCTAATTCAAAATCTAATCGTTCTTTTATTTCGTCTGTTAACTCTCCATAACGTTCTTCTGCACCTTTGTAGGTAATATGTCGCAAATAAGCATTTTCTCCATTTTTTAGTTGTGGATTCTCATCATCTAAGGGGTCTTTAAATTCATCAGGTATATCAAAATTGGGCAACAATACATCCCTCTCCAGCTTAAACGATTCTATTTTATTAGCAATTTCTGCTGTATTTATAATAGCTTCAGGTAAATCAGCAAAGAGTTTTTTCATTTCATCTCCCGATTTGAAATAAAATTCATCGTTAGGGAAACCAAAACGAAACTCCCGACCTTTAGAACCTATATATTTTTTTGGTTGACTAACATATTTACCATCTTTGATGCACAATAAAACATCTTGTGATTCAGCATCAGACTTATCGAGGTAATAGGTGTTATTAGCGGCAATATATTTGATTTTGTGAGTTCTAGCAAACTCTAACAATACTTTGTTTATTTCATTTTGCTCAGTAACACCATGTCGGTTTATTTCTATATAAAAATCATCGCCAAAATGTTCTTTCCACCATAAAACAGCTTCTTCTGCTTGGTTGGTTCCTTCAAAAAGTATTTTGTTTGGGATTTCTCCCCAAATACCTCCTGATAAGGCAATTAAATCGGTTTTATATTCCAATAACAATTCTTTGTCGATACGAGGTACATAATAAAAACCTTCAGTATTTGCATATGAAGCTAGCTTAATGAGGTTTTGATAACCATTTTTATTTTTGGCAATTAAAACCGTTTGAAAACCATCGTCTTTTATACTTTTGTTTTTTCTGTTCGCACATAAATTAAATTCACAGCCAACAATAGGCTTAACCCCTTCTTTAAGTGCATCTCTAACAAAATGAAAGGTAGCCATCATATTTCCATGATCAGTAAGCGCTACAGCATCCATACCTAATGCTTTAGCTTTTAAAACCAGCTGATTGACCTTGGTGGTTGATTGTAATATAGAAAATTCAGAATGATTATGTAAATGGACAAATGGAACATCAGCAAGTATTTCGGTAACTTCTTTAGCTACTTTTAAAACATCATCGCCTTTAGTTTGTTTCGTATGAAGATCTTCAAAATTAGCTTCTGCAAGGTTAGGGGCTTCATATTTTATATTGTCAACATTTTTTATTTCGTTAACAGGTATAACTCTGTTGGTGATTAAGCCAAAAAAACAACGAGCTGTAGCATCAACATCATAAGCTGCATCGTGAGCATCACCAAAAGGTTTGTTAAATAATTTAACATGTAAATCGGTAAGAGAAGGGAATTTAAAGCCACCACCTCGTCCACCTGGCAGAGCACAGTAATCGATACTAGAAAGCATGGTGTCGATTACCTTTTTATCAGCTAAACTGTTAGTTATTGAGAGTCTGTAAAACTCAGCACCAACAATATTATTATCAAATTCTATGTTATGACCAACTGAATAAGTGGTTTTGTTTAAATCAATTAAAAATTCGTTTAAAACAAAATCTAGTTCGTGTCCGTCTCTTATGGCGCGTTCTGTGGTAATACCATGTACTTTAGAAACCCCAATAGGGATATCAAAACCATTGGGTTTTACGATGTAGTTTTTTGCTGCTAATAAATCTCCTCTTTCATTGTGTAGTTGCCATGCCAATTGTACCATGCGGGGCCAATTGTCCGAATCGGAAACTGGTGCCTTGTAGTCTTTTGGTAAACCGGTAGTTTCTGTATCGAAAATTAAAAACATGGAGAATTCGTTAAAATAATTGAGCCATAAAGTTACCCATCTACTTTTTAAAAAATATACCTTAAAAATTAACTTTTTAACAAAATGACTAGAGATGGATAATTATTTATCTCTAAGAGAAAATATTTTGAGCTTCTTTCCAGAGTGGATCTGTTACATTTGGAGGAGCAATAATGGTTATAGGTTCTTTTGAAACAGGATGGATAAATTCAATTTTTCGAGCATGTAAACTAATAGAAGCATCGGGATTGGAGCGGTTAAATCCATATTTTAAATCGCCTTTAATAGGACAATTCATTGCTGCAAGTTGTACACGTATTTGATGATGTCTTCCTGTTAATGGTTTGATTTCCAATAGGTAATAATTATTAAATTGATGTATTACTTTATAGTTGAGCTCCGATTTTTTTGAATCAACAACTTCTTTGGTGTATGCGGTAGATTTGTTGTTTTTTTCGTTTTTTTTCAGGTAGTGAACCAAGTTGCCAGTATTGTTTTCGGGCTTGTTTTTTACTATAGCCCAATAGGTTTTTTGAACATCTTTTTCTTTAAACATTTTGTTTAAACGCTCCAAAGCTTTGCTTGTTTTTGCAAACAGGACAATACCACTTACGGGTCTGTCAATACGATGAATGGTGCCTAAGTAAACCTCACCTGGTTTGTGGTATTTTTCTTTTAAAAAAGCTTTTACAATTTCATTTAATGGGGTATCACCTGTTTTATCGCCTTGAACGATGTCGGATGATTTTTTATTTACGGCAATAATGTGATTGTCTTCATACAGTACTTCAACAGAATTAGCGTTAGCGGTCATTAGTTAAATCATTATCATTTTCGGTTGCCACAAAGTTAATTCGAATATTCCGGTTAATTTCAGGTTTAAAGTATTTTCTGTCTTTCACATCAAACTTTTGATTAAATGTTTGATTGTTAGGTAAATCAGCAATTAAATTATACTTTCCGGGAGGCAATATCATAATATAAGTTCCTTTTGAATTACTTTCATAAATACCTTGTAAATCGCCAGTTGTTTGGTTAAAAACTTCCATTCTTATAGGCTTGGTATGTACAATAGAATCTTGATTTAAAATGTATCCTTTAATAGTACTAAGCAGTGGTAATTCGTTGTTAAAAGTTACTTTGTAAATATCATAATCTCCATAAGTGTCTTTTCTAAAAGCACCAACATAGGCAAATTTCTTATCTTGCGTAAAACAAATTGAATAATCGTCTAGAGGTGAATTTAATGGGTAACCAATATTTTCAGGTTTACTCCAAGAACCATTATCTTCATCGTACTCGCTTTTAAAAATATCGTAACCACCCATACTGTTATGTCCTTCAGAAGCAAAGTATAAGGTTTTTCCATTATTTGTAAGGTAAGGATAATTTTCATTGTATGGAGTGTTTATTACTTCTCCCATATTTTCTGGTTCTGACCAAGTATCATTTGGAAGTATTCTCGAAATGTACAAATCAAAACCACCGTTGCCATTAATGGTATTACTACTATATATAATGATATCTTTTTTATCGGTTATAACAGCTGAAATTTGTTCGCTTGATTTTGAGTTAATGTGTTTATCTTTAATTGTTGCAGACTTTTTAAAAGAAGATTTTGCCCTTTCTGCCATTTGTAAATTATTTTTACTGTCCGGATTGTTTACATAGAAAAAAATGATTTCACCATTTTCGGAAATCCCGGCAGTTTGCTCATTACCATAGGAGTTTGGATAACCTAATGCCATAGCTTTGCTCCATGCAGTTGTTTTAAATTTAGAAGTGTAAATATCGGCGGTATAATACCCTTCTAAATCATACACTTTTCCAGTAGTTCCCTCTCTACGGGTGGTAAATAGTAAATATGATTCGTGGTCAGTTATGAGCGGTAAATAATCCTTTCCTTTAGAGTTTACATTTTGACCAAGATTTTCAAACGTAACATTGATAGGGTCTTTAACTAATAGTTTAGCATTTATACACATTTTTGTATATCTGGTTGCCTCATCAACCAATAGAGAACCATTATTTAACCCAATAAATTTTTTAAAATACTCAATAGCTTTGTCAAAACGAAGAGTAGCATGGTAACCTTTTGCTAAATAAAACCATACTTCTGGAGGACAATCTGATTTCGAACTAATTTTTTCCAGTGTTTTTATCCCATTCTCAAAATCGAAAGTATTGATTAAACAAACACCAAAAAAATAAGCTGATTTTGTGTCTGTTAAATCTTTTTTGTATATATCCCGATAAAGTTCCAGAGCTTTTACATAATTACCAGCTTGAAACAATTTACTTGCATTTTCGGGCAATTCGTAATGTAGTTTTTGAGCAACAGATATACTTAGGTTACTCATTAAAATTAAAAAGGAAAGAAGATGTATAAATTTCTTCATGCCTTAAAGGTAATTAAAAACTTAAATTTTTCTTTTTAGTTTAAAGAAATTTAAAATCTTTGTTAAGAAAAATGCTAATACTGCTCTTTTTTGTTAGGGAAATCTAGTGTTTTGACATCAGAAATATAGTTTTCAACAGCACCTTTTATTTCATCATATAAATTGGCATATCTTCTTAAGAAACGAGGGCTGAACTCATGAGTTATACCAAGCATATCATGAACTACTAATACTTGACCGTCGACACCATTTCCAGCACCTATTCCAATTACGGGTATTTTAACTTCGTTAGCCACAGCAGAAGCTAATTTAGCTGGTATTTTTTCTAACACTAGGGCAAAACAACCTGCTTCTTCGAGCAATTTGGCATCAGCAATTAATTTTTTGGCTTCCTCTTCTTCTTTAGCCCTAACCACATAGGTTCCGAATTTATATATAGATTGTGGCGTTAGACCAAGGTGTCCCATAACAGGAATACCTGCAGATAATATCCTTTTTACTGATTCTAAGATTTCACTACCGCCTTCCAACTTAACAGCATGAGCACCAGATTCTTTCATGATTCTTATAGCAGAAGAAAGAGCCTCCTTAGAGTTTCCTTGGTAAGTTCCAAAAGGTAAATCGACAACAACCAAACATCTATCAATAGCTCTAATTACAGAAGAAGCATGGTAAATCATTTGGTCTAATGTAATGGGTAGGGTAGTTTCATGACCAGCCATTACATTAGAAGCAGAGTCACCAACTAAAATAATATCTATTCCAGCATTATCAATAATCTTTGCCATAGAGTAATCATAGCCGGTAAGCATGGCTATTTTTTCTCCACGTTGCTTCATTTCTAATAAAACATGAGTTGTTATTCTTTTAACCTCTTTTTTGTGAACTGACATAGTGCCTTTTATTTGATTTAACCTGCCGTTTATTACTAATAATTACCTTTTATAAAATATATCGAAAGCAAAACTACAAAATATGTTTGTTTAAATTATAAATGATAAATTTGTGATTGTTAAATAAGTATTATGAAAAAGAATATTATCTATCTGATTGCTGGTCTTTTGTTATTGAGTTCATGTGAAACGGAAATTGACACTCTTGCTGAATATGAAGATATTACGGTAGTTTATGGGTTGCTAAATCCTAATGATACGACTCATTATATAAAAATAACGAAAGCGTTCAGTGGTGAGGGAGATGCTACTGATTTAGCTAATAATGGTAGTAACTTTAATTATGCTGATGGAGAACTTAATGTAACGATTGACGAATATGATGCCTCTGACGTTTTTAAAAGATCTTATTCCCTTTCAAGAACATTGAACGAAATCCCAAAAGACCCAGGTGTTTTTGATGCTACTCAAAATGTATTGTATAAGTTTATTGAGCCTAATTTGAGACAAGATTATACATATAAATTAAAAATTGTAAACAATAAACTGGGGAAAGAAATTACTTCTGAAACTACAATAGCAAATAATCCTTTATTATCGAATCAAGCACAATTTGAGGTAGGTAGAATCCAATTGGCAAATGCTAGTGGGGGGTATTTAACCCATACTTTTTCAATTACGCCTAGTATTAATACTGGACGAATAAAAGTTTATTTTATCTTTAATTACACAGAACATTATACTGACTTGACTAATAAAAATAAACAAGTGAAAATTTCATTAGGAGAACAGAAAACAACTTCTTTAGATGGAGGAGATTTGCTTGTTTTTGAGTTAGATGGTAATAGTTTCTTTTCGGCTTTACAATCAAGTATACCTGCTACCGTACCAAACCTGAGTAGTAGAAGTATTAGTAATGCAACTCTAGAAGTTATTGCTGCTGGTGCTGACTTAAGTACTTATATCGCAGTTAATGAGCCATCTACATCTGTTAACCAAACCAAACCAGAATTTACTAACCTAACAAATGCCTTAGGTGTATTTTCATCCAGAAATACTAGACTACTGTATTCTAATACTTTCTTAGCTGGAACTGTTCTTAATCCATCTGCACCAGAAAATATTTATGGATTCAATCAGGATGGACAGGTTAATTATGATAATAATACACTTAAAGCCTTACTATCAATGGGTTTGGATTTTTGTAACGCAAGAAATGAGCCTGTTCCATTGCCAGTGCCTCCTCCAGCACCACGTTGTGAAACGATTATAGATACGGCGTATTGGTATAATAATGTTAATCCGAATTAATATTATTTGATGCTAAAACATTTTAAAAGCTGCTAATACCATATAGCAGCTTTTTTATGACAATAAGTCAGTTTTTGACATAAATTAAATTGAACTGTACTTCTTTAGTGCCAAAATTTCTAATAAAAGCATCTTTTTTTGCTTGGCATAAGGTTTGAAATGCTTGAAGCAAATTAAAATCTAAAAATTAAAAATAAATATTATGAGTAAAATAATTGGAATAGATTTAGGAACAACCAACTCTTGTGTTTCGGTGATGGAAGGAAACGAGCCTGTTGTTATTCCTAACGCAGAAGGTAAACGAACAACTCCTTCTATTGTCGCATTTTTGGAAGGAGGAGAGAGAGCAGTTGGTGATCCAGCTAAACGCCAAGCTATTACTAACCCTAAAAAGACTATTGCTTCTATTAAGCGTTTTATGGGGAACTCGTTTGATCAGGTTGCTGAAGAAATAAAAAGATCGGCTTATGAAGTGGTAAAAGGAGATAACAATACTCCAAGGGTTAAAATTGATGACAGATTATATACTCCTCAAGAAATTTCAGCAATGGTTTTACAAAAAATGAAAAAAACTGCTGAAGACTATTTAGGACAAACAGTAAATGAGGCTGTTATTACTGTCCCTGCGTACTTTAACGATGCACAACGACAAGCAACCAAAGAAGCCGGAGAAATTGCAGGTTTAAATGTAAAAAGAATTATTAATGAACCAACTGCTGCTGCATTGGCTTACGGAATGGATAAGAAAAACCAAGATTTAAAAATTATTGTTTTTGATTGCGGTGGCGGTACACATGATGTTTCGGTCTTAGAATTAGGTGATGGTGTTTTTGAAGTAAAATCAACTGATGGAGATACACATTTAGGTGGAGACGATTTTGACCAAGTGATTATTGATTGGTTAGCTGATGAGTTTAAAAAAGAAGAAAATGTGGATTTAAGATTAGATCCAATGGCTCTTCAAAGACTTAAAGAAGCAGCGGAAAAAGCTAAAATTGAATTGTCTAGCACAAATCAAACAGAAATTAACTTGCCTTATGTGACTGTAACTGCGGCCGGCCCAAAACATTTAGTTAGAACATTAAATAGAGCGCAATTTGAAAAATTAGCTGATGATTTAATTAAGAGAACCATTGCTCCGTGTAAGACAGCATTAAAAAATGCAGGATATTCTACATCGGATATTAACGAAGTGATTTTAGTTGGTGGTTCAACAAGAATACCAGCAATTCAAGAGGCAGTTAAAAGTTTCTTCGGTAAAGAACCAAGTAAGGGTGTTAATCCTGATGAAGTTGTTGCTATTGGAGCAGCTATTCAAGGTGGAGTTTTAACTGGAGAGGTAAAAGATGTATTGTTATTAGATGTTACACCTCTTTCTTTAGGAATTGAAACAATGGGTGGAGTGCTAACTAAGTTGATTGAAGCGAACACAACAATTCCAACCAAAAAGTCGGAGACATTCTCAACGGCTTCAGATAATCAACCAGCGGTAGATATTCATGTGTTACAAGGAGAAAGACCAATGGCTAAGGATAATAAGTCGTTAGGTAGATTTCAGTTAACCGATATTCCACCAGCACCAAGAGGAGTTCCTCAAATCGAAGTAACTTTTGATATTGATGCGAATGGTATCATGAACATTTCTGCAAAAGATAAAGCAACCGGTAAGCAACAAAGTATTAGAATTGAAGCTTCTTCGGGATTAAGTGAAGATGAAATTGCAAGAATGAAACGTGAGGCTGAAGAAAATGCAGATGCTGATAAATTAGCTAAAGAAAATGCTGACACATTAAACCAAGCTGATGGACTGATTTTCCAAACAGAAAAACAATTGAAAGAGTATGGAGATAAAATTCCTGCTGACAAAAAACAACCTATTGAAGATGCATTGGCTGAATTGAAAAAAGCTCATGAAGCAAAAGATTTGGAAGGTATGAAAGCCGGAATTGAAAAATTGAATACTGTTTTCCAGGCAGCTTCTCAAGAAATGTATAATGCTCAACAACAAGCTGATCAACAAGCAGGTGGATCAGGTTCAGAAAACGCTTCAAATGGAGGTGACGAAGTGACCGATGTAGATTTTGAAGAAGTTACTGAAGATAAAAAGTAAATTTTAGAGTATAATAATAAAAAAAAGCCAACCGGAGAGGGTTGGCTTTTTTTTATAAGCATATTTTTTACAGCGAAACTCCTGCAAATATTACCAAGAAGGCAAAAATTATACCTGGTAACCAAAATAAGAATGTTAACAATAAATCAACCCAAAAGTTTGCAGTAATGGAATCTTCAAACAAAAATACTGCAAGTGGTGGGATAAAAATAGCAAGTATAGCAAGAACTATTTCATTCACTTGAGCGGAAGAGCTATTTATAGCAATATTATTATACTCTTTACTTGAAGCGAGTAATTCTGTAGAATAGTTTCTATTAAATTTATCCCAGTTACGGTATTCTTTTTCTAGTTGTTTTGAAATCTTTTTTGGGGTTAAAGCTATTGCTTTTTCAATAGTTTCCTGAGTTAAAACGATTTTATTTTCAGTAGTTATTTTCGCTTCAATAATTGTATTGCTAGCAACTTCACTTTCTGCTTTATTTTCATTCTTGTTTTCAGTAGAGGTAAGCTCCCCTTCAACAATAGCCTCATAGTTTTTCTTACTTTCTTTAAAGTTTTTCAAGTACTTCCTTTTAGAAAAAGAACTCAATACATCACTTTCAGAACTACAAGAAACCATGATTAAACTTAGTGCAAATAAACCAGCAGTTGATAAAATAATTTTTTTCATATTTATAGTTTTATGTTTCAAGCTAAGGTAGCAATATATTTAACAAATCTGATTACAAACTAAAACCAATTATGAACAAATTGAACTTAAAAAAATTACTTTTGCAGCATTATGAGTTTACAACAAGAAATTTCGAAACGACGAACCTTTGGTATTATTAGCCATCCTGATGCTGGTAAAACCACTTTAACTGAAAAATTATTGCTTTTTGGTGGAGCTATTCAATCTGCAGGAGCTGTTAAATCTAACAAAATAAAGAAAACAGCAACTTCCGATTTTATGGAAATTGAAAAACAAAGGGGTATTTCGGTGGCAACTTCTGTAATGGCATTCAATTATAAAGATGTAAAAATTAATATATTAGATACCCCTGGCCATAAGGATTTTGCTGAAGATACATACCGTACATTAACTGCTGTAGATAGTGTAATTCTTGTAATAGATTGTGCTAACGGAGTAGAGGCTCAAACCAAAAAACTGATGGAGGTTTGTAGAATGAGAAACACTCCTGTTATTGTTTTTATTAACAAAATGGATAGGGAGGGGCAAGACCCTTTTGATTTGTTGGACGAAATTGAAAGCGTATTAGATATAAAAGTTCGTCCATTAAGTTGGCCTATTGGTATTGGAGCAACCTTTCAAGGTGTATATAACATGTATGAGAAACATTTGAATTTATTCAATAGTAATAAAACAAAGGTAGAACGAGATATTGTTTCAATTAAGGATGTTAACGACCCAGTTCTAGAACAACAAGTAGGAGAGAAACCTGCTGCAAAACTGAGAGACGATATTGAATTGATTGAAGGGGTTTATGATGAGTTTAATGTCGCTAAATACCAAGAAGGAAATTTGGCCCCGGTATTTTTTGGTAGTGCGTTAAACAATTTTGGTGTTCAGGAATTATTGGATACCTTTATTAAAATAGCACCTTCACCAAGAGGGAGAGAGACTACGATGCGAGTGGTTAGTCCTACAGATGATAAGTTTAGTGGTTTTGTATTTAAAATACACGCCAACTTAGACCCTAACCATCGTGATAGAATTGCATTTTTACGTATTTGTTCGGGTAAGTTTGAACGTAATAAATTTTATCACCACGTTAGAAACGATAAGAAAATAAAGTTTAGTAACCCTACAAGCTTTATGGCTCAGGATAAAAGTGTTATTGATGAAGCTTTTCCTGGTGATGTTATTGGTTTGTACGATACCGGAATTTTTAAAATTGGTGATACCTTAACCGAAGGTGAAAAATTGGAATTTAAAGGGATTCCAAGTTTCTCGCCAGAGATTTTTAAAGAGTTGATTAATAAAGACCCGATGAAAACCAAACAATTGGAGAAGGGTATTGAGCAATTAACCGATGAAGGGGTTGCTCAGTTGTTTACTCAACAGCCTGGTAATCGTAAAATTATTGGTACAGTGGGCGAATTGCAGTTTGAGGTAATACAATACAGGCTTAAACACGAATATGGTGCATCTGCTGAATTTCAAGCAAAGTCTTTGTATAAAGCTTGTTGGATGACTTGTGATGATGATGCTAAACTCGATGATTTTATTCGAAGAAAAGCTCAGTATATTGCAACTGATAAAGATGGAAATTATGTGTTTTTAGCACAGACAGCCTTTTTATTACAAAGTGCTCAGAACGACTACCCTGAGATAATGTTTCATACTACTTCGGAGTTTAAAAGAGCAATGGTTTAAGCCAAAATCTCACTTAATTTTTCATGATAAACATGAAAAGTGTTTAAGTTGCTATGAGACCCATTTTTAATAGTAATGAGTTCGGTGTTTTTTGATAATAGAACCAATCGTTCACTAGAGTTGTAAGGAACGGTTTCATCTTCCGTTCCATGAAAGATGTAAACAGGTATTTTTATTTCAGGCAACAATTTGTTGATTTTGAATTTATAATGCAGTAAAATAGAGTTAGGTAAATAGGGGTAGTGAAACTTTGAAACATCATAAAAATTAAAGTAGGGGGTTTCTAAAATTAGTATTTTAGGGTTGTTTTCATGTGCTAAACGTGTAGCTATACCTGTTCCTAGCGAAGTTCCATAAATTATTATATCCCGTTCTTTATAGTCGTAAAGTAATTTTTTATAAATCATTAAGGCATCAGCCATAATCATTTTTTCGTTTTTTACTTTACCTGTACTTTTTCCAAACCCTCGGTAATCATACATTAATACATCATAACCACGACTGGTAAAATCAATGGCTCTTGCTCCCCAATATTCTAAATTGTCAGCGTTACCATGATGGTAATAAACAATTCCTTTGGTTTTTAAATTTGTTTTAAAAAGCAATGCATTAATAGTTTTACCATCTTCTGTTGTATAGTTTATTTCAGTAAAAGTAGGTTCAAATTTAAATAGGTGTTTTTGTGATAACTTTAAAGGGTGAAAAATTAACCGCTCCTGAAAAACATATAATGCAATACCCAAGCTAACTACAACAGCTGGCAAAATAATTGATAGGTATAGAATAAAGGTATTCAAGTTAAAAGTTTGTTAAAATACTTGTGTTGACTGTTAAAGCCAATTATATCATTAAATTTGAAACGCTAAATAATTTTTATAAAGTTATGAAGAAACTATTAGTTATTGCAATCATTTCGAGCTTTTGTTTAACTGCTTTTGCAGGCAACGACGGCTACAAAATCAAAATTAAATTTAAAGGGTTAAAAGATAGTACCGTTTATTTAGGTAATTATTTTGGTAACAAAATGTATTATAAAGATACGGCTAGAATAGATGCCAATGGCGTGTGTGTATTTGAAGGTAAAGAGGCTTTACCAGGGGGGATGTATGCGATTTTTTATAACAATATGCAGTTGTTTGAGTTGGTAGTAACAGAACCTTTAATTGAAATAGAGACGGATACCCTAAACTATGTGAAAAACATGGTAATTAAGAAGTCAGAAGAAAATAAAATATTCTTTAAAAATATGTTGTTTATTGGGGATAAACAGAAAAAAATGATGGAATTACAAAATAAAATGAATGATGAAAAGACCCCAGAAACGGAAAAAAAGGAAATACAAGATCAATTGGATAGAATCAACGAAGAGGTGATAAAATTTAGAAGTGATATAATGGTTAATTATCCAAATTCATTTGTTACGGCAACTTTTAAAGCAATGAAAGAACCAGAAATTCCTGAATTTTCAGAAGAGAAAAACGACTCTATTGTTCGATATAAAAAGTACTATTACTTTAAAGATCATTTTTGGGACGACTTTGATTTTAAAGATGATCGATTGATGAGAACTCCAATATATCACAATAAATTGGAGAAGTATTTCAATAAAATTGTTTTACAACATCCTGATTCGATAAATGCTGAGGCAGATAAAATAATTCCAAAAACAACGTTTGGTTCAGAAATATATAAATATACGGTTCATTACATTACCAACAATTACGAGAAATCTAAATTTATGGGAATGGACGCTGTTTTTGTGCATATGGCATTAAAATATTATACTCATGAATTGGCTTTTTGGGTAGATTCTGCTCAAATAGAAAAAATTCAGGAAAGAGCTAAAATTCAAGAACCATTGTTAATTGGGAAAAAAGCCATAAATCTAAGTTTGCTCGATACGGCTGGGGCTTGGCAAAACATGCATAAAATTCCAACTGATATAACAGTATTGGTTTTTTGGGATCCAGAATGTGGTCACTGTAAAAAGGAATTACCCAAACTTGCCGAGTATTATGAGAAAATAAGAAAGAACAACAGTATTTCTGTTTATGCAGTAAGTTCTGACCACAATGATGCTTGGAAAAAATTTATCAGAGACAATAAACTAGATTTTATCAATGTTGCAGTTCCACAAGAGGTGTATAAAGACCAAATGAAGGTAAACGAATACGTTTTAGGAGGTTATACTGATGTGAAGAGTTTAAATTATGCCACTACTTATGATATATTTACTACACCACAAATTTATCTGTTGGATAAAGATAAGATAATAGTAGGAAAAAAACTGGATACCGAATTGTTACAACAAGTATTAGAACAACGATTTAAAATTAAATAATGAAACGATTAATACCTGCTATTGTTATAGTTGTAATAGGAATAATAATTGCTTATTTTTTAATTAAGCCAAAAGTTCTACCAGTATTTAATCCATCTGATATTAACCCAAAGTTGGTAGATGAATCATTACAAGGAGTTACCAAATTACATCGAATAGGTGCGTTTAGTTTAACTAATCAAGAGGGTAAAACTGTTACAGAAAAAGATTATCAAGACAAGATTTATGTAACCGATTTCTTTTTTGTTACTTGCCCAACCATTTGCCCAAAAATGACTAAACAGATGGAGCGTGTTTACAGTGAGTTTAAATCGAATAACGATGTGTTGTTTTTATCTCATACGGTGATGCCTGAAAATGATTCGGTACCCGTTTTAAAAGAATATGCTATAAAACACAGTATTGATGCTAGCAAATGGAATTTGGTTACTGGAGACAAAAAACAGATTTATGATTTAGCACGCAAAACTTATTTTGCAGCCACTACAGAAGGAGATGGAGGAGTTGATGATTTTATTCATACCGAAAACTTTGTGTTGATTGATAAGGAAAAACGAATAAGAGGTTTTTACGATGGAACATCAGAAAATGATGTTGACAGACTAATTAACGATATTAATACGTTATTAAACGAATACGATTAACTTTATGGATATGGGAAGATTAGTTTTAATAGCTGTTTTAATAATTGGAATGTTGCCTTTTTATTCTTGTAGTAAAAAATTAGACCAAAACAACATGTTTCAAGGTAGAACAACGAGGAACAAAAAAATGGGGCATTACGATACTGGTGTCCGCCGAAATAAACCCATGAGTGTTCAGTTAGCTGATGATTTAAGAAAAGAAAACAAAGATGCTACCAATCCACGAAAAGCAGCTAAAAAGGAAGAAAAAGAATTGCAAAAGAAAAAAGCCATTTCTCAAAAAGCTAGAGCTAAACACAATAAAAAATCAAGGGTAAAAGTTAAAACTACTAAAGGTGCTGCTACTGGAGGTGGAAACTAACTATTTCGGATACTCCACACGAACGTGGTAAATGTTCATCAGTTTTTTAATAAACAGCTTTTTTACCACCGTAACATCTTTAAAGGTAATATCAGTATTAATAAACTGATTTTCTTTTACCTGAGCATCTAAAATGGTATTTACTAAATCGGTAATGGTCTCTAAAGTATAGGTTTTTAAACTCCTTGATGCGGCTTCAACACTATCAGCCATCATTAGAATAGCAGTTTCTTTATTAAACGGAATCGGACCAGGGTATTGAAAAATTTCATCATCAATATTTAAGTCGGGGTTGTCGGCAGCAAACAAACGTAAAAAATATTGTGTTTTTGATGTTCCATGATGCGTTCTAATAAAATCAATAATCTGTTCAGGTAATTGGTGTTTTTTAGCAATTTCTACCCCATTAATTACATGGCTAATAATAATAGAGGCGCTCTCTTCATAACTTAAATCGTCGTGAGGGTTTATTCCTGACGATTGATTTTCGATAAAATAAGCAGGAGCAAGCATTTTACCTATATCATGATACAATGCTCCAGTTCTTACTAAAAGTGGATTACCACCAATTGCACGGCTAGCTTCTTCGGCAAGATTAGCAACTTGTAATGAATGTTGGAATGTTCCTGGAGCTTTTAAATTAAGTTCGCGTAACAATTTGTTGTTGGTGTCAGAAAGTTCAAGTAAACTAACATCCGAAATGTAACCGAAAACCTTTTCTAATACATAAATAAAAGGATAAGAAAATACTGTTAAACCAGCACTAATAGCAAACCAATTTAAGTTTTTCCAATTTATAGAATAAATAGAACCTTCTTGTATTATAGCAAAACCGACATAAATTAACAAGTAGGCAATAAAAATAGTTAAAGCTGTAAAAAACAACTCCGAACGCTTGTTTACATTTAAAATGGTGAATAAGGCAATAATACCAGCAACAATTTCAATCAGCACAAATTCGAATGAATTTGGGACTATAAAACTTATAATAAAAATGGTAATTACATAAACAAACAAGGCGATTCTGTTTCCGAAAAATGTTCTAACAAGTATAGGTAATGAGCAGAAAGGGATTAAATATACATTCAAGTTAGAAAATTTAAGGACAAGTATTGTTAACATTAAAAAACCAACCATTACAAGTGTTAGAAAAACAACGTCTTTGTTGTCATAAAAAACTTTGCTTGATACATTTTTTAAGAATACAAACAGGGTATAAAAAATAATGGAAACGATAATAAATTGACCAATTAAAATCCAGATAAATGACGTATTACTACCTAGTTTTGTTTCGTAATCTTTTTTTAGCGATTCAAGTATTAAGAATTTTTCGTCGTTAATAACCTCACCGGTACTTATAATTTTTTGTCCGTTTAAAATACCTCCGCGGGTTGACGAAATATTTTTTAGATCATTATTTAATTGGTCATTGGTTAATTCGTTGTCAAAAAATACATTTGCATGGATACAACTTTTTACCAAGTTAATAACTATAGAGTCAATATTCTGGTATTCTTTATCAATATTTTCTTGTGCTTTTGTTATGGTTAAGAGGTCACTAAATTCATACTCTTCACCAACGTTTTGCTCATTTAAAAGTAAAATAGGGTGGCTGGTTCTTAAATTCATCAGTTCGGATGAGGACTCATAAACCCCAATGTTATAGGTTTGTTGCAGTATTTTATTTCCAATATTTAAGAAGGTATTTTTGTTTGTTTTTAGAATAACATTGTCATCAATTAACTTGTTTAACCCTACATTAAAGTCGTTTGTAGATAATTTCTCAACAGCTAATTTTTTTTTAAAATAGAGTAAGTGAGAGTTTTTTAATTGATTTTTTTCTTCTTCAATTTCTTGTGTTGATTTTAAAATAGCAAAATCAAAAGGAGCATATAAATCTTGGTGAACCCAAGGTTTATTTTTTTGAAATTCATATTTAAATTTTCCTTCTCTCGGAAAAAGAAAAACCACTAAAATTATTGCTGATAAAAAAATCAACAGCTTAAAAATAAACTCGTGCTTATCCCGTACTCTATTTATTAATTTGTCAGACATTAAAATAGTGAATTAAAAAGTAAAAGTAATTCTAAAAGTTTTACTCTTAATAATCAAACGTAAATTAATATTGATTTGTTTAGACTTTTAACATGAAATACCTAACTTCGTAACTCTAAAAAAAGTCAGGAATTTAAATCAAATAAAAGTATGAAAGAGGTATACATTATAGCCGCAGCAAGAACTCCAATAGGTAGTTTTATGGGTAGTTTATCAACTGTTGAAGCAACAAAATTAGGAGCAACTGCAATTAAAGGAGCTATTAAAAAAGCAAATATTAATGTTGATGTAGTTGACGAAGTGTTTATGGGTAATGTGCTTCAAGCAAATTTAGGTCAGGCACCTGCCCGACAAGCGGCAATTTTTGCAGGGTTAAATCAAAATGTACCATGTACAACGGTAAATAAAGTTTGTGCTTCAGGCATGAAAGCAATTATGCTAGGGGCTCAAACCATTATGGCAGGTGATAATAATTGTGTAGTGGTTGGTGGTATGGAAAACATGAGTATGGTTCCTCATTATTATAATGCTAGAAATGGAGTTAAATTAGGTGACATTATGTTGGTTGATGGTATGGTTAAAGATGGGTTAACTGATGTTTACAATAGAGTTCACATGGGTGTTTGTGCCGAAAAATGTGCCACAGAAAAAAAGATTAGCAGAGAAGAGCAAGATAATTTTGCGATAGAATCATACAAAAGATCAGCTGTGGCATGGGATGCAGGGAAATTCAAGGAAGAGGTTGTTCCTGTTGAAGTACCCCAACGTAAAGGAGATGCCATAATTGTTTCCAAAGATGAAGAGTACTTGAATGTTAGAATGGATAAAATTCCAGCTTTAAGCCCTGTATTTGATAAAGATGGTACAGTTACTGCTGCAAATGCCTCAACATTAAATGATGGTGCTTCTGCGCTTATTTTAATGAGCAAAGAAAAAATGGAAGAACTAGGTTTAAAAGCAATTGCTAAAATTGTTAATTATGCTGATGCAGCTCAGGCTCCTGAATGGTTTACAACTTCTCCAACGCTTGCTGTTAACAAAGCTCTGGAAAAAGCTAAACTAACTGTTAATGACATTGATTTTTGGGAGTTAAATCAGGCATTTGCAGTTGTAGGTATTGCTAATACAAAAATGTTAAACATAGATCCTGCAAAAGTTGATGTAAATGGTGGAGCAGTAGCATTGGGTCATCCACTTGGGAATTCGGGATCAAGAATTATTGTTACACTAATTAATGTATTGAAACAAAATGGTGGAAAATTAGGAGCTGCTGGTATCTGTAATGGAGGAGGAGGAGCTTCTGCTTTAATTATTGAGAACATTAATTAAGTTCACACAATTTATTGATCGTGAAATACGGAATTTGCCATTTAAGTGTTGTACCATGCAGGTTGGAACCATCAGACAGGAGTGAGATGGTAACTCAACTATTGTTTGGTGAAACGGTAAAGATTTATGAAGAAAAGAAGGGTGATTGGCGAAGAATTAAAACGTCGTTTGACGATTATGATTGTTGGGTAGATAAAAAACAAATTACAGAAATTACCATCGAAGAATTTGATGATATCAATGTTAATTCAAAAATATTGAGTGGTGAATTGATTCATGTTATTCACAACAAAACTACTGAGGAATTTATACCAATTGTTTTAGGGAGTTCTTTACCCAACTATAAAAAGCAGAAAGTGCTGTTTAGTAATACTGAATATAGTTTTGATGGATTGACCTTTGATGGTGAAACGATGAGTTCAAAAACCAACTTAATTGAGAATGCTTTTATTTATTTAAATACCCCTTATTTATGGGGTGGACGTTCTCCTTTTGGTATTGATTGTTCCGGGTTTACTCAATTATTGTATAAATTAAATGGTGTAAAATTGCCTCGAGATGCATCTCAGCAAGCTAAAGTTGGTCAAACTTTAAGCTTTGTTGAAGAATCAGAAGCTGGTGATTTAGCGTTTTTTGATAATGAAGAAGGTAATATCATTCATGTGGGAATGGTGTTGGATAATAACAGAATTATTCATGCATCAGGTAAGGTGAGAATTGATCGATTGGATCATCAGGGAATTTATAATGTCAACTCTAATAAGTACTCTCATCGTTTAAGATTGATCAAAAAAATAATGTAAATAAAAAAAACCAGCATTTGCTGGTTTTTTTATTTAATAGTATCAATGTTTCTTATTCATCACCAGTATTGGTTTTGTCTTTAACACCTTCTTCCATTATTGCTCTTTCTGTATCATCACCTTCTTTAACTGGTGAAGTACAACATGCTTTTTTACAATCTTTTGCACATTTTTTTTCATCTTTCTTTACACAACATTCTTTTTTGCAGTCCTTTTCACATTTTTTTTCATTTTTCTTCACACAGCATTCTTTTTTACAATCTTTTTCACATTTTGTGGCTTTTTCAGTAGTAGCTTTAGTTGCTGCTGTTTGTGCTTGAGCAGTACTTGATGAAACTACAACGAATAAAAATGCAGTTACACATAAAACGATAAATTTTTTCATAGCTTAATTAGTTTTGGTTAATATATAATATTATTCAATTAGTATGCCAAGGTAACAAAAAAAGCTCACAAAATTTTTGTGAGGTTTAAATTTAGCTGTAATGAGCAAAAAATTATTTAACTACTTTCTCTGTATATGTATTGGTTCCATTACTCATTTGAATAAAATAAATTCCATTTGATGTATTAGAAATGTTAATAGATTCTCTATAGTCAGTATCAGTTATTTGGGTTGTTTTACTGTAAATAGATTGGCCAAGTGAATTGAAAATATTAATCGTATAATTTCCTTTTGGTAAATCAATTGAAGAAATTTCAATACTTCCTTTTGAATGATTGTAAAAAGATGTCCAACCAGATTCGTTGGAAAAGGTGTTCACATCAGTACATAAACTAACAATTGCATCAACTGATTGTCTGGGACTGGTACAATTAGAACCTTTAACTATCCAATCATAGAAATAATAATAATAGCTTAATCCAGCACTGCTGTTTTTAATAGATGCCAAACCACTAACACTATAAGGATAAGTTACACCAGCATTGTTTCTATATAAATCTTTTACAGTAGAAGCATCTGATAATACTAACCTATAATCAGTTCCAGGGCTAATATTAAACGCAATGGTTACCGTTTTTAACCCCGTTGAAATACTTGCAGTTCTTGTATTTAAAACATTTCCGTTGTTATCCTGTAATTGAATAGTTCTGGTTCCCGCAGTTTGTGCATATACTTTAACCGATTGTAAAAACATTTGGTCATACACATCAAAAACTAAGTATTGTTCATTGTTTAAGTAACCTCCACCTCCCGAGTTATCTGTTTTACCTAATTGCTGATTTTGTGCAGCAATAAAATCTTCAACATAATAAGTGGTAGTATTAGTTAAAACAGGAGTAGTGAAGTTAGCCCCTGTATTCAAAACTGTTGTACTTACCGGTGAATCATACCATTTGATAGTGCCAGAACCAGAAGCTGATAAAGAAGCTGTGTTGTTAGTACAGATACTATCTCCTTGAACAACAGGTGCGTCAGGCATGTTTACAAAAATATAGCCAGTTTTTATTTCTGTATTAGAACCAATTACGTTTGTAGCAGTAAGTTGAACAGTATACAGACCAGGTTGCGTGTAGGTATATGTCGGATTTTGGATGTTTGAAGAGTTTCCATCACCAAAATCCCAAGCCCATGCATTAGGTCCGTTAGAAGATAAATCTTGAAATTTCACATTTCCTGTACAAGTCGTATCAACATCAACTGTAAAATTTACTGTAGGTGCAGCCGTTGCTAAATCACATGTCCAGTCAATCTGAAAACCAGATTCTTCTAGTCCAGGATCAGAGGCAAATAATATTGTAATAGAACTGCTAGAAGAGGAAATTGTAGCAGGAGGCAAATTATTATTACAATAAGTTCCTATTAACGGGTAAGTGGTGTTTGGTCCATCATATATCTTTAGGTTATCATAGTTACAAATTGTTCCACCTTGGTCACCCGCTTCAACATCAAATAAAGGAAAAGTTAAGTGAACTTGTCCCGCCATTGTAGGAGCAATAGTTGCTATTGCTGTTTGATTGGCACCATATGGTGCACAAGGACCACCACTATCAAACAAAGAACCAGAACAACTTGTTAATGAAGTTGTACCTGAAGTAGGCATTATAGTATTACAAGTTAGGGTTGAATCTATGGTTATATATGCAGTTTTTATTTCTGTATCAGAGCCACAAGAAGCTCCTCCATCTGCAAAAAGTTCAACATTATAAGTTCCATAATTGGTATAGGTATGAGAAGGATTCATAGTGTTACTATTAGTACCATCACCAAAATCCCAAGTAAATGTAGCGCCATTAACACTTAAGTTATTGAAGTTAACAGTAAATGGAATAGAACAAGAAGTTGTTAAGCAGGTTTGAAAATCACTTACTGTAAATGGTTGATAAGCATTTCCAACTCCAACGGCATGCCATGCATTAGTGACAGATTCAACTTCTGAGGTACAAGCCCCAAATAAATCAACAGCAGATTGAATTCCAAAAAATCTTGCATCAGCATAATCAGAACTTGAGGTGAGATAAACTGTTAAATTTCTAAAAGCAACTTTGCTTGCATTTTCTAACCCTAAAGCATTAACTGTATAGGTATCACTATTATCATTTGTTCCTGAACCTCCGTCAACCAATAAAACATACCAAAAATTTTGAACACCACTGTTTGTGTGAACCCCACCATTATCTGCACCACCAAGTGCTGCCCAGTAAGTTCCAAAATAAGTATCAGGGTCACCTTTAGAATTAGGATTTGCCATATTTCTAATACCTGTACCACCTAAATCTTCCCCCATAATCCAGTTTGCCAGTGCTGGTCGTGCAACATATTCCACTGAGACTCCAAAAATATCACTAAAAGATTCATTCAATGCACCAGATTCATCTTGATAAACTAAATTTGCTGTATTAGAAGTTAATCCATGGGTTATTTCATGACCAGCTATATCAAGAGCAGTAAAAGGTCTGTTATTACCATCACCATAGGTCATTCTTTGTCCATCCCAAAAAGCATTACTGAAATTAACATCGTAATGAACATAACTGTCCAATCTGAATCCCGCATTGTCAATACTATTCCTTCCATGTTTATTTAAATAATAATCATAAGTCATTTCAGCACCCCAATGAGCGTCTGTGGCATATTTGTCTAATCCTGTTAAATTCCAGGAGCTTGAAGAATTTGTAAAATCAGTAGCTGTATAATTTGTTGTTGTTGCGCAGTTAAATGTTCTTATACCATTTCCTCTACCTGTTTCTTGTAAACGATAATTTCCAGCGCTAACCATATCAGATGTCATAGTTTGTGTTCCACTATAACCTGTGGCAGCTGTTCCAACTTCATCAATATGATGAATTTTGTTTTCACTCCATAATACTTCACCAGTATTAGCATCAATATAAACTTCTTGTCTTGATAAAGGCTCTTGTGCATAAATATTAAATGAATAGGCTAGGCGTAGTTCATTTTTTATTTTACCTCCTTTATTTATATATATTAAATTTCCTTTTGGATAATAAGTTGCGTTTGGGTCATTTTGCTCCCATTTTAAATGAGTTTCTGCAGATGGAATTTCCCATTTGTATTTTGATGCATTTACAAAAGATAATGCTTTTGAGAGAGCAAGTGTCTCCGTTAATGAATGATTACTAATGCTAACAGCATTTAATAATTCTCCATTCATTGAAACGATTTTTCCATTTTTGGTATGTGCTATATATACACCTAATTTAACAGGAATATTATTTATGGTTTGTTGATATCGATAATGCGTAAAACCAAGTTGGTCGTTATCCTTACTTAATAAAATTAATCCAAATTTTGTTTCAGTATTAGATAAGGTATTTAGATAGAGTTCTAACTTATTTAAAGGTAATTCACTGCCTTCTTTGAACTTTATATAGTTGGGGATTGAAGAGAATTCTTTATATCTAATAATTTCAGCGCCTTGTATTTTATCATTAGCTTTCTTACCATAAAGTTCAACAGTAGTAGAATAAACAGAGATAATTGTAAATAACGCTACAATAACTGTAATTGTTTTTTTCATGTTCTTTAGTTTAGTTGCACAGCCAAATTAAGGTTAAAAGACTGTTTAAAAAATTCGATTGTAGGTTATTATTGGAATGTTGAGTTATTTTTTAAATAACTGGCTAAAAAATCCTTTTTTCTTTTCCTCTTTTACAACTTCTGGGATAATCACTAGAAAACCCTTGAAATCCATTGGAGTATAATATTTATGAGTAATTAATGAACTATTAGTAAAAAATTCATCCACAACCATTGCTAATTTATAAGTTTCATCTAGAGCGTCATTTTCAGGATTATAGTCTTTTTTTAATGCATTATAGAGATCACTTTCGGGATAGTAATATGAAATTGCATTTAAAAATGTTTCGTTCCAAGATTTTGTAAATACTAAACCGTCTGTAACTTTTTTTTGTGCTATAATAAATGTGGTAAGTTGATTAAAGAAATTTAAATTCTGTTTGATGAATTTTTTGTTAGTCATGCAAAATTCAAACAAACACATGCTTACTGCATAAGGGATAACGTGAGTGTATTTGTCTTTTTTAAATTGAATATTATTTTCTTTTAAGTTATGTTTGATATTTTCAAATTTTTTCAAACAATACTCATATAGTTTTAAATCCAATTGATTGTTTTCTAAAATTAAAGCTTTTGTTTCTTCACTTAATTCATTGGTTTTAGGTCGTTTGAAAGTCATCCTTTTTATTTCAATTTCCTTATTCCAATTGAGGTTACATTCTTTTGAAAAATAGGTTAGAGATGCAGCAAAATCTTCAAAAATTCCTACGTGAATTGGAATTTTTTCAATGGAGTTAATGATATCATTTAAGTCATCTTCTGTAGCACTTTTTGTATCAAAAAAACGTCTGCCTTTCAGGAAATTAACAACTCCATTATGAGTTTGGTAGTTTTTAATATAATCATTAAAGTCTTGAGGCTTTTTAGTTAAAAGTTTAATAAAGTTTTTCCTTTCTTGTATAAAATAATATTCTGAAGTCACTCTGTCAATAGGATGGCGAAGCATCATGAAAATATTATATTTCTTATATTGTTCAATGTTTTTAGGGTCAAAAATATCTCCAGCAGTTGAAGTTTTCGTTTTAACTTGAATATGACGATAAAAGAAATTAACTTCAGTTTGCCAATAAGAGTTGTTAATAGCAGTATTAATGGTAGTACCACCGGTTTTTGGTATATGTATAAAAATGGTATCTTTTTCCATGAAATGTTTATTAAAATAATTTGAGTAAAAATACAAACATTTAAATAAATGTTAGAATAACTTAAATACTGAAAAATTTTCTCGACTGTATTATTTTAGGTTATTATTTGTTAAAGAGTTTACTAAAAAATCCTTGATTTTTTTTAGGCGAACTAATTTTTTCAATTACAATAGAATTTGTGAATTTCATTGGTGTGAAATATTTATGACTATTTAAACTATTTTCGGTAAAAAAATCGTCTATTTTTTTTGCGATAATAATAGTGTCTTCT
>JBFWSH010000006.1:0-155575 GCA_050248475.1 Flavobacteriales bacterium
GCTGTTTTTATCAGTTTTTCATTGTTAATTACATTTATTCCAGTAATATCAGTAAACTCCAGTTCCATACCAACAACTATTTTTAAGCTTACTTTATTACCAGTATCGTCAAAAATTGATGCATAATAAATACCCGATTCTAAATTTTCTCTTGAGGAAGTTGTTGCATCATCATCCCATAAATAGGTATATGGAGGTGTTCCAAATTGTGCATTAAGTGTTATGGTTCCTAATGCTGTTTGTGAAACCAATGTCGCATCATAAGTAACTTCTAATGGAATATTACAAAAGTCAGTATTGACATTATTTATTGTTGCACCGGTAGAAAATAAGATGTATCTACCTGTCATTTTTTTGGTAGCATCAACAGTTCCAGTTGTAATAATTGTTTCATTTTTCTTATAAATGATTTGGTCTCCTAACCTTTCTACCTTAAGAACATCTCCTAATGTATATGAGCCAAAATCACCCAGCAGTTGACCTCCTCCATGAAAAATCTGAATCAATCCATTGTTGGTTAATTTTATAGAATAGTCTATTTTATCAGCAACTTGTGTTTCTTTTTGTTCCTCCAATCCAAAGCTTTTTGTAAAGCCTTCTTGATCTACGGTATAAGAAATGTTTCCGTTAGTATTCGCTAAAAGAATATTTTTTGATAAAGATGTCGTTTCAGAAACATTTACCCAAACTACTTCTTTCTGAATTTTGATTGATTTGGTTTTTGTTTTGTTTGCTGCATCGGTTACTGTTATTGTATAGCTTCCAGATGAAAGAGTATTTAAGTCTTGTGAGCTATCGCCAGTACTCCATGTATACGTATAAGGAGGAAATCCTTTGTTTACAGTTAAATCTATAGCACCTATACCATCCGAAATACAAGTTTCATGAGTAGCTGCTGCATTTAATTGCATTTCTTCATAAAAATCTCCTGTAATTGAAGATACAGGGATTGTTTGCCCAACACTTTGTAAAACAAATTTCACATATAGTGTTTGATTCATGTCAGTAACTATCTCTAGAAGAACATTTCCATTTTTCTTGAATTGGATTTTTCCAGAGGCAATTCTAGCAATTTCCAACACATCTCCAATGGCTAGATTACCATAATTACCTTTGTTCTTTTTTCCTTCCCATAATGCTAGCTTTTTATCTATCATCATTCTATAGTCGATAGATGAAACTTTTAAATCAGTAGAGGCTGTAGATAAACCTAATGCCATTTTATCATTATCCGATTGAATAACATAAGATACACTACCTATGTCGTTTGCAACAATTTCTTGGCTAGATGTTGCCATCGAGTTATTCCAACCGTTACCATCGGTTTTAGTAATAATTCCTGTAGAATCAACAGTATAACCAACCAAGTCTGTAAAGGTTGTAGATTGATTTTGAGCTTGTGTATTTAACACAAGCAACACCAAAGGGATAAGGATAAGTCTTTTAAACATTTACTTCTTTTTTATTGTGATGTATCTGTTGATTTGATTACTGATTTGTTGCCATTAATGTCTTCTATCTCAACTTCTGAATAGAAGAATCCATTATTGGTGTTAGGATAAACACCCAAACCGATACTTAAATAATTTTCGGTTCTTTTATAACTATAATTACCTCCTGGGTTATTTTGATCAAACACAAATGAATGAACTAATAGTCCTGATGTATTTGGTGCTGATCCAAGTTTTACGTTTATCTTGTTAATTTGAGTACTATCTTGAAGTACTATATTTAATGCAACATTCAGCTGTGTTTCTTGCTGTAATAAATAAAATGAGTTGGTCAATGTATCTAAAACTTCGTCTGGAATTTCTTGCTCAATTAATGGGGTAAGCACTAATTGTACTTCTTGTGCAGGTAAAACCTGAGCACTTAATTTTACAGAAATTGTAAAACCAAGAAAAATATAAAGTATTAATAGTTGTTTTTTCATAGCACATTTTATAATTAAAAACTAAAGCTAAATTATTTTTTAGTCAATTCGAAATTTGTATCAATTTTTCTTTTGAACGGTCATTTTTGACCCGCTTTTGTGCAATTTTAATTTCGAATCAGAAATGTACAACATGTAGAAAATATTTTTACTACGCTGAATCATAAAGGAGAAAATAATTATTTATATTATTGTTTTTCAATACTATAAAATTTATTTTAAGCAATAAATCATCATTAATTATCTAATAAGTATTAAGTACAATTACTTAATTTTTACTTGTTTTTAAGTATTCTGAAATACCACTTTTTTCCTAAAAAGATAATTACTAATCAAAAAGTTATTAGAAAGGTAATCGAGATTTTGTACTATACATTGTATTGTGTTATTAACTAACTTCATAAATCATGAAGCTTTTTTAAAGTTTTTGGTCTAAAAAGAGAGGCATTTTGTAAAAACCTGTAACGAAATCGTGACTAAATAAAAAACCCGCAAATTAACATCACTGTTTATGCGGGTTTTAAAGTTTTACAAGTTGTCCGACTAGGGCTACAACTATGCAAAACACCTACTTTAATAAATCCTTTGTTTATCACAAACATATTAATATTTTCAATACTTATAGCCATTCTTTAAAAAACAATACTTTTATTTAGTTTGTAATAAATTGATTTAATTGTACGATTACAATACAATTATTTTTAAATTTGTACGATAAGTATTTAATATGGCAACTGTTAATTTTCTATACCGTTCTACAAAACAAAACGCTAACTTAATTGTTAGGTTGTTACACCGCCACAATGATAATGATATTGTTATTGGAGCAAAAACAAAGTATCTTATTGAAAAAGATTACTGGAACAAACACCACAAAAAAACAAGGCTAAAAGATATTGATTTAATCAACAAACAAGTTGAGGTTAATGCAGAACTCAATAAAATTGAGAACCATATCTTAAAAGCCTTTAATTTAGTTAATATTAGTGAAATATCTAAAGAGTGGCTGCAAAACCAAATTGATTACTACTACAACCCTCCTATTGATGAAATAAAGCTATCTGATAAGCTAATAGAATACGCAACTTATTATTTATCGTTCAAAAAAGATAAAGTAGGAGCAAGGACGTATGTAAAGTTAAAAATTGGAATAGATAAACTTATTGATTTTGAAGCTACACAAAATAAAACCTATTTAATCAAAGATGTTAACGAAGCATTTTTGGAGGAATTTAAAGAATACTATCTGCAAAGAGGTTATGCAATAAATACCATAAAGAAAGATTTGATTATTGTTAAGTCTATTTGTCGCCATGCTAGGAATAAAGATATTGAAACAAGCAAAGAACTAGATAGTTTAACCATAAAAAAAGAGGATAAAGAGAAGATTTATTTAACACTTGATGAATTGGAACAAATAGAACAAACTCAATTTGAAAGTGAAGCGTTAAGTAATGCTAAAGACTGGTTAATCATAAGTTGTTATTGTGGGCAACGTGTATCTGATTTTTTACGCTTCACTAAAGATATGTTAAGGATTGAGAATGATATTACTTTAATTGAGTTTAAGCAACAAAAGACTGGTAAATTAATGGAATTGCCACTACACCCCAAAATAGTAGAAATACTAAAAAAGAACAACGGTAATTTTCCTTATAAGATTTCCGACCAACGCTATAATGAATACATAAAAGACGTGTGTAAAATAGCAGGAATAACTCAAAAGGTAAAAGGTAGTAAAATGAATAGTGTAACAAACAGAAAGGAAACTGGTTTATTTCCAAAATACGAACTTATTAGTAGCCATGTAGGGCGTAGAAGTTTTGCTACTAATAATTACGGCAAAATACCCACAGCTTTTTTAATAAGCATTACTGGGCATAGTTCGGAGGAAATGTTTTTAGAGTACATAGGGAAAACACAAAATGAACAAGCTAAAGGAATTGTAAAATATTGGTAATTATGGATAAGTTAGATAAAAAAAATATTGAAATTGTAGAAAGTTCAAGTTTTCAAGAGTATAGAGAAGAACAGTTTAAATTTCTTGAAAAATGGCAATATGTAGAGAGTGCTCACTTGAACCCAAAAGATAGATTTGAATTAGACAAAGAGGCTTATATCAAACACTATTTTGAGGGTGCTTATAGGCTTTATAGCGAGTATAATGATGAAAAGGAGAAAAATCTAATAAAAAGATTGAGGAAAAACCTAAAAGAGGCTAAACATGAAGTATGGGTTGATTATAGAAATTATTTAAAAACTCTTATTAAACCTCAACAGGGTAGTAAAAAAGATGTTAAGAAAAATTTTGATTTTAAAGACTTTTTTAATGATTTAGATATTGACTTAATAACCAAAATTCAAAACCAGTTTAAAGATAGTGCAGCCACTCAATTAGCAATGCTAATTTATAATCTTAAGGATTTTAAGTTAGTGGAAATAATAGATAATAGCAAAACTAAGGCGAAAGTACATTTTATTAAGGCATTGACTGGAAAAAATAAACCTGATATGAGCCATATTAATAGAGTTTTACAAAACGATTTAAAAGACTCAAATGGTAAAATCCATAATATTAACTATTTTGAAGTAAAAAAGAAATTAGAAACTATATTAAATACAAAAGTCGTTTAGTCGTTTATAGTCGTTAGACGACTTTAAACTATTGATTTACAATGTATTAATATGTTTTTGAGTATATTTTTGTAGGAAATAAAAACCTATAAAAATGGAACAACAAATTATCTTACAGGGAACTACACCTGAGCAGTTAGCAAATCTAATTAGCGAAAATGTAAAAAGTCAATTATTAGACCTTAAAAAAAGCCTCCAATCCAACGAGGCTAATGATGAACTCCTTACACGTGATGAAACTTGTAAGTTATTACAGATTGATAGCTCAACTTTATGGCATTGGACGAAAAAAGGAAAGGTTACAGCGTATGGAATTGCCAACCGACGGTATTATAAAAGAAGTGAGTTAATGGAGGCTTTACAAGTCCTAAAAACAAAAGGAGGTGCAAAATGAACCAATCATTAAACACCTCCTTAATAAATTCCGATTGTAAAGATAACAAAAAACCCACACAAATAAAAATCATTTTTGAGTATTTAAAGGTAAATATTGCCACAGCTTCAATGGTAAGTGAAGCAACAGAAATAGCTCAAAAAAATATAACTCGTTACAAACGGAAATTAGAACTAGCAGGGAGGTTATGGGAAATAGAGAAAAAACTATGTAAGAAAACAGGATTTCGTGCATGGTATTTATCTGCAAACCCCGAACATAAACCAAAACACCTTATTAACCAACTAAGCTTATTCTAATCATGGAAACACAATATAAATTTTCAGTCTATAATGCACCTATCAAAAATATCAATCCAATAGGAATATTTAACCTGGAGGACGTTCATAAAAAATTGATTGCCGACAAGTACAAAACTATTACAGAAACATTAAGACAAACCGCAAATAAAGAACAGCAGAATGAAATTAAAGCCTCTCAACTCGATTATGTTACATTTAGTGGAATATTTACAAAACGTGCTAATAATGGACTGGTGCAGCACTCTAGTTTATTTTGTATTGATTTAGATAACCTCAACAATGTAGAAGAAACAAAAAGCAGTATTATAGAACTATTACCACCCTCATTAATGTTTCTTAGTCCAAGTGGTAAAGGATTGAAAATCGTTTATAAAATCAATATTAACGATGCTACACATTTAGTATATTTTAAGGCATTTGAGCAATTTTTTAAGCAGCAAATGAATGTTGTTATTGATGAAAAATGTAAAGATATTCCGAGAGCTTGTTTTTTATGTTATGATAGTGAAGCATATCTGAATAACGAAGCTGAGGTATTAGATATTTCATTTATTGATACTTTCTACACCGAAGCCGAAAAAGAGCCACAAAATGCACCTACTGAAGTAATAAAGGAAATTTTAACCGAACATGATGTAATTATTGACAAACTTAAAACATGGCTTAATTCAAAAATGAGTTTTGTTAATGGCAACCGCAACCAATATATCACTCAATTAGCAGGGGCTTATAATCGTTATGGCATACCTCAACAGATTGCTGAAAGTGATTTATTAAGTTATACCCGATCCGATTTTAAAGAAAATGAGATAAAAGGAACTGTAAAAAGTATCTATAATCAAACATCATGGCATAATACAGCAAAGTTTGAAGTAAATACACCTTATGAATTTACGGTTAATGAAGTTGAGGTTATAGAACCAACGCCATTACTTCCCATTAATGGCTTCCCTGAGTATTTACAGGGCTTTATAAATGAGTATGTTGAGGTTTATAATGTACCACGTGATTACATTGCTGCAAGTGTATTATTTTCAACAGCATTTGCAATAGGGAATAAATTAGAGTTAAAAGGTAGATACAACAATATTCCTTTACTATGGTTATCAATTATTGGTAATGTTTCAAGTGGAAAAACTGCACCATTGAGCTGTTGCATGAGTTATTTTAATGACCTAGATGAAAAGAACCATAAAAAATACCAAAAAGATAAAGCAGATTGGAAAGCAGCAAAAGAACAGGCAAGGGCTGAGAAGATTGATTTTAACGAACCTGAACCCGTCTATTTTCAATATGTTTTAAATGATTTCACACCTGAAGCACTAGCTCAGACACACATAATAAATAATAGAGGTTTATGTATTTATCGAGATGAAATAAAGGGTTGGTTAGATGACTTTGGTAGGTATTCAAAAAGTGGAGAGCAAAGCAATATGTTATCTTCTTTTTATCGAGAGCCAATAAAATATAATAGAGCCACAAAAGACCCTATTGTAATTAATGCACCTACAATTTTTGTAGCAGGAGGTTTACAGCCTGACTTACTTCCAACACTAGCAGAAGATAACAGAGCAGAAAACGGATTTTTGAGCAGAATGATATTTGCATACCCTGACTTACAAATAAAGCAGAATTATAGTAATAAGAAATTAAGTGTTGAAACAATAAAAAATTATCATAAATATTTAGCTACACTTACTGATATGACTGATATAGTTGATATTTCTTTGAGTAATGAAGCCGAAACCATTTACGCTAATTGGTTTAATGATAATGCTAAAAAAACGAATGATGAGCCAACAGGATATTTAAAAGGAGTTTATGGCAAGTTAGATGTAATTAGTTTAAGACTTGCTATTGTAGTGCAAGGTATGGGCTTCGTTTGTAACCAAAACACCTCAACAGAAATAAATGCAACTACCATGCAAACGGCAATAGAATTAACCGAGTATTTTAGAGCAACGGCATTAAAAGTTTATCATAAAATTTTTGTTGATAGTGGTAACTCTAACATGAATAAAAAGGACGTGATAAAATACCTTAGTTCTATTGGAGCAAGTCAAAATGAAATAGCAACAGCATTAAAAGTTAGCCAACCTTATGTAAATAAAATTTTAAAATAATGTTTAGTTATAGGGTTATAGGTTATAACAAAGCTGAAACTCAATAACAGTATAGAGTTTAAATAAAACAAGGGTATAACTAAAATTAAAGTTAAAGAAATTAATAAAATAAAAAGGTTATAGGTTGGTTATAGGGGTTCGGCTTAATGTTTATAAGGTTTTTAGCCCACCTATAACTTATAACCATACAATATGATTTAAATAACTACCTAAAAAATGAGTAGGTTCTTTGAAGCCTTTTTTATTCCCCCACAAAACATTCGAAACCGCATTATTATTATTAGCTACACACATTTATTTCTTTGTTACCCCTTTTGTTAATAAACTGGGTTGCATAACCTGTTATATTGAAAATTAATGTAGTGATGAGGTTTGTTTTAGTAAGCCTTTATTGTCTTGCTTTATGAATTTAAGAATCTTTATATTTGTCTCATTAATTAAAAATATGATTTATAGAGTATAAAAATTAAAATATTGATATAGCGGTAGCTATCATTGGAAAAGAGAAAACTGGTAATTTTTAAAGAAATCCAACTATGATAGGTTAACGCTCACGTAAGGTGGGTTGTTAGTTTATTTTGGATTTCGGGTATACCAGTACCTCTCTTTCAATTAAGCTATTCAGCCCACCGCTTTTTTATATGAACACTTCTTTTGGGTTGAAAGAAATAAAAACTAAAAAAAATGGCTAATTGTATTGTATGTTCAACCGAGTTAAAGTTTATGAACACCATGAAATTTAATAAAGGAAAATTAAGTGATGGTGAGGATGTTTGTACATCTTGTTTTAAGAAAATTAACAACGCCAACCCTAGTATGGCATTTAAGTTAAAGAATTATACTTTAAGTGATGTGCAAGAATTATTTACCTCCACTTATGGTAAATTAGATAAAATTATTGAACAAATTAAAGCACTCCCTATTAATAACACTTCTGTTTTTCTAGGTCGAAAGGAAATTAAATAGCTTCCTAATATTTTAGCTCAAGATGAAAACCTTGATAATATAATACAGGGATTTTATAATAATAGTATAGGTATTCTAGTTTCAACTAATAGAAGATTAATTTTTATTGATAAAGGACTTATCTATGGCTTAAAGGTAGAAGACTTTCCTTTAGATAAAATAAGTTCTATTCAGTATGAAACTGGCTTAATTATGGGTAAGTTGAAAATTCATACTTCGGCAAATATTGCTGTAATTGATAAAGTGGATAAAAATCAAGTTAGGAACTTTGCTGAATTTGTGAGAAATAAAATAGAAAGTAAATCTGAATCTCAAAATACGTCAAGTTCAACAGTTGTAGAATCTGATATATTTGATAAATTAGAGAAATTAGGAAAACTAAAGGATAGTGGAGTTCTTTCAGAAGAAGAGTTTAATGACCAAAAAACAAAACTATTAGGTAAGATATAATGAAGCAATAATCATATTAATCTAATAGCACAATACAAAAATCGTACAGATAGTAAAAACAAAAAACCTCAACTTATTGCTTATCAATTTGTTGAGGTTTTTACAAGTTGTCCGACTAGGGCTACAACTATGCAAAACACCTACTTTAATAAATCCTTTGTTTATCACAAACATATTAATATTTTCAATACTTATAGCCATTCTTTAAAAAACAATACTTTTATTTAGTTTGTAATAAATTGATTTAATTGTACGATTACAATACAATTATTTTTAAATTTGTACGATAAGTATTTAATATGGCAACTGTTAATTTTCTATACCGTTCTACAAAACAAAACGCTAACTTAATTGTTAGGTTGTTACACCGCCACAATGATAATGATATTGTTATTGGAGCAAAAACAAAGTATCTTATTGAAAAAGATTACTGGAACAAACACCACAAAAAAACAAGGCTAAAAGATATTGATTTAATCAACAAACAAGTTGAGGTTAATGCAGAACTCAATAAAATTGAGAACCATATCTTAAAAGCCTTTAATTTAGTTAATATTAGTGAAATATCTAAAGAGTGGCTGCAAAACCAAATTGATTACTACTACAACCCTCCTATTGATGAAATAAAGCTATCTGATAAGCTAATAGAATACGCAACTTATTATTTATCGTTCAAAAAAGATAAAGTAGGAGCAAGGACGTATGTAAAGTTAAAAATTGGAATAGATAAACTTATTGATTTTGAAGCTACACAAAATAAAACCTATTTAATCAAAGATGTTAACGAAGCATTTTTGGAGGAATTTAAAGAATACTATCTGCAAAGAGGTTATGCAATAAATACCATAAAGAAAGATTTGATTATTGTTAAGTCTATTTGTCGCCATGCTAGGAATAAAGATATTGAAACAAGCAAAGAACTAGATAGTTTAACCATAAAAAAAGAGGATAAAGAGAAGATTTATTTAACACTTGATGAATTGGAACAAATAGAACAAACTCAATTTGAAAGTGAAGCGTTAAGTAATGCTAAAGACTGGTTAATCATAAGTTGTTATTGTGGGCAACGTGTATCTGATTTTTTACGCTTCACTAAAGATATGTTAAGGATTGAGAATGATATTACTTTAATTGAGTTTAAGCAACAAAAGACTGGTAAATTAATGGAATTGCCACTACACCCCAAAATAGTAGAAATACTAAAAAAGAACAACGGTAATTTTCCTTATAAGATTTCCGACCAACGCTATAATGAATACATAAAAGACGTGTGTAAAATAGCAGGAATAACTCAAAAGGTAAAAGGTAGTAAAATGAATAGTGTAACAAACAGAAAGGAAACTGGTTTATTTCCAAAATACGAACTTATTAGTAGCCATGTAGGGCGTAGAAGTTTTGCTACTAATAATTACGGCAAAATACCCACAGCTTTTTTAATAAGCATTACTGGGCATAGTTCGGAGGAAATGTTTTTAGAGTACATAGGGAAAACACAAAATGAACAAGCTAAAGGAATTGTAAAATATTGGTAATTATGGATAAGTTAGATAAAAAAAATATTGAAATTGTAGAAAGTTCAAGTTTTCAAGAGTATAGAGAAGAACAGTTTAAATTTCTTGAAAAATGGCAATATGTAGAGAGTGCTCACTTGAACCCAAAAGATAGATTTGAATTAGACAAAGAGGCTTATATCAAACACTATTTTGAGGGTGCTTATAGGCTTTATAGCGAGTATAATGATGAAAAGGAGAAAAATCTAATAAAAAGATTGAGGAAAAACCTAAAAGAGGCTAAACATGAAGTATGGGTTGATTATAGAAATTATTTAAAAACTCTTATTAAACCTCAACAGGGTAGTAAAAAAGATGTTAAGAAAAATTTTGATTTTAAAGACTTTTTTAATGATTTAGATATTGACTTAATAACCAAAATTCAAAACCAGTTTAAAGATAGTGCAGCCACTCAATTAGCAATGCTAATTTATAATCTTAAGGATTTTAAGTTAGTGGAAATAATAGATAATAGCAAAACTAAGGCGAAAGTACATTTTATTAAGGCATTGACTGGAAAAAATAAACCTGATATGAGCCATATTAATAGAGTTTTACAAAACGATTTAAAAGACTCAAATGGTAAAATCCATAATATTAACTATTTTGAAGTAAAAAAGAAATTAGAAACTATATTAAATACAAAAGTCGTTTAGTCGTTTATAGTCGTTAGACGACTTTAAACTATTGATTTACAATGTATTAATATGTTTTTGAGTATATTTTTGTAGGAAATAAAAACCTATAAAAATGGAACAACAAATTATCTTACAGGGAACTACACCTGAGCAGTTAGCAAATCTAATTAGCGAAAATGTAAAAAGTCAATTATTAGACCTTAAAAAAAGCCTCCAATCCAACGAGGCTAATGATGAACTCCTTACACGTGATGAAACTTGTAAGTTATTACAGATTGATAGCTCAACTTTATGGCATTGGACGAAAAAAGGAAAGGTTACAGCGTATGGAATTGCCAACCGACGGTATTATAAAAGAAGTGAGTTAATGGAGGCTTTACAAGTCCTAAAAACAAAAGGAGGTGCAAAATGAACCAATCATTAAACACCTCCTTAATAAATTCCGATTGTAAAGATAACAAAAAACCCACACAAATAAAAATCATTTTTGAGTATTTAAAGGTAAATATTGCCACAGCTTCAATGGTAAGTGAAGCAACAGAAATAGCTCAAAAAAATATAACTCGTTACAAACGGAAATTAGAACTAGCAGGGAGGTTATGGGAAATAGAGAAAAAACTATGTAAGAAAACAGGATTTCGTGCATGGTATTTATCTGCAAACCCCGAACATAAACCAAAACACCTTATTAACCAACTAAGCTTATTCTAATCATGGAAACACAATATAAATTTTCAGTCTATAATGCACCTATCAAAAATATCAATCCAATAGGAATATTTAACCTGGAGGACGTTCATAAAAAATTGATTGCCGACAAGTACAAAACTATTACAGAAACATTAAGACAAACCGCAAATAAAGAACAGCAGAATGAAATTAAAGCCTCTCAACTCGATTATGTTACATTTAGTGGAATATTTACAAAACGTGCTAATAATGGACTGGTGCAGCACTCTAGTTTATTTTGTATTGATTTAGATAACCTCAACAATGTAGAAGAAACAAAAAGCAGTATTATAGAACTATTACCACCCTCATTAATGTTTCTTAGTCCAAGTGGTAAAGGATTGAAAATCGTTTATAAAATCAATATTAACGATGCTACACATTTAGTATATTTTAAGGCATTTGAGCAATTTTTTAAGCAGCAAATGAATGTTGTTATTGATGAAAAATGTAAAGATATTCCGAGAGCTTGTTTTTTATGTTATGATAGTGAAGCATATCTGAATAACGAAGCTGAGGTATTAGATATTTCATTTATTGATACTTTCTACACCGAAGCCGAAAAAGAGCCACAAAATGCACCTACTGAAGTAATAAAGGAAATTTTAACCGAACATGATGTAATTATTGACAAACTTAAAACATGGCTTAATTCAAAAATGAGTTTTGTTAATGGCAACCGCAACCAATATATCACTCAATTAGCAGGGGCTTATAATCGTTATGGCATACCTCAACAGATTGCTGAAAGTGATTTATTAAGTTATACCCGATCCGATTTTAAAGAAAATGAGATAAAAGGAACTGTAAAAAGTATCTATAATCAAACATCATGGCATAATACAGCAAAGTTTGAAGTAAATACACCTTATGAATTTACGGTTAATGAAGTTGAGGTTATAGAACCAACGCCATTACTTCCCATTAATGGCTTCCCTGAGTATTTACAGGGCTTTATAAATGAGTATGTTGAGGTTTATAATGTACCACGTGATTACATTGCTGCAAGTGTATTATTTTCAACAGCATTTGCAATAGGGAATAAATTAGAGTTAAAAGGTAGATACAACAATATTCCTTTACTATGGTTATCAATTATTGGTAATGTTTCAAGTGGAAAAACTGCACCATTGAGCTGTTGCATGAGTTATTTTAATGACCTAGATGAAAAGAACCATAAAAAATACCAAAAAGATAAAGCAGATTGGAAAGCAGCAAAAGAACAGGCAAGGGCTGAGAAGATTGATTTTAACGAACCTGAACCCGTCTATTTTCAATATGTTTTAAATGATTTCACACCTGAAGCACTAGCTCAGACACACATAATAAATAATAGAGGTTTATGTATTTATCGAGATGAAATAAAGGGTTGGTTAGATGACTTTGGTAGGTATTCAAAAAGTGGAGAGCAAAGCAATATGTTATCTTCTTTTTATCGAGAGCCAATAAAATATAATAGAGCCACAAAAGACCCTATTGTAATTAATGCACCTACAATTTTTGTAGCAGGAGGTTTACAGCCTGACTTACTTCCAACACTAGCAGAAGATAACAGAGCAGAAAACGGATTTTTGAGCAGAATGATATTTGCATACCCTGACTTACAAATAAAGCAGAATTATAGTAATAAGAAATTAAGTGTTGAAACAATAAAAAATTATCATAAATATTTAGCTACACTTACTGATATGACTGATATAGTTGATATTTCTTTGAGTAATGAAGCCGAAACCATTTACGCTAATTGGTTTAATGATAATGCTAAAAAAACGAATGATGAGCCAACAGGATATTTAAAAGGAGTTTATGGCAAGTTAGATGTAATTAGTTTAAGACTTGCTATTGTAGTGCAAGGTATGGGCTTCGTTTGTAACCAAAACACCTCAACAGAAATAAATGCAACTACCATGCAAACGGCAATAGAATTAACCGAGTATTTTAGAGCAACGGCATTAAAAGTTTATCATAAAATTTTTGTTGATAGTGGTAACTCTAACATGAATAAAAAGGACGTGATAAAATACCTTAGTTCTATTGGAGCAAGTCAAAATGAAATAGCAACAGCATTAAAAGTTAGCCAACCTTATGTAAATAAAATTTTAAAATAATGTTTAGTTATAGGGTTATAGGTTATAACAAAGCTGAAACTCAATAACAGTATAGAGTTTAAATAAAACAAGGGTATAACTAAAATTAAAGTTAAAGAAATTAATAAAATAAAAAGGTTATAGGTTGGTTATAGGGGTTCGGCTTAATGTTTATAAGGTTTTTAGCCCACCTATAACTTATAACCATACAATATGATTTAAATAACTACCTAAAAAATGAGTAGGTTCTTTGAAGCCTTTTTTATTCCCCCACAAAACATTCGAAACCGCATTATTATTATTAGCTACACACATTTATTTCTTTGTTACCCCTTTTGTTAATAAACTGGGTTGCATAACCTGTTATATTGAAAATTAATGTAGTGATGAGGTTTGTTTTAGTAAGCCTTTATTGTCTTGCTTTATGAATTTAAGAATCTTTATATTTGTCTCATTAATTAAAAATATGATTTATAGAGTATAAAAATTAAAATATTGATATAGCGGTAGCTATCATTGGAAAAGAGAAAACTGGTAATTTTTAAAGAAATCCAACTATGATAGGTTAACGCTCACGTAAGGTGGGTTGTTAGTTTATTTTGGATTTCGGGTATACCAGTACCTCTCTTTCAATTAAGCTATTCAGCCCACCGCTTTTTTATATGAACACTTCTTTTGGGTTGAAAGAAATAAAAACTAAAAAAAATGGCTAATTGTATTGTATGTTCAACCGAGTTAAAGTTTATGAACACCATGAAATTTAATAAAGGAAAATTAAGTGATGGTGAGGATGTTTGTACATCTTGTTTTAAGAAAATTAACAACGCCAACCCTAGTATGGCATTTAAGTTAAAGAATTATACTTTAAGTGATGTGCAAGAATTATTTACCTCCACTTATGGTAAATTAGATAAAATTATTGAACAAATTAAAGCACTCCCTATTAATAACACTTCTGTTTTTCTAGGTCGAAAGGAAATTAAATAGCTTCCTAATATTTTAGCTCAAGATGAAAACCTTGATAATATAATACAGGGATTTTATAATAATAGTATAGGTATTCTAGTTTCAACTAATAGAAGATTAATTTTTATTGATAAAGGACTTATCTATGGCTTAAAGGTAGAAGACTTTCCTTTAGATAAAATAAGTTCTATTCAGTATGAAACTGGCTTAATTATGGGTAAGTTGAAAATTCATACTTCGGCAAATATTGCTGTAATTGATAAAGTGGATAAAAATCAAGTTAGGAACTTTGCTGAATTTGTGAGAAATAAAATAGAAAGTAAATCTGAATCTCAAAATACGTCAAGTTCAACAGTTGTAGAATCTGATATATTTGATAAATTAGAGAAATTAGGAAAACTAAAGGATAGTGGAGTTCTTTCAGAAGAAGAGTTTAATGACCAAAAAACAAAACTATTAGGTAAGATATAATGAAGCAATAATCATATTAATCTAATAGCACAATACAAAAATCGTACAGATAGTAAAAACAAAAAACCTCAACTTATTGCTTATCAATTTGTTGAGGTTTTTACAAGTTGTCCGACTAGGGCTCGAACCTAGACTCTTCTGGACCAAAACCAGACGTGTTGCCAGTTACACCATCGGACAATTGGAGGGCAAAAGTAATAAAATATTTTTTCTGCACAACAATTTTATAAATTTTTACATCCTACTTACTTCTTGCTTCGAACTTGCAACCTCCGACATTTTTTAACATAGATTAACATCCGTTAACAATTTATCGTTCAGAATTTCATAAATTCGCTACCTATAAAACAATGTTATGATGGATTATAAAAAATGGAATAATATTTTAGGATGGCTGGTTTGGGCTATCGCCTCTGTGGTGTATTTATCAACCATGGAATCAACAACCAGTTTCTGGGATTGTGGTGAGTTTATAGCTACCGCATATAATTTGGAAGTTGGTCACCCCCCGGGAGCGCCATTGTTTATGTTAATTGGTCGATTTTTTGCGATGTTCACCTCTGCAGAAAATGCTGCCTTAGCAATAAATAGCTTGTCTGCATTAAGTAGCTCGTTCACTATTCTGTTTTTGTTTTGGACTATTACCGCAATTGTTAAAAAATTGGCATTAAAATCAGGAGAATTAACACAAGGTAAAACGATGGCTATTTTAGGATCTGCGTTAGTTGGTTCTTTAGCTTATACTTTTTCCGATTCATTTTGGTTCTCGGCTGTTGAAGGTGAAGTTTATGCCATGTCTTCATTATTTACCGCAGTAGTATTCTGGGCTATCTTAAAATGGGATGCTGTTTCTGGCGAAAGCCACAGTACGCGTTGGATGGTACTTATTGCTTATTTAATGGGATTATCTATCGGAGTCCATTTATTAAATTTATTGGCAATACCTGCAATGGTGTTTTTGTTTTATTTCAAAAACAAAGAGCTTTCAATCAAAAGCTTTTTTATTGCAATGGGTTATTCTGTATTAATTTTAGGAGTTGTTCAATTTGGAATTATACCTGGGACTTACAAAATTGGCTCTATGTTTGAAATTCTATTTGTGAACTCATTCGGGCTTCCTTTTCACTCAGGATTAATCTTTTATTTTGTTCTTCTAACTGCGGTGGTGAGTTATGCACTTTACATCACACAAAAGAAAGGTAAAGTGGTTTGGAACACGATTATTCTTTGTTTTACCGTAATTCTTATCGGATATTCAACGTATGCCGTTATTATGTTGCGTTCGGCTGCAAACCCGCCAATGGATGAGAACAATCCTGAAAACGCATTTAGTTTGATGTCATATTTAGCTCGTGAGCAATATGGTTCGGCACCATTTTTAACTGGACAATATTTTAACACCCCCTTAGATGCCCGTGAACCTTATAAAGCCGGAAAACCTGTTTATTATCAAAACAAAGAAACTCACAAATACGAAATCACCAATAAAGGTGAAAAAAATGAACCAAATTACGACAGCAACACTTCTGGTTTTATGCCACGTATGTGGAGTTCTCAAGGACATCATGTAGAAGCTTATAAAATCTGGAGTAATTACAAAGGTAAAAGAGTAAAAGCTGGTAATGGAGAAACCATTCAAGTACCAACTTTCGGCGAAAATTTGGCCTTCTTGTTCAATTACCAATGGGGTCATTTATACTGGAGGTACTTCATGTGGAACTTTGTTGGTCGTCAAAACGATATTCAAAGTCAAGGTGAATTTATTAATGGTAGTTGGTTAAGTGGTATCGATTTTATTGATTCGGCCAGACTGGGCGACCAAAGTAAAATACCAACATCAGCAAAAAACAATCCAGGTAGAAATGTATATTTCTTCTTGCCACTTATTTTAGGAGTAATAGGTTTGGTTTACCAATTTATGAAAGACCCAAAAGACTGGCTGGTGCTTGGTTTATTGTTTTTCTTTACCGGTATGGCTATTAATTTTTATACCAATCCTCCTCCTTTACAGCCTCGTGAAAGAGATTATGCCTATGTGGGCTCGTTTTACGTGTTCGCCATTTGGATAGCCGTAGGTGTTTATGCTGTTTACGAAATGTTGAGCAAAAAAATGCCACAAGTAATGAGTGCTGCAGTTGTTACTATGGCTTCATTATTGGCCGCACCTGTTTTAATGGGTTCACAAAACTGGGACGACCACAATCGTCACGGAAGATATACTGCAAGAGATTTTGCTAAAAACTATCTAAACTCATGTGCACCAAATGCTATTTTATTTACCAACGGTGATAACGATACTTTTCCACTTTGGTACGTTCAAGAAGTTGAAGGTTATAGAACTGATGTAAGAGTGGTGAATTTAAGCTTGTTAAATACAGATTGGTACATCGAGCAAATGAGAAGAAAGGCCTGGGATGCAGACGGTATTCCTCAAAAATTACCAGACTATAAGATTCGTCAAGGGACCAACGATTATTTGCCGATATACGATAGAGGAATTGAAGGATTTATTGATGTTGACGAAGCTATTGATTTTGTGCTAGATGACAGTCCAAAATCGAAAGTAACAATTGGCTCGGGCAAACAAGTAGATTACTTCCCAACCAAAAATTTTAGTTTAAAAGTAGATAAAGCAACCGTATTGGCAAATGGTACTGTTTCTGCTGACAGAGCTGATAGAGTTTTGGATAAGTTAGATTGGACTATCGAGAAAAATTACATCATGAAAAATGATTTAATTATCTTAGATATTCTTGCTGCCAACGATTGGAAAAGACCAGTATATTTTGCTATAACCACAGGTAATGAAGCATATATTGGGTTGACACCATATTTCCAATTAGAAGGGCTGGCTTACCGTTTGGTTCCTTACAAAGCACAAAGTTTTGATGGGCAAACCGGAGAGGTGAATACTGATGTAATGTATGACAATCTGATGAACAAGTTTGTTTGGGGAGGAATGGAAAACAAAAACATTTACATGGATGAAAACAACCGTAGAATGTGTATGAATTTCCGTAATAACTTCTCAAGATTGGCTGAAGAATTTATCCGTTTAGGTAAAAACGACAAAGCTAAAGAGGTGTTGGATAGATGTGTTGAAGTGATGCCGAAAGAAAGTATTGAATACAACTACTTTATGATGGCCATTGCTGAATCATACTACAAGCTAAAAGAATACGAAAAAGGAAACGACATTGTTCGTGTTTTGGTGAATAGTTATGATGAAGAATTACGCTTTTATACTACCATAAAAGGTGAAAAAAGAAAATCATTACAATCAGAAATTGATCGTGACAAATACATTTTACAACAATTAATTTTAATGACTAACGAACGCTACAAAGAATCTGGTTTAGCAAAAGAAATGGAAGCACGTTTTATTGAAATTAACAGTTTAATTCTAACTTCAGGAATATAATGAGAAAACTACTTAGATCAGTAATACGAGGGTTAGGTTTATATTCTTTTTCAATTAAATTAGAAAACAAAATTGTTACGGCACTTCAAAAGCCCAAACAAAAAAAACTATACGAGCAATTTATTAAACCAGACAGCTTGGTTTTTGATGTGGGTGCAAATGTGGGTAACAGAACAGCTTTATTTTTAGAGCTTGGTGCAAAAGTGGTAATGGTAGAACCTCAAAAAGATTGTTACCAAGCCTTAGAAAAGCGCTTTCCAAATTTACCGTTGATTAAAAAAGGACTAGGCGAAAAAGAAAGCACCGAAAAATTGTATGTTTCTGATGTTTCATTAATCTCGTCGTTTTCTAAAAATCATGTCGATATGATGCAGGAAGACCGTTTTAAAGGTGCAAATTGGGACAAAACCATAGACATTGAAATGACAACATTAGATAATTTAATTGCTCAATACGGGTTACCTGATTTTTGTAAAATTGATGTGGAAGGTTACGAATATGATGTGCTAAAAGGACTTTCTCAAAAGGTAGGCTCCATGTCGTTGGAATACATTGTTCCCGAAAACAAAGAGGTGGTATTAAAGTGTATTCAACACCTGAACAAGCTTGGTAAAATTGAGTGTAATTTATCTCATGGAGAAACTATGGAATTTCATTTGTCAACCTGGAAAAACGGTGAAGAAATGGAGCAATATGTTCAATCACAAGATTTTATCGATACATCTTACGGTGATATTTACGTTAGATTTGTGTAATTTTCAGTTTACATGAACGGATTAATCGAACGATACAAAAAAATTAGAAAGAAAGGAATGCTGGAGAAGAAATTCAAAGGCAAGTACGCTTTTGTTGGTATAGGTAGTCATTCGTTAAATAATTTGTATCCCGTTTTAAATTACTTAAAAGTTGATTTAAAATATATTGTTACTAAAAGCGAAGATACTCTTGAGCTCATCAAAAATAATTTTGATACCGTTATCGCCACTAATAACCTTGATGATGTTTTAAGAGACCCCGAAATCAAAGGTGTTTTTGTCTCTGCAAACCCTTCGGCTCACTTTGGCTTGGCTAAACAAATTTTAGCCGCGAACAAAAACTTATTTATTGAAAAACCACCTTGTGATTCATTAGCAGAACTAAACGAACTTATAACAATAGAAAAAAATGCTTCATCAACTGCTTTAACAGGATTACAAAGAAGGTATTCACCAGTTTACAATATTCTTAAAAATAAAGTTAAGGAGGCTAATTATTATACCTTGAAATATAAAACTGGTGGTTACCCAGAAGGAGATGAGTTATTGGATTTATTTATCCATCCTTTAGACGCCTTATTTTATTTGTTTGGGGAAGGGAAAATTGGCCATGTTAAGACAATAAAAGGTAAAGGAACCATTGTTTATTTAGCACAAGTACAACATAAAAATGGGATTGTGGGTAGCGTAGAATTCTCAACCGATTATTCCTGGACCGAAGCCAAAGATGAATTGACCATAAACACATCAAAAGGAGAATACATTACGAATAATACCAGTAAACTGATTTTCTGTTCTAAACCAAAAATGTTATTGAACATACCGTTGGAAAAAGTAAAATCGTTTTTACCTCAAACTACAGCACTTTACCAACAAAACAATTTTTTGCCCGTTAAAGAACACAATCAATTGTACTCGGCAGGGTATTTTAACGAATTAGAAAGCTTTTTAGCTCTTTGTGAAAATGGTAGTTCTGCAAGAAATTTCTCTCCGTTAAACGAACTGAAAAGCACATTTGAAGCTATTGAAGTTTTAAGAAAAGCAAAATGATCAAAAGTTTTCTAAACTAATGATAGTATCTAGCTGAATATCATGTGATTCTATAGGTACTTTATCTACTTGTTGTACAGGATAAAAAATCCCCACCTTTATTGCTTTTGGATGGTTTACGAGAAAATTATCGTAATACCCTCCGCCATAACCTAATCTATAATTAGCATTATCGAAAGCCAATCCTGGCACAATAATAAAATCGAAACTACCAGTATATTCTATTGAATTTGCTGGGTGTGTTGTTCCAAAAACACCTTGTTCAACTTCAGTTAAGGAAGTTAATACTAAGTTTTGAAGTTTTCTGTTTCTTAAAGTTTTAGGAGTTACCACAATAATTCCTTTCATCAACAATGACGAAAGTAAAGGGGAAATATCAATTTCTTTACCCATTGGCAAATAAGCATGCACTACTCTTGCTTTTTGTTGAAGAATAAGTCCTTCTAGTTGATGACAAATTTTTTGGTCATACAATTTTTTTTGAGCAGAATCTATATTTGCTCTTTTTTGATGCATTTCTATTCGAAGCTTCTTTTTATCTTCCATCAGAAATACCAACCAAATTTTAATTAGCCACGTTAGAAAGGAATTTGATACGAAGTAAGCGCATTTCTTCTTCAGAAAAAGCATCTTCAAATTCGTCCATGGCTTCATCCAAACTGTCTGATGCTGCTTCCATAAAGTAATCAAACACTTCTTCTTGGTCAGTCTCATCAATTATCTCATTGATGTAGTAGTCTAAATTTAATTTGGTTCCGGATTGAACAATCATTTCCAATTCGTTCAATAAATCTTCCATCTCAATTCCTTTAGACGAAGCAATATCTTCTAACGACATTTTTCTATCAATACTTTGAACTACGTATACTTTTAAACCTGATTTATTTACGACTGACTTCACCACCATGTCCATAGGTCGTTCAATCTCATTTTCTTCAACGTATCTGGCAATAACTTCAATAAACTCTTCACCAAATTTTTCTGCTTTCCCTTGCCCAACACCAGTAATTTGGGTCATCTCCTCCATAGTAATCGGATAACGGGTTGCCATATCTTCTAATGATGGATCTTGGAAAATAACAAACGGAGGAAAGCCTTTTTGTTTGGCAATAGATTTTCGCAAGTCTTTTAATATCAAAAACAGTTGTTCATCAGCTGCACCAGCGCTTTTTTGAGGAACGATTATGTCTCCGTCATCTACATCTTCGTAAGCATGAGGTTTCACCAGTTCAAACGATTGTGGTTTGGCTATAAATTCTTTTCCTTTAAGACTAACTTTTAATACCCCATAATTTTCAATTTCTTTAATAATTAGCCCTTCTATAATACTTTGACGAATAACTGCCTCCCAATATTTATCATCTTTATCTTCTCCTGCTCCTTTTCCAAACAGTTTGTGTTTATCGTGCCCAAAAGATCGAATTTCAGAACTAGCGTTTCCTGCAATAAAATTAGCAACATACTTAGCTTTAAAAACCTCGTTTAATCCTAAAATGGAATTTAATAAAAGTGTAACGTCTTCTTTTCCTTCAAACTTCTCCTTAGGATTTGCACAATTGTCGCACATTCCTTTATCGGAACAATCTGAGTCCATATACTTTTCGCCAAAATAATGTAATAATTGTTTTCTTCTACATACTGCAGTTTCGGCGTATGAAACCATTTCGAAAATAAGCTGCAACCCTATTTCTAACTCTGCGACAGGTTTACCGTGTAAAAATTTTTCTAATTTTTCAATGTCTTTGTAACTATAAAAAGCTACACAAACACCTTCTCCACCATCTCTACCTGCTCTACCAGTCTCTTGGTAATAACTTTCTAAACTCTTAGGAATATCATGATGTATTACATATCGCACATCTGGCTTATCAATCCCCATTCCAAAGGCTATAGTGGCAACAATAACGTCAGCATCCTCCATCAAAAACATATCCTGATGTTTTGCTCTAGAAGCAGAATCCAACCCTGCATGATAAGGCAAAGCTTTTATTCCATTTACCTGAAGAAATTCAGCAATTTCTTCCACTTTTTTTCTACTCAAACAATAAACAATTCCACTCTTCCCTTCATGTTGTTTTACAAATCGGATAATTTCTTTTTTAACATCTTTCTTAGGTCGAACCTCGTACTTCAAATTATGTCGGTTAAACGATGCTTTAAATACTCTAGCATCTGACATTCCCAGATTTTTTTGGATATCTTCTTGAACTTTTGGTGTAGCAGTGGCAGTTAATGCAATAATTGGCACACGGTCAATTGACTCAATGATGGTTCTTAATCGACGATATTCTGGTCTGAAATCATGTCCCCATTCTGATATACAATGAGCCTCATCAATAGCAAAAAACGAAATTTTAATACTTTTTAAAAATTCAACATTTTCATCTTTAGTTAACGATTCCGGAGCAACAAACAACAACTTAGTAATTCCATCAGTTACATCCTGTTTAACCTGTCTGGCTTCAGTTTTGGTAAGCGATGAGTTGTAAAAATGAGCAACACCTTCTTGGTTAGAAAATCCACGAATCGCATCTACCTGATTTTTCATTAAAGCAATAAGTGGCGAAACAATAATAGCTGTTCCTCCGCTCATTAAAGCGGGCAATTGGTAACACAACGACTTACCACCTCCTGTTGGCATAATTACAAAGGTATCTTTGCCTTCAAGCAGGTGATTGATTACTTGTTCTTGTTCGCCTTTGAATTTATCAAATCCAAAATATTTCTTTAAATAGTCCGTTAGGGGAGCTGCTATGGTTTGCATTATATAAGTTGTTAAGGTATTTTATTACATTTGTGTAACTAAAGTTACGACAATAATCTTTTACAATTTTGTTTAAAAACATTTTTTTTTAAATAGTTTTAGCTCAATTAACTATTAAATACTTTAAATACATGTCATCGGCTGACGAAATAAAAAAATATGCCATTGAGGCACTAAAAATTGAATCTCAAGCAATTGAACAACTAACTCAGTTTATTAACGATGATTTTGTGAGTGTAGTACAATTAATTTTAAATTCCACGGGTAGAGTTGTAATTACTGGTATTGGTAAAAGTGCAATTGTGGCTCAAAAAATTGTTGCAACACTTAATTCTACTGGGACTCCTTCTATTTTTATGCATGCTGCAGATGCCATACATGGCGATTTGGGCAACATTCAGAAAGATGATGTAGTGATTTGCTTGTCTAAAAGTGGAAGCACACCAGAAATAAAAGTATTGGCACCCCTGGTAAAAAGCTTCGACAACAAATTGGTTGCTATAACTGGTGGTATAGATTCTTTTTTGGCTAACCAGGCTGATTTTGTATTAAATACTTATGTAGAAACGGAAGCTTGCCCAAACAATTTAGCACCAACAAGCAGTACTACAGCTCAAATGGCAATGGGCGATGCTTTGGCAGTGTGTTTGCTAAAACAACGTGGATTTACCAGTAAAGATTTTGCCAAATACCACCCAGGTGGAGCTTTAGGTAAGAAATTATATTTGCGTGTAGAAGATATTTCTGCTCAAAACGAAAAGCCCGTGGTAAATTCAACTCAAACCTTAAAAGAAGTTATTGTAGAAATATCTTCTAAACGATTAGGTGTGGCTGCAGTGGTTGATAATAATAAGTTGGTTGGTATAGTTACTGATGGTGACTTGCGAAGAATGTTAGGTAAAGATTTAGACATTAATCAACTCAAGGTCAAAGACATTATGAGCACTTCGCCTAAAACTATTAACCGAAATAGTTTGGCTATTGAGGCCTTACATTTTATGGAAGACCATAGTATTTCTCAATTGTTGGTAGTTGATGATTCCAATAATTTTGCTGGAGTTATCCATATTCACGATTTGTTAAGAGAGGGGATTATCTAAACTACCTCAATACGTTAATCCGTTCTGCATCTAGTTTTATAAAAATAAACAACAGAATAGTAAACGACCACAACGAAGATCCTCCGTAACTAATAAAAGGCAACGGAATACCAATTACAGGCGCTAAACCTATTGCCATACCAATGTTTACCAAAAAATGGAAAAACAAAATGGACGCTACAGCATATCCATAAATTCGAGAAAAAATAGAGCGTTGCCGTTCGGCTAAAAAGATGATGCGGAGAAACAACCCAACATATAAACAGACTAGCACAAACGAACCTAAAAATCCCCATTCTTCCCCAATAGTACAGAAGATAAAGTCGGTGCTTTGTTCAGGCACAAAATCATACTTGGTTTGAGTTCCTTCTAAAAATCCTTTGCCTGTAAATCCACCCGAGCCAATAGCAATTAAAGATTGTTTAATGTTCCACCCATTGCCTTGACGAAGATCTTTTAAACTCGATTTTTTTACTTTTAAATCTTCTTTAATCGCTAATTTTTCTTCCTTACTTATTTTATCGTCTTCTAATTCTAATTTCAGCTCGTCAATTTGCTCCATCAACTTATCTTCTTCTCCTAAAAGTACAGTAATTCTTGTTCGCTGATGTTCTTGTAAAACCTTGTTAAAGGTAAAGTCGATACTAAAAATATACAGGCAAGTAAATAGAAAAATTATAATAGCAAAAAAATGTGTGCTTCTGTCTTTCATTTCCTTTTTTACCATCAAAACCAATAAGAAAAACAGCAGTATAGACCCTATTACATAATAAATCAATACCTCATCTAACTTAAAATAATAAAAGGCAAACAACCCTATTAAATAGGAAATCACCGACGTAAGTGTTGTTTTTATATCATATTTAAAGAGTGTGTAAAAAACAATAGCAAAAAACGTAACAGTTAGTATAATATTAATTGGACCAAATACCAATGTTAACACAAAAATGATAATGGCTAAAACGCCAAATAACAAGATATTTCCTGATAAACCTTCTCGATACAAAACAAAAATAAATGCTGCATACACCAATGTTGAACCCGTGTCGTTTTGTAAAAGAATCAAAACAGCAGGAAGACCAATAATAGACAAGGCAATTATCTTGGTTTTGATGTCTTTCATCTTAATATTTAAGGTAGAAAGGTATTTGGATAATGCTAATACGGTTGCAAATTTTGCAAACTCAGAAGGCTGGAGTTGAAAACTTCCAATTTTAAACCAAGATTTAGAACCATTTACTTCGGCACCAAAGAGCAAAACACCAATGAGTGTGAGCATCACAATTATAAAAATGGGGTAAGCAAAAGTGGTAAAAAACGTTCCTTCTAAAAGCAAAATCACTAAAGCAATTAAAAATGCTGCTCCAATCCAAATTAATTGCATACCGTAACGCTGTGAAACATCAAAAATACTGTGGTGTTCTTCGTTATATACTGCAGCATAAATACTAATCCAACCAATAAAAACCAACAACAAGTAAAACAAAACAGTTAATTTGTCAACGTTAGAAAATATGTTTTTTTCGTTTCTCATTGTTCTTGTTAATGGATACTGAATTTATTCTTTTTTTGAACAACTTCCATCAAATTAGCATTAAGTATTCTGTTTTCTTTAATGGTGTCTTTGATACTTCCTTTTAAATATTTTTCCATTATTAAGCTGGCTATTGGGGCTGCCCAAGTACCTCCAAACCCAGCATTTTCAACATATACTGCAATAGCAATTTTAGGTTTATCTTTTGGGGCAAAAGCTATAAAAATAGAGTGATCTTCACCATGCGGGTTCTGAGCAGTACCTGTTTTTCCGCAAACTTCAATACTGTCTATTCTTGCTTGTCGAGCTGTTCCTCCTGCTTCATAAACCACTTTCAACATACCTTCAATAACAGGATTAAAATAGGGTTTATCAATACCTACATCATGCTTTATCCTAAAAATTTTTGGAATAGTATCCGTTTTTTCAATGCGTTTTAACAAGTGAGGGGTATAATAATATCCTCTGTTGGATAAAATGGCTGATAAATTTGCCATTTGTAATGGTACAACACCTATTTCACCTTGCCCAATACTTAATGAGTATATGGTGCTAAACGCCCAACGACCTTTACCATACCACTTGTCGTAAAAAGCCACATCAGGAATAAAACCTTTTTTTATTGAAGGTAAGTCTGTTTCTAAACGTTCTCCTAACCCAAATTTTTTAACTTGTTTGCTCCATTTAGCTAGTCCAATTTCACTGTCTTTAAACAACGATGTTGACTTTCCTTGTAATAAAATTTTTCGGAAAACACTAAAATAATATGGGTTACACGACATTTTGATGGACTCTGTAACATTTCCGGCTGATGGATGGTTATGGCAGCCTACGTTACTTTTTACGCAAGGGAAACCAGAATTTTCGGTTATTACACCATCTTGCATACCTATTAATGCCTGCACCGTTTTAAACGTAGAACCTGGAGGATATGACGCCATTAATGCCCTATTAAAAAGAGGCTTCAACTCATCTGAGCTCAAAACAGGATAATTCTTTTTTACATCTCTACCAACTAACAAATTAGGATTGTATGCTGGAGCGGAAACCAAAGCCAGTATTTCGCCCGTTTCTGGTTCAATGGCAACAATACTACCTCGCTTGTTTTGCATCAATTTTTCGCCGTACTCTTGTATAACAGCATCAATACTCAAGTAAATGGTTGAGCCAGTAATCGCCATAGTGTCCAATTCACCATCCAAATAACTACCTTTTTCACGATTATGAACATCAACCAAAACTCTTTTAACCCCTCTTTTTCCTCTCAATAAAGACTCGTACGATAATTCTATCCCGCTTTTACCAATATAATCGCCAGATTTATAATAAGGATCATCATCTATAATTTGTTGATCCACTTCGCCAATATATCCTAGCACATGGGCAGCACTTTCTCTTGGGTATTTTCTTAAAGTACGCGTTTGGGTATAAAAACCCGGATATTCAAACAATTTTTCTTGAATTTTAGCATACTCTTTTGATGAAATTTCTTTCTCAAAAACAGATGATTTATAACGCGAATAGTCTCGTGCTTTGTAAAATTTGGTTCTAAAATCTTCTATAGAAATTCCCAATAATTCGCAAAAAGCAAGCGTATCCATTTCCTTAACTTGCTTTGGAACCACCATTAAATCATAAGCCGCTTCGTTATAAACCAACAAAATTCCATTTCTGTCATAAATTAACCCTCTTGCCGGATATTGAATAACTTCTCGTAATACATTTTGGTCGGAATCAATTTTGTATTTATCGTTAATGATTTGAACGTTGAATAATCTGATGATAAAAATTAATCCAACAATGATAAAAATCAACCCAATTACTTCTTTTCTGTCTGAGAGATTATTCATTTACGGGTATTCGGATTATAGTTAAACAACTGAACTATAAAGATAAGGATTAACGTAAAAATAGTGCTTAAAATTACACGTGCAAATGTGGTAAAAAACGCAGAGAACTTAAACGATTCGATGTAAAACAAAAACAAATGATGAAGCAATACCAACGTTACAGCATAAGTCACATACCACGATATACCCATGTGTTGTAAACTTGGTGTTGTTCCAAACTCGTATCCTCCGCGGGGTTGTATTAATTTTAAGATATATTTTCTACCAAAAGCCATAAAAACACTTGCAGAGGTATGAATTCCAAGAGTACTGGTAAAAATATCTATGGATAAACCAAGAATAAAGGCTAATGCTAAAACTAAATTCTCATTGGTTTCAAAAGGTAAAACAAGGATAAAAAATACATACAAATATGGATTAATATATCCGCCTAATTCCATATTGTTTAGAATCAGCACTTGGACTAAAACCAACAACAAATAAATAATCAAATATTTAAAAATATCTCTTATCATTCTACCATTTCTGTTTGACTTTCTTTTTCCAACTTTTCTTTTTCTTCTTTTTGTAACGACCTCACCACATACACATGCGATAGGTTTTTAAAATCTACAGCAAATTGAATGGTAATGTTGTAAAAATTATTGCCTTCAGGTAAATCAAATTCCTGAACAGTTCCAATTAAAACATTTTCAGGGAAAATAGATGAATAACCCGTTGTTACAACAGTATCGCCTACAGTTAATTTAACATGATTAGGAATATCTTTTAGTTGAGCCTCTCTATAATTATTACCTTCCCACACCAACGAACCATAATACCCCGATTTTTTAATTTTAGCACTTAACTTATTTTTATCGTGTAAAATTGACATCACAGAGCCAAAGTTGTCCGACACATTTTTAACTATACCGACAACTCCTTGAGCAGAAATAACACCCATTTCAGCACTTATTCCGTTCAAATCTCCTTTATCTATAGTGATGTAATTTTGTCGTTTATTGGTAGAATTGTTTACCACTTTTGCAGCACTGTACATATACATTTGGTGATAAGCAGTATCGTTGATCTCATAAACTCTGCCATATACTTTTACAAACGATGAAATGTTGTTTGCCTGAAGTTTGGCATTTTGCTCGGCCAATTCCTTATTTACTTCTTTTAAGTGGAAATAATCATTAATTCTATTGACGGTAGTATAAAAATTTCCTACCAAAAAATTAGACGAGTTGAAAAACTTAGAATTTTGATAATTGTTGTTGGCAATCAACATCCAAAATGCGAAAAACTCTAAAATCAGGAACAGGAAAATAAATGAATTTTTTGTCAAAAACCGAAATAAGTTCCTCATTCTATCAAATTAATGCTTGATTAACTATTTAATCAAAAATGGTAATTTGCTGATGTTTTTTAAAGCAATGCCCGTTCCTCTTGCTACTGCTCTCAATGGGTCTTCAGCAATGTGCACGGGTAATTTTGTTTTCATAGAAATACGCTTGTCCAACCCTCTTAACATAGAGCCCCCGCCAGCTAAATACAGCCCTGTTTTGTATATGTCCGCTGATAATTCCGGAGGCGTCATTTCTAATGCATTTAATACCGCCTCTTCAATTTTAGCTATTGATTTATCTAAAGCATGTGCAATTTCACTGTACGAAACTGTAATTTCTTTTGGAGTACCAGTCATTAAATCTCTCCCTTGAACTGGATAATCTTCTGGTGGATTTTCAAGCTCAGTTAATGCCGAACCACACTCAATTTTAATTTGTTCAGCAGAACGTTCACCAATTAAAAGGTTGTGCTGACGACGCATATAATCAACAATGTCATTGGTGAAATCATCACCAGCCACTCGAATAGACTTATCACAAACAATTCCTCCTAAAGCAATTACTGCAATCTCTGATGTTCCACCACCTATATCAATAATCATGTTACCCATAGGCTCAAGCACATCAATACCAATACCAATAGCAGCGGCCATAGGTTCATGAATTAAATAAACTTCTTTCCCTCCTGCATGTTCAGCCGAATCTTTAACCGCTCTTTTTTCTACTTCAGTAATACCAGAAGGAATACAAATAACCATTTTTAAAGATGGTGTAAACAATTGCTTGTTTGGATTAATCATTTTAATCATTCCTCTAATCATGTGTTCAGCTGCATCAAAATCAGCAATAACTCCATCTTTTAAAGGGCGAATGGTTTTAATGTCTTCATGAGTTTTACCATGCATTTGCATCGCTTTTTTACCCACAGCAATAATTTTTCCAGTAAGCCTGTCTTTTGCTACAATTGAAGGCTCGTCGACCACCACTTTGTCGTTGTGAATAATCAGCGTGTTGGCTGTTCCAAGGTCAATGGCTATTTCTTGAGTTAAAAAGCTAAATAATCCCATTCGTTTTTATATTGTGTTTATTTGAAGTGAGGTAAATTTATGATTAAAATATTCAAATTCTTGAATTGAATTCATAAATGTTAAACACATCATTGTTAGTTTATTTTTAATGTCTAAAATGTCTGATTCCTGTACAAACCATTGCCATATTTGCTGAGTCACAATAGTCGATAGATTCTTGATCTTTAATTGAGCCTCCAGGCTGCACCACCGCGGTTATTCCTTCATTATTTGCTAACTCTACACAATCAGGAAAAGGGAAAAATGCATCGGAAGCCATAACTGCTCCTTTTAAATCAAAACCAAAAGCTTTAGCTTTAACCACCGCTTGGCGTAAAGCATCAACACGTGATGTTTGTCCTGTACCGCTTGCTAAAAGTTGTTCGTTTTTTGCAAACACAATGGTGTTTGACTTGGTATGTTTTACCAATTTATTAGCAAACTCTAAATCTTTAATTTCTTGAGTTGTTGGAACTTTTTTGGTAACTACTTTAAAGTCATTAGCATTTGCTGTTTTCAAGTCTTTATCTTGCTCTAGAACACCATTTAAAATGGTTCTAAATTGTTTTTTTGGTAAAGCCACTTGTTTCTGAACTAAAATAACCCTGTTTTTTTTGCTTTTTAATAAATCTAGGGCTTCGGCTTGATAGCCTGGAGCGATAATTACTTCACAAAACAATTTATTTACTTCTTCGGCAGTTGCTAAATCAATTATCTGATTAGCAATTAAAACACCTCCAAAAGCAGAAACTGGATCGGCTGCTAAAGCATCGTTCCATGCTTGTAAAAGCGTATCGCGAGAAGCTAACCCACAAGCGTTGTTGTGTTTTAATACAGCAAAAGTTGGTCGGTTTTGTGGGAATTCAGCAATTAAATTCACCGCTGCATCAACATCCAATAGATTGTTGTACGACAATTCTTTACCATTCAACTTTTCAAACATTGCATCTAAATTGCCATAGAAAACACCTTCTTGGTGAGGGTTTTCTCCATAACGTAACACTTGTGATTCGCCAATACTTTGTTTAAAATAATGTTCTTCGTTATTGTTAAACCAGTTAAAAATTGCTGTGTCGTAATGCGAAGAAACATTAAAAGCCAATTTTGCCAAGTGTTTTCTATCTGTTAAATCCGTCGATCCGTTTTTTTGTTGTAAAACATCCAAAACATAACTGTATTGATTTCTTGAGGAAACAATCACAACATCTTTAAAGTTTTTTGCAGCAGCACGAATTAAAGAAATGCCACCAATGTCAATTTTTTCAATAATATCTTGTTCTCCTGCACCTAAGGCAACAGTATCTTCAAAGGGATATAAATCAACAATTACTAAGTCAATTTCTGGAATTTCGTATTCTGCCAATTGAGCAATGTCGCTATCTAAAGCTCTTCTGCTTAAAATACCACCAAATATTTTTGGATGCAAGGTCTTTACTCTCCCACCTAAAATTGACGGGTAAGATGTTAATTCTTCAACAGGAATAACAGGCACATTTAGTTCTTCAATAAAACTTTGAGTTCCTCCGGTAGAAAAAATGGTTACTCCAAGTTTGTTTAATTCGTGTATAATTGGCTCTAAATTGTCTTTGTGATAAACCGAAATTAAGGCACTTTTAATCTTTTTGTTGCTCATGCTTTTTGGCAATTTAATGTCTAAAAATAAAGACACGAAATTAGTGATATTTAACCCCTTATTCAACTTGATTTTGTTGATTTTTTACGTTTGTTAATAAATTTTTGAGGATTTCAAAACGTTGAAACAAACACAACAATTTAAACACCTTGTTTCTACATCAAACTCACGATAATTAAAATTAAAGCAAATACCTTGTATTTATCATTTGAAGTATTCACCTTTTGTATTTTACTATTCACACTTAAAAAGAAACAACTCACACTCTTTTATTGATTAAATAACTTTATCAACGTTGTATACTACAACTATACAATTCTCTTATTAGTTTAGTTATGAAAAGCAGTATACCATATATTTATGTTGTTGACGATAATAGTATCAGTTTAAAAATTATTCAAAAAAAAATCAAGGAAATTCTCGATTGCAATGTAAGAACATATACTACTGCAGAAGAGTGTTATAGAACTATTCAATATAGAACTCCGGATTTAATTTTATCTGATTATTATTTAGACTCTGAATTTAATAAACGAATGAATGGTGATGATTTTTTAAACAAAGTCAAATACCTAAATCCACATATTCCTATTATTATTTATTCATCAACCAAAAGTTTTAAGTTAGCTATAAGGTTAATAAAACTGGGGGCAGAAGATTTTATACCGAGAACCGACAATTTTATCGAGGAATTAGTTGAGGTGGTAGAAAAACATTTTAATAATACTGAAGCAAAACCATTTTTAAAAGATTTTCTTTCAAAGTTCACTTGGTAGATAATCTCAATAAAATATATAAAACCAGACATCATGAATTGAATAGAACAAAAAAGTATTTTTTTAATTTTTAACATTATTATTATGATAACAACATTAGATAAGAGCTATAAAAGAAATAAAACCATTATTTCAGATTCAACATATAAGGTGTTTATTGTTGAAGATAACAACACCAGCCAAATGATGTTAGAAAATTATTTGAGGAAATTACCAAATTGTGAGTTTGATAAAAAACCCAATTTAGAAATTTTTTCGTTCGCAACGGGAAAAGAATGTTTAAATGCTATGTACATAAAACCCGATATTATAATTTTAGATTATTATTTAGATGAAAGTAATCCCGATGCCGAAAATGGACTTACTATACTCAAAAAAATAAAAGCCATACATCCATCCACAAAGGTGTTGATTATGAGTGGTCAGGAAAATGTGATGGTAACTGCTGAATTATTTAATAAGGGTGCTTCCGATTATGTTTCAAAAGAACATTACGGAGTTGTCAGAGTAGGGCAGTCCATCTTGCGTTTAATCTCCGAAATAGAATTTGAAAGAAGAAAACGATCTAGGAACTTGATTTATGGAATCCTTGTGTTTTTAATAGGAGTAACTGTTGGCTGGGCATTTTACGTTTTTCAAAATTTATAATTACTCAAATAATGTTTATATTTGAGTAAGGCGAAAAATTTGAATATGAGGGTAAAATGTATAATAATTGATGATGATAGGGTTTTTACTAAAATATTAGAGCATTATATATCAAAGATAGATTTTCTTGAGCATCAGCAAACTTATTACAATAGTGCAGAAGCATTTAATAAAATTGATACCCGTGAAATTGATCTTATTTTTTTGGATATGGAAATGCCTGAAATGAATGGTTTGGAGTTTTTAGAAGCACTTTCAGAAAAACCGGCACTAGTATTTGTTTCAAGAAACAAAGCTTATGGACCAGAAGCTTTTGAAAACAATGCTTTAGATTATTTACATAAACCAATATTATTAAACCGATTTTTAAAATGTAGCGCAAAAATTAAAGACTATTTTGAGAAAAAAACAACTAATTTGGAAAATAAAAATGGTGCTATTTTTATTAAACACGATGGTTTGTGGCAGAAAATATCCGTACATGAAATTGGTTATATAAAAGCCGACAACAATAATATAATAGTGGTAACGGATTATGATAAACATCGAACCAATATTAAATTAAAAGACATAATAGACAAATTACCTGAAGGTGAATTTATGCAGGTACACCGCTCTTACATTGTTCAGCTAAATAAAATAAATAAGGTTGACGGTGAAATTATTGAAATTAATAACAAGACTATACCTGTAAGTAAACCTTATGTTGATGCATTGTATAAACGTTTAAATTTAAAATAAATCTGTGAGTGAAAAAGTTTTTATTAATGAATTGCAACAAATTGAAATCGTTTTTGACGAAAAAATTTACGACAACGAATTAAAAGTAATACTAAATAAAGCTACTGAATTCATTAAAAAAACCCATAAAAAACAAATTCCTGTTCATTTGTTGGTTAACATCAGCAAGGTTGACATGATAACTGTAGAATCACGCAAACGCGGTTCAATCTGGCTGTTTAAACAACCCATAGATAAAATTGCTGTATATGGAGATAACTTATTTATGAAGTATTTTATTCAAATGTTTACTAAAGGACTAGGATTAACAGACAAAATGAAATTTTTTGTTTCCCGAACTGAAGCTCAGCAGTGGCTATAGAAAAAGACTATGGGAAGAAGTAAACTAAATAAGGAGCAACTAGAATACCTTAAGGAGAAATTAAGTCTCACGGAGGAACTATTTTTAACTGTAGCAACAGGTAAATACGATGTTGATTTTCAAATACCTAAAGAAGAGGATGAATTTACCGGACTTTATACAGGAATAAAATTAATGCTCGACACTTCTAAAGAACAACTGTCTACACTAAAAAAACTAAACCGTCAACTTAAAACTGGCACAATAAAAAGAGAAGTATTAATTAACGAGTTACAAAAAATTGGTCATATTGGAAGCTGGGAATGGAAATGGAAAAGTAATACCATAACCTGCTCTAACGAAATGTTAAAAATATTTGATCTCCACCAAAAAAATAACAGACTAAAATATGAAACAGTACTAAAATATATTCACAAACAAGACTCAGAAACTGTAGATTATATTATCAGACGAGCCTATTTTAAACACAATCCCTTTAAAATTTATTTTCGTATTACAACTAATGGAGGGGCATCTAAATTTCTTGAAGTAAGAGGAACTGTTGAATTAGCAAAAGATGAAACTCCTATTAGGATGTATGGAACTGTACAGGATATTACTGAACTTAAAGAAACCAAAGAAAAACTATTCCTTTCCAATCAACAATTAGAAGTAAAAGTAAATGAACGTACCCGTGATTTAAAAAAAGCATACAAGAATCTGGAAAGGGAAATGCAACTTAAAGAAACGGCACTAGAAAAAGAACGATTGCTATCAGTTGTTGTAGAATCAAGCAACGATTCAATTATTAGTAAAACCATACTTGGAAATATAACAAGCTGGAATAAAGGTGCGACTAAAATATATGGTTATACCGAAGAAGAAATGATGGGGCAAAACATTCGAATAATTATCCCTGATGAGAAATTAGAGGAATATGAGGAAGTGATGAGAAAAATTTCTAAAGGTCAAAAAATAAACACATTTCAAACTATAAGAAAAACCAAAGATGATCGGTTAATTGATGTAAGTTTATCTATCTCTCCCATCAAAAATAATTTGGGTAATATTTTAGGCGCATCAGAGATTGCACAAGACATTACTGATGAAAAAAATGCAAATAAACGTTTTGAAATAGCTGTTGAAGCTGCTCCAAACGCTATGATAATGGTAGATGAATACGGTAAAATTGTAATGTTGAATAAACAAACCGAAAAAATGTTTGGGTATGGTGAGAAAGACCTTTTAGGCAACACTATAGAAATTTTAATACCTCACGAAATAAGAGAAAATCATGTTAAAAGCAGAAGTGATTATCAAAATAACCCAAGTGCAAGACCCATGGGTGTTGGTAGAGAATTATTTGGCGTAAAAAAAGATGGAACTAAAATTATTGTAGAAATAGGGTTAAATCCCATCAATAGAAAAGAAGGTAAATTCGTGTTGGCATCGATAGTTGATGTTACCGAAAGGAAAAAATTTGAATACGAACTTCATAAAAGTGAACAAAAATATAGAACGCTGGTTGAAACAATGAATGAAGGAGTATTGATGGTTGATAATGATGACATTATAACATTTGCAAACAACTTTATGTGTAAAATGCTGGGTTATCAATTTAATGAAATGCATGGGAAAAAAGCCAATAAACTTTTATTGGACGAGGAAGGAAAAAGAGAAATGAAGTCGATAATTTCATCCCGAAAAAAAGGGAAATCAACAAAATACGAAATTCAATTGTTAACCAAGCATAAACAAAAACTATGGATGTTGGTTAGCAGTTCTCCAACCTATGATGAAAATGGAAATATTACAGGTTCAGTGGGTTTACATACCAATATAACTAATCGTAAATTGATGGAAGAGGAACTCAATTCCATCGCAAATATTCCTGCAGAAAATCCGAATCCAACATTTAGATTTTCTATACATGGTCAAATATTATTGTACTCAAATCCTGCTAGTGACAAAACTCTTAGTTTTTTCGATAATGAAGACAATAAGAAAGTCAAACAAGCATGGGTTAAACAAATTAATAAAACATATCAATATGGTAAACCAGTTAAAAAAGAGTTAAAAGTTAACGACAGAACTTATATGTGTACTATTGTTCCGGTACCTCAAAATGGATATGTAAATGTATATGCTGTTGATATTACTTTAATTAAAGAGGCAGAGGCAGAAATAAGAAAATTGTCGTTGGTTTTATCAAAAACTGACAATGCAGTGGTAATTGCTGATAATAAAGGAAATATTCAGTGGATAAACGAAGGATTTAAGCGAATAACCGGATATTCACTTAATGAAATAACCGGAACCCATGGTCAACTCCTTAGAAAAGGCAGAAAAACAGGGCTTGTTGAAGACCATCCGTATTTTATAAAAATGCTGGAAACTAAACAATCGGTTTCTTACGAATCGCACAACTATAAAAAAAATGGTAAGGAATATTGGTCGATTACCACACTAACACCACTGTTTAATGATAATGGAGAGCTCGAAAATATTATTGCGATTGATACCGATGTTACACATAAAAAACAAGCCGAAAAAGAAATTTTAAAAGCAAAAAAAATTGCCGAAGACTCTGCTAAAGCTAAAGAATTGTTTTTGGCTAACATGAGTCACGAAATTAGAACTCCCATGAATGCTATTATGGGAATCATACAATTACTAAAAGATACGCCTCTCAATCAAGAACAATTAGATTACCTAAAATCGATGGATTTTGCTGGGGAAAACCTGCTTAGAATTATCAATGATGTATTAGACTTATCAAAAATAGAATTAGGTAAAATGAGTCTCGAAAAAATACAGTTTAGTCTTAACAGTTTAATCTCCGATTTATTTAATTCTATTAGCCATCGTGCACACGAAAAGGGAATACAACTTTTGAAGTCAATAGATAATGATGTACCGGATAAAATTATAGGTGATCCTGTTCGCGTCAACCAGATTTTGATTAATTTAATAAGCAATGCTATAAAATTTACTGAAAAAGGCTTTGTAAAACTGTATGTAAAAGTTGTCGAAAAAAATAATACTACACTTAAAATCAATTTTATTGTTGAAGATACTGGAATAGGGATTAATGCACAAATGCACAAAGTAATTTTTTATGATTTTGAGCAAGCCAATAAAGAAACCACAAGAAAATATGGGGGAACAGGTCTTGGTCTTTCCATTGTTAAACGACTGTTAGAACTTCAAGGCGGTAGTATTATAGTAAAAAGTAAAGAAGGTAAGGGAGCCATTTTTACTGTTGAAATACCTTTCGGTATTTCAACTACCGACGACGAAATCATACAAACTATTACGTTTGATGAATATGAAAAAGAACTTTTTAAGACAACAGTCTTGTTGGTAGAAGACAATACCTTAAATCAAATGGTAGCTACAAAATTTCTTGAAAGCATGGGAATAAAAATAACTGTAGTTAATAACGGGCTTGAAGGTGTAAATGAATTAGCCAGATCTGATTATGATATGGTTCTGATGGATATTCAGATGCCTCATATGGATGGTTATACCGCCGCCAAGTTTATACGAACTAAAATGAAAGGAAAGAAAAAACACATCCCCATTTTAGCCATGACAGCTCATGCCATAAGTGGAGAAAAAGAAAAATGTATTGCCGCAGGAATGGATGATTACATTAGTAAACCTTTAAAGAGAGAACATTTAAAAGCGAAAATTATAAATTTATTAAAACAAAAGAATAATTATGATTAATAGAGAAAAAATAATGGAAATGATAGGGTGTGATAGTGATTTTGTAAACCAATTACTCGAACAATTTGTTATTGAATGTACAGATTCAGTAAAAAAAATTAATGAAGCATATGCTAATAATGACTGGCAAATTATAAGAGGAGTCTCCCATAAAATGCTTAGCTCATCTAGAATATTAACATTAGATAATTTAACAACACTTCTTAAAGAAATCGAAACACTGGCAGAAAATAGAACTAATCTTGAAAAAATGCCTTCATTATTAGAGAAATTAAACACAGAAATCAAGTTAATTTTTAGTGAATTAAAAGATATAAAATAAAAGACTACACCACCCGAAAGTCAGAACAAGTGAGTAAAATGTTATATTTTCCTAACTTTACTCATAAATTTTTTACTTCTTTTCTGATGATTATTTACAACGTAACCGTAAACATTGAAAACGATGTGCATGACGAATGGATAGTGTGGATGAAAACTGTTCATATACCTGATGTGATGAACACGGGTTATTTTATAGAAAATAAGATGTGTAAAGTTTTATCTACCCAGGAAGATGAAACCGGACATACCTATGCCATACAATACACTTGTGTCAGCATGGATGATTTGGAAGAGTATCAAGCTAAACATGCTCCAGCTTTACAAAAAGATCACATGGACAGGTATAGTGGTAAGTTTGTTGCTTTTAGAACCTTATTGGAAATTGTTTAACACTTATTCAAAAGCCGAAAGTTTTAAATAAAGCTCTTTGTGAAATTCATCAATATTTAATGGTGGATTGTAGTTGTTTGCTCCCCAAACAATTTTGTTTAAGGTTGTTTCTCCTTCTCTGATTTCAATGTATTTCGATATGTTACCAGGATAATTCATTTCGGTAGTTTGAATAGCCAAATCTGCAATTTTATTTAAAAAATAGTTTAAATCTGCTTCGTTTAATTGCTTGTAAAAAACATCGCGTTGGTTGTTAAAGTCTCTTTTGTACACTTTTCCATCTTCACTGAACGAAAACTCAGTGTATTCGCCCGTAAAACCACCTCCCTGACCAACAGCATATTTTTTAATTATTCGGGGAGAATCCTGAGGTAATGATGAACAAGAAAACAATAGAAAAACACTGAAAAAACTCACCAATAAAAAAAGTGATTTTATTTTATGGAATGGAAATAAATAAGTCATCTATATACTAAAACAGTACAAAAGTAAGTTATTAAAGCACTAACTCCTAAACTTAAAAACGATGAACACAACTAAACAATCCCAAAAAAACTTGGAAAAATTTCGAGGAATTTTTTTCCAGATAGGCATTATTGTAGCCACTTCATTAACCTTTTTAGCTTTTGAATGGACTACTCCGGTTTATATTGGTAAACTACCTAGCCCAGATATTGAAGTAGAAGGTGATTTTGATATTCCTATTATTACTTATCGTTCTGCTCCAACTAAACCAGAAATTAAGCCTGTTGCACCAAAGATTGACCCGAGCAAAATAAACATTATTAAAACCGACCCAATAAACCCAACTCCAGAACCAGATCCATTTGTTGACCCGGACCCAACATTTGACCCGAACAAATGGACAAAGCCTGAAGTGGTTGACCCTGAACCAGCTCCAATTGCCGTAGCTGAAGTTATGCCAGAATTTATTGGTGGAACTGCAAAATTGTTTGAGTATTTAGGGAAAAACTTAAAATATCCTGAATTAGCAAAATCAACAGGTATTTCAGGGAAAGTTTTTGTGCAATTTGTGGTAGATAAAAACGGAAAAATTAAAGATACGAAAGTTATTCAAGGGATAAATACTTTGCTAGACAAAGAAGCGCTGAGAGTGGTTGAAGCAATGCCAGATTGGACTCCAGGAAGACAACACGGCAAACCGGTAAGTGTAATTTATAATTTGCCAATAAGTTTTAAACTGAAATAACAGTAAAAAACGAATTTAAAAAAGAGCATCAGATTTGAAATTTGATGCTCTTTTTTTCATTTTAAGTTTGTCTGAGTAACTTCTTGCAATAAATGAAAAACGTATGCGTTAAGTTACACATCATAATATTTAGTCCAATAACTACAATTTACTTTAATTATGAAATTATCTCGAATAGAGCCAATACTACCCTTGTTAGTGCTAAATATAACTTTAATCTTGCTTTTTTGGTATAGATTCTTTTTAAGATTATTCATCCCTAATCAGTTTCATTTTAATGTCGAGATATTAATACTAATCTTAATTGGTATTATGGTATATTTAGCGGTAAAAGTTGCCTCTAAACTAAGTACCGAGTGGTTAAAACCTTTTGTTATGCTTGGTTTAATAACAATAAATATTGCTATTTTACTGTTCATTAGCAGCTTAAATAACAGAGAAGGTGAAGTGAAGAGTTTTTTCGAAAAAAACGAACAAAAGTTAACAAACTTAGTTAGTCATTATCAAAAAAATGGTGATGATAATAAATTCTCTCAACTAGAAAAAGAGTTGAATATTGGTTATACTCAGAGATCAATAGAGGGTTATCATTTTTCAATGTATAAATTTGTCGGGTATGGATATCGACTTTTATACTCTTTGGAAAAAAAAGAAATTAAACCTAAATCGCCAGGAGGAAGCCCAACCCACAAGTGGTTCAGAATAAATGAACATTGGTATTATTATTCTTATTGGGATTGATTGTCTAAAAATTATAATTCTCCCACAAACAAATTAAGGTTACAAACTCTTTGTTCTACCTCCATCTACCGGAAAGTTAATTCCGCTAATGTAACTTGCCGCAGGAGAAACCAAAAATGCCACTGCATTGGCAATTTCTTCAGGCTGAGCAATTCTTTTTAAAGGCACTTCGTTTGCCATTTCCTGTTTTATTTCTTCAACACTTTTGCCTTTTTTGGTTGCATTGGTTTCAATAATCGATTTTAAACGAACGGTATCTGTTGCACCGGGTAAAACATTGTTTACCGTTATTCCAAATTCGCCCAATTCGTTTGCCAGTGTTTTACTCCAATTAGCTACAGCACCTCTGATAGTATTTGAAACTCCTAATCCGTTTAATGGTTGTTTTACAGATGTAGAAATAATATTAACAATTCTTCCATAACCAGATTTTTTCATCCCTTCTTTTACAGCTTGTACCAGGGTATGATTACACAATAAATGGTTGGTAAATGCATGAATAAACTCTTCTGTTTTAGCATTTTCAATTAGTCCACCTGCTGGTCCACCAGTATTATTTACCAAAATATTTATTTGCATTTCATTCAATTCAATAAAATCGTCTAAAACCATTTTTAACTGGGCAGGAATAGCAAAATCAACAGTTAAAAAATAGTGCTTCTGTCCTTTTGTAACATTTAACTCACTTTTAACTGCCTTTAATTTTTCGTGATTACGAGCAATCAATATAATGTTTGCTCCCATTTCGGCCAATTGTAACGCAATGGCTTTGCCTATTCCTTGAGTACTACCACAAACTATGGCATTTTTTCCTGTTAAATCTATATTCATCATAGTCAAATTTATAACAAAAATAAGTTTTTCTCCTGTCTAGGTCTATTTTATTTTCTAATTTTCGGAATAGATTAAAGTCCCAAATTAAGAAAATGAAATTTAATCAAATCGAATATAAAAAACCTTTTTTTAAGATAAGCACTGAACTAAATGATTATTTGGTGAAGTATTCTCGAAGTATTGAAATACCTATTCAATACGAAGATCTGCTGCGATACAGTAGTCTGGTGCCTTTAGATGATAAAAATGGAAATCCTACATTATGGAATGCGGTAGTTTACAGCCCAACAGAACTCGACTTTTTATCGGCTGGTTTGGTAAACATCTATCGCTTATTAATTTCTGATGGAAGTAAAATAACCTACTTAACAGTTGATAGTATTGATTTTTGTTCTTACGGGAATTCCAAGCCTTTTCGAATTAAAATAAAAAATCAGCTTAACGACAACTACGATTATTATTATATAAAAAGAGCAGATTCTTCCAGGGTTTACGGGTTAGAGCTAGAGCATTATTTTTCACCAAATAAAATCAATTACATTTATTACAAAAACACTTTAGTAGAAGAGCATATTATTGGGATCCCCGGCGACCAGTTTATACAAGAAGCAGAAACTGATAAAAGGGTATTTAATCAAGTACGTTTAGCAAAAGAGTTTGTAAAATTTAATGAACGCTGTTTTGTACGTTTATTGGGTGATATGCGAGCTTATAATTTTGTTGTAGTTGTAACTCAGGATTTTGACCAGATTCAATACCGAATAAGAGCCATTGACTTTGATCAACAAAGCTTTGAAGGACGGAGCAGAATTTATTTACCACAGTTTTACAAAGACAATTTGTTTTTTGTTGAACTTACACAAAATGCCATGTCGTTTGAAACAGCCGAACAATATCTTATTGAAGAACAGGCTTTATTGAAAAAAAGGTATTTAAACGAAAAATACCCTATTGATTACTTGATAAATGTATTGAAAAACGATAAAATTTCTTTTCCCGAACACATCAATAATCTAAAAGTAGAATTGAGTAAATTTCATCATCAGACCGATTTTTTAGATTGTAAAAACATGGGCGAAATATTAGAATTAAACATAAAAACCAGATTGCAGCTTTAATTCTTAAAAATAATCCTTTACCTTAGTATGCTTAATAAAATAAATAACCATGGAAACAAGAAGACCTTTTAACTTAAACAAGTGGATTGAAGAAAATAAAGACAAGTTAAAGCCGCCAGTGGCTAACAAAAATCTTTACGAAGAATCGGGCGATTATATTGTAATGATTGTTGGTGGGCCAAATGCAAGAAAAGATTACCATTTTAACGAAACCGAAGAGTTGTTTTACCAACTAAAAGGGAATATTGAAGTTACCATTCAGGAAAATGGTAAAGCTGTAAAAATACCAATCAACGAAGGCGATATGTTTTTGTTGCCAGCAAACATTCCGCATTCACCGGTGCGTTCCGAAGGCTCTATTGGTTTAGTAATAGAGCGCAAAAGAAAAGGCACCAACCTTAAAGATGGTTTGATGTGGTTTTGCGAAAAATGCAATCATAAACTGTACGAAGAACGTTTTACACTCGATGATATAGAAAAAGGCTTTTTACCAACATTTAAACGTTTTTATAACTCACAAGATTTAAGAACTTGCGACAAGTGTGGCCATGAAATGGAAACTGACCCTAGGTTTACTGATATGTAGTTGGGTGGTGAGTGGTGGGCTTAGAGTGGTGGGTGATGGGCTTAGAGTGATGAGTAGTGGGTGGAAAGACTAATTATTATAAAATGAGTGAAGAGAAAAACTATAAAAATTTAGATGTTTGGAAAGAAGCCAGAAAGCTTGTTTCAATAATTTATACACTCACTAACGAATTTCCTGAAGACGAAAAATTTGGACTAACCAGCCAAATTAAACGAGCAGCAATTTCAGTTCCTTCTAACATTGCTGAAGGAATGGGAAGAAATTCAAACAAAGAAACTCGCCAATTTTTTTTCATTGCAAAAGGCTCTTTGTACGAAATAGAAACACAACTTTATTTAGCCATAGATTTGGGTTTTATAAAAGAAGATAAATCCAAACACATTTTTAATCAAATTACCAGCGTTCGAAAATTAATAATAGGTTTTATAAAATATTTGGATAAATGATCACTCCCATCACCCATCACTCAACACACACTACACATCACCCACTACCCACCACCTACCGCATTAACGGTCACGGACACATCTTACCCGAACCCAACCAAATTCCTCAGTTTATGAAGGACAAAAAGTTGTTTTGGATTGATGATGACAAAAAATTTATGCGCCAAGGTGATTGGAGCAGACCCATTACCGACCCCAGTTTTTTCTTAACCGAAAAATTGGCCTGGATGGACAAAAACAAAATTGACCACGGTGTAATGTTAAACCTTTCACAGGTGTATTGCAACGGTTGGGAAAAACAAGATGCCATTGATGCCATTCGTTGGCAAAACGATTTTAATGCTTCTGTTCAACACAATTATCCCGATAAATTTACTTGTGGTTTTGTAGTACAACCCTTGTATTTAGATGAAGCCCTGAAAGAAATAGAGCGTTGCGTTACCGAACTAAACATGAAGCTGTTGTGTTTGCCAACCCACTATTTAAACGCTAAAAACGAATGGGTTTCGGTGGCTGACGAAAGTTGTTTTCCCATTTATGAACTAGCCAACAAGTACAATTTGGCTGTTGAAATTCACCCGTACGATGGTGAAAAAATGGTGGCACTGAAAGATGAGTTTTGGCGTTTTCATTTGGTTTGGATGATGGCCCAAAGTGCCGACACCTTACATTTATTCACCCTTAAAAACATCCCCAATTTATTTCCAAACATACGTACTTGTTTTGCACACGGTTGCATGTTGGGACAAGCCAATTACGGGCGAAGGGTACAAGGTTTTGAGGGTAGACCCGATTTATTTAAAAATACCGTTAGCCCGAAAACTATGTTGGGACACCCCAATTTATTTTTCGACACCTTGGTGCACGACCCTTATACTTTACAACTGCTAAAACACCGTGTTGGCATACCACAAATTATTGCCGGATTAGATGATCCTTACCCATTGGGAGAAATGGAATCGGTGCCCGATTCTTACCCGGGTAAAGTAATTGACGATGCTGTAAAACTAAACATTATTACCAACCAAGATGCCAGCCAAATTTGGAACCAAAATGTGCTAAAGTGGTTAGGGTAGTTTTTTGATTACATTTGAAATAAATATGGTGTAACAATAATTACACATATCTACCCAATTTAGGTGTTTATATGTAATTTTATCACATACATAAACAAGTTAGCGGTCATTTTGAGCTGCATCCTACAGACAATCAACAACAGAAAATGACGGGTATTACCTGACTACCATTTTATTATATTTATTACGATACTCAACGGGTGTAAGCCCTGTAATCTTTTTAAAAATAGTTCTGAATGCTTTTGAATCGGTGTAGCCAACATCGAACATTACTTCGTTTATGTTTTTTCTGCTGCTCTCAAAACTTCTTTTAGCTGCTTCTACTTTTATTCGCTGAATATATTCCAAAATGGTGTTATTGGTTGCTAACTTAAATCGCCTTTCAAAACTTCGTCTGCCTACCGATACTAATCCAGTCAAATCATCAACGCTTATCTTTTCATGAACATTCTTTTCAATAAAATCTTGTGCTTTTTTAACATCATTGTCCGTATGGGTTTTTTGACCTTTGAATATCGCAAAAGCGGTTTGACTTTCTCTATCAATATCAATTGCAAAATACTTTGATGCAAGTATTGCAGTTTCTCTATCTGTATATTTTTCTACCAGATGTAACAATAAATTCCAATAAGAATTTGCACCACCACTTGAATAAATGCGATTCTCTTCTGTGATAATACTTCCTTCAACTACTTCAATAGCAGGAAACATTTCTCTAAACTCATTTTGAAATCCCCAATGAGTTGAACATTTTTTGCCATTGAGCAAACCAGTAGAAGCCAATAAAAATGCACCAACGCATAATGAAGCAACTTCTGCACCATTTTCATATTGTCTATTTATCCAGGGAATTAAATTTTTGTTTTTATTTATGGCAGTTTTCATATCGCCAAATAATGCAGGAATAAAAACTAAATCTGTTTGTTTTACATCTTTCAATTTAACATCTGCATGAACCGAAAAAAGACCGTCATTCAGTTTTATTTCTTTTTTAGCACCAACCAATTGAACATTGAATAGTGGTTTTTTACCCGATGTTGCCAAGAACTGATTGACAGCGGAAAACAAATATTGTGGGTCTGCGATGGCTTGCATAACGGATGATTCAGGAACCAAGATGCTTACATTTTTCATTGTTCCAAATTTAATTTTACAAAGCAAAGGTAAAAACTATTTTGTCGCAATACACCCTTTTATAGTCATTTCTGCACCGTATCAGTTTTTTATTATCATCACATCTTTACATCACTATTTACAAACAAAAAATAAACAAAATGACACAGATTAATTCTTATCTCACATTCAGTGGAAATTGTCGTGAAGCAATGACATTCTATAAAGAATGTTTAGGTGGCGAAGTCAATTTTCAAACAATTGGGGATTCACCATTGGCCGACAAAATGCCAAAACAAATGAAAGATTGCATATTGCATTCTACACTTACAAAAGGAGCTTTGGTATTACAAGGTTCGGACATGGTTCCTCAAACAGGACTTATAAAGGGAAATACAGTTTCTCTTGTATTGAATTGCGGCAGTGAAGAAGAATTAAAGAACTTTTACGCAAAACTTTCAGCAGACGGTAATGCCGACCATCCAATTAAAGATACTTTTTGGGGAGCAATGTTTGGTGACCTTACTGACAAATTTGGAAATCATTGGTTACTCAACTACACTAAAAATCAAATAAAATGAAAAAGACAAAGATGCTTTACTGGGTATTTACAATTTTATTGTGTTTAATGCTCTTTGCCGATGGTTTTGGTGGTATAACACAACAACAGGCAGGGCAAGATGTTTTGCAGCATTTGGGCTATCCAATGTACTTGTTAATCATAACTGGCGTGGCAAAATGGTTAGCTTTAATTGCGATTTTGCAATCAAAATTCAAAGCTATTAAAGAATGGGCTTATGCCGGTATTTCTATTAATTTCATCGGAGCATTTGCCTCCAGAGCATTTGTTAGGGACAGTTTTTTTGAAACGATTTTTCCGATATTTACGCTTGGGTTTATGTTCATTTCTTACTTTCTATGGAAAAGAGTGATTTCTACATTTACTAACTCTTAAAATTTATATTATGTCATTTCAAGCATACATGGACAACATAAAAACGAAGACTGGCAAAAGCCCTGACGACTTTAAGAACCTTGCAGAGAAAAAAGGATTTCTGCAAAACGGAAAATTAGTATCAACCATAAAAGCAACAGAAATTACAAATTGGTTGAAAGAAGATTTCGAATTAGGGCACGGGCATGCAATGGCAATTTTTGCACTTTTTAAAGGAATTAAAGAGAAAGTCGATAAATAAATTTGTGACTTTCCTTAATTCGTAATACTTACACAATAAAGACCGAAAAATTGAAACGAACTGAAGAAAAAGAACGAGCCGCTAACAATGTATAAAAATAATAGCCGATACATTAGTAAAATCAAGGGGTTTTGCCCGCTTCAACTTTCATGTAACTTAACAGGAAAGTGCCGCGAGGTCGGCTACATATTCTTATACTAAACGTTAATTCCTAACAACAATCCCCAATAATTTGAAATTTTTGTAAAATCACTACTTTATTAAAAAGTTTCTTATCTTAGTAGGTTATAAATCAAGTAATTGAGGTTTTTAGTTTACATAATAGGTTTTTTATTGGTGCAAAATACCTTTGCACAACACTCGCATGTGGAGTTTAAAGAAAACAAGGGGCAGTGGGAGGAAAATATTTTATTCAAAGCAAAACTCCCTGCTGGTCAATTGTATTTAGAGCAAAACAAACTCACCTACCAGTTTTATAACGAAGCAGATATTGTGCGAATTGGCGATTTACACCACGGCTGGATTAAAAACCCTCAAGCCTCCGATTCCATCATTAATTTACATGCCTTTGAGGTGGAGTTTATCAATGCCTTAACCGCACAAACCAATGCCCAACACCCTTGCTCCGATTACGAAAATTATTTTATTGGTAATGATCCATCTAAATGGACCAGTGGTGTAAAAAAATTCCAGGATGTAACCTATCAGAAACTGTACAACGGTATCGATTTAAAATTTTATAGTGCTGACGATAATGGTTTGAAGTACGATTTTATAGTTGCGCCAAATGCCGACCCCAATCAAATTCTATTGCAATACAATGGCATTAATTCCATTGCTTTAGATAAAGGTTCGTTGGTTATTGAAACATCAGTGAACAAATTGGTTGAACAAAAACCTTACGCTTACCAAATCATAAACGGAAAACAAAAAGAAGTAAAATGTAATTTTAAGTTAGTGGATAATGTGTTGAGTTTCGATTTTCCAAAAGGATACAACAAAACAGTTCCGTTAATTATTGATCCGGCATTAATTTTTGCAAGTTATTCTGGTTCTACTATTGATAATTGGGGATATACCTCAACTTTTGATGAAGAGGGTAATTTGTATGGTGGTGGTGTGGCTTTTGGATTGGGTTACCCCACAACCATTGGTGCTTTTCAAGTCATCTACAATGGTGGTTACGACGATATCAGCATTTCCAAATTTAACCCTTATGGCACCAATTTAATTTATTCTACCTATTTAGGAGGGGCAAGCAACGACTACCCACATAGTTTAATTGTTAATCATAACAACGAGCTGCTGATATTTGGAACAACAAAATCCATCAACTTTCCAATGGGTGGTGGCTACGATGTTACGCCAAATGGTGGTTACGATATTTTTGTGGCAAAATTTAATGCTGCAGGAACCAGTTTGTTATCCTCCACATATGTTGGCGGTGCTGCCGATGACGGTCAAAACAGAGGTAACCCTTTAAAATACAATTATGCCGATGATTACAGAGGGGAAATTGTGGTGGATGAAAACGACAATGTTTTTGTGGCTAGTACAACTTATTCCAATAATTTTCCAACCACAGCGGGAGTAATCACTCCAGCCTTTATCCCCGGAGACGGAGGTCAAAATGCTTGTATCTTTAAATTGTCGCCAACCCTAAATACTTTGATGTGGAGCACCTATTTTGGTGGTACAATGGATGATGCTGCCTACTCATTACAATTTGATGAATTGGGAAATATTTTATTTACAGGAGGGACAAAAAGCCCGGATCTACCTGTCACTCCAACTGCCTATAAACAAACTTTGGGAGGAGTTATGGATGGTTACATTACCAAAATGACTCCAGATGCAACTACTATTTTAGCCTGTACTTATGTAGGCACAGATTCTTTAGACCAAACTTTTTTTGTTCAGTTAGATACCGCTAACAATGTTTATGTTGTTGGGCAAACAGAAGGGTTGTATCCTATATTTCCGGCAACTGTTTACAAAGACACCAACAGTGGTCAGTTTTTACACAAACTTACTCCAAACTTAGACGCTACAGTATTTTCTACCGTTTTTGGCTCTAGTTCAGGTCATGTCGATATTTCGCCCTCTGCCTTTTTGGTAAATGAATGCAATTACATTTTAATTTCGGGTTGGGGTGGAAATTTGAGTTCGTTTTTTGGGTTAAATCCTTACAGTACTACGAATGGTTTACCGGTAACATCAAATGCCGAACAATCCACTACTGATGGACAAGATTATTATTTAGCCATGTTTGCGGAAAATGCTGATTCATTAATTTATGCGACATATTTTGGAGGAAACAGTAGCCGAGACCATGTGGATGGCGGTACCAGTAGATTTGATAAAAAAGGAATGGTGTATCAGGCTGTTTGTGCCTCTTGCCAGTCTGCCACAACCGATTTTCCGACAACACCAGGCGCCTGGTCGAATACCGATAACAGTACCAACTGTAACATGGGTGTTTTCAAACTCGATTTAACCAAACTTTCAGCAATAGCCGATGTGTATACCACTCCTTATTATTGTGTGGGAGAAACCGTTCATTTTCAGAATTTAAGTGTTGGCGGGATAAGTTATTTTTGGGATTTTGCCGATGGCAATACTTCAACAGATTTTGAACCTTATCACGTTTTTGATACCGCAGGAACTTACCACGTGATGTTAGCAGTACTCGATTCGGTATCGTGTATTGTGGTTGACACCGATTATGTAGACGTATTTATTGCTCCATTACCCCATTTCCAATTAGACACTGTTCCTGGAATTTGCAGAGGAGACAGTGTTCAACTTCAGGTAATTGGTGGTGATACTATAAAATGGTTAACCACTACCAATATATCAGATACCACTATTGCTAATCCATTAGTATGGCCAATAACCTCAACAATTTATTCTGTTTATGTTATTGGTGAGTGCGGAACGGATACGTTAAGCGCTTATGTTGAAGTCTTTCAGCCAAACATTAATGTATTGCCTGATATTATTGTTTGCAGGGGGCAATCGGCAGAGTTGGCAGCTTATGGCGGGAAAGGTTATTTGTGGTCACCAAATGCAACTTTGGATATAGATACCTTACCAAATCCAACAGCGACACCTTTTTACACCACTACTTATGATGTTAAAATAACCGACATTAATGAATGTGCCTGGGATACTTTTATGACAGTGATAATTGATACGGTTTTAGCTGAAGCAAATGTGTCCAACGATGTTACCATTTGTTTTGGTGACAGCACGTCAATAAGTGTTTCTGGTGGTGATAGTTACGTATGGACTCCTGCTAACTATACTAACAACGCCATCTCATCTAACCCCATAGTTTTTCCAACACAAACAACCCCATTTATTGTCACTTCTTCTAATAGTTGTAGTACAGCCACAGACACCGTTTTAGTAACAGTACTTAATATTGATGCTCAGATTGTAGACGATACCTTAGTTTGCCCAAGCGAAATGGCAAATTTATGGGTAACTGGTGGTGATAGTTATTGGTGGGAACCAAGCTTATTAGTCGCCAATCCAACCGATAGTTCAATTCACCCAACAATTTATGCTCCCACTTTATTTACAGTAACAGTTTCTGATTTAACTAACTGCAGTACTAAATTAACTGTTTTTGTTGATACCTTACCAGCACCATCTTTGCAGCTTGACGAATTAATTGAAGCATCTTGGGGTAATGGATTACAATTAAATCCAATTACAAATGGCACTACATTTTTGTGGTCGCCAAATGATGGATTGAGCTGTGCAACATGCTTAAATCCTTATGTAAACAATTCTTTGCCTGCAATGTATTCATTAACAGTAACTTCAGTTGATGGATGTAAATTAACGAAGTGGGTAGAAATCAAATTTGACGGAATATTACATGTGCCCAATGCTTTTACTCCGAATGGAGATGGAGATAACGATGTTTTTTATGCTTTTGGAGAAAACATTGCTGAATTTGAAATGATGATTTTTGACCGTTGGGGAGAAAAATTATTCTTTACTGATAACCTTGATGAAGGATGGGACGGAACTTATAAAGGTGATTTAGCTAAAACCGAAACCTATGTATGGAAAATAAAATACAAAGATGTGCTGGGAAATCCGGGTGAGTCAATCGGAACAGTTACTTTACTCCGTTAATTTTTTTGTTTTCCCAAAAAGTTCTAACAAAAATAAAACCAGTAATAGAGAAAATTCTACCGGCATAATCCAATAATTAAGTTCAATCCTTTGAGTAAATATCGGATAGTTAATAAAAGCTATCAATGACCAAATTATTGCAAAATGATACTCTTGGATTAAAGAGCTAAACAAAACTAACAGAATAAAATAGTGGGGTTTAATATTAAAACTCAACAATACTACACTGGTAACACAAAACATCATACCTTTTATTACCGAAATCCAGTCGTTGGCACGAGATATGGAAATGCTAAACAATGCCACCAAAAATAGGGCTGGTATAATAATGTGAGACTTTCCGGTTAACCAATCGAATACATTTGCCAAACCAAAATTAATTGGTGAGCTGGATATGTTGCTTTTTAGGTTTTCTAACAAAAGCTCAAAAATTCCTTCTTGATAAAATGGAACTGAGAACATTAGCAGCATAATTAAAATTAATGCTATAAAAGCGATAGACCTTACTACTCCAATTTTTTTAAAAATAAGAGGCAACAACAATATGGTAAAAATGCTACTTACCGATGAAACAGCTATAAAAATTAACGAATGAATCCATTTGTTTTGAATTAAATAATAGAGTCCTACCACAAACAAACAAAGCATTACTCCAATAAAACTAATGTTAGCCATTAAACCAATAATAACCAAAGGATTTAAAGCATATATAAGAATACCGCTATACGACAAGTTTAATTTATCCAACAATTTAACTAAAAATTTAAACAAAATAAAGTCGGCTATAAGAATTGGAATTCGAAGTATTACTAAACCAATTAAAGGATTTATATCAATAAAGTAAGCTGGAATTACCTTTGCATATTGTACCAGCGGAAAAGCTAAAGAATATTTGTGGTTGGTTACTAACTCACTAAAAAATTCACCAAATAATGAACCGTCTATTTGGGTTTGATTCGACAATATTTCAGAGGGTTGATATAAGTACGGGTTAACACCGTTTAACATTAATTTTCCATCAAACAAAAACCTTATATAATCATTAGAAAACATAGGAACAGAAAACAAAAAAACCAGTCTAAAAATTATAGAAAACCACAACAAAGCACTTACTTCATTTTTATCGTGTGTAAACCCAATTAAATAAAAATAAATACCAAAAACAACCCCAATTAAAACAGCAGTATTTACTATATCTCCTGGTTGAATTAAGTAACCTAATATGCCATAACTTATTAAAAGTAAAAAAACCAAGATGTATTTTACAGGTGAGAGCATTTACGGTTTTAAATATTTTGTGAAATACCACATTATTAATTTTAGTTTCAATTGTTAATGAAAAACATTATCAACAGAACTGTTAACACAGGCAATACTCTGTTTAATAAAAATAAATTGTTTCGTCCAGTTGATTTTTTTTACTTTTGGAACACTATTTGAAATGTTTAATAAACATCAATAATTTAAAATTATGAGACCATTATTACTTTTTATTTTTGCTTCCACTCTTATATTCGCTTGTAAATCATCTTCAAAACAGTTAGAAAAAGGCGATTATGATTCTGCAATGGAGACTTCAGCTAAAAAAATTAAAAAAGACCCCAGCAAATTTGAAGAAGTTGATGTGTTTAACGATGCCTACAGAATGGCGTATTTAAAAGATAATGCAGAAATAGATCGTTTAAAAAAAGCAGGAGACCCTGCAAATTGGTCAAAAATATATACTATTTATGTTCGCATGAACAGGAGACAAGAGCTTGCACAAACCTTACCACCTGTGGGTATAAATTATGAACAACAAGATTTTATTTCGGAAATTGATAATGCTAAAATAAAGGCTACTGAATATGCTTATGCCAAAGGAATTGAATTGTTGGGTAAAAACAATAAAATTGCTGCAAGAGATGCTTATGCAAGATTCAATGAAGTAAAATCGTACACCCCTAATTTTAGAGATGTAGATGAAAAAATTGCTGAATCTCGTTTTAAAGGAACAACCAATGTGTTTTTTACAATTGAAGATAAATCACAAACAGTTGTTCCAAAAGCATTAATGGAAGGCTTACAGGCTATTAATGTTGACGATTTAGATCATGATTGGATTAATTACGACAACAGCATTGATAGCAACAGAATTTATCACTATTCTATAATTTTAAGCATGACTCAAATTGTGGTTTCTCCAGAAGAATTAAAGGAAAAAATAGACCAGGAAAGCAAACAAGTTGAAGATGGGTTTGATTATGTTTTAGATGCAAACGGAAATGTTAAAAAAGATAGCTTAGGCAACGATATTAAAATACCAAAATATAAAACTATTTACTGTGCAATTAAACGTACTCAACAACGTAAATCGGCAAGAATTTCAGGAAATATTAATTATTACGATAATGTAGCAAACAAATTAATGAAAGCAGAGCCTATTACTTCTGATGCCTTTTTTGAAAATTTTTATGCAAATGCAAATGGTGATTTAAATGCATTAAGCCCTGCAAGTGTTAAAGATTTACAGAGCCAACCTGTACCATTTCCTCCTAGCCCAGATTTAATAATGCAAGCCGGAGATGTACTTAAAGGAATGACAAAAGATATTATTGTTAAAAATAAAAGTTACTTGAAGTAATTACTCATTCAATTTAAGAACAGCTAAAAATGCCTTAGGTGGAACCTCAACGCTTCCAATCTGTTTCATTTTCTTCTTTCCTTCTTTTTGTTTTTCCAATAATTTACGCTTACGTGAAATATCACCACCATAGCATTTAGCGGTTACATCTTTACGCAACGCTGAAAGCGATTCACGAGAAATAATTTTAGAACCTATTGCTGCTTGTATGGCTATATTAAACTGTTGACGAGGAATCAAATCCCTCAATTTCTTACAAATCTTTTTACCCAATTCATAGGCATTGTCTTTGTGTACCAAAGCTGAAAGTGCATCAACCGGGTCACCATTTAACATAATGTCCATTTTAACCAATTTAGATTCTCTAAAACCAATTGGATGATAATCAAAAGAAGCATAGCCTTTTGAAATGGACTTTAATCTGTCGTAAAAATCAAAAACAATCTCCGCTAACGGAACATTAAAGCTTAGTTCCACTCTATCCGTAGTTAAATATACTTGATTAGATAATTCTCCTCGTTTTTCAATACACAACGACATGATTTGTCCAACATAATCAGACTTTGTAATAATAGTTGCCTTAATATAAGGTTCTTCAATACGATCAATTCTACTTGGATCGGGAAAATCTGTTGGATTATTTAGCACTATATGCTTGTCTCTATCACTGGTTAAATAGCAATGGTAAGAAACGTTTGGAACAGTAGTAATAACAGTCATGTCAAACTCACGTTCTAATCGTTCTTGGATAATTTCCATGTGTAACATTCCTAAAAATCCACAACGGAAACCAAACCCTAAGGCAGCAGATGATTCTGGCTCAAAAGTTAATGACGCATCATTTAACTGAAGTTTTTCCATAGCATCTCTCAATTCCTCAAACTCATCGGTATCAACTGGGTAAATTCCAGCAAAAACCATAGGCTTAACATCTTCAAAACCTTGAATGGCAGGAGCAGGACGAGCAACTGTAGTTATTGTATCCCCAACTTTTACTTCTTTGGCTACTTTTATTCCTGAAATAATGTATCCAACATCTCCTGTTTTAATAACCTGTTTTGGAACTTGCTTTAATTTTAAAGTTCCTATTTCATCAGCATGATATTCTTTACCTGTAGCAATGAATTTTACTTTTTCTCCTTTTCTAATTTCTCCGTTAATTACCTTAAAATAAGCATTGATACCTCGATACGAATCAAAAACAGAGTCAAAAATTAATGCCTGAAAAGGTGCATTTGGGTCACCTTCCGGCTGAGGAATTCTTTCTACAACTGCTCTCAAAATTTCATCAACACCTAGGCCAGTCTTGCCACTTGCAGAAATAATTTCTTCGCGTTTACATCCAATTAAATCCACAATTTGGTCTTTCACTTCTTCCGGCATTGCACTGTCCAAATCCATTTTGTTCAATACAGGTATAATTTCTAAATCGTTCTCAATAGCCAGATATAAATTAGAAATAGTTTGAGCTTGAATTCCTTGTGTAGCATCTACAATTAACAAAGCTCCTTCGCAAGAAGCTATTGAACGCGAAACTTCATACGAAAAATCAACGTGACCAGGAGTATCAATTAAATTCAACACATACTCTTGTCCCTCATACATGTACTCCATTTGTATAGCATGACTCTTTATTGTAATACCTCTTTCTCGCTCCAAGTCCATATCATCTAAGGTCTGCTCCTGCATTTCTCTTTCAGTTATAGCCCCTGTTGCTTGTAATAATCTATCCGCCAAGGTACTTTTACCGTGGTCGATATGTGCTATAATACAAAAGTTACGTAAGTGTTTCATGTTCTTTATTTTCGAACGACAAAATTACATTATTTACAGGATGTGAAGCTAAATTATTTCATTGAAATAAGCATACATTTTTTATTTTACAGTAAAATTTTATTTTGCGTATTACTTCACATTCGTACATTTGCCGAATTAAATTTTTAAAAACTCTTTAATGAAAGTTACCGATCATTTAAAAAACGCTAAAACACCGTTGATTTCATTCGAAATTTTACCTCCGTTAAAAGGCAAAGGAATTCAATCAATATATGATGGAATTGACCCTTTGATGGAATTTAAACCTTCGTTTATAAATGTAACTTACCATAGAGAAGAATTTATTTATAAAAAAAGAGAGAAAGGTTATTTAGAAAAGTTCTCTATAAAAAAACGACCAGGAACTGTTGGTATTTGTGCTGCTATTATGAACAAATATCAGATAGATGCCATTCCCCATATTATTTGTGGTGGTTTTAGCAAGGAAGAAACCGAAAATGCTCTAATCGACTTAAATTTTTTAGGAATTGATAATGTGTTGGCTTTAAGAGGAGACCCTATTAAAACAGAATCAGCATTTATTCCTGAACCAAATGGACATGCATATGCTGTTGACTTGGTTAAACAAATTGATGGTTTAAATAGGGGAATCTATTTTGATGAAGATTTGCAAAACCCTACTCCAACTGATTTTTGTATCGGTGTAGCCGGATATCCAGAAAAACACTTTGAATCGCCAAATTTAAAAAACGATTTAAAACACCTAAAAAACAAGGTTAATGCTGGCGCTTCGTACATCATTACACAATTGTTTTACGACAATGAAAAATTTAAAGCATTTGTAAAATCTTGCAGAGATTTAGGTATTGATGTCCCTATTATTCCAGGAATTAAACCAATAACGAATAAAAGTCAATTGCAAATGTTGCCCAAGTTTTTTCACATCGACTTACCAACTGATTTGGTTGATGCTATTGAAAAATGTAAAAACGACGATGCGGTAAAACAAGTGGGTATTGAATGGGCCATTCAACAATCAAAAGACTTACTTGATTTTGGAGTTCCTTGTATTCATTATTATACCATGGGTAAATCGGTTTCAACCAGGGAAATAATTAAAAATGTGTATTAACGATTATTTGTTCTTTAACCGATTAATATTTCGTTCAATGTACTTTTGAGGAGTTAATAAGGCATCCTGAATACGTTTTGCATATCGAATACTGGCAATAATCTCAGCATTTTTATCTTCTAATAAATGATGAGCTTTTTCTACAACTGCTTTTTGTTTTTCAACTTCTGTCTTCTGCAATTCAATAATTTCTTTTTGTTTGTGAGTTACTTTAAATCGATTATACATAAACGCCGAAAAAATCAATACTAAAAACAGCCCCCCAAATAAAGCGTACTGCTGATTTCTTTTTACTTTTAACTGAGCTTTTTGTTTTTCAATTTCTGCTGTTTTTATTTGTTTTTCTTTTGCATATGAAACACTATCTGCGGCAGCCTTTTTTTCATAACTATACTTATATTCTTGTCTTATTAATTCTTTCTGGTTTTCCTGTCTCTCTATACTGTCTTTCATCTCAATAAACAACTCGAACATTTCTAATGCTTGAGAATGCTTCCCTAAAGCCTTGTAACTCTCGTAAAGCGCATTTGAAGCATCTCTTATTTCAATAATTCCTTCTATTTCCTTTGCTATTTTTAAAGCTTTACTACTATATTCAATAGACTTGTTATATTGCTTAGTTAATTGATAAACATCTCCAATATTATTGTATGAAGACGATAATCCTTGTTTGTCTTCCATTTCTATTTTTAATTCTACACTATTGGCATAATACTCTAACGCTTTATCGTAATTTTTCAGGTTCTTATATACCACTCCAATATTATTGTAAGAATTCGCAACACCGTATTTATCTCCTATCGCTTTTTTTATTTTTAAACTCTTTAAATGATATTCAATTGCTTTGTCATAGTCTCCTTTATCATCATACAAATTCCCCATATTTTGAAAAACCCCAGCAATACCATATTGTTCATTTACCTTTTCATAAATAATTATACTTTTTGTATAATAATCTAATGCCTTATCCAAATCTTGTTGGAAATAATATAATGAGCCAATATTGTTCAATGTTTTTGCCATTCCTGACCTATCACCTATTTCTTCTTTTATTTTTAAACTGTGTGTATAATTTTTTATTGCCGAAGCAATTTCACCCCTATCTTGATATATTTGACCAATATTGTTGAAAGAACTTGCTTCCCCTTTAAGATCTCCAAGCTCCTTTTTTAACACAAGACTTTGAAGATTATATTTGATGGCTAAATCAAAATCCCCTTTTTCCTTATAAATCAACCCAATATTATTTAAAACATTTGCTACACCCTGTTTGTTGTTTATTTGTTGATCGATTATTAAACTTTGATTGTAATAAAACAAAGCAGAATCAAATTCAGAAAGAAAGTACTTAGATACTCCTATGGTATAAAATGCAGTACTTATGTGTTTTTTTAATTTTTTCTCTTTTGAAAATTGTAGCTGTAAATGAGCATAGTATGAGGAGCTATCAGGATTAGAAAACATAAAAATTTCTTTTGAAATTTTCTCTAAAGCAATTATTCGATTAGTATCTTGTTCACTTGTATTATTCCAAATAGCCCATAAACTATCTTGGTTTAATTGAGCCTTTAAAGTAACTGTATGAAATAAAATAGCAACGAATATGTAAAGTAGCTGTTTCATGTTTGGTTAAAAATTTTTCAAACGGCTCATATTTCGTTCAATGTATTTTTGTGAAGTTAATAACGCATCCTGTATTCGTTTAGCATAACGTATGCTGGCAATTATTTCTTCGTTTTTTTCCTCGAGCAATAAGTGTGCTTTTTCAACCGTTGCTTTTTGCACCTCAATAATGGCTTTTTGTTTTTTGGTTACTTGTAAACGATTAAATACAAAAATCAAGAAGAGTACAACCAATGCTAATCCTAATGATATAGAATAAGAAATAACCCTCTGCCTGGATTTTGCTTCTTGTTCAACAGCTAGTTGTTTTTCATGTTCGGCATCTTTTAAAGCTTGTCGTTTTTCATAGTCATATTTAGCTTGTTGTTGCACTGCAGCTTTCATATTTTCTTCCGAAAGTATACTGTCTCGCATTTGTATTTCTAAATTACGCATTTCAAAAGCCAATTTGTAGTCACCTTCTTTGATGTAAACTTTGGTCAAAAGCCCTGCATTACGCTCAATTTGATCCGGATAACCTAGCTCAAGAGATAATTGTAGTCCTTTTTTTCCCATTTTTTTAGCATTAACAATATCTCCTAAGCCTAAATATAGCCCTCCGAGATTAGCAAATGAAGTGGTTAACCCATTCTTATCACTTATTTCTTCACGTATTTTCAAGCTTTTGTAATAACACTCCAAGGCCAAGGAAATATCGCCTTGATTGTGATAAATTAATCCCATATTATTTAAGGAGGTAGCCACACCTTTTTTATCACCTATTTCTTCACGTATTTTCAAACTTTTTATGAGGTATTCCAAAGCAAGAACACTGTCATTTTTATTACTATAAACACCCGCAATATTATTCAAACAAGTTGCAACTCCTTTTTTATCGCCTATTTCTTCGCGTATATTCAAACTTTTGTGATAATACTCTAATGCAAGTGCAACATCACCTTGATTATGATAAATATATCCTATATTGTTTAAAGAAGAGGCAACTCCTTTTTTGTCGCCAAGTTCATCTTCTAACTTCATGCATTTGTGGTAATATTCTAAAGCAAGAGGAATGTCACCTTGATTATCATAAATATTACCTAAGTTGTTATATGCAGCCGCAATACCTTCTTTATCTTGTAGTTCTTCAACTATTTTCAAACTTTTTTGGTAATACTTCAAGGCAAGATCAATGTTACCCTGATACATGTTTATATAACCAAAATTGTTCAACGCAGCAGCACGCGAAATTTTTAAACTGTTTAGAGTCGGGTTTGGAGGATTAAGAGCAATTGCATTTTCGATGAGCTTTAGTTGCATATGCAGGTATTTACTCCATGAATCATCAATCATGTTTTCACATATTGCATCTAATGCATTAATTTTAATTGTATCATGTTTAGCTGAATGATATACATTTAAACAGCTATCTAAAAGAATTTTATCTTCTTTCGTTAGTTTATTTAAATCTAAGCTATCTACCAGATAGAATTTTTTATCAGCAAAATTTTGTGCTGTTCCATTAAAACAGGACCACAAACAAAATAAGATGAAAACCCATTTTTTCAATTTTTACCCATCGATTTTAACCGTTTAATATTGCGTTCAATATATTTTTTTGAGGGTAATAGTGCCTCCTGAATACGTTTTGCATAAGTAATAGAGTCAATAATTTCTTTTTGTTTTATTTCAACTAATTGTTTCTGTGTTGCTATTTCTTCTTTTTGTAAAAAGAGAACCCTATTGTTTCTTTTTACATTTTTTATCCAAAAAGCTAAAAGAACAGCAATTACCATGGATAATGCTATTATGCCAGCATAAAGTAATTGTTTCGATTTATGTTTTTCTATTTCAGAAGATTGTAGTTGTCTGTCTTTGTTAAGTAATTGTATCTCTTTTTCTTTTTTTTCACTTTCATATTTTGTTTGCATTTCAGTAATAGCTCTGCTTGTTTCATCATTAAATACACTATCACTTAGGTTAATATATTTTTTTAAATAAATAACTTGATTGCTTAAGTCTCCCATTGCCTCATAAACATCAGCAATAGACATTACTGCATAAGCAAGTTCCCTTTTAGCATTTAATTTTATTCCTAAGACTTCTGCTTTTTTGGCAAAATCTAACGCTTTTCCATAATCTTTCATTTCAATTAAAGTGTATGGTATCCCACTATATAATACAAGTAGCGTGTACTGATCGTCAGCTTCTATCAATAATGGTTCTGCTCTTTTCTGCATTTCAAACCCGTCTTTATGTTTCCCTTGTTTTCTAAATAAATCCCCAACATTGGTATACCATAATCCCAAATAAAGTTCTTTATTTACCTTAATTTTTTCATACAAAGGAAATGCTTTCTTATAATAGTACAGTGCAGAATCTAATTCATTTCTGTTGTCAAAAGAAACAGCAATGTTGTTATAAATAATTCCAAGGTTGGTGCTGTCCTTTAATTGCAAATAAACTTCAGCAGCTAGCCTGTTATATTTATCCGCCATTTCAAAATTAAACATGTTTAGGTAAGCATTTGACATGTTACTGTATACTTCTCCAATAGACTTAATATCTTTAAGTTCTTCAGCAAGCTTTAATGATTTTAAACAATAATGAAGAGTTTTTTTATATTCAGAAAGTTGCAAATAGGTGATAGCAAGGTTAAGGTTGGCTGTTAATATTCCTTGTTTATAGTTAATAGTATTTGCATTGTTTAGAGCTAAGTTAGCATATGTTAGGGCGCTATCTTCATTGTTTCGGTGGAAATTTTGAGCAATCTCATTGTATAAATCAATTTTAAGTTCTCCACTAGAATTTTGCAAACACTTAAATAAAGAATCTACATTACCTTTTAAGCTAATATTTAAAGCTAGTGTAAATAATATTATAGCAAGTTGTTTCATATTCCAACACCTATTACACAAACATCATCAATCTGTTCAAGATTTCCTTTCCAATTTTCAAATTGCATATCAATGAGTTGTTTTTGCTTAGATAATGGGTTTTCTTGAACAGATAATAATAACTGTTTAAACGATTTTAGTTTAAACTTTTTTCCTTTTTCGCCACCAAATTGATCAGCATAGCCATCAGAAAAAGTATATACCGTGTCTCCTTTTTGCAGTTGAACCTGTTGGGATGAAAACGGTCTCATTTCTCCCTGAAACAATCCAACTGGTTGTTTGTCAGCTTTATATTCAATCAAACAATAGTTATATTCTGGTAAACTAAAAATATTAACATTTTCCGATTCTTGTTCTAAATTGCTATCAAGAGGTCTAATCACCCATAAAGGATTATTTGCTCCCGCAAAAGTTAATACATCAGTATTCTTGTCCCAAACACAAAGAGCTAAATCCATTCCATCTTTTTGCTGGGTATCAACACCTTTTTGTTCAAGTGCTTTTATTATTTTACCTCTCAACTTATCTAAAATCTCCGATGGATTTGTTATTCCATTCTCTACGACAATTTCGTTAAAAAAACTAATCCCTAACATACTCATAAAAGCCCCAGGAACACCATGCCCAGTACAATCAGCCGCAACCCAAATTGCCAAGTTATTTTCTGTTTGAAAAGCCCAGAAAAAATCACCACTTACTACATCTTTTGGTTTGAGTAACACAAAATGCTCTTTTGAAATTTGTTCCCAATAATTATCGCTGGTTAAAAGAGCGGTCTGAATTCGCTTGGCATAACTTATACTATCGGTAATTTCCTGGTGTTGTTCCTCAACAATTTCTTTTTGCTTAGTTATTTCAGCGTTTTTTTGAGTAAGAAGTTGGTTGGTTTTTTTTCTTTGTTGATTGTTTCTAACTACTACCACAGCAAATACCAACAAAATTAACCCAACAATAAATGAACCATATAATTGCATTGATTTCCGCTTACTTTCTTCGCTTGCTTTTTCCAATTCTACGTCCTTTAAAGCGTTTGTTTTGTTTAGTAAAGCTATTTCCTGTTCTTTCCGTTCGCTTTGAAATTTCTTTTCCAACTCATTAATCATCTCAGTGTTTTCCTTATTGGTAACACTATCGTTTAAAGCCATAAACCTTGATTGGTGATAATAAGCTTGCTCAAATTTCTTAATGTTTCCAAATGCGATAGATAATCCTTCATGGGCTTTTATAATATAATCCATATAACCTGTATTCTCAGCATTTTGTAATGCTTCATTAAATAGGGTTATTGCTTTTTGATGTTGTCCTTTTTTGTTATAGATTTTAGCTGCAGCTATTTGAGAAACTGCAATCTTACCCAAACTACCTATTTCTTTTTTTATAGCAATTGATTTTAGTGCATACTCTAAGGCTTTGTCATCTTCATTTGTTAGTTCATGGTTAACACTTAAGTTATTATAACATTGAGCAATTAAAGGTTTGTCATTTAGTTCTTCAAAAATTTTCAAGGCTTCAAAAAAACTTTTACGAGCTTCAATGTAATTCTCCATGTAATCGTAAGCTGTCCCTTCACTTGTTAACGCCACACCATAAAGTGTTTTATTATTTACAGCTTTAGCTAATTTTTTTTGACGCTGATAAACTTTAAGTGCTTCGTTGTAATTTTTTTGTCCTATATAAATTAATCCAATGTTAGATATAGTACCAATTATCATATTTGTATCTCTAGCATTTTCATAAATGGTTAATGCTTTAATATACAGTTTAGTAGCTTCAATTGGTTTTCCTAAAATATCATACATTATGCCTGTGTTATTGTATGATTGCCCAGCACCAATACTATCTCCAATTTCTATTTTTATACCCCCAGCTTTCTCAAAATTTTCACGAGCAATATCATAATTTCCGGCATAATAATAAGCTACACCTATATCGTTGTAAGCTTCACTCATACCTTTTTTATCCTTAAATTTTTTATGTATGTCAAATGCATTTTTATAATAATCGGCGGCCAAAGCATAATCATCATTAGCTTGAGCAGTTAGAGCATATTCCCTATATGATTCTGCTAAAAAACGATAATCTTTACCTTTTTTAGCTTCATTTATTGCTTTTTGATTGTAGTATAATGCTGAATCCTTATTTGTTTTTCGATAGCACAACGCCAATTGTTCAAAAGCTATAATTTTAACCGTGTCTACTTTTGTTGTGTTAACTAAATTTAATAAACTATCAACAGAACTGCTCCCAAAAAGAAAGCTCGAGAATAATAAAACTCCTAGTAAGAAAACAACCCTTTTTTTCATAACAAACTGATATTCTACCCAATTTTACTGAAAATTATAGCATAAATTAACTTTTGACTTTATTTCCCTACAAATTCAATCTGTTTTTCTATCATATTCCCTTCGTCATCAACTAGGGTAATTTTATGAAATCCAGCAGTGGTTAAAATCTCTTTTTGATGCATTCGTTGCGTCATGCCCAAATATTCTTGATCTAAATACCAATGAATTTCTGCCGATGCTCTACTGTGAGCAACCTCGAAAATTGTTTTACTTAATGTGCCATCAAGGTTTTTTGGTACAAATATTTTCAAGCCTTCTTTTGGATAAATTATAGCCATCATTTTTTCTGATTCTCCAATACAATCGCAATGAATTGGTGGTAAAGTTTTGTATTCAGGATTCTTGGTTTTATAATACCACTCCTGAACTGTGGGTAAAACAAACCAATTGGTTTCCTTCATTTCAGATACACTATAACAATTACTATTAACCCTAAATTGTTCAGTTTTGTCTAAATGTATTTTTCTATGAAATGGACAGTTTGGAAAATCTAAACCTCGGGGAGAAACTTTAATAAGGCTAGTTTTAATACAATTTGAAGACGCTCTAAAACCGCTTATTAAACAAGTATTTACTGAAACCATTTCATCTGTAGGTTGATCGAACCACGAAGTTTCTGGTAAATAATTAAACACATTAAACATAATGGGAGCAGCTACCTGAATCCCTGTTAATCCAGGACGACCTTCTCCATCGGCATTTCCAGCCCAAACCCCAACAATATATTCGGGTGTTACTCCTACAGCTAAAGCATCTCGCTGACCAAAACTAGTTCCTGTCTTCCATGCTATTTTTCGTGCCGATTCAAAAACTTTCCAGGCACCTTCTTCATTTGGTCGGTTAACTTCCGTTAGTATTTCAAATGTTTGATAGATTGACGCTCTTGAAAAATGTTGAATTTGTTTTTCATTAACCATTTGATTTTCAAAATATTGAATATCTTGAGGCTTTTTTCCATTTAATTTTTGTGCCAGAAAATAATATCCTCTACACAATTCCCAAAGTGATGTTTCTGCTCCTCCTAAAATTAATGACAAGCCATAATGATTAGCTCCTTTATTAATCGAGTTTAATTCTAGTTCTTGAAGGTTTTTATAAAATTGTTCTAACCCAAAATCCTGAAGCATTTTTACTGCCGGAATGTTTAACGACCTAGTTAATGCATTGCTAGCTGGTACTGCTCCATCAAAATTTTTATCAAAGTTTTGTGGTGCATAGCCTGATATTCTTGTTGGTATATCTTCTACCAAAGCGTGTGGTAAAATCATCCCTTCTTCCAACATTGATGCAAACAAAAATGGTTTTAACGTACTTCCAGTACTTCTTTTTGAAGTAATAATATCTACTTTACTTCCACTCTCCTCTTCTGGACAATTGGTATTTCCAACATAAGCCAATACTTTTCCTGTTTTAACTTCTAACACTAAAATTGCTGCATTGTGGACTTCGTTTTGAGCTAAGCTGTTGTGATATCTATCTATCAGAGCATTCAATTTTGTTTGTAAGGATTTATTAATTGTTGAAACCACTCGTTGACCATCAAAATTTTCATTGACCATTCTATCGAGTAAATGGGGAGTAATTTGAGGTAATGGAAAAGGTTTGTTTGGAAGTGGTTCCGCTTTTGCGAGCATAGCATCCTCTATAGTTAAAACTCCTTTTAACTGAAGTTTATCTAGTAATTTATTTCTTTTTGTTAGTAGTTTTTCCTGGTTTTTTCCAGGATAAATAAGCGAAGGAGCATTAGGCAAAACGGCTAATGTAGCCACTTCTCCCCATGATAATAAATGTGCAGAACGCCCATAATATCGCCATGAAGCTGCTTCCAACCCAACAACATTTCCTCCAAAAGGTGCATGCGAAGCGTATAAGTTTAATATTTCTTGTTTACTATAGCTCAATTCAAGACGAGTGGCTAAAATAACTTCAATCAGTTTTTCAAAATAACTTCTCTTTTTTCCTTTTCTAGAAAGCCTTATTAATTGCATCGTAATAGTACTGCCACCACTCATTACTCTGTTTGATGAAAAATTTTGTTTGAATGCTCTAAAAAGTGAAACAGGATTTACGCCTAAATGGTAATCAAAATATTCATCTTCAAAGTATTTAACCGCTATCTCATATTTTAAAGGAATTGAATCCGATTCTGGAAACCGCCACTGCCCATCGTTTGAAATTTTAGCCGCTAATAAAACTCCATTTTCGTCTTCTAATATGGTAGAATTTGGGTCGTTAAATAATGTAGAAGGTAGTGACACCCAAAACAAAAAAAATAACAATAAAAAAAGGAGAAGATAGTATTTTCTTCTCCTTTTAATGAATGATTTAAATTTTGAAATCAACATATTATTACAATCCGCTTAAGCCACCACCTACTTGAACAACTTTAACCCATTTCCCTGCTTTTTTAGCATTTATTTCATGGTCGTACATGGCCTCGCAATAAACAGTTGGCAAATAAAACTCTCCTAAATAGCTGGCGTTTAACACCACTCTAAATGTTTTCGATTTATTTTTGTCGATATTAAAATACGAATAAACCCTGTCGTCTCTAAAATCTTCATAGTCAGGTTTGTCTTTCAATACCGACGATTCGTTGACATCCATTCTTGTGTTACGTATTTCCCACCCCGAAGGGAAAATTTGAGTTAATGCCATTTCTTTGTAATGGCCTCTTAATCCTGGATTAGCGATAGTAACTTCTGCAATAAAATCAGTACCCTGTTCAATAACTGAAGGATCAATTTGAGCGCCATTCATACTTAAATATTTCACCGAAAGTTTTAGGTCATTTTCGCTGCTTGTTTGGTCTCCGGTTAATGGAATTCCATCCAATTGTATTTGAACAAAAAGCTTTTTACTGCTCGTGTTTTTTATACTTACACTGCCATCAGCGTTCGATGAAAAATTTAGCTTGGTTTGTTTAATTGGTGTTGTAGAACTTACACTTTCTGGTTTACCATTAATGGTGATGTTGTATTTTAAATCAGATTTTCCTGCACCGCCAATAAATTTGGTAATCGATAATAACGCATAGGCTGTTGTCTGTGTGCTATACCAGTTTCTCGACGACATGCTTCTTGCTATATTATCAAAAATCTTTTTACCTCTTACGTTATCTTTCATTAATGCTAAAACTTCCAATATCATAGCCTCATCCCTATCCGCACTACCGTAAGTATAAGACAGTTCTTTATAGTTCTCAACAGTAGTTTCTATATTTTTAACCATGGTTTTAGCCACCTCTGTTTTACCTGCCAACAAGTAAGCTCCAGCCAATCTCCATTTTGCTACAACCGATAAATTTGGTGTTTCTTTCATTCTATTCATTGCTCCCATAGCAGGATGTTTAGCTAATGCCAGAGTATATAAACGGTAAGCCTGAACCAGTTCTCCATTGTAATAATTATCTTTGCCAACACCACTTGGAGACCACGAATTAGCTTGTTGTTTTTGGAATTTTATCCAATTATCTAAGAATCCTGCTGGCAATGCATAACCTTTGGCTTTAGCTTCGAGCATAAAATGACCCGCATAATTGGTTCCCCATTCTGAAGCTTCGCTATATGCTCCAGGCCAGTAGGTCATACCTCCACTACTCAACTGAAACGATTTTAATCGGTTAATTCCTTCAGAAATATTCGATTGAATTTTTGCCTTTTGTTCAGCAGATAAATCCAATACATCGGTTAAAAATAATTGAGGAAATACAGATGACGTGGTTTGCTCAACACAGCCATGTGGATACTGAATCAGATATTTTAACCTGCTCTCTAAATTTAACGGTGGAATCATTGATACCTCAACAACTCCATTATTTGTTCCAACCATACCAACAGCTTTATAAGCTGAACTCCAAGTTTCTCCGGGCTCTACTACTGCCTCAATGTATTCGTTAACTCTTGGGTTAGGAACTCTAACTACTAACTCAATTTCGTGAGAAGCACTTTTGCTACCACTTTTTACAACCACTTTAACTTTTCCTGTTCCAATTTTATCAGCAACTTTCAAATCAAAATTAACCACTTTGTCCCCCTCTTCATCAAAGGTTATGGTTTGTGTGTTGCCATTTTCAATTTTAAATAAACTGTTGGTTTGCACCTGAACGGTAACTTCTTTTACAGATTTATCCATTGCAAAAACATTTACTGGAAGTTTAACCAATTCGCCAGGACCAACAACTCTTGGGAGCGTAGCAAGTACCATTAATGGTTTTTTAACTGGTGTAGTTTTTTCGGCAGAGCCATAAGCTCCCTCATTTCCTGCCACCACCATTGTTCTAACCGAACCTACATAATTTGGCATCATAAATTTATGCGTATTGCTTCCGCCTTTTTCAACAGTAAATGGTCCTAAAAAAGTTACAACAGGTTTAAATCTATTCACTTTATTGGCATCGTTTGGATTAACAGATTCATCACCTCCCAACGCTAATAATCCTGCCATTTCTCCCGAATAAGCACCTAAAACATATTTGTACATGTCCCACGTTTTTACTCCTAGTGCCTCTTTTGCATAAAAGTGGTTCCAAGGGTCAGGAGTTTTAAATCTTGTTAAATCTAACAACCCTTCATCAACAACAGCAACAGTATAGGTCATTTTTTTACCTTGCGCTTCTTTTATTTTAATAACCACCTCTTTTTCTGGTGCCAATTCATCAGGCATTGTAATTACTGGTTTCAGATGTGTGTTTGGATCTTCTACACCTATACCTTGAACACCATACATGCGTATTGGTAAATCGTTTTGAATTCGAACATGTGGCTGTATTAACGAAATATGAACAAATACATTTGGAGCCATTTCTGGGGTAGTTTTAAAGGTAAACGAACTACTTAATTCGTTTGGTTTTACCCAAAATGTTTGCACCACTTTCGAGCCTGACTCTATGCTTACCAATGCTCTACCTTCTTTAAATTTAGGTAATTCAACTTTTACCTCTTCACCAACATTATAGTTTTTCTTGTCAGTAGAAAAAGTTAGCATTTCAGCCCCTTCAGGGTTATCTTGTCCGCTATTGTTCCACCAGCCTTTGTATGTTACATAAAACAACTGTCCGGTACTATGCCCAGACTCTGGGTCAATTACACGAATTAACTTTCTGCCATACATTTCTTTATCAAATTTCAAGGCATAAGTAGCTTTTCCGTTTACAGTGTTTACATAATCCGTTTTTATCAAATTAGCCGATTTATTAGAAACATATCTTGCCAAATCATCTTCATTACTTCTTTCCCACCACCATCTCCAACGAACATCATAAATTTCAATTTTTACACCTGTTCTGTTTACACTTTTACCATTTTCATCAACGGTAACAATTGGAATTAAATTGGTTTCATTTGAGTAAAGTGCATCGTTCCAGCCTTTTCCTTTAGGAATTTTAACCCCTGCATAACTTGTAAACGGAGAGTAATAAGTGGTAAAGTTATCTACACTAAAATCTCCTCCTGTTTCAAAAACACGTGTTTTAAAATTAGCCTTCAACATTCCCGGGGCATCATCTCCAACCTTTATCGATGGTGAAAATGAAGCCAATCCCTGTGCATCAGTACTTCCTTTAAAAATAATTTTGTCTTCTGCTTCAAAAGATTTTGAAGGGTCGTCGAACGAATAATCTTTGTAATTTTTAAACTCAGTAACTCCTCCTTTTAAACTTAATTCAACATCGGTTTTTAAATTTTTAGCAATGGCTCCGTGCAACCATCGAGCTTCTATTTGCCCCCGTTTTCCTGAATTTGCTGTAATAATATCTCCACCAAAATCCATGTTTATTTTTAAACGATTTGGTTTAACCGTTTCAATTTTTATAGTTTTGGTAAACGATGAGCCTCCCACTTTTATTTTTGCTAACCAATTTCCTGTTTGGTCGGTTACCTCTGTTGCTGTTCTAAAATCGTAAAACCCATTTACTGATGTAGTTCTCACTTTTCGCTGATACAACTGACTTTCCGGGGTGTATAACTCAAATACCACAGGATGATTTTTTGGAAGACTGTTGTTTTTATCCTCTAAAATAAACGAAACATATAAGGAGTCTCCCGGTCGCCAAACACCTCTTTCGCCATAAATAAATCCTTTTACACCTTTTTTAAGTTCTTGTCCACCAATATCAAACATACTTAATGAGAGTGATGAACCATCGTCGAGCCTCAAATATCCACGTTGTTTGTCTTGTTTTGCAACAAGTAGAAATGGTTTGTTTTTTAATTCAATATCAACCATTCCATCACTATTAGTAGATTGGGTTGCAATTAACTGATGCTGGTAATTGTAAATTTCTACCGCCACTCCCGAAAGAGGTTCTGCCGTTCTAATATCGGTAACCGTTGCACGTATAAATTGTCCGTCTCCACCTTTGGCAATGATACCTAAATCGGAAGCAAAAACATTTTTACTAACTGTTCTGCCACTCGATAAATAGTACGATGTTGAACAAGGATCATCTCTTTCTTCCCAATTATAATCTTCGTTATAGTAGTAGTCCTCGTCATCATAATAATCCCAGTAGTAATCGTTTGGACCATCATACTTGGCAAGTTCCTTATCTTCGGTTTCGTACTCATCATCCTCTTTTTGTTTCGAATCGCAAGGATAAAGAGAGTGTGATTTTTTAAAGCTAAGCTGAATTCTGTAAATTGCACCAGGTTCTACCTCTATTAGTTTTGAAAGGTCTAATGAAAAGGTGTTCCAGGCACCATAATCAATGGGCTTGTTGCTTACCAGTTGAACTTCGTTCTTATAAACTATTCTACCCACTCTCGTCATTTCTCGGTTTCCATCAAACTGATTGACTTGAAAAAACTGGGCTATATTGTCTTCAAAAACTTTAATTATTTTAACATCAACAGCCTTGAGGTTTACCGCTTTAAACGGGTATATTAATCCATTTGTACTCGGTAGTATTACTCCATCGCCAACGGCTTCAATGGCTGGCTTGATATTGGTAAATGTGATGGTTTTTTGGAATTTTTCCATCAAATTGTAATTCAAGGTATTTTTTACTCCTTTTTCTACAATAATTTCGTGGTCTCCAGTCAGTCGCGACGAAGGGTAAACATGAACATCGTTTCTATCGATAGAGATTCTAACATTACTGTTTGGTTTGAAATGAATCAAACCTTCTAAATTTTGGTCACGTTTTAGCGGGTCGGAAAAATGAAGAGTAAGGTATTGTTCTGGTTGCTGATTAATGGTAGTATTCATTACCATAAATTCGTCTAATGCAGGAATAACAATAATTTCTTGACCATCTTTTTCAGCGTCAATTTCTTTACCTGTCCAAGAAATCACAATTTCTCCTCTTTTTTCTCCTCTTCTAATACTATCCACTGCAAATTCATGCGATTTTCCATCCTGAAAATGCTCCCATGTTAACGATAATTTTTTGCCATTTTGAGTAGCGACTATTGATTTTTCTATGTTTTCAGCATTTGCATTATCGGCAGTTTGTAACTTACCCATTACCATTTGCCATTTTAAATCATCATCATCGTAAGCTCTCATTCCATTAAACTGAACAAAAACAGCCTGCTGTATGGTTTGAAACTGAAAACGAAATTCTTCAAGGTCGTCTTCCACCTTAACAATTTTTCCTAGTTCGAAAGTGGCTGTATAAAGTTGCCCTGATGGCAGTTTTTCATTTGGTCGAAATTCTATGGTTCTACTATCTATCCAACGTGTTGTCCCTTTAATATCAGGACTAAAATCAAAAAGATTTTCTTCTAATAATTCCTTTTGTTTTTCTTCAGCAACCTCATCCATTAAACGAATTTGTATGGTTGAACTATTGGAAATAATGCCTGAGGTATACCCAGAAATATATCCTGTAAAGGCAGGATTAATTTCCAATATTTTATCGTCGGAACACTTTACAAATACAAATATTAAGCTAAAGCTAAGGAGTAACATTTTTACTCCTTTTTTAATTGATTTGACAGACATCACGTTTTTAGAATTAATGTTGTTAGTATATAACCAAAGATATAAAAATATACCCTCTAATTTGTAATAAAATTTAGGCTTAATCATTTCATAAAATTATTCCTCACGAAAAACAACCCTTTATCACAGATTTATTGAATTGCATTATTTTTTTATTCATCTTTGTTCTCTGCAACTAAAACTAACCGCTAATGATTAAAAATCTTGTATTAATTTCTGCTTCGGCATTATTAATTTACGGCTGTAAACCTACTCAAACTGTGAATTTACCTGAGCAGGTTGTTGAAATAAACAATCCAAATGCATTACCGTCACAACCCATATACAATGCCTCAAATACCCGGGATTTTGATTTGTTACACACCAAGTTAGACGTAAAATTTAATTGGGGGAAAACATACTTGTATGGAAAAGCTGAGTTAACGCTAAAACCCTATTTTTTTGAAACCAATAAATTAGTTTTAAATGCGAGAGGTTTTGATGTAAACAAGGTTCAATTGGTAGCTAACGGAACGTATTCCGATTTAAAATACGTTTATGATGGTTTATTAATTACCATCGATTTAGATAAAACCTACAAAAGAACAGATACCTTAAAAATATTTGTTGATTACACCTCTAAACCTAACGAACTAGAGTCTGGTGGTAGTAATGCCATTACTTCCGATAAAGGTCTGTATTTCATTAATCCTGATGGAAGCGAAAAAGATAAACCTCAACAGATTTGGACTCAAGGTGAAACACAGTCAAACTCTGCATGGTTTCCAACCATAGATTCTCCAAATGAACGTTGTACAGGTGAAATAGCCATTACTGTTGAGGAAAAGTATAAAACACTTTCTAATGGTATTTTGACTCATCAAGAAATTAATGGAAACGGTACTAGAACCGATTTTTGGGAAATGAACCAGCCTCATGCTCCTTATTTGTTTATGATGGCCATTGGTGAATTTGCTGTGGTAAAAGATAAGTGGAGAAATATTGAAGTGGATTATTATGTAGAAAAAGATTATGAAGATGATGCTACTGCTATTTTTGGTTTAACGCCAGAAATGTTAGAGTTTTACTCTAAACGTTTAGGCGTTGAGTATCCTTGGAAAAAATACAGCCAGGTGGTTGTTCGTGATTATGTTTCCGGAGCAATGGAAAACACTACTGCTGTTATACATGGTGATTTTGTTCAACAAACTAAACGTGAGTTGATTGATGGAAGTGCTGGTGAAGATGTTATTGCTCACGAATTGTTTCACCACTGGTTTGGCGATTTGGTTACTTGCGAATCGTGGTCGAATTTGCCTTTAAACGAATCATTTGCTACTTATGGCGAGTATTTATGGAACGAATACAAATACGGACTAGACCATGCTGATTACGGTTTACAAAACGACTTAAACGCTTATTTACAAGAAGCTCAAAACGAGCAAAAAGACATGGTTCGTTTCGACTACGAAGCTCGGGAAGATATGTTTGATGCCCATACCTACCAAAAAGGGGGTAGAATTTTACACATGTTGCGCAACTATTTAGGCGACGATGCTTTTTTTGAATCGTTAAAATATTACCTCAACAAACACCAATTTACCGATGTGGAAATGCACGAATTTAGATTGGCTTGCGAAGATGTTACGGGTAAGGATTTAAACTGGTTTTTTAACCAATGGTTTTATGCAAGTGGGCATCCTATTTTAAACATTAACTACGATTACGATGATGCTTCTAAAACGCAAATTGTAACCATTGAGCAACAACAAGATTTTAGAAAGACGCCGTTATATAAACTACCTATTAAAATTGATATTTATGTGGATGGAAAAGTTGAATCGCATACTGTAAATGCTGACGAGGCTCGTAATACGTTCACTTTTCAGGTAAGTGCTAAACCAAACTTAGTAAATGTTGATGCTGATAAAATGTTGTTGTGCGAGAAAGTAGATAACAAAAAAGACATGCAAGAATGGGTTTTTATGTATGAAAATGCGCCAAAATATTTAGACCGTTACGAAGCCATTTCTGCATTGGCGAACTTAACCGATAATTTTGCAACAAATACCATTGTTAAGGCTTTAGACGACCAATATGAAAACATCAGAAAATTGGCAATTCGTTCATTAAAAAATGCTGTGGATAGCCATAATTTAGAGGTAAAAAATAAATTATTGGGCATTGCCAAAAACGACCCAAAAACTAAAGTTAGAGGTGATGCTATTTCTGCTTTAGCCAAGTATTACCAAAGCGATGACAATTTAAAAGAATTATTTGCTGCCGGGCTTAAAAATGATTCTTACACTATTATTTCAAGATCATTAGCTGCTTTAGCCGGAACAGACAAAGAAGCTGCTATGAAACATGCCAAAGCATTAGAAAAAGAAACCAACTCTTCTATTTCCAGTGCAGTTGCTTCGGTTTATGAAATGCACGGTGGAGCCGAACAACATGCTTTTTTCAAGGAAAAATATGCAACGTTAGAGGGTTATGGAAAATACAGTTTTGTTAGTTCGTACGGTAATTATTTAAAAAACCAAAACGACGAAACCTTAAACGATGCCATGCCTATTTTAGAAGAAATTACCTTGAACGAAAAAGCTTGGTGGGTACGTATGGCAGGTATAAATGTAGTGGCTGAGTTAGAAAACAACTACGCCATGCGAAGCGAAGTATTAACCAGAGAATTGAAAAAAGCAAAAGGAACCGATAAAGAAGCCGATTTAACTGCTACCATTAAACGTATTGGCGAACAACAAGACAAATTAATGGCAATCATCGACAAAGTTAAAGCCACCGAAAAAAACCCTTACCTGAAAAAAATGTTGGGAATAGCTGAATAAGAAAAGAATTGGAAGAAACGATAAGAAATAGAGTATATGCGTTTTTTCTAAAATCGAATGATTTCAACGGAATTCCATTGCGAAATATTTCTGAAGAATTTCTAATTGATTATAAAGATTCCATTGATATTATTAAAAAATTGGTTATTGAAAATTATATATCTATTCAATCCAGTACAAATCCACATATAATTGGTTTTCAACACTATTCGATTGAAAGCCAACTGAAAATACTTGAAGATGCAAAAGGGATAACAGTGACCAATCAAAAATTTGGCGAATTTTCTTTTTCTAATGATAATACAGAATTCCCAATTTGCCTTTATCCATCCAAGGACTATTTAAAATCGAATAGGGATACAACTTCATATGGAACATCTGTTTATACTAAACTTTTGGCATTAGCTCATCCTCATTTATCTCCAAGATTTTTTGAAATAGAAGTTCTTGAAAGATATGCTAAAGACCCAAGATTTGATTTTAAATTTGAGGATTACTCTGGTAGTATATCTTGCAAATATGACGATAATGATAATTCAATAGTAAGAAAAGAAGACCAAGTGTTTCTTAAAACATTTGGGTTAGGATTTGATTCAAAAGGAAATAGGCTTGCGGTTGTTTATTTGAGATATTTAAAAGACTTGACTCCTGAGCATCAGCTATATTGGCAAACTAGAGAAGTTTTAAAAGGCTGTAAAATGCTAAAAGAATATCACGAAAATACAATAAATGGCAATTGGACTTTTTCTTATTCCATATTTTCTGCGTTTATTGGAGAGCTAAAGTGTTTAAACGATTTATCAAAATTGATTTTTGTAACTAATTTATTCCATAAGACCTTCGATAAAGAAAATCGTCCAAAATCTTTTACATTTTTCTTTACACCAACATTGAATAACTATAATGAATTTGTCCTGTTGTTAGATAAAATGATTTCTGATAACATAAACATAGACTTCTTTAAAGAAAAAATTGAGTTATTTGATTTGGAGAAAATAGATGATAATATGATTGAAAGGAAACGGAAAGGTACGATTCGCTTACTTGAAGAATGGTTATTATCAACTTATAATCATCCAGACAAACAGATAATAATTGATATCTTTAAACCTTTGAAAAAGTTGCGTAGAGAGAGACAAAATCCAGCACATCGGATTAGTGAAAATGATTATGATTTAAAATATATTGACAAACAAAAGGAATTAATAAATAAGTCTTACTCTTCAATTCGAGCTTTAAGGACAATATTTCAACAACATCCTAGTGCGAAAGGATTTAAAGTACCTGATTGGTTGGAAAATGGAGAAATTAAACTCTTTTAGAAAACGCCTAAAAAACAAAAAAGCCCCGCGGAATTGCGGGGCTTTTCATTTGCACTAACTAAACGGTGGGTAATTAAGGAGGTAAAACAACTAACTAAAATCCTAATAATGTCATTCCCACACTAACAGGGTACAATTCTGGTCCTCTACCACTTTCAAACAATGGTGTTAAACTATACGTAGCAAAGAAATTTAACCAACCATAACCTACTCTTGCCGTTAAAGCAACTTTAAAAGGGTTGGTGTTAAAGTCTTTATCATCTTTTACTTTTTGCTGATTTCCATTGTCTTTGTACAAGTATTTCATTCTGGTAGTAAACTTATAGCCTACAATTGCTCCTGCCGATAAATGAAACGACTTGTTTTTATGGTCGCCGGTATTTACTTCAAACATAAATGGAGCATCAATATAAAATGTTTTAAACCTGTTTTTTGAAAAGTTAAATGTACTATCTACAACCCCCCAGGTATAATCTTGGTTATAAGCATTTACATTTTTGTACACAAAACTTCCGCCGTTATCTATTAGCCTTACGTTATGTTTTAACTCGTAGTTGTTGTATTCTAAGCCTAAACCCGTAACAAAGCCAAAGTGGTGCTGATAAATTTTAAAAAAATGCTCGTAAAAGTTTAAACTAAACACCCACGATTTTGCATAATCCAACTCCATAAACTGGGTTACTTTTTTTGGGTCAGTCAATTCTAATGATGGGTCATGGTTTAAGTTAAAACTACCGCTACTGTTTACAAAACCATTGATGCCTAAGTCAACACCAGCCCAATGGTTTCTTCTCTTTTTTGGTGTACGATTAATAGAAATAGAATCGTTAATAATCAACATGTTGGTTCTTCCTAGGCGTATTTTTGTGGTATCATTATTTACTTTAACTGTATTCTGTCCCAGATTGGCATTTACTTCATCATCGTTATCAATAATTACATTGCTGTTCCCTACGTTTATTTTTAAGTCGTTACCCGATCCCGATCTAATATCAGAAACCCCTGACTTTTTGAGATTATTTACAGCAGGATTACCATAAATTTTTACATCACTGGCTCCAGAAACTCCGCCCGATATTTCTTGTTTTGCATTAACATGTACATCACTAGCTCCGGAAACAGTTACCCGAGCAAATTCTACTTCAAAATCTTTGGCTTTTACATTACTTGCTCCTGACGATTCAATAATAAATTCCTGAGCTGCTCCGTTCAGTTTCACATCACTAGCACCCGAGGTTTTCAGTGTAAAGGTGTTGGCTTTTAATCCTAATAAGATATTCGATGCACCACTCGTTTTCAACTCAAAGTCTCCTAAAGAAAGCATTCCTTCATTTTTTAATGTAGAAGCACCACTAATGTCTACTCGTTCCAAATTCGAAAAAGTAACACGAATCTTCATGTCCGATTCAGCTTTAATTTTGTCTTTTGCATAAATAGTTAATGTTCCACTTTTTACCTCTGTAGCAACACTTCCTAAATATTCGTCAGGTACACCAATAATTTCTGCTTGATTAGTGTTGCCCTGTACAAGCTCTATGTTAAATGCTGATGAAACTTTCATCGCATTAAAATCTTCTAATGTTCTGACATTGTTTTGAGCCAAAGCCAAAACCGAAGTGGTAAAAATTGATATGAATAATGTAATTTTTTTCATCTGTATGTTTTTTAAATCAATGTTTATAAATGTATTATTGAAATAAACTATAGTTCGTTTTTGAATGTGACGCTTAACCCTTTTAATAAGTTACAGCTAAATGAAAATTATTTTTTGATTTTTCTTGAAATAGAGAATCCACCAATGTTTAAGGCATATTCTTTTACCTCTCCATTTTCATTTTCAGCAGTTTCTACTGCTGCATTTTTACCCAAAACTTTAGCTACAACATTTGCTGCAACCAATTCGGTTGAATTGTTTTTTACTTCGTTTTCAAGCAATCGTTTTTGAGCTTCCTTTTTAAGTAATTCCGATACCGATAAATATTCTTCCGGTTGTTTCGATGTATTTACCTCAGCAACATACGGTTCAATTTCTATGTATTCTTTTTGGGGAGGATTTATAGTGATGTATTCCTTTTTGGTCGGTTCACTGGTTTTTGTTTCAATTACTTTGGGAGTAGATTTAATGGCTTGTTTTTGTTTATTCGTTTTAATGCTCTTTTCAGCCAAAACATTTTTCGAGTTCGTTATATTGTTAGATGTTGCTGTATTATTAATTTGCTCTTTAACATCAATATTAATTGGTGTTGCCGGTTTTACAGCTGTTTCTTCAATTACCTTTTTATTATTTACTGGAAACATTCTGGTATCTACCGCAAATTGATTTTCATCTCCAGTAATAAAAGGGCTTAAGGTAAACGCAACAACCAAAACGGCAGCAACACTAGAATACCAATAGTAAAGCGGAATCACTTTTGTTTCTTTTCGTTTTAATGCTGCTTTATCAGCAAAAATAATTGTTGCTGGTTTTAAAATCGTTTTTTGGTAATTCGCAAAAAGTGTTGCGTATGCTGGTTTTTCGTCAATAACATCAAAAAGTTCTTTGGTCTCTTGAGAAGAATTTAATCCTTCTATCTCAGCAATCATCAAATCTTCAATCGCAATTTTTTTAAGATTTTCTTTTTGATGAAACATAATTCCATCTGTGTTTAAAGAAACATTTTCAAATGCTTCCAATTCGGCTTTTACTTCAGGGTGCTGCTCCAAAAACAACATCAACTCCGCTACCATATCGGGCGATAAGTTTTGCTCAACATAGTCGAGCAAATAAGCTTCGCAATTATTTAAATTGATGTTACTCATAATACTTGTTCAACGCTTCCTAAATATTGTTGTAAAAATTTTCGTCCTCTAAAAATGTACACCTTAACTTGCGATTCGGACAGACCCGTTATTTCAGCAATTTCATCGTAAGCATAGCCTTCATAATCCCTCAATAATATCACCGATTTTTGATCTGCCGGCAACTGATTTAATGCATCTTCTAACACTTCCTGTAATCCCGTATATTGACTTGTTGTGGTTAAATTATGCTCCACAACTTCGTTAAAGCTTCCTTGTTTTTTTTCTCTTCTGGTTAAATCAATAAAGGTGTGATAAGCTGTGGTAAACAAATACGATTTTTCTTTGCCCGGTTGTACTTCATCTTTTTTTATCCAAAACTTTTCGAAAGTATCTTGCACCACATCTTTAGCCTTTTCCTCATCTCTAGCGTTTTTGAGAATAAAGCGATACAGATTATCGGAATAATCGTCTACACATTTATTAAATTCCTTAACCGTCAATGTTTTGTTAGTGTTTGGGTGTACGACGCACAACTGGTTACAAAAGTTACACCTAAGTTAAATTTTTTATTTTATTCAACAAAAAAGGCGGTTTACAATAAACCGCCTTTTTATTAAATGTGTGGATGAATTAATACCCGAAAATCTCTTCAAGCGTTAGTTCTTTGTATTCGCCCAACGATTGTAAAACTTCTTTGTTTACTAATTTTTTATTACCTATAACCAGGTAATTGTAGTTTCTGTTTTTTACGTTTTGATCAAAGAAAGCTTTTAAATCTTTCATTTCCATTTTCTGAACTTTCTCGTAAATATCTTTATTAATATCATAATCTCTACCTAAATCTTTGGCACTTAAATATTTCCAGAATATACTCGCTTGTTTAGTTCTGCTAGTCTCTATTTTTTTAAGTGCTGCTAATTTAGAACCATTAAACTGGTCTGCTACTTCTGGCATGTTGTTCATTAATTCCAACATGGCATGAGTGGCTTCATTCAATTTATCTACTTGTGTTCCAACATAAGCTTGTACATAATGCGAACGGTTTACTTTTCGAGGAGTAGTGTACGATGCATAAGCCGAATAAGCCAGGGCTTTCGATTCACGAATTTCTTGAAAAACAATTGACGATAATCCTGAACCAAAATACTCATTAAATAAACTTATTACGGGAATATCACTATTGGTAAATGGTTTTACCTTCGTTAACATCAACATTTCGGTTTGAACCATATCGTAATCAACAAAATATACTTTGTTTTGAGTTGTTTCCAATTCTGTAAATTCTTTTGCTGGAATTAACGGTTTTAATGTTGCTGGCGTTTTATGGTTTTTCTCAATAATCGATTTTGCTTCGTTTTGCTCTTTAGTACCAAAATAGTACACATAATGTTCAAAACTGGTCAGTTCTTTAATTTTGGTAACTAGTTTATTTACATCTATGGTTTTAAGGTCGTTTGCACTAATTATATGTTTTACTGGAGAGTTTTCACCATGCTTACCATAATTAGCTAACCCTTCGTACATAATTGCCCACTTACTTAATTTGTTATCTGCACGTTCTTTTAAAATTCCTTCTACTAAATTATCAAATGCTTCTTGGTCGGGTTTAACGTTTGCCAAAATGTGTTCAAACAATTTAATACCATCTTCAAACGATTCATCTAAACCAGAAAGAGATACATAAACACGTTCTTCAGCCGCATAAACACTATAGTTCAACCCTTTCTTAAACAATTCTACTTGCAATTCGTTTGCACTGTATTTATCCGTTCCTAAAAACTCTAAATACTCCACAGCCAAAGCCATTTCTTTATCGCTAAACGAACCCATGTCTAACATGTACTGTAAGCTAAAAGTTTGATTAGAAGTATTTTTTACATAGTAAAACGGAATACCCGAAGCCAATTTTTCTTGTTTAACGGTTGCAGCATAATCATCAAAAATTGGCGTTAAACGTGTTGCTTCCATTTTTTCAAATTGTTGAGCAAAAGCTGAAGCAGTATCTCTGTTTAATTGAATTTGTGTGATGGCTGGTTTCTCCACCTTCGGATTGTTGGTTTTACCGTGTCGTTTGTAAACTACTACATAGTTGTTTTTTAAGTATTTGTTAGCAAAATCTACCAGCTGTTGTTTGGTTACTTTTTCTAGTTTTGCATTAGCGTTTACTACATCATTCCATTTCTGACCCAAAATAAATGCGTTGGTCATTTTGTAAGCTCTTGATGAATTGTATAAATTGTTTTGTTGGTCTTCTAATTTGAAATTTTTAATCGCTGCAGGTAACATCCAATCTTCAAATTCACCTTTTTTTAATTTTTCAATTTCAGCAATTAACAACTCCTTTACCTCTTCCAATTTTTGCCCTTCACGAGGGTTTCCGCTCAACTGAAAAGTAGCATAATCTCTGTTTACATCGCCATAAGCATAAGCTGACAGTATTTTTTGAGATTTAATAAGGTCTAAATCCATCAATCCAGCTTGACCATTGAACAACAATGAATTTAGCAATGGCAACATGTACATATCATCTGCAGCAACTCCTGGTAATCTGTATCCAATATTTACCCATTCTGCATCACTTCCAACAACCGACACCTCTTCAGGAACAGTCATTTCTTCTTCCGGCTCAAAGGTAAAAGCTGGAACTTCTTTTTTCTTGTAATCACCAAAATACCTGGTAATTAAATCAATGGTTTGGTCAGGATCAATATCTCCGGCCAAAATAATGGCCATGTTGTTTGGCACATATCTTTCGCTAAAATATTGGTGTATTTTTTCCATCGAAGGATTTTTTAAATGCTCACTTGTACCTATCGTGGTTTGTGTTCCGTAAGGATGTTTTTTAAACAAATGTTTAGCCATTGTTTCGTACGACAACCAGTAATCGTTGTCAACTCCTCTGTTGTATTCTTCATAAACAGCTTCTAATTCGGTGTGAAATAAACGCAACACCAATTCGCTAAATCGTTCCGATTCTATAGATAACCATTTTTCAAATTCGTTTGAAGGAATATCGTTGATGTAAACCGTTTGCTCAACAGAAGTGTATGCATTGGTTCCTTTAGCACCAATAGAGCTAATCATTTTGTCATATTCGTTTGGAACAGCATATTGTGCTGCAACACCCGATAAACTATCTATTTGATGGTAAATGGTTTTACGTTCTGCTTCATCGGTAACACTTCTTCTTTTTTCATACAAATCAGAAATTTGTTGAAGTACTACTTTTTCTTTTTCCCAGTTTATGGTTGCAATTTTTGATGTGCCTTTAAACACCATATGCTCTAAATAATGAGCCAATCCTGTTGCATCAGCTGGGTCTTGTTTGCTACCTGTATTTACTGCAATATTAGTTTGAATACGTGGCTCGTCTTTGTTAATCGACATATAAACCTTTAAGCCATTATCCAAAGTATAAATTAACGTGTTTAAATCATCTCCTTTTACTTGTTCGTATTGGTATTTATAGCTTGTTTCCGTTGCTTTTTCTTTACACGAAAATTGAAACAGTACAAGGGTTGTAATTACTATTAAACTTATTTTTTTCATAAAGTTGGTTTTTTAAAAGAGTAAAATAACGCTAAATATTTCAAAGTAGTATAACTTTACCCTTAAAGAATGACGAATGGTAACCACCGATTTTTTTCAACTCGTTTATCAAGTTGCTCGTGAAATTCCTTACGGCAGGGCAACCAGTTATGGTGCTATTGCGGCTTATTTAGGAGCAAAAAGAGGTGCTCGAATGGTGGGTTGGGCAATGAACAACGCTCACAACCAAAAACCACCAATACCTGCTCATCGAGTAGTAAACCGTAATGGCATGCTTACAGGTAAAAATCATTTTGAAAACCCTTTTATGATGCAAACATTGTTAGAACAAGAGGGTCTAATCGTAAAAAATGACCAAATACAAGAGTTTGAAACCATTTTTTGGGATCCGATGAAAGAGTTGGAGTTGTAGATATTAAGTAAATTTGAAAAACCCTTGAAACTAACAAACAACATAGACAAATTTGGAACAGTTGGACTGTTTTTGACAGCACTGTTTTCTCCTTGTTGTTTTCCACTTTTTGCATTTGCAGCATCAGCATTTGGACTAGGTAGTTTTGAACTTTTTGGAGGGTGGACCATGTGGGTTTTTCAAACAATGGTCATCATTTCTATTGGTGGGCTTTATCTTTCGTTTAGGAAACACCGTTGTTTATACCCTTTGTTAACAGCCGTTCCAAGTGCATTTTTTGTTTTCTATGGCTATCATTTCAATGAAACTGATTATTGGACGTATTATTTATATGCGGGCATGTTTGGTTTGCTCCTAGCAACTATTTGGAATTATCAACGAAACAAAATGCACGGAACTTGTGATACTTGTATCTCCTACAATGGCAAAACTGTTGAGTTGAACTCAACTATAACCTGCCCTCATTGTGGACACAAAAAAGAAGAACTTATGCCTACAGATGCTTGCCAGTTTTTTTATGATTGTGAAAACTGTAAAAAAGTATTAAAGCCAAAACAAAATGATTGTTGTGTTTATTGCAGTTATGGAACCGTTAAATGTCCGCCAATCCAGGCAAAAAATGATTGTTGTTAATGCTTAAAAAACAACATAATTATTGTTTTCTGTTTTCGTAAATTTGCATAAAAATTATACCCATGAATTTTCAAGAAAAAGATATAATAGAAGCTTTAGGTTACGTAATAGAGCCTGATTTAAAAAAGGACATCATTACATTAAATTTGGTTTCGAATATTGCAGTTGAAAACAATAAAATCAAGTTCGATTTACAAATTAACAACCCGGCAATGCACAACAAAAAACGGATTGTTGAAGCTTGCGAATTGCATTTAACAAAAGTGCTTAAGACGCCTGTAACTGCTGAAATTAATTTTACCGCTATTCCAAAAACTCCTGAAATGCCTAAAAACAACAAGGTATTACCTCAAGTAAAAAACATTATAGCCATTGCTTCTGGCAAAGGTGGTGTGGGTAAATCTACCGTTACTGCAAACTTAGCGGTAGCTTTAGCTCAAAAAGGCTATAAAGTGGGTTTGGTCGATGCTGATATTTATGGACCATCAATGCCCTTAATGTTTAGTGTAGAAGGTGAAAGACCTCAGTCGGTTGATATAAACGGCAGAAACTTAATCCAACCCATTGAAAGTTATGGTGTTAAATTGCTTTCTATTGGCTTTTTTGCTGGTACCGACCAGGCTGTGGTTTGGCGTGGCCCAATGGCAACTAAAGCACTTTCACAATTGTTTACCGAAGCAAACTGGGGAGAATTGGATTACATGTTAATTGATTTACCCCCAGGTACAGGTGATATTCACTTGTCATTAGTGCAGACAGTTGCGGTAACTGGTGCTATTGTGGTAAGCACTCCTCAAAAAGTTGCCTTGATTGATGCTCGTAAAGCCGTAGGAATGTTTAAACTTCCTCAAATAAATGTGCCCGTTTTAGGATTTATCGAAAACATGGCTTATTTCACACCGGAAGAATTACCAAACAACAAATATTACATTTTTGGTAAAGATGGTTTAAAAGAATTAGCAGAAAAAGAAGGTTTACCATTGTTGGGTGAAATACCATTGGTACAAAGTGTTAGAGAATCCGGAGATGTTGGTCGTCCAGCAGTGTTACAAGAAAACACTCCTCAATCAAAAGCATTTTTAGCCTTTGCTGACAACGTAATTGAACAAGTGGAATTACGTAACCAAGCCATGGACCCAACCAAAAAAGTAGAGATAACAAACATGACTGGTTGTTCAACTAAATAAAAAGTTTAATTTTAACTACTTTAAATTCAGTTATGAATAAATCAGAAATAATAGAAAAAGTAAATCAAGCACTCGACCAAATTCGTCCGTTTTTGAATGACGATGGAGGTGATATTGAATTGATTGAAGTTACTGATGACTTTATGGTTAAAGTAAAATTGTTGGGTGCTTGTAAAAGTTGCTCCATGAGCCCTATGACCTTGAAAGGTGGTGTTGAAGAATCTATTAAACGAGTTGTACCTGAACTTAAAGGGGTTATTGCAATAGAAGACGAGGCTATCGTTTAGCCAAAACAAATACAAACTGTTTATGAAAAATTTAGTACTCCCTAGCATGGTGCTTTTAGCCCTATTTTCTTGTGCTGATCAAGAAAAAAAAGAAGAAAAAATAGCGTTAATTTATCCCGAAACCAGACAAGACGAAACAGTTGATAACTATTTTGGCTTTGAAGTTCGAGATCCTTACCGTTGGTTAGAAGACGACCGAAGTACAGAAACTGAAGCATGGGTAATTGCTCAAAATAAAGTAACCTTTGGTTATTTACACGCAATGCCACAACGCGAAATCTTAAAAAACAGAATTTCGGCATTGTGGAACTACGAAAAAATAGGAACTCCTTTTTTTGAAGATGGTGTAAAATATTTTTATAAAAACGATGGGTTACAAAATCAATACGTTTTATACAGTCAAAAAGGCGAAGAAGCTGCACAGGTTTTCTTAGACCCGAACCAATTTTCAAGCGATGGAACCACCTCGTTGGGTGATGTAAGTTTCTCAAAAAACGGAAAACTTTTGGCTTATTCCATTTCTGAAGGTGGTAGCGATTGGCGCAAAGTGATAATCATGAACGCCGAAACCAAAGAAATTTTAGAAGACACCTTGATTGATGTGAAATTTAGTGGCTTATCGTGGAAAGGAAACGAAGGGTTTTATTACTCAAGCTACGACAAACCAAAAGGAAGCGAACTTTCGGCAAAAACTGACCAACACAAATTGTTTTACCACAAATTGGGTACAGCTCAAAAAACTGACGAATTGGTTTTTGGTGGAAAAGCCGAACAAAAACGTCGTTACGTAGGTGGTTATGTTACCGAAGACGACAGTTATTTAATTGTTTCTGCTGCCGAATCTACCTCAGGCAACGAATTGTATATTAAAGATTTAACCAATCCAAAGAGTGCAATTGTGCGAGTAGTGGATAATTTTGATTCCGACAGTTATGTAATGGAAAACAAGGGTTCGAAATTGTTTATTTCAACCAATTTTAATGCGCCAAACAAACGAGTAGTAACGGTTGATGCAAAAACCCCAAAACAAGAAAACTGGGTAGATTTTATTCCTGAAACAGAAAACGTGTTGAGTCCATCAACTGGTGCTGGATACTTTTTTGCACATTACATGAAAGATGCTGTTTCGCAAGTAAAACAATTTGATTATGAGGGTAAATTGGTACGAGAAATTGCTCTACCAGGTATTGGTACAGCAAGCGGTTTTGGTGGTAAAAAAGAAGATACTACAGTTTATTTTTCTTTTACCAATTACAACACTCCCGAAAGCAATTATGCACTTAACCCGACAACCGGAGAAACTTCTTTGTATTGGAGCCCGAAAATTGATTTTAACCCAGCAGATTTTGAGTCGAAACAAACGTTTTATACTTCGAAAGACGGAACAAAAGTGCCGATTATCATTACTTACAAAAAAGGGATAAAATTAAACGGTAAAAACCCAACCATACTTTACGGTTATGGAGGGTTTAACATCAGCATTACTCCTTCGTTTAGCATTGCTAATGCGGTTTGGATGGAAAACGGTGGTGTTTATGCTGTTGCCAACTTACGAGGTGGTGGCGAATATGGTAGAAAATGGCACGATGCAGGAACACAACTTAAAAAACAAAATGTGTTCGACGATTTTATTGGTGCTGCCGAATTTTTGATTAAAGAAAACTATACCTCAAGCGATTACTTGGCGATAATGGGGCGCTCAAATGGTGGTTTGTTGGTAGGTGCTTGTATGACGCAACGACCAGAATTGTACAAAGTAGCTTTCCCAGGTGTTGGTGTTTTAGACATGTTGCGTTACCATACCTTTACTTCTGGTGCAGGTTGGGCTTACGATTACGGAACGTCAGAGCAATCGGAAGAAATGTTTAAGTATTTGAAAAACTACTCACCTGTACATAATGTGAAAAAAGGAACAAAATACCCGGCAACATTGGTAACCACTGGTGACCACGACGACCGTGTTGTACCAGCACACTCGTTTAAATTTGCTGCCGAATTGCAAGCCAAAAACGATGGCACCAACCCTACTTTAATTAGAATTGAAACCAATGCCGGGCACGGTGCCGGAACTCCGGTTTCTAAATTAATTGATGCCAATGCCGATGTATTGGGTTTCGCTTTTTACAACATGGGGATTGAGTTGAAAGCCGTTGAAAAAAAATAATCTAATAATAACCCTTGCAGAAGCCCAACAACTTGCTTTACACAACCAAGGGTTATTAGATGTTGGTTTTGGTAAAGGTAAAAAAGGCGTTTTAACTGCTATCGAGCATTTGGGTTATGTTCAAATTGATACGCTTTCGGTAGTGGCTCGGGCACATCATCATACCCTTTGGAGTCGTATACCTGATTACAAGGAAACTTACCTCAACGAATTACTCGAAAGAGACCACAGCATTTTTGAGTACTGGAGCCACGCAGCGTCGTATTTACCCATGTGCGATTATCGGTTTTCCTTACCACGAAAGCAAGTGTTTGCATCGGGAAAATCACACTGGTTTGAGCAAGATAAAAAACTAAACCAATATGTTTTAGACCGTATAAAAGCTGAAGGTCCGTTACAATCGAAAGATTTTGAGCACAAACGAACATCACCAGGCAACTGGTACGAGTGGAAGCCTGCCAAAAAAGCTTTAGAACAATTATTTATGCAAGGCGATCTAATGGTGGCTAAACGCCAAGGTTTTCAAAAAGTATACGACATTACCGAGCGGGTTTTACCAAAAAACGTAAATACCACCACTCCAACTGAACAAGAATATGCCGAACATTTAATTAAAAAAGCCATACAAGCACACGGTTTGGTAGATGAAGCTCAAATGACCTACTTACGACCAAAAGCCAAAAAAACTGTAAACAACACATTAAAAGAGCTTATAGAAAACAACGAAATAATAGAAATAAGCATAGAAAACCATAAAAACACCTTCTACTCCACCAAAGAACAAATAAGCGTTTTAAACTCTATTAAACCAGCCGAAAATATTCATTTTTTATCTCCGTTCGATAATGCGGTAATACAACGCAAACGATTACAAACTTTATTTAATTTCGATTACCAAATTGAATGTTATGTGCCCGAAGCAAAACGCAAATTTGGGTATTTCTGTCTGCCTATTTTGTACAACAATCAATTTATGGGGCGTTTCGACCCCAAAGCCGACCGCAAAACAAAAACCTTTTATGTAAAACAATTGTTTTTTGAAAAAGGTTTTAAACCCAGTGCTAAATTTAATACTGCTTTTACAACAAAACTGAACGAATTTGCAGCATTTAATGGGTGTAACAAGGTTGTTTTGCCTAAATAAATATTTCTTCGCTTAACATAACCTTAACAAATAGATAAAGATTTGTTTCCAATTATGACTAAAGTATGGCGTTACTTTGCATTGTAAAAATTAAGAAACTATGAAAAAACAAATCACCCTTATATTAATGTTAGCCTTAACCACAGGTTTATTTGCTAACAATAACAACGAAAATAAATCGAAATTATCTGTAGTTAAAGGAAAAGTTTTAGATCAACAAGAGTCGCTAACCGGCGTTAAAATTATGGTTGACAACATTCCTACTACAGTTTATACTGATTTTGATGGTAATTTTATTTTAAACAACCTTACACAAGGAAAACACACCATAAGTTTTAGTATGGTTGCTTACGAAAACAAGGTAATTGAAATAGATTTAACCGAATCGCAAAACATTGAAGTTAAACTTGATTCAAAATAAATTACCCTCATTAAAATTGAAAAACCTCGCTAACTGCGGGGTTTTTTTATAACTTTTAATACTTTTTTTCGTACACTTACCCAATTAAAAAATCATTTTATGAAAAAAATGTGTCTTATACTCGTTTTATTAGTGTCTTCATCAATTTACTTTGCTCAAGAAGTAACCAATAAAGAAGGTCTTTTTGTTGGAAATAATGGCGAAAAATATAATGGAAATCTGGTTTCTTATTTTGAAAACGGAAACAAAGAATATGTATATGAAATAAAAAATGGCATTCAAAACGGAAAAGCGGAATTCTTTTATTCGTCTGGGAAACTAATGGAAAGCGGAATGTTTTCTAATGGGTTAAAAGCCGGAAAATGGACAAAGTGGTCGGAAAAAGGACTAAAACTAGCTGAAGCAAACTATACTAATGGTGAAAAAGATGGTACTTGGATAATTTGGGATGAAAATGGTGTGAAAAGATATGAAATGATTTACAACAAAGGCCAAAGAGCTGGAGCGTGGAAAAGCTGGGACGAAACCGGAAAAGAAGGAGAAACAAAAGTGTACACCTCCAATTAAATTCATTTAATACAACCTTAACCTTTAGTTAATCAATAAAACTAGGTACAAGCTTAATTTTCTGTTCTAATAACAGAGATTTAAAATGTGTCCTAAAGTTGTAATTGTTTCTAATCAACCAACTGAATATAAAAACTTGGAAACTCTTTTGGTTCAAGATGGTTGTGACGTTTTTCAATTATCGATAATCGACACTAAAAACCTAGAGCTAATTAATAACATTTCTCCGGATGTTATTTTACTGGAAATGGATTTAGGCACTCAAAATGGTATTGAAGTTTGCTATCAGTTAAAAATAGAAAAAAAAATTGACGCCTTTATTATAATATATTCTTCTCAAGAAGAAGATTATGTACAAATAGAAGCTTTTAAAGCTGGTGCTGATGATTACATTATTAAACCCATTAGCAATAGAGTTTTTCTTAAAAAAATTAAGGCACTAATCAATCGAACATCTCAAGCGTTATTCCAAAACAGCAATAAAGGAACGCTTATACACAATAATATTGTTATTGATATTGATGAATACGCCATTTACAATGGAGCTGAAAAGCTAGATTTACCACGCAAAGAATTTGAAATTTTATGTCTGCTTTTTAAAAATCCACAAAAGGTTTTTTCAAGAGATAGCATTTACCAAACTGTTTGGGAAAACATGGAAAATTTTAACCCTAGAATTATTGATGTACATATTCGAAAAATTCGTGAAAAAGTTGGCGAGGAAGTCATTAACACTATAAAAGGTATTGGGTATCAACTGGCAAAACAAAAGGCTTAGGATTGTTCCTAAGCCTTTTGTTTTACATTAATATAATACTTATTTAATGGTGTAGGTGTAACTCACACCAAAAAACCTTCCTTCACTAAATGATGAGAAAATTTCATCATTTGCTCTAAACGAAGTATAAATTCGTTGGCGTTTTTGATTCAATAAGTTATTTACATTAAAGCTAAGCTTGTGTCGTTTCAATTCTCCGCCAAAAGATTTACTAGCTTTAAAGGTTAAATCGTGGAATGTATTATCATAAATATCTGGAATTCTACCTATACCAACAATAGCCAAGCTTTTTCCTTGGACATTGTAACTCAAATTTATATCCCAACCTTTATCAACATTAGAATACCCAATAAAAGAGTTTACTAGGAAAGGTGCTTGACCTTGAAAAGCTCTAGTTTTGTCAACTTTTTCACCATCTCTGGCCTCTAAAACTCTAAATTGGTATTCTATGTCGTTCATTTTTACTTGCGATTTAGCAAACGTAACATTACTACCTATAGAGATATTTTTTAGCTTACTATGGATAAATTCCAATCCTTTTTTAACTTCAAACTCAATTCCTAAAACAGTAGCATTTTCAACATTTCTAGGAATAATGTTGTCAGCACTTGTAGCATTGTAAGAAACAATTTCAATTGGATTTTTAAAATCTTTATAAAAACCACTTACCGAAACTAAATCTGAAGAACCCATAAACTTTTCAAATCGTAAATCGTAATTGTTGATATATGTTTGGATCAAATCTAAGTTTCCGATAAAAGTAATTTGAGTAACCGCATCATAGATTTGTGCTCCCGATTTTTCTTTAAACGAAGGTCGAGCTAAAGTTCTGCTATAATTTGCTCTAATATTAAAATCCTTAAATAAGTTATAAATCACCCCAACAGATGGCAAAAAGTCGGTTTGAGCTAACACAACCCTATCATCGAATTTATCTAATTTGGGGTCAACCACAGTTTGTTTTTCACCTGTATATCGCATTTCTGATTTTTCTACTCTAGCACCATAAATAACTTTTAACGAACTATCTAATGGCAATTCATTCATTAAATAACCGGCTATAATAGTTTGACTAGCTTGATAAATGTTGGAAGAATCTACCTGACCTATTGCATAAATTCCAGTCCCTGTTTTTGGTGAATTTGCCGCACTAAATAAATAATCGTTAGTAAAAAGTTGATTTGGATCACCACTATAATCTTTTTTTCCAATATTTCTAAAATTGTACTCCACAACATCGAACGAACGGTTCTTGTAAATATAATTTACCCCACCCTTTAATGTACTTTTTAATCCCGACCATTGATCAAAATCCCATTTAACATCTAGTTTAGCATTAATATTAACTTCTTCCAAGTTTCTAAAAATTCTATTTATTAATGCTCCTTCTCCTGTGGCCAAAGTATATTTCCCATCAGAATTAATACTAAAAATGGTTTGTCGTAAATCTGGTTCTTTGTTTAATGCCAACGAAGGTGAGATAGCTGTTCTAATTTCTAAATTTTTATTAATTTGATGTTTTGAGCCTAGCAGGATATTAGAAATACTTCGTTGATTGTAGTATAATATCGTTTTATCAAGAGTGACGTAATTATCAGAAAATTCAGTATTCTCTTGCAATAATCGAGTAGCTGTTTTAATTCCGTTCTGGGTATGGAACATCGTTAAAGAGTATTTGGCTTTTTCACGTTTTACCGAAAAACTTGCTAACCCATTCCACATAGCTTCCTCTCTTCCTATGGCACCAGTATTTAATTCTACAGGCTGTAACTTGTTGATAGAAGTTGAATCACTCTTCTGAAAGGTGTTGAATTGAAAATCATCGTAATAAGTGTATCTCATACTATACCCCAATGCAACCACATAACCATATGTAATTTTTTCTCTTTCATGCTGATTACCATAACTAATGCTATAGTTTTGATTCAAATAACTATTGCCCTTAATAGTCCCCATTTCTCTATCAAACGATTTCGTAACTGCCTCTAAAATTGCATTATTCTTTGGTGTAATTAAGGGTCTCGGAATTATTTGTTTAGGGTGTAATGGGTTTGCTCTTGGAGCAGCACCATCTGCCCATAAATCTGATGTATACCCATTGTAAGTAAGAAAATCTGACTTAAAGTGCATATCAGGGTTGTAATTAAACGAAGCGCTCAAGGCAAATATTCTGTTTTCAGGAAAATCTTTGGTTACAATATCAACCATACCTCCGGTAAAATCTCCAGGCAAATCTGGAGTAAAGGTTTTGTAAACCACAATATTGTCGATAATTTGTGTAGGGAAAATATCTACTTGCACTGAGTTTCTGTCAGGATCTAATCCTGGAATGGTAATACCATTTAAAATGGTTTTGGTGTATCTATCTCCTAAACCTCTCACATAAACATCTTTTCCCCCTTGTATAGAAACTCCTGTTACTCTTTTTAACGCACCTGCAGCCGAATTATCACCTGTTTTCGCAAAAGTTTGAGCAGAAATACCATCAACAAGGTTAACGGATTTTTGCTTTATCGTAGAAATCGCCGCTTCGTTGTTTCTAATTTGTTTTGCTGTTAATTCAAAAGTTTCTCCTGTAATAGACTGGTCTTTCATTCTTATCGCTACTACAGTTACTCCTCCCGGTTTAACCACAACACCACTAATTTTTTGAGTTGCAAACGAAATATATGATGCCACTAAAGTATAGGTTCCCGGTTCAACAGAAATAGAGTAATTTCCATCAAAATCAGTAATGCCACCTGTAGTTGTGCCCTCTATTACCACACTACACCCAATAAGCGGCAATCCCGTACCATCCTCAATTATTACACCCCTAATTTTTCCTTTTTGAGCATTTACCCCAAGCGTTGTTATTATAATAAGAACGGAAAAAATTGTTTTTTTTAACTTCATTATATTATATTTTAAAATAGAAATTGCCACAGGAAATTCCTGTGGCAATTTTACGACCTTAAGATAGTCTGAATATTAGGCGAATATTAACTAATTGTTAATTAGATGTACGAGACAAACCTGTTCTTCCTGCTAAAGTCCAACCAACAAATTGAGAAGGATCAAATCCGTTTGTTAATCCTGTGTTAACAGTATTGTTATTTAAAAAGTTGGTTGCATCATATCCAGATTGGTCGCTACTAAAAACACCCGTTAAAGAAGCTATGTTAAAAGTATTATTTGATATTGTTAATGGATAGGCGCCTGTGCCTAAGTAATTAGCATAAGGTGTAGAACCATTTACTGCTAGTGTCGCGCCAGACATAAAATTGGTAAAGTAGGTGTTTTGAAAAGTACCTTGAGCATTTGATTTGAAAACTGCATACTTAGCATCATTACTCGTATTTCCAACAACATATGCTTTATTAACAGTAAATACACCCGAGTTATTTGCTGAACCTTCTGGTCCATCTATTTCAAAAGCATCACCATCTTGGTTTTCACCAATAATTGCCATCACATTAGTAATTGTTCCTGAATACGCTTGGTCAATATCATAACAATCATCATCAATTTTAACCACTATAGCATGAGAAACATTTACAGATCCTCCAAAAAATTCAATACCATCATCAAGGTTTCCATAAATTTCAATGTGATCAATCGTTGTACCTGAACCAACACCACCAAGCGTTAATCCATTTATTTCGTTATTAGCACCAATAATTACCCCACTGTGTCTAATAGAAACATATTGTAATTCTCCTGAATTATCGGCAGCGTCAGGACCTCCATAAGTAGTACCAACTGTTCCTGCGGGAATACCTTCAATTTCAGCAGTTGTTCCTGAACTAGGAGATATTGGCGCATTGCCTAAAATAATAACTCCTCCCCATAACCCTTTGTTTGCAATAGTTAAGTTTGGACTAGTAATTTGTCCTGGTAAAATTTGATCGTCCGTAGATGTAAAAATAATTGGTTCTGCAATAGTACCTGTTGCATGAATTTTAGCTCCAACACCAATTATTAAAGCCGAAGCGCTAGCATCAGAACCTGGCTTAGCTTTTATTACCGTTCCCGCTTGTATGGTTAATTCTTTTCCTGGTTCAACAATTACTCTACCATCTAAAACTATAATTCTGTCTTTAGTCCAAATGGTGTTAGTAGCAATATTTCCCGAAACCGTTAATGTTGGAAAAGAAGCATCGGGAGTATTTTCTACTGGTACATCAATTGGATCTGGAGTATCCTCTTTTGAGCAAGAAGTAAAGAATGTTGTTGCACCTAGCATTAACAACAATGCAATTAATACGTTTTTTGTTTTCATTTTATTTGTTTTCATTTTATTTGTTTTCATTTTATTTGTTTTAATTATTTCACATTTATTTTCAATGCAAAATAACTTCATGCAAATTATCTGAACATAACCTTAATTTTATTGTTGTTTTATGATGGTGTTAACTAAATGTTATCGAATAGTATTTTCATTAGATGAGTAGTTCTAACAATCCTATTTGTATAGCGTGGTAAACAATTTAATATTTACTTAACACCTAAAATAAATATAGGGCGTAACTTCGTGAAAATAAAAAAGTAATCTGATTATGGAAAAAATACTTTTGGTTGATGATGAGAATGATATTCTAGAATTTGTCAGTTACAACTTAACGAAAGAAGGGTTTCAGGTGTTAACTTGCAACAATGGTAAAGAAGCTATTAAAATAGCTCAAAAAGAGAGCCCTGATTTAATTATCTTAGACGTAATGATGCCTGAAATGGATGGGATAGAAACTTGTCATGAGTTACGAAACATCGATAAATTAAGGGATACTCTTATCATATTTTTAAGTGCACGAGGAGAAGATTACTCACAAGTTGCAGGGTTTGATGCGGGTGCAGATGATTATGTTTCTAAGCCCATAAAGCCACGATTATTAGTAAGTAGGGTTAAGGCCATTTTAAGAAGAAAAGGTGGTAAACCCGAAGAAGAAGAGACTCATGGCAATATTAGAATAGATCGAGAAAAGTATTTAGTTTTTAAAGGTGACGAAGAATTTTCACTTCCAAAAAAAGAATTTGAATTACTTGCTTTGTTATTTTCCAAACCAGGTAAAGTATTCACCAGAGAAATAATTTTAGAAACTGTTTGGGGTGGTGAAGTAGTTGTAGGAGATAGAACCATTGATGTACATATTCGAAAACTTCGCGAGAAACTAGGTGATGAATTAATCAAAACCATAAAAGGAGTTGGTTATAAGTTTGAAATTTAGTTAGATATCTCTTTTCTAATTAAATTTGTATCATGAACAATCTTACTCCAAAAGCGTTAGCTTTTAGAATTTCCTTTCTAGTATCTGTTATTGTTACTGTTATTGTATTTTTTGCTCAACTTTTTTATGGAAAAGTTAATTTTCTTGTGCTTACAATAATTACTGTTTCTACATTTTTAACCTCATATTTTGCATTTTTGGTTGCTATAGAGCAATTCATTTATAAAAAAATAAAGCTGATTTATAAAACCATTCACAATTTAAAACTAAAAAAAGAAGATGCTCTTACTGATTTTGGGCTAGATAAGGATATTATTAGTCAGGTTAGAGAAGAAGTCATTGATTGGGATAAGAAAAATAAACTTGAAATAGAACGACTGAAGGATATGGAGTCTTATCGAAGAGAGTTTGTAGGTAATGTTTCACATGAATTAAAGACACCTATTTTTAGCATCCAGGGATATTTACTGACTCTTTTAGAAGGTGGTATTTACGATGAAAAAATAAATGTTGATTATCTAACTCGTGCCAACAAAAGTGTCGATCGAATGATTGCACTTATTGAAGACTTAGATGTAATAAGTAAATTAGAATCGGGTACAATTGCCATGAATAAAAAGAAAATCAACATCGTTGATTTAACTAAAGAAGTTATATCCTCTCTCGAATGGAAAGCACAAGAAAAAAATATTAAAACTACCATTGAAAACACTATAAACAAACCCGTTTGGGTAATAGCAGACCCAGAAAAAATAAGTCAAGTTTTGGTAAATCTTTTAGTAAATGCTATTAAATATGGGAAAGAAAATGGTGAAACCAAAATCAAATTTTTCGATTTAGACGAAAACATTTTAATTGAGGTTTCTGATAATGGTCAAGGCATTGACGAAAAACACCATAAACGACTTTTTGAGCGATTTTACAGGACTGATCAAGGTAGGGCAAGAGATTCTGGTGGTACAGGGTTAGGATTAGCTATTGTAAAACACATTATTGAAGCACACAGCCAAACCATTAATGTAAGAAGTACAATTGATGTTGGTTCAACATTTTCATTTACCCTTAAAAAAGCAAAACAATAAAACATATTCTTTTCGTTTATTTGTATCATGCAAATTCAATTATCAGTAGTCATTATTACTTTTAACGAAGAAAAGAACATTGAAAGATGTTTAAATTCTGTAAAAGATGTTGCTGATGAAATTGTGGTGGTTGATTCTTTTTCAACAGACAAAACGAGAGACATTTGTATCAAGTATAATGCAAGGTTTATAGAAAAAGAATGGGAAGGTTATTCTGGTTCAAAAAACTTTGGTAATGACAAAACAAGCTATAACTGGATATTATCATTAGATGCAGATGAAGCACTTTCTGAGGAGTTAATCCAGTCCATTTTAGATTTCAAAAAAAACCCTACTGGTTCTTGTTGTAAATTTAACCGACTAACTAACTATTGTGGAAGCTGGATTAAACATGGTGGTTGGTATCCTGATGCTAAAATTCGCATTTTTGATAAAACTAATGCAAAATGGATGGGATCAATCCATGAAGAGTTGAGCTTTTCAATTCCGATTGAAATCAACTATTTAAAAGGTGATTGTTACCATTATAGCTATTACACCCAAGAACAACACTATACTCAAGCAGAAAAGTTTACTACTATTGCTGCAAAAGATTTATTTGATAAAGGTAAAAGGCTTTCCTTTATTAAACTCTATTTTAGTCCTTTAGCTAAATTTATCCGCGATTATTTTATAAACCTTGGTTTTTTGGACGGTGGTGCTGGATTTACCGTAGCTAGAATTTCTGCTTATGCTACATTTTTAAAATATAATAAACTAAAGAAACTTTACATAAATCGTGAATAACAAGACCATTATCATAAGTCGAACCGATAGTATTGGTGATGTAGTACTTACATTGCCCATGGCTGGAGTAATAAAAAAATATTACCCAAATTCACGAATCATTTTTTTAGGTAAAACTTATACTAAACCTGTTGTTGGCCTGAGCAAATTTATTGATGAGTTTATTAATTGGGATGAATTAAAAAAAATGCCGGATGCTGTTGATGTATTAAAAAATTATCATGCCGATGTTTTTATACATGTTTTTCCAGATAAAGATATTGCTAAACTGGTAAAAGCTACTAAAATACCATTACGAATAGGCACTTTTGGAAGGTTACACCATATCCTTACTTGCAATAAAAAAGTTCTTTTTACAAGAAAAAAATCCGGTTTACATGAAAGTCAACTTAATTTAAAATTATTGTCACCTCTTGGTATAACTCAACACTTTGAATTAACTGAAATAGTAAATTTTTACGGTTTTTCAATCATTCCGGCACTAAGCCCTGAATTAGAAAAGTTGATTGACACCAATCGAACAAATGTAATTCTACACCCTAAATCTAAAGGAAGTGCAAAAGAATGGGGGTTAGATAACTATTTAAAATTAGCTGAATTATTACCGAAAAACCAGTTTAAAGTATTTATTTCAGGTACGGAAGAAGAGGGAAAATTAATTGGTAACACCTTTAGTTTTGATGATGAAAACATCATTTCGCTTATCGGTAGATTAAGTTTAACTGATTTTATAGCTTTTATTGCAAATACGGATGGTTTGGTTGCTGCAAGCACAGGTCCACTTCATATAGCCGCTGCCTTAAACAAAAAAGCTATTGGTTTATATTCGTCAAAGCGCCCCATCCATCCAGGTAGATGGAAACCTGTTGGACAACAAGCCCAAGCCGTAGTTTACAATCCTAATTGTGATCAGTGCTTAAAGGGGCTGGAATGCGATTGTATCAGTAAAATTGACCCTCAAACCATTCTTGAGTTACTTTTCAAAAAGGATTAACCAACCAATCATAAAAAAATCGGAACTTTATGGGTTAAAACAATTAAATTGATTTTTCGTTTAATATGTGATATGAATAATTACCAAATACTCATTAACAAACTTGATGCTTTCATTAGAAAGTATTATAAAAACCAGCTTTTAAAAGGTGGTATTTATGCTGTTTCGTTGGTGTTGGCTTCATTTGTTTTGTTTACTTCGGTCGAATATTTTGCCCAATTTAATATACTTGGTAGAACCATCTTGTTTTATTGTTTTTTCCTTATCGTAGCTTATGTAATGGCTTATTACATTATTCTGCCCATTAGTAAATTGTATAAATTCGGTAAAATAATTAATCATGAACAAGCTGCCGATATCATTGGTAAACATTTTACAGAAGTAAAAGACAAGTTAACCAATGTACTACAATTGAACGAATTATCTTTTAATAATCCCAACCAACTAGTTTTAGCAAGTATTGATCAAAAATCTGCAGAACTTAAACCTGTTTCATTTGCTAATGCTGTCGATTTTACTGAAAACAAACGTTATTGGAAAATTGCACTATTTCCATTGTTGTTTTTGTTGTTTATTTCTATTTTTTCACCTGAAATTTTTAAAGTAGGAACCAGCCGTTTAGTTAATCACAACAGTATCATCAAACCCGTTGCCCCTTTTGAATTTAACATTAAAAACACTACACTAAGTGTTTTAAAAAACAAGGATTTTAATTTAGAAGTGGAAATAAGCGGGAACCAACTTCCCGATAAGGTTTTTCTTGTTCAAAACGGTATGAAAACAGTACTTACAAAAGTCGACAAAAGAAATTTTTCTCACACTTTTAAAAATGTAATAGAACCCCTAAAATTTAATTTGTTGGCTTCTGGTTTTGAATCGGAAGAATTTTTTCTAAACGTATTACCAAATCCATTGTTAACAAACTTTAAAGTTCATTTAGATTACCCTAAATACATTGGAAAACAAAACGAAATACTCAATAACATTGGTGACTTTACCATCCCTGAAGGGACAAAAATTAAATGGGAATTTTTTACCGAAGATGCTGATAATATTCTGTTTAGTATTTTAGATACTTCTTTCAACATACAATCTAATAATCAAAAAGTTACGTTTAATACTGTTGCCAAAATAAGCACTAATTATGCTGTGTTACCTATCAATAAACTTGTTTCTGCTCCCGATACACTTAAATATGCCTTCCAAGTAGTTAAAGACCAATTTCCTACCATTGATGTGGAAGAAACTACCGATTCAACCAACAATAAAAGGATTTATTTTAAAGGACTGATTAATGATGATTATGGATTTTCTGGGTTGTCGTTTCATGTTAAAATTGTAACCGTAATTGATTCTTTGCCCAATAGGAATGAACCACAACAAGTGTTTTTACCATTTAACAAGGCTAACAATGCTGATGAGTTTTTTCATTTTTGGAATCTAGAAACATTAAATATTTTACCTGGAGATGAGATTGTTTATTATTTCGAAGTATTTGATAATGATGGGGTCAATGGTCGTAAATCAGCAAAATCAGCTGTAAAAACGCTCAAAACAAGAACCATTAAAGAGCTTGATGAAAGCATTAATAAAAGCAACGAAAGCATTAAAAGTCTGTTAACCGAAAGCATAAATGATGCGAAAAAACTTCAAAAAGAGTTGAATGATTTGAAGAAAAAATTGACTGATAAAAAAGAATTGGGTTGGGAAGAAAAGAAAAAGATTAAAGACTTGTTGGAGAAACAAAAGGAGTTGGAGCAAAAAATTAACGAATTAACTCAAGAAAATCAAAAGAACAATAATCAGCAAAACGAGTTTAAACCACAAAATGAAGAATTGTTGAAAAAGCAAGAGCAATTGCAAAAGCTTTTTGATGAGTTGATGACCGATGAGATGAAGGAAATGATGAAGAAATTGGAAGAGATGATGCAAAAACTGGATAAAAACATGTTGGGCAACGAACTCGAAAAAATGGATTTATCTAACAAAGATTTGGAAAAAGAACTAGACCGTTCATTGGAACTTTTTAAGCAATTGGAGTTTGAACAAAAACTAGAAGATGTTAAAAACAAACTCGAAAAATTAGCCGATAAACAAGATAAATTAGCTGAACAAACCGAGCAAAAAAAGACAACAAACGAAGATTTAAATACTAAGCAAGAAGAACTTAGCAAAGAATTTGATGAACTGAAAAAGGATTTAGATGAACTGAAAAAGAAAGACGAAGAGTTGGAAAGACCAAAAGGAATGGAGGATACCAAAGAAAAACAAAACAACATTTCTGAAGAAATGAAAAAAGGTTCTGAACAACTTCAAAACAATAAAAACAAAAAAGCTGCTGAAAGTCAAAAAAGTGCTGCTGAAATGATGGAAGAATTAGCAGATGACATGAAAGCCATGCAATCTAGTTCATCAGAATCGGTAGAAGATATGGAATCGCTGCGTCAGTTGCTCGATAATTTACTTTACATATCATTCCAACAAGAAGATCTAATGGAGAAGTTTAATGCTGTTAAAAATGAAAGCCCTGAATATGTTAAGCTTGTTCAAAAGCAAAAAAATCTAAAAGACGATGCTAAAATGGTGGAAGACTCCTTGTTTGCATTAAGTAAACGAGTGGTTCAATTAGAATCAGCCATCAACAAAGAAATTAGTGCGGTTAATTTTAACATGCAAAAAGCTATTGAGTTTATGGCTGAGAGATTAAAACCTATGGCGACATCAAAACAACAGTATGTAATGACATCAATTAACAATTTAGCCTTGTTGTTTGATGAAGCTTTACAACAAATGCAACAACAAGCTAAACAAAAACCAGGAGAGGGTAGTTGTGATAAACCAGGAAGTAATGGAAAACCTAAACCTGGAGCAGCAGCTTCAATGAAAAAACTTCAAGAGCAATTGAACAAACAATTAGAGGATTTAAAGAAAGCTTTAGAAGAAGGTAAAAAACCAGGCCCTAAACCGGGAGAAAATCCAATGAATATACCTGGAGGTCAAGGTGGCTCAAGCGAATCGTTTGCTAAAATGGCATCAGAACAAGCCAAGATTCGAGAGCAATTACAAAAAATGAGAGAATCGATGGATCAAAACGGTAAAAACGGAATCAACCAATTATCAAAATTAATGGAAGAAACTGAAACCGATTTAGTGAATAAACGTATTACTCAACAAACCATTAACAGACAACAAGAAATTTTAACAAGGTTACTAGAGTCGGAAAAGGCAGAAAGAGAGCGTGAATTGGACGATAAACGTGAGTCGAAACAAGGATTAGATAAGCCAAATAGTAACCCTGAAGAGTTTTTTAAGTATAACATGAAAAAAGAATCGGAAGTTGAATTACTAAAAACAACTCCACCAAATTTTAATAATTTTTACAAAAATAAAGTTTCGATGTATTTCCAAAATTTATCAAAATGAAATAAGCCACAAGCAAAATGCTCATAACACCAATAAATATTTTGCGTGGCGATTCCATATGACCGAATTAATAAAATAAAAATATACAGATGAATGTTTTAGATAGAATAACAGACAACATAGAGTTTGAATCCCAACTCAACAACATTAATCAAATTGAACAGCTGATAGATGAAGTTTGTGAAAAACTCTCTATTGATGAGGATTATTATGGAAACATGTTAATTGCACTTACTGAAGCAGTAAACAATGCTATTGTTCATGGAAACAAACAAGACCCTAACAAACACGTAAAATTACATTACGAAACCCAAAACAATGAAGTTTTATTTATTGTTCAAGACCAAGGCATCGGTTTTGATCTATCTAAAGTTCCAGATCCTACTAAACCAGAAAATATTCATAACCTAAGTGGTAGAGGAGTATTTTTAATGAAAAAATTAGCCGACGAAGTTACCTTTGAAAACAATGGCTCAAAAGTAAGGCTAAAATTCACTATATCAACCAATTAAACCTTGTCCACTCTCATTAATTTTCATTCAGAAGACGTTGATTTTCATTTAGTTAATGAAAAAAAAACGATAAAATGGATTAAAGATTCCATTAAAAACGAAACCAAAATTGTTGGCGAAATTTCCTATATTTTTTGTTCGGATGAATACCTTCATAAAATGAATTTGGAGTATTTAAACCACGATACGTTTACCGATATCATTACCTTTGATTATACCGAAGAAAATATCGTTTCTGGCGATATTTTTATTAGTATTGACCGAGTAAAAGAAAACGCTACTAAATTTAACACTTCGATAAACTCAGCACAAGCATTTGAAAGTGAACTCTCCAGAGTAATCATTCATGGTGTGCTTCACCTCATGGGTTACAAAGACAAATCTGCTCAAGAAAAGGAACAAATGCGAAGCAAGGAAGATTTTTATTTAACTTTGTTGATTGAAAAAGGTTAGAAGACCGACCCCGATAGCTATCGGGGGAAGACCGAAGTTGGTATTGAGCGAAGGCATCCCCTCTTGAGAGAGCCTGTCCCGATTTTTCGGGAGGGCAGAGGTGTGTCTTGGAAGGCGGAAGATTGACAACTTTGAACTAACAACTGCTAACTGTCAACTGATTTAAACTGTTCCACGTGAAACAATAAATAAATTTATGGAAAAAAAATACGACGTAATAGTTGTTGGTGCTGGTCATGCAGGATGTGAAGCCGCTGCTGCTGCTGCAAATTTAGGGTCAAAAACCTTGTTGATTACCATGAACATGAATGCTATTGCACAAATGTCGTGTAACCCTGCTATGGGTGGTGTTGCAAAAGGACAAATTGTACGAGAGATTGATGCTTTGGGTGGATATTCTGGTATTGTTAGCGATAAAAGTGCCATACAATTTAAAATGTTAAACAAATCGAAAGGTCCTGCTATGTGGAGCCCGAGAACACAAAACGACAGGATGATGTTTTCGAATTTGTGGCGTTTAAAATTAGAACAAACCAAAAATTTAGACTTTTGGCAAGATATGGTTACTGAATTAATTATTGAAAATGGAACCTGTTGCGGAGTAAAAACACAAATTGGAATTGAGTTTAAAGCAAAAGCAGTCATCTTAACCAATGGCACATTTTTAAACGGTTTAATTCACATCGGCGAAAAACAATTTGGTGGCGGTAGAGCTGGCGACAAACCATCTACAGGAATTACAGAACAATTAATTGCAAACGGATTTACTTCTGGACGAATGAAAACGGGAACACCTCCGCGAGTAGATGGTAGAAGTTTAGATTACTCCAAAATGGAGGAGCAACCCGGAGATGAAAAACCATCCAAGTTTTCATTTTCAGATGAAACACAACCTTTATCGAAACAACGTAGTTGCTACATTACTTATACCAACGATGATGTTCATGATATTTTAAGAACTGGTTTTGAGCAATCTCCCATGTTTACTGGTCGAATTAAAGGATTAGGGCCAAGATATTGCCCATCTATTGAAGATAAAATTGTTCGTTTTTCGGAACGTAACAGACACCAATTATTTATTGAGCCAGAGGGTTGGGACACAGTAGAAATTTACTTAAATGGTTTCTCAACTTCTTTACCAGAAGACGTTCAAAATAAAGCCATGCGATTAATTCCAGGGTTTGAAAATGCCAAAATGTTTCGACCGGGATATGCCATTGAATACGATTTTTTTCAACCCACACAATTAAAAAGCACCTTAGAAACTAAAGGAATTGCTAACCTTTATTTTGCAGGGCAAATAAACGGTACAACTGGTTATGAAGAGGCTGCCGGACAAGGCATCATTGCAGGAATAAATGCACATCAAAAAAACAATGAAAATGAAGCTTTTATTTTAAAAAGAGACGAAGCCTACATTGGTGTTTTAATTGATGATTTGGTTACCAAAGGAACCACAGAGCCATATAGAATGTTTACCTCAAGAGCTGAATATCGAATTTTGTTACGACAAGATAATGCTGATGTTCGATTAACTCCTTTATCAAACAAGATAGGTTTGGCAACAGATGAAATGTTAAAAAAAGTAATAACTAAAAATGAGCAAGTAGCTTCCATTATTAAACAATTTGAAGAAACAAGCTTGAATCCTGAGGATGTAAATGAATATTTAGAATTGCAAAACTCCTCTTTAATCAAACAAAAAGTTAAAGCAAATACAGTGGTAACACGACCAAATATTTCAATCACTGATTTAATAAAATCAAGTAAAATACTATCAGAAAAATTAACAAACTACGATAACGAAGTTTTAGAAGGTGCTGAAATATTATTGAAATACAACGGATATATTTCTAGAGAAAAAGACGTCGCCGATAAAATGATGCGGTTAGAAAACATTAAAATTTACGAAAGTATTGACTATAAAACCTTATCCTCTCTTTCTGCAGAAGCGGTAGAAAAATTGACCAAAATAAAACCAAGTACTATTGGACAAGCAACTCGTATTAGTGGAATATCTGCTTCCGATATTTCGGTACTCATGGTTCACATGGGTAGGTAATTGTTTCACGTGGAACAAGTTTTAAATGATTCTGTTCACACAAGTACGTCATTGCGGGCTTGACTCGCAATCTTTTTATAATTAACATTAAGTATTTGATAATCAAATGTTTAATGACTATGCATAACTTATAACCAATTTCACTAACGCATTTTTAAGTGTTTTAAAAACATTTTGTGCCTCTGTAGTATTAGACCCCTATTTTTTTTAAATAAGCTATAAAAAATCAAATTCATTTTAAGTATCTGATTTTAAATAATTTACAGTTTATTTGTATAATATTTAGCATTTAATATTATCTTCGCATTTTTAAAAAAAGCATTATGAAAAAACTATCCATACTTATTCCTGCTTATAACGAGGCTAAAACAATTCACCTTATTTTAAACAAGGTTAAAGATGTGCAGTTGTTAAATCATATTGAAAAAGAAATTATTATTGTAAACGATTGCTCGAAAGACAACACTATTGAAGTTGTAGAAAAGTATATAAAGGAAAATAATGATTTAAATATTCGCTTGTTTAATCAACAATTTAATCAAGGAAAAGGGGCGGCAATACATAAAGCAATAGAATTAGCAACAGGTGATTATTTAATAGTACAAGATGCCGATTTAGAATACGACCCAAATGAATATAACGGTTTAATAAAACCAGTTTTAGATGGTTTTGCAGATGTGGTTTATGGCTCGCGTTTTATGGGAGGAAACCCTCACCGTATCTTGTTTTTTTGGCACTCTATTGGAAACGGAGTTTTAACCACACTTTCGAACATGTTTACCAATTTAAACTTAACCGACATGGAAACGTGTTACAAATTAATGCGAAGTGATATTGCAAAAAGCTTAAATCTGAAAGAAAAAAGATTTGGTTTTGAACCAGAACTAACTGCCAAACTCTCTAGAGTTCACAAAATAAGAATCTACGAAGTGGGAATTTCTTATTATGGCAGAACGTATGAAGAAGGAAAAAAAATAGGCTGGAAAGATGGAATAAGAGCAATTTATTGTATATTCAAGTATAATATCTGGAAGAAAATATAGTTGTGATTTTTTTATAGTCTATAAATAGCTTGGAATTACTTTTTTAAATTATTTTTACACAAAAATTATTTTATATGAAAAAAGCTATCATATCATTATTTGTAATCGGTACAGCTTTTGTTGGTTGTCTTTCAGAAACAACAAATACAGAAACAACTGTTGAACAAATTGAAGCCTTGCCTTTGCGTGAGGTAAAAGAACTTAATTATTTTATTGAACAAATTAAAGCCAATCCAGAATGGCTTTCAGAAGTAGAGGAAAAAGCCAAACAACAAGCAATTCCATTAGATTCAATGTTCATCCTTGATGCAACCTATCTTCAAGCACAAGATATGGAAATCGTTAAAATAGAGAATGAAATTATTAATTCACCCGAATGGCTTGATTTAGTTAAGAAAAAAGCAGAAGAACAAGGCGTATCTTTAGATGAAATGATTAGAGCTGATGCTGCTTATAATTTCCAACAAAAAACAATATCAGGCAATTAAAGTTATTCTATCTCTACTTCCAAAACTTCTCCTTTAATTTCCTTTGATGGAAAAGGGATGAAGTTTTGGTTAAAAGGAGCCTCTGGCCACCAGTTTTCCATGTGCCATTCCTGAGTTACTATTAGCAACATTTGGTTATTGGGTATTGATGTAATAGCCGAGTTCATATACCCAATTTCAACCATTTTATCTTTTTCAGGACCAATTTTCCAAATAATTTCTTCAGGAGTCCATTCTATTTCAAACCAATAATAAGGACTATTAAAAAGTTCATCGTTTAGTGCTGCATGTTTTCCTGTAACAGCATGATACCAGTAATCCCATCGATGAAGTGGGTATGTGTTGTTGTTGTGATTTATATTAAAAACACCACGATTAAAATCTTTAGGGTCTTGACACGCTAAATCCCAATTGGTAAAAGTTACCATTACTTTGTTTGAATCTGTAATAGGATCTTTTGGTTTTTTTGAGGCATCTCCCCCATAAGAAGTTAAAGGCCAATTTCTCGACGCTTTAACAATTTCAATATCAATTTCAGAGTAAAAATCGTTAGGAGTACGAGTGATTTCTCCAGAACCAGTATATGATTTAGGGACATAACCACCGTTTGTATAACATGTTCTTCTTTTATTCCAATTGCCTTTTTGACAAATTAGCCATACAGCATTAGTTAAACCGTTCCATAAATTATCCTTATTTAATAATGGAGGTAATTTTGCTTTTACTCTATATTTACCATAAGTAAAGCCATGTCGTGTAATAATTCCTACATTTTCTTTTTTCCATTCGCCAATTTTGGTAGCAGAATTAATTAATTCAACACTATTTTTCTTCCCATTTACTTTTACATTTTTACACGGACAATTTGGAATTTCTATGTTTGATGAAATAAATTTATGATCTTTATTAAAGTTGTTGTAATAATCTTTTTTGGTGTATTCTCCACCATGAACATCCGCAACAACAGGTATATTTTTAAACTTGTGTTCAGCATTAAAGGAACTTACAAATTGATCGAAATGTGCATTTAACAATTGGTGAGTAGAAGAGTTACAAAAACTGTTAAAGTGTGTTGTATCATAATTTCCTCTAGTAAAGGTTAATTTATCTATAAAAACACCATTGTTAAAAGAGGGTTTTGCTACCACTTTTAGTTTGTCATTTGAAAATATTATTTTTTGGTTTTCTGAAGTGATTTTATTTTTAAAGTATGAAAAAGGATTTTCAAAAGTATTGTTTTTGTTTAAAAGACTAATGTTTTTAATATGTTGAGGAATAGTGTTTAAAGTGTCCAAATCATCAACAACAACTAACATAAAACGATACTCACCAACCCTTGGATTTCTTTTCCATCTATTATTAAAGTCTCCTGTTTCTCTTTTTTGATTAAGCACATAAATAGCATCAAAATAAAGTTGTTTCTCAAGAGAAATTTCATTTACACGAGCTTTTTCTACAATCATTTTATACCATTCATTGTTTTGTTTTATACTAACAGAAGCCTCCTTAATATCATCTTCTGTAATTGGTCCGATTTCATTTGATCCATAAAACTGTTTCTCATTTCTTGGGTTTCCAACAATACGAAACTTTGTCGTAACCTCATGGAATTTACCATCTGCTTTAACAACTGGGGTTTCAACAAAGGCAACATTAACATCTTCCCAGCTACCGTAAAAGTTCTCGTTAGCATAAGCATGACTTTCATCAAACTTATAAGATTCGTTTTGATAATAAATTTTATAATAGAATTTTTGATCGATTTTTGTGTTGTTTTTTATTTGGAATGAGCATACAAAAAAACCATCTTTAGTTTGTGTAGCAGATGGAATAACAAATCCATTTTCAAAAGATCCATGATAATCCAACTCAATAAATTTAATGTTATCTTTTTCACTTAGATAATTGCTCAAAGCGATAAAATCACGAACTTCAAAGTCATCAGACTTAAATGAACACCCACTAACAAACCCAATACTAATTAATATTGGCAAAGCGTTTTTAATAAATAACCTCATAAAGTAAAGAATTTTTTTTGTTCATTTGCACAAAGATAATACAACAATGCATAACATAGAAAAACACAAAAAATATATTACCGTTACAATATTCCTAATATTTTTAGGATTTGCTACAATTCATATTAAGAATACTGCTATTTATCCTTATGGTGATGGGGTAGATTATATTCTGCAAACAGAATCTTTTTATAATCATTTTACACCTGATTTAAAACTAGAGGATATTAAAAAATACCAAGCATTTAATAAAAAATATAAGTCGGAGTTCTATAAAGAAGAGGTGTACTCAAGTATTCAAGAATTATTTAATAGCGATGTTAAATTTTTTGATGAGCGAAATGGTTTTTATAAAGCTAAAAATGGAAAAATATATTCTTATCATTTTTGGTTGTATTCATTGGCCAATCTTCCTGTAAGAACAGTATTGGGCTTACTTCATTTAGATATTACCTACACCTTTATTATTACCAATTATTTAATACTTCTTTTGGGTATAATTATTATCTTTTGCTCTATTAACCTATCTTACAATAATAAGATTTGGACTTCATTGTTTCTGGTTTTTTCACCAGTATTGTGGTATATGCATTGGTCTCATCCTGAAGTTTTTTCTTCAGTATTGGTTTTTTCATCATTGATATTGTTTTTTGATAAAAGGTTTTATATAGCCATGTTTCTTATGTCAATGGCTTCGACTCATTTTCCTCCATTGTTTATTCCAGTAGCAATTATGTTAATTTATACCTTAAAAGAAGAAAAAATCACGCTAAAAAGTTTAGTTCTTTCCTTTCTTAGTTGTCTTTTTGTTATACTTCCGACAATTTTTTATTATTATAATTATTCTATCCCGAATTTAATTATTGAAGCAGGTTTTATTAGTACAAAATATATTACTCTTAATCGATTACACAGTTTCTTTTTAGATGTAAATCAAGGGATGATTTTGGGACTACCATTAATATTAATTTTTTCTACTATTTTATTCACTATACGTGTAATTAAGAGAAAAATTAAGCGTAATGAATTATTATTTTTTTCTGTTTTTTTAATGTCGTACTTCTATTTACAGATGGGTAATTGGAACCACGGTATGTCTGTTGTAAATAGATATGTAGTTTGGAATGCAATGTTTATATTATATTATTTTTTAATGATATTTATAGAAAAAGAGTGGAAATTAAACCAGCTTTTTTTCACTTTAATTCTTATTTCTCAAATAATTGTTGTAGTTTATTTTATAAATATCAAAGAAATTAACTGGCAGTCAACTCAACACAACAAGATTGCAACTTGGGTTCTCGACAAATATCCTAATTGGTATAATCCTGATCCTCATATTTTTCAAGTTAGAACAAATAAAGGGAGTCTGTCATATACCGATTCTGTTATAACATATAATAGACCAGATAGTACAATTACCAAAATGATGATTTATAAAGGAAACCATATTTATCAACTTTTGGATAGGGGAATTTCAAAAGAAAAAATAGAGGAATTTTTAAATACAAAAAACTATTACCTAGATTGGATTTATATCAATAAAAAAGATTTAGATAAAATGGGGTATATCCAAAGTAGGGATACTTTAATTAATTATATTGAAAATAGTACCTCTTTAAAAAGAAGAATGGAACTTCGTGAGTTTATTCTAAATAATACACCCTACGTGGAATTGATAAAAAATAAAGCAAAGGATTGGAATATGAGTTTTAATGAAACTTTAGAATTAGATATTGATTATATTTTGAGCGAAGAGAAAAATAGAATTTACAAAAGAGACTAATGGAGAAAATAAAAAATATTGATTTAGTCAGAGTATTAAGAAATAATAAACCAGGCAAAAAACTTAGTTTTATTGAAAAACTAAAGGTTTCATATCGACCATATATTTGCCCGTTTAGCGAATTATTAGAAAACATTCCAGAAAATGAAAAAATTTTTGATGTTGGCTGTGGCTCAGGAATGTTTTTGTTTTTAGTAAATAAATTTAGAAATCCAAGTCAGCTTTTTGGAATAGAAATAGATGAGCGACTAATTGAAAATGCAAAGGATTTATTTGTAAGCGAAAAATCAAAATCTACTTTTTCTGTGTTTGATGGGGAAACAATTCCAGAACAAATGAAAGAATTTAATTACATCACGTTAATTGACGTGCTTCATCATGTTCCTTTAGATAAACAACAACAATTTTTGGTTGAAATTTATAATAAAATGGGCGAAAACAGCACATTAATTTTGAAAGATATTAATAGTAATAATCCATTTTTTATTTGGAATAAGTTTCATGATTTTGTTTTCTCTGGTGAAGTTGGAAATGAACCCAATCCAACTAAGCTAATGGAATCACTTCAAAATATTGGTTTTGAGATAGAAAGCATCAACTATAAAATGATGTTTTTATACCCACATTTTACGTTAATTTGTAAAAAGAAATAAATGATTAAAACGCTTTACGCATTATTAAAAGTAAATCATTGGATAAAGAATACTTTTATCTTTATACCTGCTTTTTTTGGCGGAGTTCTTATAAACAATGAAGTGATTTTTAATCTTATAATTGGATTTTTTACCTTCTCTTTAGCCGCAAGTTCAATTTACATTATCAATGACATAAAAGACATTGAATTTGATAAAAATCATCCGAAAAAATCAAAAAGACCTATTGCATCTGGTCAAATTTCTATAAAATATGCTCTATCAATTTTTGTTGGACTTGTAATTACGTGTATTATATTAGCCTCATTTCTTCCTTTTGAGTCGCAAATTATTGTGTTTTCATATTTTATCTTAAATATATTTTACTCCTTAAAAGGGAAACAAATCTCTATTGTAGACATTACAATCGTTTCATTGGGTTTTGTTTTTAGGATTGCTTATGGAGGCGTGATTTCAGGAGTGATAGTGTCAAAGTGGTTGTTTTTGTTAACCTTTTTATTATCATTGTTTTTAGTTATTGCAAAAAGAAGAGATGATTTTGTGATAGAAAATAATAAAAAAGAATTGAGAAAAGTATCAAAACATTATAACCTAGATTTTATTAATTATTCAATGATAATGATATCTTCACTAATAGTTGTTTGTTATATCATGTACACGTTTTCCACAACCCATTTTGGAGATGATAATAACTATTTGGTTTTTTGTTCATCACTTCTTGTTATTTTAGGCATATTAAGGTACTTTCAAATTACTTTTGTTGAAAACAACTCAGGGTCTCCAACCTCGTTATTACTTAAAGATAACTTTATTCGAATTGTTTTGTTGGTTTGGGTTGCTTTATTTGCTTTTGTAATTTATTTTTAATATGTCGAGGTCAATTATTGTTTTTTGTGATTTTGATGGGACAATAACTACAAAAGATAGTTTTGCGGAGTTTATTAAATTTTATACTTCTCCAGCCTATTTTTATTTTGGGATAATTATAAATGCGCCTACTTTAGTTCTATATAAATTAGGTTTGATATCAAATCAAACAGCAAAAGAAACACTTACTAGATTTTATTTTAAAAGAGAAGGCGTGTTAGTGTTTTCTGAAAAAGCTAAACATTTTTCATTAAATAATATTGACAATATAATTATTCCAAATGCGATAAATAAGCTGAAAGCATATCAGGACAATGGAGATAAAGTAGTGATTGTTTCAGCATCATTTAGTTATTATTTAAAGCCATGGTGTATAAATAACGGATTTGAATTATTGGCTACTGAATTAGAAGAGCAAAATGAAAAAATAACAGGCAAGTTCTTAGGAAAAAACTGTTATGGAGAGGAAAAGCTAAAAAGAATCTATTTAAGCTATGATATTTCTAATCATGAGATTCATGTGTATGGAGACACTAAAGGTGATTTTCCAATGATGAGAATAGCTAACAAATCGTTTTATCGCGTATTCAATTAAATACTATTTACCAAGGCTTTTCAAAAGAATTTTCATCAAATTGTTTGTTGGATGTAACAAAAACTGTATCAGTAGTATTCTTTAATACAAACGGGTCTTTTTTACCAAATAGCTTTGATAACACCGCTATTGGAAACAAGAATAAGTAGAAAATAGCAGAGAGTAAAATATTAGGCACAATTAAGCCTAACAACCAAGCTAATTTAGTCCATAAAAATTCGATGTGTTTACTTAAAAAGGTGGAAGATATTCCAATTAAACCAATTATTAAAGCAACCAATAACGCCCAATTTAGCTTAGTAATGATAAAAACAAGTAAAAACCCAACACTAATGGTTAGCATGGTTTTTACAGGGTTTGATTTAATTTTTTGCATGGTTAAAATAAAGTATAAACAAAAGGGGCTATCGCACTGCTACCGCCAAATACAATTAATAGCCCTAAAATTAGTAAGATAAGAATTACTGGTGCTAACCAAATTTTTTTACGCTCTTTTAAAAATAACCAAAGGTCTTTTAGAAAATCCATGTTGTGTTTTATTTATTATTTAATCGTTTAATTAATTCTTCTACCAACATTTTATTGGTGTTTGCATTAGGGTGAGGATCACCCCCCAAAGTATGTTCTTCCGAATAATTGATAAAGCTATCTAAATCAATAGATATAATTCCTTTTTTATCCAATAGTGATTTAAAATAATCATAATCTTCTTGAGGTAAAAATTTGAAAGAAGGGTACAAAATCACGTAAAAATTATCGTTTCCAAATTGTTGAATGTATTTTTCTTTTGATGCTTGAATAATTTCTACTGTTAATTCATAGTGTTTTGGTTGAGGTTTTATGGGGAAATTTATTTTAAAATAATTGATAATACTAGTTTGGTAAACCAATTCATAAAATTTAGAAACCCAGTACCTCCCATTTTTAAACATTTTATTTCGAACCAATTTGCCATCTTTCATTTCGTAATAGGGAGCGTTTGAAAGCCACCCAATAAATGTATTCATAGAACCTATGCTTCTATTTACATGGTCACCAAAAAACACATAAAATGCTACACCATCTTTTTCTTTAACCTGTTGTGTAAGATTTTGGAACTCCATCCGAGCCAACATGTGGTTGGTGCCATAACCTGAATATCCAAAGTTGTAAGAATTGTATTCATTGGTCTGTTGCTGAAAATAGTAGGGAAATGTTTGGTTATCATTTAATCCCTCACCAAAAGCGATAGAGCATCCAAAAAACAATGCGTATTTACTTCTGCTGGAATCAAAATCTGGAGTAATTCTTTTACAATTACTATCAATGGTATAATTAACATCATATACTGTTTGTTTGTCTTTTATCAAAACCGAATGGTAAATGCTATCTGCGTATGGAACAGTACCAATATTACTACCAATATGGTCTTCGGGCAATAATGGTAGACCAAAGTCTCTTTTATATTTCTCTGGAGAATCTAGAAGAACAAAACAAACCATTTCAACAGTTATTATCAAGAAAGTTAACAAGAAAAGGTTTGAAATAATGTATTTTTTGTTTTTAACCGAAAACAGAAAACAAGCAAGAGAAATAAGCAATAATGAAACTAAATTAGAATAAGTATAGGTTGGAGTTATAGCCCAATCGGTTTTAAAATAATTAAAAAGATAAATGGATTGAAGAATAAGTCCAACCAAAAAGAAAAGGATGCTTATTTTATTTTTTTGAAGAAATTGTTTCATGTAATAAAGTTATAATTTAATCCATTTTAAATTTAATCATCCATTTTTCTCTGTTTGCATGGTCTAATTGTTCTGTTTTAGCGTACACAAAATTATTGATGACTAAATAATCCATTTCTGTACTCATAAAACAACGAAACGCATCGTGAGGAGTATTTACAATTGGTTCACCTCTTACATTAAAACTAGTATTTACCACAAGTCCATAACCCGTTTTTTGTTTAAAGGCATTGATCAATTCCCAATACCTTGGGTTGGTTTCTTTGTGTACGGTTTGAATTCGAGCTGAAAAATCTAGATGAGTGATAGACTGCAAGTCGCTTCTTTGATGATAAAGCCTATCCCATAAGTCTAATTTGAAATAATCGGTAGGCAAGGGTTTTCTTCTACTTTCTTTTACAGGAGAAACAATCAACATGTATGGAGAATCTGTATCTAAATCAAAATATTCTTGAGCATCTTCTGCTAAAACAGATGGGGCAAAAGGTCTAAAACCTTCACGGTATTTAATTTTTAAGTTCAGTTTTTTCTGCATCTCTGGGTTTCTTGCATCACCCAAAATACTTCTGTTGCCCAATGCTCTTGGGCCAAATTCCATTCTTCCTTGAAACCAACCAACAACTGCACCTTCGGCAATTTTTTCAGCAACATGGGTGGTCAATTCGTTAAAATTGTCGAAAAATTTAAAATTGGCTTTAACTCGCTTATTCATAGAGTTAATTTCTTTGTCAGAGAAATCTGGACCTAAGTATGAGCCTTTCATTAAGTCAAACTTTTCTGGTAAAACACGTTCTTCATTAAAATACATAAAACTTACTGCTAGAGCTGCACCTAATGCACCACCAGCATCTCCTGCTGCGGGTTGAATATAAATGTTTTTAAAGATATTTTCTCGTAATAATTTGCCGTTGGCAACACAATTTAATGCAACACCACCAGCCATACATAAATTATCAGATCCAGTAATGGCTTTAGCCTCTTTTGCTAATTTAATTACTATTTCTTCAGTTACTTGTTGAATAGCCAAAGCTAAATTGCAATGCTTTTGCTCTAAATCTGCTTCAGGTTCTCTTCTTGGAAAACCGAAAATTGCCTTCCATTTATCATCCTTGGTCATTCTTAAACCTGTAGCATAATTAAAATAGTCTTGATTTAACCATATTGAGCCATCAGCTTTAATGTCAACCAAGTATTTTTTTATTAGTTCAACAAACTTTGCTGTTTCTTCACTTTCTGGATTCCCGTAAGGAGCAAGTCCCATTAATTTATATTCTCCAGAATTTACAGTAAACCCCAAATAATAAGTAAAAGCACTATACAATAGACCAACCGAATGAGGAAAATTTAATTCTTTAATTATTTTGATTTTGTTACCTTCTCCTAGACCAATAGATGCGGTACACCACTCACCAACTCCATCGATTGTTAAAATAGCAGAATGATTAAAGTTTGATGGGAAATAAGCACTAGCGGCATGGGATAAATGATGTTCTGGAAATAGTATGGTTACCTTGCTTTTACTGTAATTACCTACCTCCTTTAGCCCATCATAAATTAGTTTTTTTAAGAACAATTTCTCGTTTAACCAAACAGGAATTGCCTTTAAAAATGAACCCAATCCTTTTGGTGCAAAAGCATAATATGTTTCCAGTAATCGTTCAAATTTTAAAAGAGGCTTATCATAAAACACAATTGCATCTAATTCATCTATTTCTAAGCCAGCTTCTTCCAAACAATATTTAATTGATTGTACAGGAAAATCAGGAGTGTGCTTATCTCTTGTAAAACGTTCTTCCTGAGCTGCTGCAACTATAGTTCCACCAACTGTTATTGCTGCCGCCGAATCATGATAAAATGCTGATATACCTAATATTTTTTTCATTAAATAAGTTCCGTTTCAATTATTGAGATGTAAACATAGTGATTTTATTCATTTTAGAGAGGAAACAGACAAGGTCAGTTTTTATTTTTGCTTACCTTTAATATATTCTCATTAATTTCTGCATCCATCTGCCGGTTTCTGAAAACATCTATAGCAAGATAAACCGCAGAGCGGAATGATTGTTCGTTGGCTATGTTTTTTCCAGCAATATCATATGCAACACCATGATCTGGAGAAGTTCTAATGATATTTAAACCAGCAGTAAAATTAACTCCTTCGCCAAACGATAAAGCTTTAAATGGAATCAACCCTTGGTCATGATACATAGCTAAGATAGCATCAAATTTTAAATAGTTTGCTGAGCCAAAAAAACCATCAGCTGGATATGGACCAAATACTTGTAAACCAATACTTTTTGCATTATTTATAGCTGGAGTTATAATTTCTAGTTCTTCTTTCCCTATTAAACCATTATCTCCAGCATGAGGGTTTAATCCTAAGACAGCAATTCTTGGACTGTTGATTGCAAAATCCTGAACCAAACTTTTGTTTAAAGTTTTAAGTTTTGCAAATATTTTATCAACCGTTAAGCTTTTTGCAATAGCTGATACGGGAATATGATTTGTTGCTATTCCAACTTTCAAGTTTTCGTTGGTTAAAAGCATTAACGATTCTCCTTCGAATTTCTCTGTTAAATATTCAGTATGTCCAGCAAATTTAAATTCTTCCGATTGTATGTTGTCTTTGTTTATTGGAGCTGTTACCAATGCATCTATTTTTCCATTAAATAAATCCTTACAAGCTGCTTCAAGTGATAAAAAAGCATACTTTCCAGCACTTTTGGTCGAGTTTCCAATGCTTAATTCAACTTCCTCGTCCCAACAACTTACCATATTTGCTTTTTTGGAGCTAGCCTCATCAGCTGAGGTAATTTTATTGAAGCTAAACTCGCCAACATCTAATGTTTTTCTATAATTATTTGCCAGCTTAGTAGATCCATAAACTATAGGTGTGCACAATTCTAAAATCTGCTGATCCATAAAAGTTTTTATTATAACCTCTAAACCTATACCATTGTAATCGCCAATGCTTATTCCAATTCGTATTTTATCATTTGTTCTTTTCGACATTTTTAATAATTTTTAATAAAATCATAAAATAACCTTACCCCAACACCTGTTCCTCCCTGAGAAATATAGTCTATCCGTTTTTTAATAAACGCTGGACCAGCAATGTCCAAATGTATGTATGGATAATCAGTAAATTTTTCTAAAAACTTGCCCGCTGTTATTGCGCCACCAGCTCCATTTCCAAGATTAGTCATATCAGCAATACTAGATTTTAATTGTTCGTTATACTCGTCCCAAAAAGGAAATTCAACAATTCTTTCATAAACCTTGTTTCCGCTATCCTTTAATTTTTTTATGGTTTTTTCATCAGCATTACCCATTGCAACTATGCCATAATGACCAATTGCATTTGCTGCAGCACCAGTTAGAGTTGCTACATCCAAAACTAATTCTGGTTTGTATTTTTGAGCATAACTCAGGGCGTCTGCTAAAATCATTCTACCTTCTGCGTCAGTATTTAAAACCTCAACCGTTTTTTTGTTATACATAGTTATTACATCTCCTGGCGCATAAGCATTCCCCCCAGGTCTATTGTCCGTAGCTGGAATTAAACCAATTATACGGTAGGGGAGCTTGTTTTTAGAAACTGCATACAAAGCTCCTATCACCGCTGCGGCACCACCCATATCACACTTCATCATATCCATAGAATTTGGTGTTGGTTTTAAACTTAAACCACCCGTATCATATACCACTCCCTTACCAACTAAAATAATTGGTTTTTTGTTTTTAGCCTTGGCTGGGTTCCATTCTAAGATTGAGAATGTCGGTGGGTCAATACTTCCTTTGTTTACAGCCAACAATCCACCCATTTTAAGTGCTTCAATTTTTGATTTACTTAAAACCTCTATTTTATAGCCAGCATCTTTGCTTAATTTTTTTGCTTCATTGGCCAATTGAGTTGCGTTTAAAAAGGATACTGGTTCATTTACTAGGCTTTTTGCAATATTGGTAGCTGTTGCTAAATTAATTACCTCTTCCAGCTCTGTATTAGTTATCTTGGCAATTAAACTTATTTTTTGAAAACTATTAATTTTTTTCTCAGAGTAATATTTTAAAAATTGATAACTTGCCAACAAAATCGCCTCAACAAATGAAATTGTGGTCTCTAAATTTGAACTAATACTAACTGTAAGTTCTTTTATTTTTAACTCATTTACCTTTTCAACTAATTTACTGGCAGATATTCTTGCTTTTTGGTGAGCCTTATAATCTCTTTCTTTATCTACAAAAACAACAAATATAAATTGTGAAAACCTGTTTATCACAACAAGTTTAACATCATCTTTTAGCTGATTTTTAATGTAATTTATTTCGTTATCTGTAAAAAAAATTTGGTCTAATTCTTTTTCGTTATTTACAACAAAGGCAATGTTGTTCTTAGTATTTGTTTTTGCAATTTTTTTTATTTCCATTAACGATGATTTTTGTAGTAACTTTGAGTTGTTCAAAAGTAGGAATAATTAAAGATTTTACAACTATTTGAACAGTTTAATAGATACATCATGCAAGTACATTTATTATTAGAAAGAGCTTTAAATTTCGAGTTTTTAAGTGCAGAAGAGGGCGAATTTTTGTTTAAAAATGCACCGACATCAGAGTTGATGTATGTTGCCAATGAACTTCGAAACATCAAAAAAAATAACAGCAATAAAGTTACCTGGATAATAGATCGAAACCTAAACACAACTAATGTGTGTATTGCTAATTGTAAGTTTTGTAACTTTTTTCGTGTACCAGGCCACCCAGAATCTTATATTACATCTTTAGATCAATATAAAATTAAAATTGAAGAGACCATTAAGTATGGTGGCGAACAATTGTTGTTACAAGGTGGTCACCATCCTGATTTGGGTTTAAAATTTTATGTTGATACTTTTTCTGGCATAAAAAAAATGTTTCCAAATATTAAACTTCATGCTCTAGGACCTCCAGAAATTGCGCACATTAGTAAATTAGAGGGATTAACGCATACTCAGGTTTTAAATGAATTAAAAAACGCTGGGCTCAACTCATTACCTGGAGCTGGCGCAGAAATATTAAACGATAGGGTTCGAAGATTGATTTCTAAAGGAAAATGTACAGGTAGAGAGTGGTTGAATGTTATGCGTGCAGCGCATCAGCTTAATATTACAACAAGTGCAACCATGATGTTTGGACACATAGAAACTATTTTTGAGCGTTTTGAACATTTAGTTTGGCTTAGAGAGGTACAAGCTGAAAAACCAAAAGAATCAAAAGGTTTTATTGCATTTATTCCTTGGCCTTTTATGGATGATGGTACTCTTTTAAAACGAGTGAAAGGAATTTCTAATAATGTTACTGACGACGAGTATATCCGAATGATTGCTATGAGTAGAATTATGCTTCCAAATATAGATAATATACAGGCTTCCTGGCTAACTGTTGGCGAAAAAACTGCCCAAATATGTTTGCACGCTGGTGCGAACGATTTTGGTTCGATTATGATTGAAGAAAATGTAGTCTCTGCAGCTGGAGCACCTCATCGTTTTACTGCAGATGGAATACAAAAAGCAATCCGAGAGGCTGGTTTTAAGCCACAACTTAGAACACAAGAATATGAAGACAGAGAACTTCCTAAAAATATGGAGCAACAAGTAATTAATTATTAATCATAAATTTAGAGTTTATATTTCTATTGAAAAAACTGCTCTTCATATTGTTAATTTTTGTTTCTGCAAAAATCTTTGCTACTCACAATAGAGCGGGAGAGATAACCTATAAACATGTTTCCGGTTTCACTTATGAAATAACTGTTACCACATATGTAAAAGAGTCTAGTCCAGCAGACCGGCCAAATTTGGAAGTTTTTTGGGGAGATGGAACATCTGTCGATTCTATCCCCAGAACATCGTCCACTTCTCTTGGTAATGATATTGCTAAAAACATTTATATCCAAAATCACACCTATCCTGGATCAAATCCAGTTCCCTATGTTATTAGAGTTGAAGATCCTAATAGAAATTCAGGGATTATTAATATTCCCAACTCTGTTAATGTGGTTTTTTATATCGAATCATCCTTAATTATTAATCCTTTTGTTGGAATTAACAATTCCCCGGTTTTACTTAATCCTCCTATTGATAATGCATGTGTTGGTAAAATTTATGTGCACAATCCTGGTGCCTGGGATGTGGATGGTGATAGTTTATATTATACTATACAACCCAGTAAACAAACTAATGGGGACCCAATAGCTGGATATACTTTACCACCAGCATCAAACTATCTGAGTGTAAATAGTACAACTGGTGATTTAATTTGGGATTCGCCATTGGCTATTGGAGAATACAATGTCGCAATTCGAATAGACGAATATAGAAATGGCATAAAAATAGGAAGTATACTCCGAGATATGCAAATTACAGTTTCTTCTTGCAGCAATAACCCTCCTGTTATTTCAGGAGCAACAGACACTTGTATTGTTGTAGGGGATACTATTAGTTTGAATTATAGTGCTATTGATGTTGATGGAAACAGTGTTACTTTTACAGTTACAGGTGGCCCTTTGTTTTTTTCTTCTAATCCAGCAACATTTAGTACAACTTCTCCTTCTAGCAATGTAAGTGGTTCTTTTATGTGGATACCCGGTTGTTCGAGCATAAGAAAAAACCCACATATCCTCTCGTTTAAAGCTATTGATAACGGAAGTCCAAACTTGGTTGATTTCCATTCTTTATCAATAAAGGTTATAGCCCCTGCCCCAAAAAATTTAAGTGCAACCGTTTTAAGTAACGCTATTGCTTTAAGGTGGGATAAAACATTGTGTAACCAAGCTATTAAATACAAGATTTACAGGAAACAAGGCGCTTCTGGATGGTTACCTGATTACTGTGAGACAGGTGTTCCATCTTATACAGGATTTCAACTTGTTGGGGAAACCAACAACATAAATGACACCAACTATACAGACACTAATAATGGTTTAGGGTTAATATCGGGTGTAACTTATTGTTATCGGGTTATAGCTTATTATCCTGATGGAAGCGAAAGCAAGGCTTCTGATGAGGTTTGTGAACAATTAATCAAAGATGTGCCAATAATTACTAATGTAAGCGTAAATAACACTTCAACAACAAATGGCTCAATGTATATAGCTTGGTCAAAACCTACGGAGTTTGATGCAGTATTGTACCCCGGTCCTTATAAGTATTTTATTTATAGAGGTCAGCAATCTTCTGCTTCTCTTAATTTGATCGATTCAACAGCTACAATAAATGATACTCTTTATACAGACACATTAATTAACACCAAAGATTTTCAGTTTTACTATCGCATTGATATGTATAACCTAACCTCTGGTGCCAGAGACTTAATGGGAAAATCAACCGTCGCGTCATCAAGTTATTTAAATCTTATTCCGTCCGACAATAGAATTACATTGGTATGGAACGAAGCTGTTCCGTGGACAAATACTGAACATGTGATTTATAAGTTAAACACTACAACTTTAGTTTATGACTCTATTGCTATTACATCTAATTTAAACTACCTAGACACAGGTTTAGTAAATGGACAAACTTATTGTTACCAGGTTAAAAGTATTGGAACATATTCTTCTTCAGGGTTAATTGATCCAATAATCAATTACTCACAACAAAACTGCATAGAGCCTATTGACAATGTAAAGCCATGTGCTCCTATTATTTCTGTTGAAGCAATCTGCGAATTACAGCAAAACAATATTACATGGAATAATAACCCAACAAGCAATTGTGATAATGATATCTTGGGTTATAAAATTTATAAAAAAGATTCCATCAATGGCGATTATTATTTGGTAACAACATTAGCCGATGGTCTTGCTTTATCTTATAGCCATGAAAATCTAAAATCAATTGCTGGATGTTATATCGTTACTACAATTGATTCGGTAGGTAATGAAAGTATTTATAGTGATTCTGTTTGTGTTGACAATTGTCCTAAATATGAACTACCTAATATTTTCACCCCTGGTTCGGATGGCATGAACGATTATTTTAAACCTTTTCCTTATCGTTTTGTGGAATCTGTTAATATTAGAATATACAACCGTTGGGGTGTATTGGTCTTTGAAACAAAGAATCCGGATATAATGTGGGATGGTAAAAATCAGAGGGGAGGAAAATTGTGTTCGGATGGTGTTTATTTCTACACCTGTATGGTAAATGAGTTGTATTTAGATGGAATCAAACCAAGAATAATAAAGGGTTTTATTCATTTGTTAAGTAATAAATAACATAATTTATAAGATGTTTACTGGAATAATAGAGGGCTTGGGAAAGCTAAAAAACATTATTAAAAATGGAGATAACATCAATTTTACTTTTGAATGTGATTTTACTAATGAACTAAAAATTGATCAAAGTATAGCCCACAACGGGGTTTGTTTAACAATAATTGACATCAACCAAAAAGAATACACGGTTACAGCAATAAAGGAAACTTTGGAAAAAACAAATTTGGGATTCCTGCATGTTGGTGATGAGGTAAATTTAGAAAGAGCAATGTCGTCAAATGGTAGGTTTGATGGCCATGTAGTTCAAGGTCATGTTGACCAAACTGCAACCTGTAAAAGTGTGGAAACAAACGATGGTAGCTGGGTGTTTACATTTGAATATCAACCTAAAGAAAAAACATTTGTTACTGTAGAAAAAGGTTCGATAACAATAAATGGTGTTAGCTTAACTGTTGTCCATTCAAAAACCAATGAGTTCTCGGTTTGTATAATACCTTATACTTACGAAAACACTGTTTTTAAATCGATAAAAGAGGGCGACTTAATCAATCTTGAGTTTGACATTATTGGAAAGTATGTGGCTCGATTGATGAGTATTAAATAAAAAAGAGGAGCAAATACATTGTTTGACTCCTCTTTTTTATTTAATTATTTAATGCTCTTTTATCGTCGATTACTGAACCCCCGTTACACCTTCAGAAACATTGATAATGTGGTCTCCTACTTTCTCTAAAGCATTAAACAATTCGCTATAAGCTGTAGCACTCTTAAAGTCGTATTCACCTTTTTCAACGTTTTTAAAATGTTCTTTTCTAAGCATGGTTCTTAGGTTGTTAACTGCATCTTCTAGTTCTTTCGCTTTTTCTATATTAACTTCGTCGTAGTTGCTATTAAGATTTTGACACATGTTTTTAAATGCATCATCAACCACATCAAACATGTCTAAAATATTCTTTCGTTGTTCTGGAGTAAACCAAACTTTATTTTCATGTTTTCTCTCAACGGTTTTCGACATTTGGTAATAGATGTCACCTATACGCTCCAAATTCACTATTATTCTTAACATTCCTCTAATTCTTAGCGAAAGTTCTTCACTCATTTCTCCTTGTGAAACTTTCGTTAAATAGTTCGCAACTTCCGTTTCTATTTTATCCGTAATATCTTCATATTTCTTAATTCTCGCCAAATCTTTACTTAATTTCTTAGGATCTTGCTCGGTAATTAAATCTCTTACAAATCCATTCATTCTTCTGGTTAACTCTCCAAATTTTGCAATTTCTTTTTGAGCTTCAAAAATTGACAAATCCGGTGTTGTAGTAATCCCAGTATTAATATGTTCTAGATGATATTCTTCATCAAACTCTCCTTTAGATTTAACAGTTTTAGTAGCAACATTAACTAACCAATTTAACACCCATATCATAATAGATACATTCAATAAATTAAATGTTGTATGGAATATTGCAAGACCCATTGGCGTTCCTTCAATGTTTAATCTAGGATCTAACCCCCCCAAGACATCAACAGCAAACCAACTTACAAGGTCTAAGAATGGAGTAAACGATATTACAATAACCATCCATGAAACACCTATAATATTGAATAACGAGTGTATTCTTGCAGAGCGTTTTGCATGAACATTTGCTGGTAAAGAAGCCAATTCAGCAGTAATGGTTGTTCCTATATTTTCACCTAAAACCATTGCTATTGCAGCTTCGTAAGGAATAATTCCTGTAAAACAAAGTGTTTGAGTAAGAGCCATGGTTGCAGAAGAGGATTGAACAATGATGGTTAACAATGTCCCAACCAAAACAAACAACACGTTGCTGAAAAAGTTTGTGTCAGCATACTTTCCTAAAAAATGTAACATTTCTGGATTTCCTTTAATGTCTGGAACGGCATTTTTTAATTCTGCCAATCCCCAAAACAACAAAGCAAAACCCAAAATAAATTCACCAACATATTTGATTTTAGCTTTTTTAACAAATAGCATTGGCACCGCAAAAGCCAGTAAAGGCAAAGATAGGGCAGACATAGAAACTTTAAACCCTAATAAGGCTACTAACCATGACGTAATTGTAGTTCCAATATTGGCACCTAACATAACTCCAGCAGACTCCACCAAAGAAAGTAATCCTGCATTAACAAAACTAACCGTCATTACAGTTGTGGCAGACGAAGATTGAACAATACATGTTACAATAAAACCTGTAAACAGACCCATAAACCTGTTCTGTGTCATTAAACTTAGCATTCTTCTTAATCCACTACCAGCAGCTTTTTGAATACCTTCGCTCATTATTTTCATTCCATAAATGAAAAAACCAAGAGCTCCAATAAGTGTTAATATTTGTACAAAACCGAATTCCATGTTGTGTGTTTTTTAAATTTTATTGCAAATGTAACCGCTATATTTTTAACGGTGTTAAGTTAATGTTAATTTTTAAAAGTGTAAGTCTATTTGTAATCTATACATTAGTTCATTATCCTTGCTTCCTTGTAAATCTAGATAGCTCATGTCTGATTGTACTTTTAACTTATGTCCAACAATGTATTTGGAAACACCCAAAGTATATTGTCTTTCAATTTCTTTTCCTGTAATTTTTTTATCCAATTCAATATAAGTAAATCTTGTAGCAATTTCCCAGTTATTTTTGAATAAATATCCCATTTGAGCATTTACACCTTGTCCAACATTAACAACAGCTCCTGTTTTGGTTCCATCACTATTTTTTGCAAAAGCTTGCTCTGCTTCTCTTTTCGCATATTCAGCCATAACTGAAAAACCTTTATGTTTATACATTAAATCAACAAATATTGTAGTAATATCCGTTTCAAAATATCCATTATCATTAACCATGTATTTTCCTAAATTGCTTTGAGTTTTTACTGCTCTATCATTAAAGTCATAACTTGCACCTATGGCTAGTTTTGGTTTTTCTTCTCTACTTAAATCTCCACCTGTATAATCTCCTTCTTTTGTAAATTCACCAAAAGGCAATGCTTCTATTCTTCCAGTCCATTGATATCCTCCTAAATTATCAGAAGTAACATTTCTACCTTCACCTTGTGAAACAGCTATTATTTCTTTTATTACAAAATTGTTGGTCAAATTAAATTCGTGTCTTAATTGTGCTCCCATATCTCTGTCAACATTAAACACATTATTTAACATCGATCTATCAACAAATTGTAGGTTAGCTGACGAAATAACTCGTTCTCTATTTCCTGGTAGTTTAGTTTGTCCAGCCCACAGGGTAAATTTTTTGTAAAAATTCCATTTTAAAACAGCATCTAATATATAGTTAGGAGAATTGCTAGTTTGGGCACTTGCTCCTGAAATATCTCTATTACTTAGTCCTAATTCAAGTTTGTATTCCAATTTTGGAGAATAAGCAAAACCATCAAATTTTAAACGAGCTCTTCTGGTTAAAAATTTAGATGTTCCTTCGGTAATTCCCGCTGTATCGTTTAAATTCCATTCACCAATAAATAATGTTTGAAATCTTGCTCCAAATTTCATGCTCCAAGAACTATCTGCAGCAATAACATCAAATATTCCTTTGCCAAATTTTGTTTTTGTTACTTCTTGTGCTTTAGCAACTGATGAAATAATTATTACTATTAACAATAATTTAATTTTACTCATTATATTAACTTATGTTTAATTTTTTAAGTTTTATAAAAACATAAAACCCTTTATTTTCAACAAAAGTAAAATTATAGGTATAACAAACTATTAAGTAATAATTAAATGAATGTTAACTTAATGTTAAGACATTAAATATAGGCTATTTTATTAATTCTATCAATATGTCTTCCACCTTCAAAATCTGTATTAAAAAAAATATCAACGCATTTTAAAGCTTCTTCTACAGAAATATAACGGGCAGGTAAAACCAATATATTTGCATTGTTATGTAGTCTTGCTAGTTCTGCAATTTCTCGTTGCCAACATAATGCGCTTCTTATTTGTTGGTGTTTATTAGCAGTCATATTAATACCATTTCCACTTCCACAAATTAAAATACCATAAACATCTTGGTTATTTTCAACATAATCAGCAACTGGATGAGCATAATCTGGATAATCTGTTCTTGCATCAGAATTTGGACCAAAATCTTTAACCTTAATATTGTTTTTTGCTAAGTGATTTTTTACTTCTTCTTTTAAATCAAAACCTGCATGATCACTACCTATTGCTATTTCTTTTACATTCATATTTATCTATTTTTATACTTATTAACAGCTTTGTTTATATCAATTTTAATACACTGATTTAGAGGTCTGTAAATTTAACTACTTTGATGTTGATAATTAAATATTCTGCTGGTAAATAAAAAAAAATTAATGTAGGATAATCCAAAATTTATTTTGATTGATATTAATTTTTAAAGTAAAAAATATTTAACCATTTTTTTAAATAGAAGTTACAAACAACCCTTTTATATTTATTAATGGTAACTTTTAATTAACTTTTATTAAAAAATTAAAAAACTAACATTTGTTAATTAAAAACATAATAATCAGATTATCAAAAAACTAAAATTATAAAAGCTGTTAGTTAATTCTTATAAATTGTATCATTTTAAATCTGCAAGAAAACTATTTGCTAATTTTAAACAGTTTTAACATGCTAAATATAATAGTAGATTAAAATTTATATTTAAATACTTATATTATATATATGTTCCGATTATTAGTTGTCATTTTTATTAGTCTTCCAAATTTTTTAATTTCACAGAGTAGGATTAGTGATGGTATTAAAAAGTTTTATTATGAGAATGGAAATATATCAAGTGAAGGTTTAATTAAAAATGGAAAACCAGAAGGTTATTGGATTAATTATTATGAAAATGGTTTAATAAAATCGGAAGGAAACAGGTTAAATTATTTATTGGATAGTACTTGGATTTTTTACAACGAAAAAGGTAATTTTTTAACTAAAATAAATTATAAAAATGGTCTAAAGGAAGGGCTAAAAATTCAATATAGTGATAGTTGTAATGTAATTGTTGAAGAAAACTTTGAAAAAGATATAAAACAAGGTTTAACCACTTTTTACTTTGATACACTTGGAAAAATTAAATGGAAAGAACAGCCTTTTATTGATGGATTAGAAGATGGTGTTGGTTATGAATATGCTTTAGATAACAGAATAATAACCATATTTAATTACAAAAAGGGAACCTTTATAAGTAAAGAATCCATTAACAGGATGGATAAAAATAATTTAAAGCAGGGTATTTGGAAAACTTTTCACGAAAACGGAAAAACTAAAATTGAATCAACGTATAAAAACGATTTATTAAATGGTTATTATAAAGAATACGATAATAAAGGAAAATTATTAAATGCCATATTGTATATTAATGGTGTTGCTCAAAGTTTTGCTGACGAATTACAGGTTTTAAACATTAAAAAAGATTATTACAGTAATGGGCAAATTAAAAAAGAAGGCCCTTTCGATGTTAATGAAAAAGAACACGGTACATTTAAATATTATAATAAAAAAGGTGAATTAGAATTCTCTGAGCAATATTTTCATGGAATATTATTAGCAAAAGGTATGGTAGATGAAATGGAAAGAAGGCAAGGAATGTGGGAAGAATATTATGTTGATGGACAACTAAAATCGAAAGGAAAATATATAGATGGAAAAAAAATTGATGATTGGGAGTACTTTTTTAATAGTGGTAAGTTAGAACAAAAAGGAAAGTATGTTACTGATGAAAAATTTTCTGGCTTGTGGACCTGGTATCATCCAAATGGAACAATTTTAAGGGAAGAGAATTTTAGAAAAGGGTTAGAAGATGGTTTATTACAAGAATTTGATGAAAATGGTGTTTTGATTACTAAAGGTGAATTTATTGATGGATTAAAAGATGGTTTTTGGTATTTTGAATACGGAGATCATAAAGAAGAAGGTGAATATAGAAACGGAGAAAGAAATGGAATATGGCATTATACTTATCCAAATAATAAACCAAATTTTGAAGGAAAATTTGTGGATGGATCACCTGATGGTAAACACAAATACTACTATGAAAATGGTAAACTTAAAAGAGAAGAATATTATTTAATGGGAACAAAAACAGATTCTTGGAAATCGTATAACGAATTAGGAGAACTAATTGTAACCATATATTATAAAAACGGAGAAGAAGTTAAGTTAGATGGAACGAAATTAAAGTAACGGAAGAGTGGATTATTCAAAAAAAACGAAAGAGGAATTAGTAAAAGAAATTACACTTCTTAAACAAAAAGAAGAAAGTTTTTCGTTGGTTTTGAATAAAATTAATGAGATGTTTTACAAAATTTCTATTGATAAGAATGAAAAAAAAACAATAGAATATTTAAGTCCACAAGTAGAAGAAATATTTGGTTTATCTATAGAAGATTACATTAATAATCAACACAAACTTTTCGAACATTTTCATCCAGAAGAACTGGAAAAATTAAAAAAGGAAGTAGAACTACAGAAAACAGCACATATACCAAAATCAATTACTTATAGATTTTATAACAAAAAGAAAAAAAAATATGTTTGGGTTGAAGAAACTCTAGTTAACATTTTTTCTGATAATAACCAGCGCATTGGAATTTTCGGAACAGCAAAAGATGTTTCTGAAAAAAAAGAAGCAGAACAAAGCTTAAAATTTATTTTAGAAAATATTAATGAATGTATTTATAATGTAAAATTTACAGAAACTGAAAAAGTACTAACTTATATAAGTCCCCAAATAGAAAATTTATTAGGACTAACCATTGCTGAATTTAATAAAGAAGGCAAAACAGGCAAAATTATAAACAGAATACATCCTGACGATATATCTTTAATTAATGATAACGTTAAAAAGGGAATGTATATAACCAAATCACCTCAAATAAATACAGTATTTAGATTTAAACCAAAAGGAGGAAAAGACTATCTCTGGATAGATGAAACTATTCACGTTAAGTACAACAAACAGGGCGATGTTTTAGAAACAACAACAGTTATAAGAGACGTAACAAAAGAAAAAATTCAACAACAACAAATAGTTGAAAATGAAAACCGTTATAATTTACTATCATCAGCCACAAATGAGGTTGTTATAATTCATAATCAAGGTACTATCTTAGAAGTAAATGATGCTATTACAAAAGTTTTTGGATATCATCCAGAAGAATTGATTGGTAAATCGGTTTTGGATTTAGCAAGTGACGAATCAAAAAATGTTGTAATAAAAAATATGAAAACAAATTACAGCAAACCATATGAGGCAATAGGAATTCGTAAAGATGGCGAAAAATTTTATGGTGAAATTTTAGCCAAACAAATTTCCTGGAAAGGAAAAAAACTAAGAGTAGCAACTATAAGAGATATTACAGAAAAAAAGGTCATAGAAAAACACCTAAAACAAAACGAAGAACGTTATCGTCAATTGTTTACCAAAAATATGGCGGGTGTTTTCATCACTGAAAATGGAGTAATTGTAGAGTGTAATAATGCATTTGCAAAAATTTTTGGTTACAGAAGTCGTGTAGAACTAATCGGGAAAAAATCCGAAGACCTTTATTTTAATAAAAAGGATAGAGAATATTATTTAAAAGATCTCAGAAAGAAAGGAGGTTCTTTATCAAATTATAAATTACGACACAAGGATAAGAACAATAATGAAATTTGGATATCTACAAACGTTACGCTTCACGAAAGGGTAGAAAACAAAAAACAAAAAATAAAATTAGAAGGAACTCTTATTGATATTACCGAGCAAGTTTTAAAGGAAAAACAATTAAAACAAAGTGAGCAGAACTATAAAAATTTAATAGAGAACTCTCCTTATGGAATAATAATACATGTGGACGGTAAAATAATTTTTGCCAATCAAAAAGCAGCCCAAATAGTTGGTTATGAGGATTTTTCTATAGAAAAATCAAAAAAAGATATTTTTGAATATTTGTTACCAGAACATAAAGTCAATACCTCTAAAAAGAGAAAAGAAATATTAAAAAAAGGGCTAGATAAATTTGTTGATGTTAAAATTAAATCACCCATAACCAATAGAGTAATTGAATTACAAACAAGAGCACTCCCAATTCAATACCAAAATCAAAATGCCATACAGGTTGTTTTTCATGATGTTTCTGTTCAAAAACAACTAGCAAGAGAAAGATTAAAAAATCAAATTGCTGAAGAATCAAACAAACTATTACAAAGAGAAATAGAAGAAAGAAAAAAAGTAGAGAAAGAGTTGCTACAAAATCAAAACTACACTAACAATCTTATATATAGCTCTTTAGATATTATTTGTGCTACCGATGAAAACGATAAAATAAAAGAATTTAATAGAGCTGCCGAATCAACTTTTGGATATTCAAAAGAAGAAATGAAAGGAAAAGACCCTAGAATACTCTATGCAGATGAAATAAGTTTTTTAAAAACCAGAAAAGAGCTAGAGAAAAATGGTTATTTTATTGGTGAAGTTCAAAACAAACGAAAAAACGGAGAAATATTCACCTCTTTTTTATCAGCTTCTGTTTTGTATGATAAAGATGAGAAGATTATTGGAACTATGGGAGTTTCGAGAGATATAACAGATATAAAACTTGCTGAAAATGAGTTAATAGAAAGCGAAGAACGATATAGAGATTTATTTGAAAACGCATCAGATTTAATACAAAGTGTTAGTGTTAAAGGCAACATTGTTTATGTAAATAATGCTTGGAAGAGAACACTTGATTACACAGACGATGAGATGCTGGGTAAAACAATTTTCGATTTGCTTCACCAAGATGGTAAGGAGCACTGTTTAAATTTTTTTAAAGAGCTTATCGGTTCAAAAAATAAAAAACCAGTTAAAACTATTATAGAGTTAAAACATAAAAACGGCACAAAAATCACAGTAGAAGGCTCGGTTAGTTGTAAATTTAATACAGAAGGAGAGATTGTTTCAACTAGGGGAATTTTTAGAAACATTACCGACGAAAAATGGATAGCGACAAGACAAGATGTTTACAATAAGGTATCTAAAATAATTGCTGAAAAAACAAATGCTGAAGAAATTTATGAATTAATCAGGCAAAAACTAAGTGATGTAATGAATACTGATATTTTTGCTATCTCTTATGCTATAAACGAGCACACTATTGTATTTCCTTATTACTACGATGTGGAGCGAGGTGGTCAACTAACAACTACTCCTAGGGTGTATAGAAAAGGAATAAACGAGTTTTTCTTGAAACAGAAAAAAGGCAAAATTTTAAAAAGAAAAGAACTAGACAAATTGATTGCTGAAGGAAAGTGTGAGTTAATAGGTCCACCAGCTAAAGTATTTGTCGGAGTTCCTTTAAAAGTTAAAAACAAGGTGGTTGGTGTTTTATCTGTTCAATCTTATCACAATGAGAATGAATACGACGAAAAAACACTCGAAATATTAGAATTTATATCTGGAGCTTTAGGACTTGCTGTTCAAAAGAAATACGATGAACACTTGTTGTTTGAACAAACATCAAAATTAAAAAGCATCATAGAAAATAGTTCACACCTGTTTTGGACTTACGATAAAAACATAGGACTAACTTCGTTTAATCAAAATTATTCCGATGCGGTTTTCGATTTATATGGTTTCCGCCCAAAACTTGAACCAAACACCATGAACAGGGTTGACGAAAAAAGCCTTCAACCTTTTTGGGACAAAAAATATGAAGATGCATTTAATGGGAAAAATGTAGATTTTATAACAGAACGATTTAATAAAAATGGTACAAGAATAATTCGAGAAGTGTTTTTAAATCCCATTTTTGATGAAAACAATCAAGTGGTTTTGGTTTCTGGAATCGCACACGATATTACCGATAAGCAAATTGCAGAAGAAAAATTAAAAAATTCTTTGAAAGAGAAAGAAATACTATTAAAAGAAGTTCATCATCGGGTAAAAAATAATTTGCAGGTTATATCAAGTATATTAAACCTTCAATCAACGTATGTTGAAGATGAAAATACCATTACTATACTTCGTGAAAGCCAAGATAGGATTAAAACAATGTCTATTATTCACGAGAGCTTATATCAGGCTAATGATTTTTCACAAATAAATTTTTCACAGTATATTATTAGTTTGTCGAAAAATTTAGTACATTCATACGGTATTTTGGATAAAAACATCGAAACCATATACAATATTGGTGATGTTTCGTTGAGTTTGGATTTGTCGATACCTTGCGGATTAATTATTAACGAGTTAATTTCAAACGCGTTAAAATATGCGTTTAAAGGTAGAGAAAAAGGTAAAATAAGTATAAGTTTGTTGCTTGAAAATGAACTTGTGATTATTAAAGTAGCTGATGATGGAGTGGGAATTCCAAAAAACTTTAATATTAAAGAAACAAACACGCTAGGTCTTCAGTTGGTAACAACATTGGTTGAACAAATTGACGGAGATTTAAAACTGGAAAATAAAAAAGGAACAACATTTACAATAACGTTTAAACAAAACCAATAATGTCGAAAAATAATATATTAGTTGTTGAGGACGAAAGCATTGTTTCTAAGGACATTCAACAAAGTCTAAAGAAATTAGGTTACAATATTTCTGGTGCAGCATCAACAGGTGAAAAAGCCATCTTATTAGCCAATGAAACAAAACCAGACCTAGTTTTAATGGATATTATGTTGAAAGGAGACATGAGTGGGATAGAAACTGCCGAAAAAATAAAAGAAACACTTAATATTCCTGTAATTTATTTAACAGCTTATGCTGACGAAAATACGTTGGGTAGAGCAAAAGTGACAGAGCCTTATGGTTATATCATCAAACCATTTAAAGAAATTGATTTGCATACATCAATAGAAATGGCACTTTATAAACACAGCAAAGAACAAGAAATTGTTAAAGAGCGTGATTTTTTATATTCGTTGGTTGACGGTAAAGATGGTGGTGACGAAAGTGTAATTTTTGTTAAATCTAATTCTCGATTGGTTAAGGTAAAAGCATCAAGTATACTTTTTGTTGAAGCGTTAAAAGATTATGTTGTTATTAATTTGAGTGATGCTAAATATACCATACATTCCACAATGAAAGATATTGAGAAAAAATTATCGAGCCATGATTTTATTCGAGTTCATCGTTCCTATATTGTTCGGTTAGATAAAATAAATGCCATAGAACAAACCAACATTGTAATGGAAGGCGGAAAAAAACTTATTCCAATAGGTGGTTCTTACAAAGAAGATCTATTCAACAAAATAAAAACTATATAAAAATAACCAGTGGCTAGTTGCTAGCTGCTAGGTACTGGCAAAAATGTTCAACCCCAACGAAGTAGGCATTAACAATGGAAACATTTTTGGTTTCCCGTATACAGTAGAAGAAAGTGAATTGGTAATCATTCCTGTTTTATCAGATATTACTTGTTCCTATTCAAAAGGAACAGCGGAAGGTCCAAAAGCTATTTTAGAAGCATCAACACAACTTGATTTTTTTAGTCCTTATGTAAAAAATGCATGGGAATTTAAGGTTGTTATGCTGCCTATTTTTGATTTCGAATTTGTAGAAAACAGAAAGGTGGGCGAATTGGCGTCAGAAATAATCCAAAAACTAGAGAACGAGCAAACTATTACCAAGTATGATTTAGAGCAATATCAATACATCAATCAATATTGTGCTCAACTCAATGCTAAAGTTGAAGAAACAGCTTTAGAACACTTAAATCAAGGCAAAATGGTAGCGGTTTTAGGTGGCGACCACAACTCACCATTAGGCTTAATGAATGCGCTTGGTAAAAAACACCAAAGTTTTGGCATACTCCAAATCGATGCACATGCCGATTTAAGAGATGCTTACGAGGGTTTTGAGTATTCACATGCATCAATCATGTTTAATGCTATAAAAAACAACAGTGTAAGCAAATTAGTACAAGTTGGCATTAGAGATATTTGCCCGGCAGAAGTTGAGGTAATCGAAAAATCGAAAGGAAAAATAAAAACTTTTTTTGATTGGGACATTAAACAACAACAATATGCTGGAAAAACTTGGGAAACTATTTGTGACGACATTATAAAAGAATTGCCTGAGTTGGTTTACATCAGTTACGATATTGATGGCTTAGACCCCAAACTTTGTCCGCACACAGGAACACCTGTTGCTGGAGGTTTTGAAGTGGAGCAAATCAATTTTTTGTTTAATAGATTGGTAGAATCTGGTAAAAAAATTATTGGTTTCGATTTAAACGAAGTAGGTAATGTAGAGTGGGACGCAAATGTTGGTGCAAGAGTGTTGTACAGACTTTGTAATTTTGTAGCAAAGAGTAAATAAAAAAACCGAAGCTAGAATTGCTTCCAACTTCGGCCTTCTAACTTCAATCTTCCTTACTTTTTCACCATTTTTTTAGTAGCAATTAATTCACCATCAGCAATTAAACTATACGTGTAAACGCCTGTTTTAAGGTTATTACCATAAACAGTCAATTTGCTTTCTCCACGCTCTTCTATCATTAATTCTTTAATAATACGACCGTTTAAATCGTAAAACAATAATTTAGCTTCCATTACTTCTGTTGGTATATTGTAATTAATTACCGTATTTTCAGCAAAAGGGTTTGGCATGTTCTGGTCTAAAATAATACTATTGCTGTTTACCAACTCTACGCTTTTATTGTTAGTGTTATTGATTGGTTCAGAATTAATAGCTCTATTACCTTCACCGTAGCAAATATTTGCTGTACGTAAACATTCTTTAATAGTATTAATTTCATTTTGTAGATGATTAATAATAGAATCTTTAGCCAAAATTTTATCATCTAATTCTTTAACGCTTTCTACCAAAAGAGGAGCAACTCTATCGTAATTTACGTGTACCAAACTAGAATCGTCAACAAAAGTCAGTAACGGTTCGATAGCAGCAACTTCTTGAGCAATAAAACCAATGTGTTCTAAACTATCTAAATTCATGTCGTTTTGTACGGTAGGAGTCCACTCATACGAAACGCCTCTCATCTGCTTTACTTTAGCTAAAGAACCATTTAAAGTGCTCACATTTGTTTTAACAGATTGGTCTGATAACGTAGATTTATCTTGTTTTTCGTTTATTTCATTTATAGCCTGAATTGCAATTGGAATTAAAGCGTTGTAGTTTAATGACTTGTAATCAACAGCTGGATGAATTTCATTGCCTAAACTATCTAATTCACTAGGCATGTAAGAGTCATAAACTAAATCTGGCAACACTTCTCCCACTTCTTGAGCTATAAATCCATATTGCAAACGGTCTTGAAAATTAAATTGTGGATAATGAGAAATATCCATTTTATAAGTATGAGGTCTTAGTTTTCTTAAAATATCAGTTGCGCTTTTAATGACTTCAACATTGGTTTTAAATTTTTGGTCTGATGTAATTATTGGTCCGCTTAAAATCTCTATAGTGCCATTAAAATATGCTGCTCTATCTAGAGGATTTATGGTTGGTGCAGAAGCCCAAAGTCCATAATTTTTTCCAGCACTTCCATTAGCACTAGTTCTAACCCCATAATTATTAATTTGAGAAGCACCAACCGCCTCAAAACGACCACCTATATTTTCGACACCTGTGCCACTAGAATAACCAAAGACACCAATAGAGCCCCATGATGCATTACTAATAGCTTCTCCGACAACACCAACAGTTGTGCCTGATGTTGTGGCGTTATTTACAATTGATACTCCACGTATTGAAGGTTTTGCTCTTAATCCATTCATCAAACCTACCATTGGAGTTCCATTCGCATCCATATAAGATAAAATACCATGTCCTTCTGTATCATTAAATACATTTAGTCTTGAAGGAGCATTTGTAGAGCACGGTACCCCAATATAAACATTATTGCTATTAGCTAAACCGCCACTTGTAAAATAATAATTAAAATTATTTAAAGGTATTTCGTAATTATCAGTTAAAGGATTTTGTAATTGAGAGCAATAATTTCCTATTCCTCCACCAACAGCATCAACCAATACTACATCTCCATCTTGGTCAACAGATAATACTTTTGTGTTGTCAAGTCCATTGGTACCATTTGGTAAAGGGGTATCTGTAGATTTTAATTGAGTAAAACGTAATCCACTCGAAGCTGTAACACCATACTTGCTGCTACCATTAGCACTAACTTCTAAGGTATTTCCTGTTGTGCAAAAATTGGTTGAAGCTGGTTGTCCACCAATACCAACACCAGATTTTTGTCCAGTATAAGTAGCAAACCATAAATTATAATCACCTATTGCAACAACCCTGTCTTCTGTTAAGGCATTAGCAAGAATTTCGGGGATGTTGTCATTACCTAAAGCATCTTGACATGGCACACCTAATTGAACGGTATTAGGATTGTTAATATCAACACTTACACCATTATTAGCAGCTACATTCCCACCCAAATTACTACCATCAATCCAATGTACACGATTATGGTCGGTAGGGTCAATAGCCAATATTTGAGTTAAAGTATTATCTTGTGTTACAGTTCTAATTCGTAAATCACCATCAATATCTAGTTTGGCATCAATTGGATTAGCAATATTAAAAGCTGTTGTCCAATCACCAATACCCATCATACCAAAATTCGAATTAGGTAATGTTGAGGCTTTGGTTGGTACAATACGGGCAGTTTCTAACCCATTATTGCTTTGTGAAACAGGGTCTCCACCTCCTGGCGGTAGTGCTGTAGTGGTAGAGGTAAAAATAAATCGTAAGTTATCTGGCCCATTAGGTGTGTTACCAGCGACTTGATTATCACCCCAATTGATTACAGCATCAAAACGGTCAGGACCTTCCTCTTTTAACCCTACATAAATGTTATCAGTTCCATTGTTAGTAAATGTACCGATATCCATCCAATCTCTCCAGCCATCAACTACAAGAGGTAACCCATTTCCTGTATTATAGCCCAAATGTAATAAACTTCGAGGGGCTGTTATAGGAGAATTCCCTCTATGGCTAATAGCTACTCTTGTAACATTATCATCTATAAAATTAGCTGGTTTTGGAACTCCATTTGAACCTATACTGCTAATTCTCATTCGTTCGCCATTATTAATTCCACCTGCGGTTGCATCCCAATCAGTTTGTACAATAAAAGGAGATCGTTCTTGCCAGCGTAAATATGCTGATGAATTTCCACCTGCATTTATTCCAAAACGTAATCCATCGTTAGCTGTTTGGTCGGTTCCAAGCCTGTTGGTTATTTGCATCCAAACTTCATTAAAATCATCTAAACTCATGTGTAAAAGTGATTGCGGTCGAGCCCCTGTTAATGGGTTTAAAAGACCAAAAGTGCTACCCAACCCCATTTCTCCAGTACTTGTAAAACGTGCAACATGTAAACCATCTAAATCGTTTGCTACGCTGAAATTACCACTTACCGTTGACCCTCCTGTACCTGGCGCTCTACCTGATAAAAATCGGAATACCATGTCGTCTGGTCCAAATTGAGGATTGGTTGGGTCGTTACTCCAGGCAATTGTAAATTCGTTATGATCATTATTTGCATCAACAACCCGATTACCAACGTAAGATAAATCGAAACCTTCGGTAAAAGTAATACCTGTTTGCATCCATGGGCGATAACCAAGCTCTTGACCACCACCTTGTCCATTTAAATGCAATAAACTAAACGGACCTTGGGTTGACCAAAAAGGCCCTCCGCCTACTAATACAGAATAATTAGGCTCGCCTATACCTACAAAACCACTTGTGTTTACGTTAAATGCGTTTATGGTTGGGGTTTTGTTTTGATTGATATATACCCGATTTATACTATTGGTCTCAAACAACAAAGGGCGGTTCTGATTAGTTCCAAGAGTAGGCTGTAGCATACCTCCAAGTTGAAGATTTGAATTACCCCCAACACGCCAAGGTTGTTGTGCAAAAGTTGAATATGAAAACAGGGAAATAGCAAATACACTGGCTAATTTTAAGTTAAAATGTTTCATAAGCTTAAAGTTTTAAGAGTTTATAATAAATGTTCTGATTTTTTGATTTTATAGTGATGAATAAAATGCCTTTGGTAAAAGAAGTGGTATTAATGGTTTTATTGTTAGAAGTGATATTCTTTTCTTCAAATAGCTGTTGACCAAGTGTATTGTAAATTAGTAAATCGTAAGGTTCATCAAAACTTTGATTAACGGTAAGATAATCATTCACAGGATTTGGATAGATTGTGAATAACGAATTGTCGAGATTAATTTCACTTACACCAACAGGGTTCGCACAAGTTAAAGAATCTACAGACACACAAACGTCATCAATATAATAATAAGAATAATCAGTATTGGTACTACCAACTTGTGTTGCTGTAGTTGTTTGTTTTCTGTTAAAGTTTCCAATAATTACATAGTTTTCATTACCAGTTGCAGTAAAAGAACCACTTATTTTTGTCCAGTTAACTTTATCAGTAATTACACTATCATTAAATTCTATCTGTGGTGTAAATGATAAAGTAGTATCTATAGAATTGTCATTTATTTGGACAGGGGAAAAATATGCTCCAATTTCTTGAATTGCGTAATCATTTAAATCAGCTAGACTAACATAAAAAGATACCCAATATTTTTGCCCTGAGATAAGATTCTGTTGCATTTGAACTTGTATGTATTCTCGATAACTATATGTGTCAAAAGTATCATAAACTCCAATACCAACATATGCATTCCCAGTCAGAGCAGATTGAGTTCCAAAAATATTGTTAGGGACATTTGCATCACCACTACCACAAGCATTAAAATAGTCTGCTGAACCCTGAGTTGGAGCTGTCCAAAAAGTTGTCGCAGATAAATCTGCTAATGTCGTAGGGCAACTAACAGTATCCTCAAAACTAGGATTAGGCACAAGGTTTTGAGCAAGCCCCTTATTAATGAGCAATGAGCAATTAATAATGAGTAATAATAATATTTTAACCAGTTTATACAAAATGTAATTGTTAGTGAAAAGTGCTAACTAAAATAAACAAAATTATTGAGGCAACACATAAAGCATTTAACCATCGGTTGCAAACGGTCTAAAATAAAACAAAAAGGAATACCAGTCAACCCGTATTTATACTTAGAAATTTTAGGTATAAATACTTAGTGATGGATTTTCTTTTAAGAAAGAGGCTTGTTTAAGCCTCACAAGGCACTCGTAAATCGATAAACGATAGCTTTAAACCTTCATTGGTTTCAGAAAAGTAAAAGGTATAATTTGAGGTGTTTACCACAGTATAAACAATGCTTTTGGCAATTATACTTATAGCCTGTTTTTCCTTTTCGTTTAAATCGGTATAATACCAAATCTCATTCTCTTTAAATGGGTTGGTTTTTTCTACAAAACAACCATCTTTATCGTACCTGGTTTCGGTGCAAACTACTTTTGGTAAATCTTCAAAAACAGGCTCTAAATCAAGTAATTTAAATTTTAGTTCATCAAATTTTTTACCTTGTAACGATTTAAATTTATCAAAACCGTAATATTTGGTAAAGCTAGGTATAGCACCGTTCGATTCAATAAAGTAAATTCCAAAATCAACATCAATGTAGGTATTTAACGAATCAAGGTTTTTTGAGCGAATGGTTTCGGTAAATTTTTTATAAAACAACAAAAACCCTTCTTCATCAGAGTCAGGCTCTGGGATTTTCTCTAACTCAACTTGCTCAATTTCTTCCGTAGGAGTAGTTTCTACAACTTCTGTAGGCTCTGTGTCGGTACAGGTAAACAACAATAAAACAAACGACGAGAGAACTAATTTTATCATTTTAATAAATTATTTATAGAATTACCTGTACAAGAACTTGGTGCAATAATGTTTAACAACGAAGCTAGTGTTGCGGCAATATCCGGAATTACAACCCGGTCGGCAGTTTCTCCTTTTGGGATATTGTAGCCATACCACAACAATGGCACATGTGTGTCGTATTCGTAAGGCGAACCATGTGTGGTACCAGTTTTATAACCACTTTTAATCCAACCCGATTCTAACACAAACATTACATCGCCCGAACGAGAATGGTTAAATCCACGTTGAATGTTGGCAGAAATACCATCAGTAAAAACACTTTGTTTTAATGCTTGTGCCATAAAAGTTTTTCCGACACCTTTAAATTTTAACATATAATCAGCAACATCGTTTTGTATATCAGCATTATTTAACTTGTTTTTCAGCATGCTTTCACGATTTAAAAATACTTGAAAATTTGATACATTTTCAATTAAATCATCAACCAACCATTTATTTTTTAAAAAAGCCTTTAACTCAGTTATTGCAGCACTTTGATCGAAATACCCAGCAGGAATATGGTTGTCTATTAAAAACTGAGGAACATCAACAGCACCATGGTCGGAGGTTAAAAAAACCAATACATTTTCTTTGCCAAAATTCGATTCCAAGTAAGTAAGTAATTCAGCTAAACTTTGATCTAATCTTAAATAAGTGTCTTCAACTTCAATAGAGGTGGGACCAAATTGATGACCCACATAATCGGTAGAAGAATAACTTACTGCTAAAAAATCGGTAACATCATCAATGCCCAGTTGCTCTTCTTTTATTGCAGCAATAGCCATTTCGGTAGTAATGTTGTTGCCAAAAGGCGTGGCCTTAATCAAACTAAAGTTTTCATTGCTGTCTCTTAATGCTTTTAGGTTATGTGGAAAAGTGGGTGTTTTTTCAGTGTTAAACAAGCCTTCGTAAAGATTGTCGTCAGCAATACTTTCGGTGTATTCAGTAATTGGCAAAAGCGTGTTCCAAACACCATTTAAATAGGTATTTGCCGAATTTTTTTTGTTTACCTCATTCACCCATTTTGGTAATTGATTCATGTAATACGAGCTTGAAATCCACTTTCCAGTATCATTGCCTTCAAACCAATAAGCAGCGTTAGCCTTGTGTCCGGCAGGAAGAATTGCACCCCTGTCTTTTAAAGAAACACCTATTACTTTTCCCTTAAAGTTGGTAGCTAATTTAAGCTCATCGGTAATGGTTGTGGTTAACATTCTGGATGGAGACATTAACCCGTCTTTAGAATTGCTTCCAACAGTTTTAACCGAGTTATCTTCAGCACAATACACGTATTTTTTTAATTGTTTATCGTACCAATCATTAGCTATAATACCATGATTTTCTGGGGTAGTTCCAGTGTAAATTGACGCATGACCAGGACCAGTGAAGGTTGGCATATAATTGTAGTGAGTGTTTTTACAATTAAACCCACCGTTAACAAGTTTTTTAAACCCATCGTCGCCAAATTTATTCCAATAACGTATTAAATAGTCGTAGCGCATTTGATCAACAACAATACCCACCACTAATTTAGGTTTGTCAGTTTGCGAAACAACAACAAAACCATTTAGCAACAATAAAACAACAACAAATTTTTTCATGAATTTTGATTTTTTAAAAGCATAAAAATTAAACCAATACCAACACCAATACTTAACAAAATGTTAATTATTGCCATGGTGTAATTTCCAGTTTTCAGTAACGAAAAAGTTTCGAAACTAAACGTAGAAAAAGTACTGAATCCCCCACAAAAACCTGTTATTAAAAATAACTTGAGAACATCTGAATCAACCATTTTTTTAGTGTATAAAACTGCTAAAACTAAAACTATACAACTTATAACGTTTGAAATAAAAGTGCCCAACGGAAAATTACCTTCATAAAAAGTTAATACCATTTTTGATATACCATAGCGCATTAAACTACCCAACCCTCCACCTAAAAATACTGCTACAATGTTCATCATATATCCAGTTTAAGGTTAAGTTTTTGATTGGTAAACTGTAATAATTTCCAAAATACATAAGCAATTAATACACCTAATAATGCTCCACAAAGTATATCAGCGGGATAATGTACGCCAACATATATTCTACTGTAAGAGACTATTGCTGCCCAAACTAACATTATATGTAACAAATAAGAAAGGTGTTTTTTAAAAATTAATCCAAGAAAAACAGCTAAGGCAAAGGTGTTGGAGGCATGAGAAGATACAAATCCGTATTGACCTCCACAACCATCGACAGTGTGTACTAAATTGCTAATTTCAGGATTGTGACAGGGTCTTAATCGTAAAAAAATCTCTTTAAAAAAATTTACAGAAATTTGGTCGGAAAGTATAATAACTAAAGCTATAAATGACACCACAATAAAACCTCTCCACTTAAATTTAACAAACAATAAAATGGATAATATAATGTATAGCGGCACCCACGAATATCGTTCGGTTATAAACTGAAAAACCGCATCAAAAAATGAGTTGTGAATTCCGTTTAAGAATAAGAATAACTGGGTGTCGATATTAATGAGTGATGAAAAAATCTGAAAACATGTTTAAATACAAACAAAAGTAAGTAATTGGTTTTAAAATTCTTTCAACCATAAAATAGCATCTTCTTTTGTTTTAAACATTTTAATAGGTACATCAGGTTTGTAAACATGGTTAAACACATGTACCACAAATCGAATCATAATATTATCTTCTTTAATTGCACAAGCTGTTAAACACATTGAAAGTTTTGAAGCAATTAAATTTTTTTCTTCACTCGAAAGGGATAAATGATTTGCCCAATCAACATAAATAGGAGAGGGTCTATTACTTGTTAAGTTTAACATTGTTTCATAAACCGCTTCAATTTGGTTGGTATTAAAGCTGTTGAAAGAATAATTTGGTATAAACGTAACAATTCCATCTCCTCTCAATTCCATTTTTGCGAAATTGAGCTCAATAGTTTTAACTATTTCAGCATCGGAAAAAGACATAATTTCAGGTTCAAAAGCTTTACGTAAGTATTTTTACCTAAAAAGTAATAAAGAAGTTACATAAAAACAGAATGTTATTCATATAAACTTAACCTTGATTTTAAATACTTAATCTCCTGTTCTAAGTCATTTATTTGATTTAGCATACTATTCACAACATCTAACGATTCAAAACCCAATCCTAAATCGTTGTGTAATCTAAATAATCGTTCAATTTCGTTTATTTCATCTTCAACAATATAGATGTTGCCCAATTCTTGCTTAAACGCTATTAATTCATATTCTATCAAACCCTTTAAAAAAGAATCATTTATCAGGGACATTTGGCTTACTTCTTCGAGTAAAAAGTAGTGTTTTTTATCCATGTTGTTTTAGTTTTTCTAATTCAGTAAATAATTCTTTTTCTTTAGCTGTCAATCTTGTGGGTAAAACGATGTTATAGGTTACATATAAATCGCCATTTACTCCTTCTTGTTTATATTTAGGAAGCCCCTTTCCCTTTAATTTTACTTTTGTTCCGTTAGCAGTTTCAGGAGCAACCTTGAGTTTTACCTTTCCAGTTAGGGTATTGATATAAATTTCTCCACCCAGCAAAGCTTTATAGAGATCTAAATTATGATTGAGGTATAAGTCATTTCCAACTCGTTTAAAGTTGGTGTTGTTCACAATGGCAAAATTAATATACAAATCTCCATTTGGTCCGCCGTTTAAACCTTGTCCACCGTAGCCTTTAATTTTAATTGTTTGACCATCATCTATTCCTGCTGGAATGGTAATCCTGATAGATTTATCGCCTACCTGTATTGTTTGTTTTTGGGTGGTTAAAACATCGGTTAAATTTAATTGAAGAGAAGAACTATAATCTTGACCTTTAAATTGATTGGTGTAAGTTTTCCTTGAAGAGTTAAAACCTTGCTGGCCAAAAAGTGATTCAAAAAAATCTGAAAACCCCTCTCCGTTAAAATCTTGTGAGGAAGATTGTTGTCGTCTATTTTGTTGATTTGGTCTATGACCAGCTTTTTCAAATTCGTCAGCGTACTTCCAATCTTTACCGTATTTATCGTATTTTTTTCGTTTTTCTTTATCGCTTAATACTTCGTTGGCTTCATTAATTTCCTGAAATTTCTTTTTTGCCGATTCATCATTTGGATTTAAATCGGGATGGTATTTTCGGGCTAATTTCCGATAGGCTTTTTTAATGTCTTCTTCAGAAGCGTTTTTATTTACCCCCAAAATATGATAGTAGTCGATAAAGTTCATGTTAAATTTTAAATTATTGTTTTATTACGGGCGACTCGCTCTTTTGTTTATTAGATTCCATTAAGCCGGGATGAAACCTCTTTAAGAATTCATTCCTTGTTGAGTCCATTTGTCTCATCATTTGTTCGATGTCAAAATTTTGACTACTCCAACTTTCATAAAAATAGTCTTTTTTGAAGAAATTATTTAGCAACAAAGAATCTGTTTTTGGAAAAAAAGAAAACTCATCACTCCAGTCAAATTTATTTTCACGATTAAAAAAGTCGTTAAACGACCTCATGATGCTATCTAAATTGGTACTAAAATGTTCGCCATTTGAGTTGGAATATGACCATGTGTAGGTAGAATCGTATTTAATTATATTCCCATTCTCATCAAGTTCTTTATTTACGCTCCATTCTTCTTTAGGCTGACGCTCTGTAATTTTTGGTTCAACTTTTTTATCTTGAGCATTACATCCTAAAATACCAATGGTTATTATTGAAAACAATGCTTTTTTCATGGTTAAAAGATTTAAATGTTGATTTACAAAAAGCCCATGGGTGGTTTATATAAACAAACAACCTCATGGGCAAAATGTTTATTAGCTCTTATGAGATGGCAATTGTTCTTGCCGCTTTCGCTTTAGCCTCTTCTTTTTTATTAATGCTTACATTTAATATTCCATTATTGTAAGTGGCATTAATCTTTTCTGAATCTGCTGTTTCAGGCAAAGTAAAGGTTCGAGTAAACGAACTGTAACTGTATTCTCTTCTGGTATAGTTTTCATTTTTGTTTTCGTCAACAGTTTCATTTTTTTCTTCAGAAGAAATAGTCAACAAGTTTTGATCTAAATGGATGTTGAAATCCTCTTTCTTTTTTCCTGGAATAGCCAATTCAATATCAAACTTTTCAGGAGATTCTTTAATGTTTACAGCCGGCACTGTTATTCCTGCCTGAGCTACATTTGGGGTTCTAAAAAAATCGTTGTCAAACAAGTCGTTCCATACCGATGGAAACATACTTTCTTTTCTTTTTACTAGTGTCATAATATTAAAAATTTAAGTTAATAATCAAATTCAGGTTTGCTTTTGCCAAAAATCTGCCAAAACTAAAAATCTGAAATTTTTTCAGAAATATAGAGGTTAAATAGCTATAAATCAAGACAATATGTCTTTCGTGTTGATTATAAAAAGTCAAAATGACAGTTCTAATGCCAATCAAAGACAAATTTTTCAATACAATTGGTTTAACTTCTTACCTTTGATTTTTTTAAACAATATCTTGTGAAAACAAAAATTGCAATACTCGGAACTGGAAATTTAGGTTCGTCGTTGGTAAAAGGTTTGGTAGAAAGTGGAAAATATCAATCAAACCAGTTTACTTTAACCCGAAGGAATATTTCTAAGTTAGATCTTTGGAAAGAAGAGGGGTTTAGCGTAACCTCCAATAATGTTGAAGCGGCAAAAAAAGCGGACATTATATTTTTAGCTGTTTTACCACAAAAAATCAATGTTGTTTTAGAAGAATTAAAAGGTAAATTGAAACCAAATCAATTGATAGTTTCGTTGGTTACCGGTATTAAGGTAGTAGAAATAGCTCATATTATTGGTAATGATATTCCTATTGTTAGAGCAATGCCTAACACTGCTATTTCTATACGTGAATCTATGACTTGTATTGCTACTTCACCACAGTGGAAAAACCATATTGGAGTTGTACAAGAAATGTTTGATTTAGTTGGGCTTACAGCTGTAATTAATGAAGAACAAATGACATCAGCAACTGCTCTGTGTGCCTGTGGCATCGCATTTTTTTTAAGAGCAATTCGTGCTGCATCGCAAGGTGGAAATGAAATAGATTTTCACGCAAGTGAGGCATTACGAATGGCAGCACAAACAGCAAAAGGAGCAGCAAGTTTGTTAATTGCAAACAATTCCCACCCAGAAGATGAAATTGATAAAGTAACATCGCCAAAAGGTTGTACTATTGCTGGATTAAACGAAATGGAACACAACGGGTTTAGTTCGTCGTTTATAAAAGGAATTACGGTTTCGGCAAAACAAGCCAAAGGATTGTACAACGAGAAAAACTAAACGAACAGATGTCATTTTTAATCTATATAAAAAGACTATTCTCGATACGATTAAAAAGAGTACCACAAAAACATCGAATACTAATTTTAGCTTTACTTGTAGGGTTACTTTCAGGTTTTGCAGCGGTAGTGATTAAAAATTCCGTTCATTTTATAAAAAGCCTTTTAACTTGGGGTTTTGTAAAGGAATACGAAAACTATTTATACTTTATTTACCCAACAGTTGGTTTAATATTAACAGCATACTTTGTTAAATATGTAATTAAACGACCAATAGGACATGGTGTTCCCAATGTACTGTATGCTATTTCTAAAAACAAAAGTATTATTAAAGCTCAAAGTATGTTTGCTTCAATTGTGGCAAGTTCGCTAACGGTAGGTTTTGGTGGTTCGGTAGGTTTAGAAGGTCCGACAGTTTCAACAACAAGTGCTATTGGTAGTAATATTGGGCAGTTTTTTAGATTGAATTATAAAACCACCACACTTTTGTTAGGTTGTGGTGCCGCAGGGGCAATGTCTGGAATTTTTAATGCACCCATTGCTGCCTTGGTCTTTGTGTTGGAAGTTTTTATGTTCGACCTAACTCTAACCTCAATGATTCCGTTTTTAATGGCTTCGGTTGCAGCAGCATTAAGCTCAAGAATGATGTTGGGAAATAATGTGTTATTTGATATAAAAATACAGGATGTTTTTACTGTGGGTGACGTTCCATTTTTTGTTTTGCTGGGAATATTCACAGGATTAATATCAGCCTATTTTAACAAAATTTTTATTGTAATTGAAGAATTTTTTGAACGAATAAAAAAGAAAAAAACAAGACTTATTTTTGGTGGAATTACGTTAGGGATAATGATATTTTTTATTCCGCCATTGTATGGCGAGGGTTTTGAAACCATCGTTTCTTTACTCAACAACAATTATCAAGAAGTGTTTGATCATAGTCTATTTTACGACCAACGAGAAAATATGGTTATTGTTTTAGCATTGCTTCTTGGTATTGTGTTCTTGAAAGTGGTGGCATCGGGCATAACTTTTGGAGCTGGTGGAGTTGGAGGTGTTTTTGCACCTTCTTTATTTATAGGTTCAACAAGTGGGTTTGTATTTTCTAAATCGTTCAATCATTTTGGTGATTTTTCGCTATCTACCACCAATTTTACATTGGTTGGAATGGCAGGTTTAATTGCCGGAGTTTTACACGCTCCATTAACAGCTCTCTTTTTAATTGCAGAAATTACCAAAGGGTATGAATTGATTATACCATTAATGATAACTGCAGCTATTTCGTATTTAATTTCAAAATACTTTGTGCCTCATTCGGTTTATAATACACAACTTGCAAAAAGAGGCGAATTAATTACTCGTCATAAGGATAAAGCAGTTTTAACCTTAATGAACCTTAAAGATGAGATTGAAAAAGATTTTATCAACGTTTCTCCAAAACAAAACCTTGGCGATTTGGTAAAAGTAGTTTCAAAATCACCGAGGAATTTATTTCCAGTAGTGGATGTTAAAGGTGTTTTGCATGGTGTGGTGACCCTCGATGATATTAGAGAAATTATGTTTAAACCTGAATTGTACCATCAAATTAGTGTAGAATCTATTATGACACTACCACCTGACTATGTACTTTTATCTGATAACATGGATGTAGTAATGGATAAGTTTTCTCAATCAAATGCTTGGAATTTACCAGTGATAGATGGCGAAAAATATGTAGGATTTGTTTCTAAATCAAAACTGTTTAATGCTTACCGAAAACAATTACTTCTCTTTTCTGAAGAATAATTTTTACTTTTAGTTCATGAGAACTTTTCAAACAGAAGTTGAAAATATAGCCTGTACTTGTGGTGATTTTATTGCTTCTAAAACCGTATTGGTTAAAGTTTTCGACAAACAAAAACTTATTGCCAAGCATCATTTTGGAATTATTAATATGGATGAGGTCTATCAAAAAATTGTAAACCAACAACCTATTAATATTTCTAACGGATATATTAGAAATTTTTCGCTTATCCATCTCAAAAAACAACACAATATTGACCTTTCAACAAAAGTTGAAATAAAAAATATGATTGCTAAAAATTGTTTTTTTGAGTCAGAAGAACTTACGGACTTTTCTCATTCCAGTTTTTCTGGAGGTGTTGATTTTAGTAAGAGTATTTTTGCAAGCGGTGATGTTTCCTTTCATAACGCTAAATTTTTAGAAGGAAATACGAAGTTTAAAGAAGTGTTTTTTAATTCTGATAGTGTTTCATTTCAATATGCAAAATTCGAAAAAGGGGATGTTATTTTTCAGAACACTGTGTTTAATTCTAATTCTACAAGCTTTGTAAATAGTAGCTTTGGAGAGGGAAATGTTTCGTTTAAAAATGTTGATTTCTCAGAATCTAAAGTAAATTTTCATTTTGCAAAATTTGGTAAGGGCGATAAAATTTTCGACAATAGTATTTTTGGATCTCAAGGTTGTGATTTTCGAAAAGTGGAATTTAATTCAGGTAAACTAGAATTTAAAAAGGTACATTTTGGAGATGGAGAAATAACTTTTGATGAATCGGAGCTTTTAGATGGAAGAGTAAATTTTAGATATGCAATTTTTGGTAATTCAAATAAAAGTTTTAGAAATGTTGATTTCGGAAAGAGTGATGTAAATTTTGATTTTGCGAATTTTGAATCGGGAGCATTAAGTTTTAGCCAAAGCAAGGTTAGAAGCATATCTTTTAAAGGTGCTCATCTTAATTTGTATATAGAGTTAAAAGTTGCCTTGTGTGAAACCATTGATTTTACCGATAGCGTTTTACGTGGGATTATTGATATGCAACCATCTTCGGTAGCAGTAACCATAAGTAAACTACATTTGGTTGGCTTACGAAATTTGGGTAGAATAATAATCGATTGGAAGTTTAACCACGTTAAACAACTTATTAAAAATCAACCTAATACAACACTATTACAAAAATCAGCTCAGTTTAATATTTTGAAAGAAAACTTCCATTCGAATGGACAATATGAAGACGAGGATAGTGCCTACATTCAATTTAAACGATTTGAACATAGGGCTGAATTGGAAAGGGTTTATGAAAAAGGTGGAAAGTATTATCTAAAACTTCCTTATCTGTTTTTTAAATGGGTAGTGTTTGACAAAATGGGAGTATATGCAACAAATCCATTGCGCGTTTTGTTTAGTATGTTGGTAATTTATTGTCTGTTTAGTGTCCTTTATTTTATTATTGGAATTATGGGAGGTGGAAGTATTATTAATGCTGTTGGAGCAGACGATCAACTTAGTTTTTTACAAAGTTGTTTTTATCATAGTGCTATAACTTTTTTAACTATTGGTTATGGCGATTTTTACCCTACAGGATTAGAAAGAGGATTATCTATTATAGAGGGTTGGTCGGGAGTATTTTTAATGAGTTATTTTACTGTAGCTTTTGTTAGAAAAATTCTTCGTTAATATGACAAATCGCACTTTATAAGGATTTCCAAACACCTAATTTTATCGTAAAATTCGAATAAAATGAGTTGGTTGTTTAAGAAATCTGAAATTAGAAATTACATTTTTATTTTTTTTGGAAGTGCATTTTTAGCGATGGGAATGGTGGGTTTTTTAGTGCCCAATAAAATTGCAACTGGAGGTATTGCAGGATTGTCTATTATTTTTCACCATTTATTTGAATTACCAACAGGACTACTATTAGCTTTGGTTAATATTCCGTTGCTGTTGTTTAGTGTAAAATATTTGGGAAAAAAATTTGCTTTCAGAACCATTATTGCTATTGGTTTAACAGCTATTATGGTTGATTTTTTTGCCGAATACTTAAGTCTTCCATCATTAAGCAGCCATAAATTGTTGGCAACTCTTTATGGAGGAGTTGCTGTCGGAATAGGTCTGGGGTTAATTTTCAAAGGTGATGCTTCGGCTGGTGCAGGAACCATTTTGGCTAAAATTGTTAACGAAAAAATGGGTGTGAAAACGGGTTATGTTATTTTGGTTTTAGATGCGGTTGTTGTGGTGTCTGCCGGTATAGTTTTTAAGGACATAGAATTGGCGCTATGGAGTCTAATAAGTATCTATGTAGCATCGAAACTAATTGATATAATTTTAACGGGTCGTCAGCACGAAAAAATTGTACACATTGCCGCCAACAATTTAGAAAAATTAAGTCAAATTATTGTTAATGAATTAGGTATTACAGGTACCATTTTAAAAGGGAAAGATTTAAATTTTTCTAGCGAACGGAATGTTATTTTTATTGTAGTTGAAACCAACCGAATAAATGCGTTAAAAAACTTGGTAAAAGAATTTGATCCAAATGCTTTTATGGTGGTTATGGAAGCTTCAGAGTTGTTAGGACCAAAGAAGAAGTCTGTTATTTAGAAAACCATGTGTTTTTTTGGTCTTGGTCCTTTTCCCCTCCCGGTTCTATTAGGAACCTCATAAAGGTATCGACCTTTGTTGCTCCCTTTTATGGTAATAGACGATGAGCTACTTATTTGAGCGGAATTATTTTCTTCCTCTTCAATTTGTTTAGCCACCACAACTTTTACTTCTTCTTGTTGTTTTACTAGGCTGACCATATTTTCTGCTCGCTCAACCTCCGCTTGTTTGGCCAATTTAGCGGCTTTTTCTTTTGCCAAACGTTCTTCTAGTTCTCTTTTTTCGGCTTCATCTTTTGCTTTTAACGCCTGAGCTTCTTTTTCGGCTCGTTGTTTTGCTTCTGCTTGGGCAACAACTTTTGCAACACCTTCATCTTTTGCTTTTTCTAAAGCTTGTGCTTCTTTAAGTTTGGCAGCTTCTTCGGCTTGTTGTTTTGCAAGGGCTTCTTTCTCGAGTTTTTCTTTTAACTCAGTTTCTATTTTTGCGGCAGCCTCTTTCTCTTTTTGCTCTTTGACTAATCGTTCTTTTTCAGCTAGTCTGGCTGCTTCTGCAGCGTTTGCTAACGCTTGTTTTTCTGCCTCTTCTCTGGCAAGAATCTCTTTTTCTGCTGCCTCCTTGGCCAACTTTTCTGCTTCTGCTTTTTTTGCAGCAGCTTCTTTTTCTATCTTAGCTTTTGCTTCTGCTTCTGCCCTGACTTTTTCTTCAGCTCGTTGTTTTTCTGCTTCTGCTTTTTTGGTTATTTCGGTATCAATTAATTTTAATTTTTCTTTGGGTTCAGGTTTGTTGGAAAAAATTTGTAAAGCTTTTTCATAACCCTTTTTTGCTCCTTCCCAATCTTGTTTTGCAAAAGCTTTATCCGCTTCTTTCAGTTCGGTCAAGTAATCTTTTTCTTTTTGCTGTTCTCTTTCTTGTTGTTTAGCACAATCGTCAAGCATTTGGTTTAGTTTTTCCAATAAAGGCATTGAATACACCATATCCCAATCAATAATATTTTTATCAGCAAAATAAACGGCACGACCAACGGGTTTATCTAACATTTCAGCTTTAATACATTCGTTGGGTTTAAAAAGTGTTATTTCAGCATTCATATCTGGTACTTTGTGCCGTTTATTGTCGGGAACACCAAATGTGCTTAGGGTAATAGTTTTGCCAATAAATCCAGACTTTGAAAATGAAATGACGTATTCTTTATCAAACTCTAAAACCATTTTGTATTCACCGTTTCCATCAGAAGTACCGGAAGCAGCAACTTTACCATCTGCCACAGCACTAATGGTGACTGATGATATTCGTTCGCCTGTATAATAATCGGAGGTAATGCCGTCAAAAAAAACATTATCTTCTTTTATTACATCTTTTTGCTGTGTCCCGTTAAGTTGGGCAAAAGCACTTAAAACAAATAGTGTAAAAATGAAAAATAATATGTGTTGTTTTTTATTGATAATCAACGCTCTCTATTGATATAATAACTGTTAGCTTGAGCTAACGATGTTAATACTAAATCGTTAATGCACAAATGTTTTGGTAGTGTTGTAGAATAATAAATAACTGAAGCGACATCGTCTGCACTCATTGGTTTGTACCCGTTGTAAACCTCTTTCGCCTTTGTTTTATCGCCATGAAAACGAACTTCTGAAAATTCTGTTTCGGCAGCTCCCGGGCAGATTTGAGTAACTTTTATTTCATGCTCTAACAAATCAATTCGCATACTTTTTGAGATAGCATCAACAGCATGTTTGGTAGCACAATATACATTTCCGTTTAAGTATGCTTCTTTACCAGCGGTTGAACCAATATTAATAATGTGTCCTTTTTTTCGAGCAATCATTAATGGCATAATATTTTTTGAAACATGTAACAAACCTTTAATGTTGGTATCTATCATTTTGTTCCAATCGTCTAAATCGCCATCTTGTATCTTGTTTAAACCACTTGCCAATCCAGCGTTATTGATTAAAACATCAATTTTTTTCCAATTTTCAGGTAAGGTGTTTATGGCTTCTGATGTAGCTATTTGATCACGAACATCAAAACACAACGGCATTACTCGAATGTTATATTTATCAATCAATTTGTTCGATAATCTTTCTAAACGATCTTTTCTTCTACCTGTTAAAATTAAATGATCGCCGTTTTGAGCAAATAGCTTAGCCGATGCTTTTCCAAATCCCGATGTTGCTCCTGTTATAAAAATGATTTTGTTCATGCCGTTCGAATTAAAGTCTTTCAAATTTAAAGATAATTCCGCTTTGAATAATATTTACTGTTTTACAATGGCTTAAATGGGTAAAAACATAGGGTTGGTTAATGTTAAAATTAGATGAAGTGCCACAAGAAAACTTACCATTACATTCTAATTTCCCTTCAGAAGAAAACCTTGAAATAGAAAAAGTGTTTAGAATTGATGTGGATTTAATACAAAACCACGAGCCAGCACCTTCGCCAGCTAACCATTGAGCGTTTTTTGGTAAATCATTTGGTTTACCTGGGGCAACCATTGTATTTTTTACCAAGTGCTTATTCATTTGTTGTAGAAATAATTGGTTGAATGGTATACTCTTTTAAACTTTTCACATTACCAATTGGCGACGGACTTATAGTTAAAGGAATTTTTATTCTTAGATGGTGAAAACGAGTACTTTTTCCTCCCAATATTGTAGTACGGACAAACCTTGAACAATTGGTGCCATTCCATACAAACGGACCATATTTATGAGGGCTATTTTCTTGTAATTGTTTTGCTCTTTGGTAAGCGCTTTCGAAATTAATATTGCAATATGATGCATGTAGTGGGCCAGATCCGTGGCACGATGGATTGTTTTGTAATTCAATTAGAAGTTCGGTGTAATTTTCGATTTTTCTATTATTTGAAATCTTTGCTTTAGTTTGTATAGCTAAATCATGGTCAGTTTCGGCATCCCGAACTCGTCCATGACCGAAAGGTGCGTGGTACCTTCCAAAATCAAAATAAAAACAATTTCCGGAGCTGTTTTCAATTAAAACCACAGCTGCATGACCGATTTTGTAATAATAATTTTTACTAAAACCAGTAATTCGCATGATGGGATCGTACCAAGCACCGGCTTGTTTGCACAAGGTTTCTGGCCAGGCTAATGCAATGGCTATTCCGTTATGGTCAGTTTTCATAAACAATTAGCGAATGGTGTCGATTAGACTCAATATCAAAGTACCTAAATACCTTTCTATTTTGTTCAACAATAACTTGAGAAATACTGAGTGTTTTTAAACCTCCTTCACGTTCCATAACAATATCATTTTTTACATCATTGTCTTTTTTGGTAAAGTGAAAGTTTTGCATAATATCTTTTGTTGGCAGAGGGTTCTGACTAATTAGTTTTTCGAACCAATCTTCTCTTTTTTTTCTGATTTCAGAATGGTATAAGGTTGCTGACGACCATATTTGAGGAATGGCTGTATTTATGGTTTTAATGTACTTTTTTTCACCATCCCACCTCAGTTCAACCAATTCAATTTTGTTAGAATTATCAATTAACAATAAAGTAAAAGGTTCGATATTTTGTAAGTTAATTTGATTAGTGAAATCTGTAATTGAAGCATAAGAAAAGCTTTCTAATAAAATCAACCCACGGCTTTTTCGGTAACTTTCTTTTTTAATATGGTTTTCAAAAGCTCCATTTAGCAAACAAGCAGTTCGGCGTTTTTCGTCAGAAGCAATCCAGGTTCCACCTGCAACTTTATCTTTTGGGAAGATGAGTGTTTTATCCCCAATGGAGTATTTTTTAGGAAAAATAGTTAGACGAGCTTTTTGTTCGTCTCTACTCGAAGTTAAAATGTATCCGTTTTGAGTTGGAACAAAAGTTACTGTGCACATTGTTCTTGTTTGTATCGAATAGTTGCTGGTGCAACACCAAAGTTTTCGTTAATAATTGTTTCGAGATTCAATTCCTTTAAGCCAATTTTAATTAGTGCTTGATGGTGTATACTATGCTCTAAACAATACGCCAGCTCTCTTCCAAAAGTGGTTGATATGGTTGTGTTTGGGTTGATGCTGTGTGTATAATTTCCCGCTAAAAACAATGGTTTTGTAGCTTCAAGAGTTGGTAAAGAAAATACAATTTCGTCAATTTGATTTTGAGCAAAAACTACGTCCGTTTCTAACTGTAAATTTCGCTGTCTGCCATCATAATTTACCACGCCTAAGTTTTTAGCAGTAATTAAACAGGTATAAAATTCTAAAATATGACGAACATGTTGTCCAACACTTGCACCGGATAACAATACCAAAGGTGTACTGTATTTTTTATTATCAATATTGTTTAATAAAGACTTTATTTCTAATAAGTTGGTTGAGCAATAGTTGAACATGATTTATGGTTTTATTATTTCTACTATATTTTTTTTTGTAAATGGGTCGCTGGCATGTAACTCTACTCTTGAAATTTTTGGAAACCAAAATGTTCCGCCATCAATTTGAATAAAAATACGATTTACCTCAACCTCTTTATTATTTAAAAGGGTATAAACCTTAAAATTACCATTAATATCTTTTTTTAAGAAAAAATCACGTTTTTTATACGACACAAAACGAAATTTTACAAAACTAGCAGAAGTGTAAATATATTCCAAACCATAAGCATAATTCTGCTGAACCCATGTTAATGGCTTAATTATTCCTCCTTCTGTTTGTCTTCTCCAATATGGAAAAATAGGTTCTACAACATTTAATTTTCCCGATTTTTCAAGATGGATATCGTAAAATATTTCATTAGCATCTTTGCTTCGTTCTATTTTGAATAGGTGCGACTTATTGGTAACACCATCTATTTCCAAAAAGCTGAAAGCTGAAAGCATTACAAATAGTATTGTAGCTACTGGATATGTAATAAATTTTGACAAGATCATTTATTGAGGAATATTTTCAATGATATCCTTAACAGTCGATCTGTTTTTATAATCGACGTCAAATTGTCGCCACACAATTTTTTTATCTTGTCCAATAATAAATGTTGCTGGAATTGGTAAACGCTCACTATCGTCGGTGTGTGATTCTTTTAACTTTGCGCCTAACACCGTGTTGTATATCATTTTGGTTTTTCCATCAGGATTGAAGGTTACATCAAAGTAATCGGAAATTCTTTGTCCTTCATCATAAAGAACAGTAAATTCTATTTTCGATTTTTCGATGGTTTTTTCAATAAATTCTGGTTTTTCGGGCGAAACAACTACCACTTGAGCACCTTTTTCTTGAATATATTTTAAACTGTCTTGAATGGTATTCATGTGTCGATTACAAACCGGGCACCACTGACCACGTATAAAAATTAATACTACAGGACCATTTTCCAAACCTTTGTCTAACGAAAAGATATTGCCATTTACATCAGTAGCTGTAAAATTTTCTACCACCTGACCCACTTCGAGCCCTTTTGCATCATTAACTGTTTTTAAATTATCTTGAGCCTTGCAAGAAAAGCCAATTGAAAGAATCGAAAGTATGATAGTTGTTAGTTTAATTGTTTGCATTTTTATTTCCTGTTTAATATTTCTTGAATGTTGATGTGGTCGCCAAAATCGCTACCATAATATGCTTTTTGTATGATTTGATTTTCGTCAATTAAAAAATCTGCGGGAACAATAG
>JBFWSH010000007.1:0-81305 GCA_050248475.1 Flavobacteriales bacterium
GGATCAATAGCAACAATTAAATCACCTGTTGCTTTATTTTTTCCTTGCTCATTTACTCCTTCCCCACTCCATTCAACTTCTATACCCACTTCTTTAAACGACATATTAATAAAATCTCTCACTGTTGTAGTCACTCCAGTTGCCAACACGTAATCATCAGCAACATCTTGCTGCAACATTCTCCACATTCCTTCTACATAATCTTTGGCATGTCCCCAATCACGTTTTGCATCAATGTTACCCAGATATATTGTTTTTTGTAAACCTAATTTTATTTTAGCTACACCCCTGGTAATTTTACGTGTAACAAAAGTTTCCCCTCTAAGCGGGCTTTCGTGATTAAACAAAATACCGTTACAAGCATACATTCCATAAGCTTCACGATAGTTTTTAACTATCCAAAAAGCATACAATTTTGCAACAGCATAAGGGCTACGAGGGTAAAACGGAGTGGTTTCCGATTGAGGAACTTCCATTACTTTACCATACAACTCAGATGTTGATGCTTGATAAAAACGGGTCTTTTTTTCTAATCCTAAAATACGGATGGCTTCCAATAAACGTAAAGCACCTGTTCCATCAGCATTAGCCGTATATTCAGGAGTTTCAAACGAAACCTGAACATGAGACATTGCCGCTAAATTATAAATTTCATCAGGTTGAACTTGTTGAACAATTCTAATCAAATTGGTAGAATCAGTCATATCACCATAATGCAATTTGAACTTTACATTTTTTTCATGCAAATCTTGATACAGGTGGTCAATTCTGTCGGTATTAAACAACGAACTTCTTCTTTTTATTCCATGAACTTCATACCCTTTGCTTAATAAAAGTTCCGCTAAATAAGCTCCATCCTGTCCTGTTACACCTGTAATTAATGCTATTTTACTCATCTGTTTTAGTTTGTTACAATAATACGAAGAAATATTAAAAAGCGTTTATATAATAAAGTTAACTATACACCTTTTTCAGTTGCTCAAAAACATCAGCAACTGCTGGGCAAATTTCCGTGTTTTTTACCGAAATATCTAATATTTGATAGAAACGTTTTCGATTGGTGTGAGGATATTCGCGACAAGCTGTTGGTCTGCTTTCGTAGATGGTGCAATAATTTTCATAATCTAAAAACGGACATGGAGCAACATTTAACACATAATCCCCTACCTCGTCTTTGTGTAAATATTTTTCTATTACCTGTGACGGGCGAACCTTTAAATGTTTGGCAATTCTATCAATATCACGCTCGTAAAATATAGGACTGGTAGTTTTACAACAATTTGCACAATCCAGGCAATCAATTTTTTTAAAAGCTAAATCGTGCGCCTGATGAGTAGTATCATCCAAGGTTTTTGGCTTCAATTTTTTCAACTTGTTGGCTACTTTTACAATATCAGCTTTATTTTTTTCGGCTAAATCAAGCTTTTGTTTTAGTTCCTTATTCATTGATTTATTCTTTTTGTAGCTCTAATCATTTCTCTTTTTCCTGGAGGTCCCGCTAAGGTTTCTAATTCAAATCCTAGCTCTTTAATGGTACGTTTAACTATGCCTTTAGCACAATAGGTTACTAAAACACCATTAGGTTTTAATGCCGCCAACATATTTTCAAATACCGTTTTCGACCACATTTCTGGTTGAATATCTGGTGCGAAAGCATCAAAAAAGATTACATCAAACTTCTCTTTTTCTTTAATACTAATTACCTCTTTATGAAGTTTATTTAATTTAAAATATTTGTTAATCGTTATCGGTTTATTCCATTCTACCTCATGCAATTTTAAATAATCCTGTTTAGTAGAATTGATTAAATCGGTATAGTTAAGTTGTTGAATGAGTTCTAAATTTAACGGATAAGCTTCAACACTTGTATAATTTATTTTAACATTGTTTTCAGCGGCAAACAATTGAGTTAAATGTGCGTTTAATCCTGTACCAAAACCAACCTCAAACACTTCTATTTCTTTACAATTGTTTATTTCCAAATAATCGGTTAATCCTTTTTGTATAAAAACATGTAAAGCTTCGTTAATTGCCCCTTTGGTTGAATGATACGTTTCGTTCAATTCTGTAACCAACAAAGTATGTGAGTTGTCACCTGTTATTTTAAGTTCAAGATTATACATCAATATTTTATGATAATAATCATATATAATTATTTATATATGTGTATCTTTACACAAAATTAATTTATTATGGTAACAAAGAAAGATATTGACAGAAGTATTTCGTTTAAGGAATATTATGAATTGGTAGAAAAACTAGCTAACGAAGGCGGAACAACAGGAAACGACCAATCACAGGCAATGGTGGATTATACCAAGTTAAATTTTTCGAGAATAAAAAGAATTTTAAAGACAACCGATGCTATTCCAGAAATAACCGAAACTTTAGCCTGCTTTAATGAAAAAATTACGTGGTTGGTAATTGCAGAAAGTTGGTGTGGTGATGCTGCTCAAAATGTACCTGTTATGCAAATAATGGCAGAAGTAAATCCAAACATTACTGTTAGAGTAATTTTAAGAGATGAAAACCCCGAATTAATGAATCAATACCTCACCAATGGAGGTAAATCTATTCCTAAATTGATTTGTTTAGATGAAAACTTAAACGAATTAGGCACCTGGGGGCCTCGCCCTCAATTTTTACAAGATTGGCTAAAAAAAGAAAAAGCCAACCCTACCATGGAAATGAGCGCTTTAAAAGAACAATTTCAGGTTTGGTACACTAAAGATAAAGGACAAACTCTACAAAAAGAAATGCTATTGTTGATGAAAGGCTGGTTACAGAAAACTTGTTTTTAGCAAATTCAGTAGAGACGGATGATTATCCGTCTCAAAAAAGAATACAATCATGCGTTAAAATATTAGACGCACAATCGTGCGTCTCTACGAATGGAATTTCACCAACTCATCAATAGGTTGTTTAATAACCTTACCTATTTTAACATTGTAGTTTTTCGCTACATTTTCTATTTCATTTTTAAAAACAAAACCAATGCTACCCACTATATTTAACGGATACTGTTGGTAATTCTCGTACTTACAAATGTGTTTTTCGAAAAAAGCTTGAAAACAGTTTTCAATTAGAGTTGTAATTTCTGGAGAGGTTTTGTTTTCGTAAATAAATTTGGCAAATTGAGCTAAAAATCGATTTGGAAGTGGTTTTTTGTACACGGCATCCAATACATCTGTCAATGTTAAGTTGTATTGTTGTTTAAAATTATCCTCCATTTCTTTTGATAATTCTTTGTTTAATAAAGCTTGAATAAATGTTTTACCTATGTAAGATCCACTCCCCTCATCACCTAAAATATAACCCAATGCCGAAACATTAGCTGTAATGTTTTCGCCATCAAACAAACACGTATTTGAACCTGTACCCAATATGGCTACCATTCCTTTTCCATGCCCACACAAAGCTCTGGCCGCAGCCAACAAATCATGGTCAACTGAAACAGTTGCTTGAATAAAAAACTGTTGTAGTGCCTTTTTTATTTCATTGCTTTTGGCTGGAGATGAACAACCCGCCCCATAAAAAACAACTTCTTTTATTTCCTGTTTGACACTTTTTAATGTCGACTTATTTAATTCGGCTAAAATTTCGTCATTACTAATGTGATAGGGATTAAAGCCAATAGTTTGAAACGATTCTATTTTATTATTCGAATCGACCAATCGCCAATCAGTTTTTGTTGAACCACTATCTGCTATTAATTTCATAATTACCTGCTTTATTCTTGTAAAGATAAGGGAACAAACTAAACCATTTCAATATATTAATGGTACTTTTGCCAAAAAAATTTAAAAAAATGATTGAAACGAAACACAAAGCGATTTCAGTAGATTACAACTTGCACAAGGATACTGCTGAAGGAGAAATGATTGAAACAACAGTTGGAAAAACTCCACTTACATTCTTAACAGGTATGGGTCAAATGATACCAGATTTTGAAAACAATATCGTAAACTTAAATGTTGGCGATACTTTTTCATTTGGTATTAAAGCTGAAAACGCTTATGGTTCTAAAACTGACGATGCAATTATTGAATTACCACAAGACATGTTTATGCAAGATGGTAAAATGATTGATGAAGTATTTGTTGGTAATATGTTGCCATTACAAGACCAAAACGGGCATGTTGTACCTGCCACTGTTGTAAAAATTAATGAAACTACGGTTACTATGGATGTTAATCACCCATTGGCTGACCAAGATTTACATTTTACCGGCACTGTTGTAGCTTCAAGAGCTGCTACTGCTGAAGAAATTGATCACGGACACGTTCATGGAGAAGGTGGACATCATCATTAGTTAAGATTCTAATAACTAGTTTCTAGTAGCAAGCTACTAGAAACTAGTTCTCATGCTCTCTACCTTTAATCTTATTGGTTTCAAACAACTTATTCAATTCTTCATCTTCTTTTATCAATTCTTGAGTTGGCTTCTTTTCCATTAACTCGTTCAAATTTGGTTGCCCTGCATTAACCCAGGCTGTATACCAATAACTACCAACAGTTATTATAGATTTAGTTAATCTACGCTCTACCATACCATTTAACATGTTGTGATAAGCATTCGAATAATCTTCTGAATAAGTTTTCATTACAACGGTTCCTCTATTTTCAAATGCATACTTTCTATCTGATGGAAATTCATCATTAAGCTTTTGTTCAAACTCTAAAACAGAATCTTTAGCTGCAAAACTTTGTTTTACCGTTTCCCATTCATCATCTAAAATGTTTTCTACATAAACTGCTCTACCCACAAAAAAATCATAATCTTTTGATTTTAACTCAGGTAAACGTGACTCCCAAAAACCATGAATCCCTTTTTGGTTGGTCAATTGTCCGTTGTAGTTTTCTGTAGTATGTAAAGGAACATGAGAATCACCAATGTAATGACCCAAATCCGCCGAATATCGTAAAATCTTATCGACGTTTTTTTCTTCAAAAGCCTTAGTTAATCGCAAAACCATAACATTTACATGCCAGGGAACAATACCATAAGCTTGTAGTGTATCTTCTGTAAATTTTTCAACAGCTTTCCCCCATTGTTTTGGAACCACTTCAAATGGATCCTCTCCACTATGCACATAATGATCAATGTCTATATAATGACGTTGAGCTTCTCCTTCGGTTGAATACCTTCTTTTATCAGGATCTACAGCATGTTCGGTAATGTATTCGATATTCTTTTTGTAAAAACCTATCATTTCTGGTGGCAAGGTAAACACCGCCATTCGATTTATTTTTTTATGCCCAAAAAATCCCCAGGAATACATGCTCGGCTGAGCTAAATAAGCTAATCCAATAAAAATGAATAGTCCGATTAGATATTTATATACCAAGTTCATTTTGTTGGTTTGTTTGATAGTTGATGGTTGTTTGTTAATTGTTATTCGTTAATTAAATACTATCAACTATTAACAAGAAATCTATAACTAATTATGCTTTAACAATTTTACCGTTTCTTAAAACAGGAACACTTGTCGATTTATTAAGTTTTAAGCAATAAATAATATCTTCTTCTAAATTTAACCTGCTCAATCTTTTTCTATGCGATGACTCTCCAAGGAATCCATACATGTCTTCTTTTGCAGCATCATATAGTTTTATAGAAGCCTGAGCTGAATCTGCCAAATCAGTAAAGCGTAAATTTTCGGATAGTTTTTGTGCCAAAGCACCTGCGAATAAAGTATCTTCCAAATTAAATCTGTCTTTCCAACCTGCACATAATAAAATCACGTTTTTGTCTAAACGTTCTACATATTCCGCAACAGCATCTAAATTACTGAAAGAACCTATCACAACCTCTACGGCATCTTTAGCCATTTCAATTGCTTTAGTTCCGTTGGTGGTAGTCAAAACAATGGTTTCTCCATTAAATTTACCATTTTTAAAAACCAAAGGTGAATTTCCAAAATCAAAACCCTCTACGACCTCAGCTGAACGTTCTGCTCCCACAATAAACCCTTTTTGTTTGTAATCAATGGCTTCTTCCATTGTGGCCACAGGGATAACCGCCTCAACACCATTATCAATGGCTGAACAGATTGCAGTAGTTGCTCTAAATACATCAATTACAACAACTACTGTATTTTTATCTTGAAAATAGACCGGAAACAATACGGGCGAAAAACAAACTTCAACCGTGTTAGAAAACCCTGACGATTCCTCTCCCATCTAACTACTAATTGTTTCCTTTGTAGAAAGGTAAACTTACCACTTTAGCTTTTATTCGTTTATCACGAATAAGGATATAAATTTCGCTGTCTACTTTAGAAAACTCCGTTTTTACATAACCCATTCCAATTGGTTTGTTCAGTGATGGAGATTGTGTTCCAGACGTTACAATACCTATATTATTTCCATCAGCGTCAACAATTTCATAATCATGGCGAGGAATACCTCTATCCAACAATTCAAAGCCAACTAATTTCTTTAAAACACCTATTTCTTTTTGGTTTTTCAAGTATTCTGAATTCACAAAATCTTTAGTAAATTTAGTTATCCAACCTAAACCTGCTTCAATAGGAGAAGTTGTATCGTTGATATCGTTACCATACAGACAGAAACCCATTTCTAAACGAAGTGTATCTCTACAAGCTAATCCAGCCATTTTACAACCTACCGCTTCGCCAGCTTTCATCACCGCATTCCAAATGGTTTCCGCATCGTTGTTGTTAAAGTATATTTCGTAACCACCAGCCCCGGTATAACCTGTTGAAGAAATAATTACGTTATCTACTCCGGCAAAAATTCCTTTTTGAACGGTGTAATAGGTCATTTCTAAATCCATATTGGTTAAAGGTTGCAACATTTTTTTTGCATTTGGACCCTGTATAGCCAACAATGAAATACTATCTGAAATGTTTTTAATATCCACACCACCAATGTTGTGTTTTACCACCCAGTCCCAATCTTTATCAATGTTAGCTCCATTAACAACTAACATGTAATTATTTTCACCTAATTTGTATACCAGTAAATCATCAACTATACCGCCTTCGTTGTTTGGAAAACAGGAGTACTGAACTTTACCCGGTACCAATTTCGATGCATCGTTAGATGTAATTCGTTGAATCAGATCCAATGAACCTTCACCTTTTATCATAAACTCACCCATGTGCGATACATCAAAAATGCCCACATTGTTTCTCACATTTAAATGTTCATCAATTAAGCCTGTATATTGCAAAGGCATATTAAATCCTGCAAACGAAACCATTTTAGCGCCCAAATCAATGTGTTTTTGTTTAAGGGCAATGTCTTTTAATTCTAGTACTTCCATGTTTATCAATTTTATCAAACAAATGTATTTATTTAAAATTAAAAGTTGAAAGTTAAAAGTCAAAAGTTTTTAGTTGGCTAATCCCTTACTTATCTAACAAAAATCCTGTTATGCAATCTATTCACTAATAACTAACAACTATTAACATCTACGGGTTGTTACTTGGTACTAGATTTTGTAATTTTGTTGTTTAAATTTTAACATTCATAAAAAATATAGTTGAACATGGCAAACGCATTTTTTAACGTACCTAAAGCTGTTAACGAACCCGTAAAATCTTATGCTCCGGGTAGTCCGGAAAGAAAAGAATTACAAGCTAAGCTGGCTGAATTAAAAGGACAACAAGCTGATTTACCAATGATTATTGGTGGAAAAGAAATAAGAACAGGTAATACAGTGAGCATGCACCCTCCACACGAAACTGCTCATAACCTTGGTAACTACCACCAAGGAACTGCTGACCACGTTAACCAGGCTATTAATGCCGCAATGGAAGCTCGTAAAACATGGGCAAACACACCTTGGCAAGACCGTGCAGCCATCTTTTTAAAAGCTGCTGAATTATTAGCTGGTCCGTTCCGTGCAAGAATGAACGCTGCAACCATGCTTTGCCAAAGTAAAAATGCTTTTCAGGCAGAAATTGATTCCGCATGCGAGATGATTGATTTCTTTAGATTCAATGTAGAGTTTATGACCGAAATTTATGCCGGACAACCAGAATCGGCTCCAGGCATTTGGAACAGAATGGAATACCGACCATTAGAAGGTTTTGTATTTGCCATAACTCCATTTAACTTTACATCTATTGCTGCCAACCTTTGTGCTGCCCCGGCATTAATGGGTAATGTGGTAGTTTGGAAACCATCAAACACTCAAATATACTCAGCTCACGTTATTATGGACTTGTTTAAGGAAGCTGGTTTACCTGATGGCGTAATTAACATCGTACACGTAAACAGTTCAGTAATTGCTGACACTATCTTTAAAAGCCCATATTTTGCTGGTGTTCACTTTACAGGTTCTACTGGCGTATTTAACCAATTGTGGAAAACCATTGGTAGCAATTTAGAATTGTACAAAGGTTATCCAAGAATAGTTGGTGAAACTGGTGGTAAAGACTTTATTATTGCTCACAAATCGGCAGATGCCAGAGAAGTAGCAACAGGTATGGTAAGAGGTGCTTTTGAGTACCAAGGACAAAAATGTTCGGCTGCATCGAGAGTATATTTGCCATCGAATATTGCCGATGAAGTATTGGCATTGGTTAAAAAGGATGTAGAATCGTTTAAAATGGGTTCACCGGAAGACTTTAGCAACTTTATTAATGCGGTTATCGACGAAAAAAGTTTTGATAAAATTGCCAACTATATCGAATTGGTAAAATCTCGTGATGATGCCGATTTTGTTTGCGGTGGAACATACGACAAAAGCAAAGGGTATTTTATTACCCCAACAGTAGTAAAAACAACCAACCCTTTGTTTAGAACCATGTGTGAAGAAATTTTTGGACCATTTTTAACTGTTTATGTTTACGATGCCGACAAATATGAAGAAGCACTTGAAATGTTAGACAATTCATCGGAATATGCCTTAACAGGAGCTATTTTTAGTAAAGACCGTGCTGCCATTAATACAGCAACTCGTTTATTAGAAAACGCTGCGGGTAATTTTTACATAAACGATAAACCTACCGGAGCTGTGGTAGGTCAACAACCATTTGGAGGAGCAAGAGCATCCGGTACAAATGATAAAGCCGGTGCACCACAAAACTTAATGCGTTGGGTTAACTCTCGTACCATTAAAGAAACCTTTGTACCACCAACCGATTACCGTTACCCATTTTTGGGATAAAACATATTTAAACTAAAAAAAGCCTCGCAGTATTGCGGGGCTTTTTTTTTACACAAAATAGGAGTTTTTATAACCGTTAAAAAAATGGATTTTACTTTTTGGGTTTTTCTTACAACATTTTCAAAGGTTAAAAAGTATACATCTTAAAATGAAGACTCGAGCACTTCCCTTATTAACCTAATAAACCTTAATACTATGAAAAAGATCGTCATTATCACCCTGACCAGCCTACTATGTGTGTTTAGTAAAACTACACATGGACAAGAAGAGTTTAAAACTAGCTCTAAAGGACTAATTTATAGCGATTCAACCATGAGTCAATTAAAACATATCGTTGATACCTTAAATTTAAAATTTAAAGTCTGTGATTTAACCAAAACTTACCTATCTAAACCACAAGCAAAAGCTCACTTTGTTATTTTGGATACAGGAAATATAAAACATGCTAAGAAAGACATGGAGAACAATATGTCGTTTGATGAATTTATGAACAAATACCCATTGGCCAGAGTAGATTCATCTTTGTTAATAGTAAAATACCTTTACAAGAATTACGAAAATAACAATGTGGTGAGTTTCAATAGTTTTTTAGATGAGAATGAAATCGAGATTGAGAACAATGCTAAATTATATGATGCACCGTTAAAAAATAAGTGGGTAATTGACTACTGGGAGAAAAGCACATATTCAGAAGAATCAGTTAGAGGTTTTTTCTTTATTAATGACTTTGAACTTCACAGCATTACAGAACCATACGCTCGAATGATTCAATACTCAGATTGTATGGTTGACACATCAACCCAAATATTTTATGAAGATGCAAAAAGAACGGGTGTTCGATATAATAAAAAAGAGCCTGCAAATTTGGAAAAATTTATGGATTATATTCATAAAGAAACAAAGATGCCAAAAGGAGATGGTGACGATTATTGGACTAAATATCAAACGTGGGATTCTTTACGAATACCTTACATTGATAGTGTTCTGCAAAAAGAAGAGAAATTTAAAAAATTACTTTTAGCTGCGGTAAACGATGCTATCAGCCAAGGTGGTTCAAGCGATGAGTTTGAAAAATATGTAGGAAGATATTATTCACGAGAAACAGAACTTAAATTAAAAAGAAACAGAATAGTTGTTGGAGGTTGCAGCATGGACAATAGTCCAAGAGTACATGCCATGAATATTGCAGTATTATCTGCCGAAACAATTAATTGGGAAATCTTTTTGCGAGCACATTTAGATATTATGAACGACCGTTTTGAACGTGCAAGTGATGGTAGTTACGCTTGGGGAGCAAGAAAAACGTACATAAAAGAGTTGGAAGAGTTAGATATCAATGTTACTGATTTGATTTTAGGCATTTCATTGCGCATTGAAAATCCAAGTAAAAACCATTACTATGGAAATATTCAACGACTTGGAAGAGCATTGGCGGAAACAAAATATGCAAATGAGATTGAGGATAGAATGCTTAACATGATTAAAGACTCTAGTTTAGACGATTTTAACCGTTTAGTTATATACTTTTTATACAGAAACTACATTTATTTTCTTGAGGATAAAGAACAAAAAGTTGAAAATGTAGCACGCTTAAAAAATGCTATAAAGGGATTGCCTACTTATCTATCGGAACGAATAAATATCAATGAATAAAAAAATGAATATTTAGAAAAGCCAAACAATGTGTTTGGCTTTTTTATTTTATGTATTTTTAACGGTAACAATTAATTACAAATGACTACAAACGTTAATAAACACAATAGTGTTTATTCGGATGTTGTAGATAATTAAAAAAGCATGAAATATTACATCGCAATTCAAAATACTAAATCAGGTCCATTTTCAATTGAAGATTTAAAGGAAATGAAACTAAAATCTAACACATTGATTTGGTATGAAGGGTTAGCAGATTGGACTCTTTTAGATGATTTAAAAGATTTGAAAAAAAATTTGGAGATTGAGATTGCCCCTCCTCCTCTTCCGTCTGAGAAAAAGAAACCTATAGCTGAAGGTTCAGAACAAATAAATCTTATCTTAAAAAACGAAATAATTGAATCAAAATGGACGCTTACTAAAAATGAATCCATTTTTTTATCCAGTTGGATAGTTTTTCACCTTTTAGCGTTAACAACCTCCTATGTTAAAATTAGTAAGGTATTTACATCAAATGTTGGCAAACATAAAAGCAATGAATTTTGGCCATTTGTTGAATATATTTATGAATATACGACAGAAAAATCAAACTTCAGACAAATTATGGATAGCTATGGAGGAACCGCTCCAGCTGCAGAAGTAATGGACTATCATGATGGGTTTCATGGTATTTTTTATCAATATGACATAACGGAATTTATATTCTACATATCTATATTCTTGATCTATTACATATTTGGTAGGTTAATTAAAAAATGACCCTTCACTATAATTTCAAAAAAATTGGAAACAGGCTTGAAATATCAAGATTTCCTCAATCATCTCAATAAATTTGAAAATGATGGTTGGGTAACAAAACTTCATAGAGGTTTTGATAAAGAGTTTGCTTTTAAAAGACTCAAATTGGATTTAAAATATAATAGCATTGATCAATTTGCAGAAAGATTATTTTTCTTCGGAGAAAAATCAAGACATCTTTGGGAAGAACGATTTGAAAAGGAAATAGCAATTAATGACATTACCGATAATGCTTTTAAAATAATCTTCAACCAATTCAATGAACTAGACCTAAATAAATATCCATTAAACTTTGTGAACAACAACAAACAGGTGTTTGATTATTTCAAAACATCGGCAAACGAGTCTAAATTTATAGGTGCTATATCAAAACTACAAACCCAAAAAAGGAATGAAATTCGACAACACTATTTGACCATTCTACACCAACTTGATGATAATGAATATAAAGGTCAATCCTTATATATTTCAGGCTCAAAAAGTAAAAATCAAGCAAAATCATTTGCTGTCGGTGATGATTCAATAGTGATTAATTTTTGGATTCTGACACAGAAAAATAAATCACTAGCAGGAATTGGATTGCCAATTTTTAGCGATTATCCATTTCCAAAAGAAAGTGAGATTTCAGTATTTGGTGCAGTCTTTCCTCATTATATATATTCTTTCGTCTATCAAGGAAAGATATTTCCAAATCCAGCAATAGCAACAGAGAATAACTTTGAAATTTCAGTAGTAGGTGGTTTCACAATACAGCAAGATGATTTTGATTCTCAATTAAAATCTAAAACAACCTACAAAAGAATGATTGAAAAAAACGGAGAAGAATATAAAATTATATAAAACTATCTACAACATCGTGTATTAAACATGCGGTTGCTAGCTGTTGTGGTTACTTGAAACTTTTGTAGTTTACTCCATAATTTTTGCTTGTGCTACAAGCAAATAAGTTGCAGGTTGCATCCCTGCATTTGGTTGGTTTGCTTTGGTTCTGTTTATTTATTACTAAACTGGAACTTTGGCAAAAATTATTACTTTTATAAGTACTTGAAACACCAAAGCACGTTTCATACACATATCGTTAAGCCTTCCTTCTCCCAAATCCAATCTCCAACACATAACCAAACAACACTACTAACATACAACCTACCACATTGTACCACAAATAACCCATGGTTAAAAAGCTTGGAGCAGTTTCATTGGCATTGAGGTAATGGATTGAAACCACACACAACTCGGCTAAAATAGCGGCAATAAATACGGCATTGGCTTGTATTTTTTTCACGTAAAAAGCTACAATAAAAATTCCTAAAATGGTTCCGTAAAATAACGAACCCAGCAAGTTTACCGCTTGTATTAAGTTCTCGAACAACGAGGCATAGGTTGCAAACAGAATAGCCAGTAGCCCCCACAAAAACGTAAACCATTTCGATGATTTTAAGTAATGGATGTCAGTAGCATTTTTGTTGATAGATCGTTTGTATAAATCGATAGTGGTTGTCGATGCCAAAGCATTAAGTTCAGAAGAAGTAGAAGACATGGCTGCTGAAAACATTACCGCAAACAACAAACCCACCATACCAACAGGTAAATAATCCATCACATAAGTCATAAAAATATAATCTTTGTCGTTGGTTTCGGCTGTCGGGCTGGCTTTTTTAATCAGCTCTTTGGCTTCTTCTCGCAGTTCGTTGGTTTTGGTTTGTAGTGCTAAGGCATTGGTTTTAGCTGTGGTTAATTTGGCCTGGTCGTCGGTTTTTACCGCAGCCACCAAATTGGTAAGCTCTTGTTTTTTCTCGTTAAACACTACCGTATATTCGGCTTCAAGGGTTTTCATTTCATTGGCATACACCGATTGTTCTACCTTTTGTTTTTCTACCCGATTAAAAAAGATGGGCGGTTGATTAAACTGGTAAAACACAAACACCATAACCCCAATAAACAAAATGATGAACTGCATGGGCACTTTTAGTAAACCGTTCATGATTAAACCCAAACGGCTTTCGGCAATAGATTTACCCGAAAGATAACGTTGTACTTGAGATTGGTCGGTACCAAAATAACTCATAAACAAAAACAAAGCAGCCGTAATCCCCGACCAGAAATTGTAACGGTCGTTTAAATCGAAATCGAAATTTACCACGTTTAACTTACCCATTTTACCGGCAATGTGCAAGGCATCGTTAAAACCAACATCGGCAGGCAACATGGATATGACCATTATTCCGGCTAATACCATTCCTCCCATCATTACAGCCATTTGCTGTTTTTGGGTTTGTGTAACGGCTTTTGTTCCGCCCGAAACGGTGTACACAATTACCAATAACCCAATAAAAATATTGGTAGCAGCCAAGTTCCAACCAAGTAACGACGATAAAATAATGGCAGGAGCATAAATGGTGATACCTGCAGCTAAACCACGCTGCACCAAAAACAGCAATGCTGCTAAGGTTCTGGTTTTTATATCGAAGCGTTTTTCTAAAAACTCGTAAGCGGTAAATACTTTAAGCTTGTAGTAAATGGGAATAAAGGTTACCGATAAAATAATCATGGCAATGGGCAACCCAAAGTAAAACTGGATAAACCGCATACCATCGGTATAAGCTTGTCCTGGCGTAGATAAAAAAGTAATGGCACTGGCTTGTGTAGCCATAATGGAAATTCCTATTCCCCACCACTTGGCGTCGTTATCGCCTTTGAGGTAGCTTTCTAAATTTTTGCTTCCACGGGTTTTCCATGCACCGTAAGCCACAATAAAAATAAGCGTGCCCAGTAATACTATCCAATCTATACTGCTCATGAATAGTGTTGAGTAAAAAGGTAAAACAATGCCACCAACACACATAGCGTGGCTATTAACAGGTAATACCAACCTTTCCAACTTTTAAAAACGGGTGGTTTTTGGTTAGTCATGTTTTAAGCTGATTAAGTTTACCAACAAACGGTAAGCTCCGGGAACGCCTTCCGGCAATTGTCGGAAAAACGAAATACCTGAATACACGTAATTCCCTTTACCGTATTTTGCTACCAACAACGAACTGTTTTTAGGTTCTTCGCCTTTATCGTTCATACTAAAAATGGCTTGGTAGTTTTCGTCCCACTCTGCGGGGAAATACAAGCCACGTTCTTGCGTCCAGTTTTCAAAATCGGAAGCGGTTATTTTATTTGGCGTGTTTAACACCGAATGGTTCGGTAATAAAAATCGTACCTCAGCAGTTTCGTCGGTAACTCTATCTCTACCCAATTTTAAAGGATAAGGAGAAAAATTACTTGTTTTCAACGCGTGAGCAGTATTGTATTGTATAATTAAGTTGCCTCCATTTTTGCAATACTCCAACAAGGGCTTCATGTAAAAATCAACTCTATCAATGGTATTTAATGCCCTGATTCCAAAAATAATAGCCTGATAGTATTTTAAATTTTCGGGCAATAAATCGCTTTCGTTTAGCTCTACCACTTCATAACCTATTTCACGCAAAGCATCAGGAACAACATCGCCAGCACCGGCAATGTAGCCTATTTTATTTCCTGTTTTTGTAATAGGAATAAAACTCAATTGTGCTTTGGCTTCTGGCATATACACTTGTGTAGGGATGTGGTCGTACTCAATGGTTTTAATGGCATTGTTGTAAACCACTCCATCAATTTTAATACTTGCTTTTAACTCTCCTTGTTCTGCCCCTTTGGTTGGAGCAATTTTAATTTTGAGGTGTTGTTCCCCTCCATTTTTTGGTAAAGTTATGTTCATTGTCGCTGGAGTAATTGTCCAACCTTTTGGTGCAGTAAAATTAATTTCTCCAACAGCATTGTCTTTTTGCGATTTGATTACCACTTCAATTTCTTTTTCGAAATAAGAGGAGAACACATAAACCGGTTTTTCGATGTTTAAAAACGCCGGCGGAGTAATTACAAATGGTCGATAGGTTTCACCTTTTACAGGATCGTTCTTTTTATAAACTACCGGAACTGCATAATTGAATTCAACGCCATTAATCTCAAGATCTACACTAAATGAGAGGGCTGCATAATTTTCAGGAACACCAATCATTAACTGGTCATCTACAGCATAAGTTCCCAACGTTCCTTCTTTAACCAACCAATAAGGTTGACTGATTGGAAAATCCTTAATCAACACTTTTCGTTTTAGTGTGCTCACTTTATTTATTGTCAGTGGCATACTCAATTCTTCAATGGCAAGGTTTTGAACATTTACTATTCGTTTCAGTTTCAACTCGTTAAAACTTCTCGAAATCAATTCAAATTCCACCTCAACCGAATCGCCATTTATTGCCGAATACGACTTGGCTGTAGCTTCTAAATACAATCCTGCACAAGCTTTTATCAAATCGTCAATTTCATGCAGTTTTTTCTTTCTCCAAAAATCATCTTTCAATTTCAAGACAGCTGTTTTGAGTTGTACCAGTTTAGCAATGCTACTCTCAGGTTTGGCAATGTTGTATGTATTAATAATATCTTTAACCAACGTTTGAACAGTTTTACTTTCTGCAACTCTATTCCAACTGGCATCAAAACCTTCGAAAAGTGATTTTTCAGCTTGTTGTCCTTTTAAATGCTCAAAGTATTCTTCCATTTCGCCACGAGAACCTGTAGAACCAAAACCTTGGCTTTTGTGCATGGTTCTGCTTCGTGCAGCCAATTCGTTATAGGATGTGCCTAACAGGCTGTTGTATGCTCCAATGTTTTCAGCAACCACACCTGAATCGTTTGCAGAAATTTTATCGTTCCACCAACGCCCTGTATTCATCACAATACGCTTGGCTTGCCATACATCTACATATTCCAATTGCTCGGGATATTTTGTTTTATCGGCAGCCATTTCAAATGCTTCTATTCCCAACAAGGCTGAAGAAGTATGATGTCCGTGCCCTCCTCTACCATCGGGTGGAAAACGACAAACAATTACGTCGGGTTTAAACTTACGAATGGTCCATACTACATCGCTCAACACTTTTTCTTTGTCCCAAATCTCAAGGGTTTCTTCAGCATCTTTGGAATAACCAAAATCGTTTGCCCGGGTAAAAAACTGTTGTCCTCCATCTGTTCTTCGTGCAGCCAGCAATTCTTGCGTTCTAATCATTCCTAACTGTTCACGAATTTCTGTACCGATTAAATTTTGTCCACCATCTCCTCTGGTTAACGATAAATATGCTGTGTTGTACAATTTCTCATTGGCACAATAGGCAATAAAACGAGTATTTTCATCATCAGGATGAGCGGCCAGATAAAGTACATTACCGAGTACATCTAACTTTTTTATTTTTTGAAATATTTCTGCCGACGATTCCTGGTGTGGCATTTGCGCCTGACCAAAACAAGCTATAAATAATAAGGGTAATAAAATCAATTTTCGCATAGTATTCAAAACTACTTGAAAAAATAGAAAGTTTAAGGAATAAATATTGTCAATCTTTTATTTTTTTCTCAATAATTGAAAAAGAATAATCAGTACTGAAGCGGTAAAAGTTATCGTCATTAAAATGCCAGACAACATAATCACGTACTTAAACCAAAGCACTCCACTCCACATTACCCAAATGCCTCCAAAAGTTAACAGTAATGAGATAAAAGGTTCTACAATTAATATTTTCTTTAATAATGGCGAGAGGTTGGTTAACAACAGTAATCCTCCAAGAAGTAAAAAAATTATAGACAACGAAAGCACATGGTTATGGACCATTGTTACAATGTCCTTTTTTGATTTTTTAAATTTCATCACTTCGGCATTTTCATCGTCTTCGTTACCTAAATAATGCTCTTCTACACCGTTAAATGTTGAATTGGTATTTTCGTTAATAAACAATAAACCCGTATAAAAACCAAAACTCAACGTAATTAAAAAACATACCAAGAGCATTTTTGCCGACTTTGATAATTCTTGTATTTTACCTTCAAATTGCATTTAAATAACCCCTTTAGTTTTTAAAAATTGAATGTTTTTAGTGATTTCTTGAACATCTTGAGTTAATGATCTTGCCGATAATGTTGCTCCTGAAATACTCTGAATGTCATCCCCAAACCTCATGTTATCCGGATTGTTTTTTCCATCAAATTGCTTCAACCAACGCTTACTGGCAATTTCACCGCCATAATCTTCTCTATAAGCCAGTACGGTTATAGATAAAATACTCAGATCAGGTCTGTAAACCACCATGTAATCAAAAAAATCGACCCTGCTTTTAGCTCTCGAAATTATTAAATAGCCTACCAATTTATTACTCACCATAAGTTTATTAAGCTTTAAATGAGTATTCTGAAACTGTTGTTTAGAAATATCTATTTCTTCCTTTGTAACTACTTGATTCTCCCATAGAGCTTGAATGGCTTTATCCATTTTCTTTATGGCACTGGATGGTAAATCAGCACTCAAACAAATTATACTTACTACAATTACTAATACTATTTTTTTCATCTCTACAAAAATAAGAATACCACGTAAAATTTTCATTTTACGTGGTACAAACATTAACTAAAACAATTTATCTTAAAACCATACACCTAATCCAACATTAATTTGATTACCTATATTGTCACTTCCTCTCACTTTCATTAATTGATAATCGGCTTTAAACACAGCTCCCTGAGCAATATGGTAAGAGAAACCCATTGTTACATCTGTTCTTCCATAAGCTTCTTTACGAGTGGTACCTTTTTCAACCGAATTGTGTGTATCATAAAACTCATAACGACCAAATAATACAAACCTTTCTTTGGCTTCTTTGTTAAATAAACTCAACACATCGTAACCCAGTTCGCCATACCAACCAAACATAGACGATCCTAAATCTTTACCTGTAAATGCATTGTATTCTTTGGTGTTTGTAATTCCTGCATAAATTGCTTGTCCGCGAGCTTCAAAAGCTTTGTAATTGTATCTGAAATCGAAACCAACCATTGATAAACCAACAACTGTAGAATCTGCAGCTCTTAAAGCTGGAGCATCACTATTTAAAACACCATTGTAAGCTGTAGTTTGTGTGTTCCCAAAATATCCAGAAAGTCCTATTTTCAATCCATTTATTCCGTAAAAATCGATTTTTGAAGCCAAGTTTGGTGAACTCATTGTTGATTCTAACCCTTTCTGACGCCCGCCTCTAAAACCATCTGAACCTCTTAATTTTGCAGTAGTTCCATCATAACTTTTAAATCCGTTAACAGCAAACAATTGGTACTTGATAGACAATCTATCTAACGTACCAGTTAAACCAGCACCCACTTCTCTCCAAGTTGATGGTACTATTTTACCATCAATGTTTGGTCGTTCAACACCATTAAATGTTGTAGGCTCATGATACTCATTAACAATACCCATAGGAATTAACATTAAACCACCACGAAGGTTTATTGCATTGTTTATTCGATAATTAACAAAAGCTTGTTCTACATATACTTCACTAACATGTTCGAATTCTAATTCCGTAACAAAGTGTACTCGTTCGTTGAATTTGTATCCCACAAACATTACCATTCTATGCACATCAAGATTTCCATTGGTTCTGGTAGAATCATTAAATCCTTGATTATAATCAATTTGAGCATAAGCACCCATTGTTATTGTTTTACCGCTGTTGCCCGATAAAATATTTTGGGCTGAATTCATTGGTGCATTTGTTAATGTATCAGTTCCTCTTACTTGAGCTGTTGTTAACTTTCCAAATGCAATTAAAGTTAAAACGATGATTACTTTTTTCATTATTTAAATTTTTGTAGTTTATTTTTATTTAGACTAATTCTAAATAACAATACAAAAGAACAACTGAAACTTATTTTGTACAATACCACAAAAAAGGTATTTTTAAGTTTTTAATAAAAAATATTAAATGAAAAATATTAGAGTTGACGTTAAGGATAATATAGCAAATTCAATTGAACAAATCTACAATTCAATTGTTGATTCAACTAAGTTGTGTGGTTATTTTACTACCAAAGCAAGTGGTAATTTGGAAGAAGGTAAAATAATTACCTGGGAATTTGAAAACAATTATAAAACTGACATTAACGAAATAAAACTTGTTCAAAACAAGCAAATTAATTTTACTTGGGGTACAACAGGTAGTACTACCAATGTTGAAATTGTGCTAACACTCGTAAACGAAACGCTCACGAAAATTGAAATAACCGAAAGTTCCTACCCTTTTGATGAAAAAGGTGTGAGAACTGCTTTAGGTCAAACACAAGGCTGGACGGATTTTATTTGTTCGTTAAAAGCTTACTTGTATGCCAATATTAATTTGAGAAAAGGGAGATAATTTTACTCTACCGTTTGTAAATTTTCTTCTTCAACAATATTTTGTTGCGTAGTATCTTTTTCTACCACATAACTTTTAGCTAAAGGAGCTAACACTACTTTTTCAACATTGGTTTGTTGTTGGTCGGGCGTAATAATTCCTTTACTCACTAAATGCCCACTGATGACATTAAAATAATTTTGAGTACTTTCTTTTAACAAACCATTTTCATTAAAATGATACATGAACCACTTGGGTCGTGGAACAATCATTGCCAAGAAAATACTTTCTTCGATGGTTAAATCGGCTGGTTTTTTACTGAAATAAAAGTTTGAAGCCTCTCCTATTCCGTAAACATTTGGTCCAAACTCAATCACATTCAAATATACTTCATACATTCTAGCCTTACTCACCAAACGATTATTTTCTATCAACCAAACAATAATAGCTTCTTCAATTTTACGAGCAACTGTTTTGTTACGGCGCAAAAACACATTTTTAACCAATTGCATGGATATGGTGCTCGCTCCACGTACAAATCGCTTTTGTTTGTAATTCTCTGCTATCGATTGTCCAAAGCGTTTTTCGTTAAACCCTTTGTGGTAATAAAAGCTACCATCTTCCGACGACATCAAGGCATTTTGGAAATACAAACTAATGTTATTCAATGGTGTATAATACGGATTTGATGGTCCTACTAAAAAACCGCGTATCATCCTGTCTCCATCATAAACGGTATAATTAAATTCCTCGTTTAGTTTTGCTAAGTTGGTAGCTCCATAACCCAATATTTTGAGCTTATCGGGAGTTAATGTTGAGCTAAAAATTAAACTTTCAGGGTGTTGAGTATCAAAATTAAAATCAAGGCTGTACTGCAATTGACCCGATGTTTTTATTCCTTCTAAATTGGTAAAAAGACCGATAGGTAACGATTCAAAGAAGTCTTTCGACTCCATTTTTGAGGTGTTTATTTTTAACGCAAAGGTCTTGTACTTGTCGAAACCTACTTTTAAATAAGGAGTGAAATGGAGTTTATTAATCGCAACCAAACTTGTACTATCTACCTGAACAAAGTTGCTGCCAACAGTTAAATGATAATTTACTTCAAATGATCTTAACTCCACTGTTTTAGGTGAAATTCGCCAATGATTTATAGCAAAATCGTGAATTTGTGCTACACCGTTTAAGTGCAATTGTCCGTTATTAAACTTAAAATCAGTTAAACTGTAATACATGGTATCGCAACTCAAGGTTAAATTTAACTGTTGTTTTAGCAATGGGAAAACAATCCCTTTTTGGTCGGAATAATATTTTACTCGTACATTTTTTTCAAAGTTATCAATATTACCTTCAATATGCCAAAGGCTGGTATCAGTATTCTCAATCAAGGTAAATTCACTTTTAAAAACCTGTTCTTGTATCGATATGCTTGGAGTGTTTACCTTTAAATTTAAGCTGTCGTAGTTTAATTTTACGTTGAACTCATTCACCAAAAAATCGGAAGGAACAGCTTCAAAAGCTAAGTTCAATAAGTTGTTTAGCGTTTCAGCATAATCAATTGAAGAGGTTTTTTTCTCCTTTTTTTCTTCTTTGTTACTTTTCAACAAAAAAGAAAAATTATCCCGTTCATGGTCTTTATACAACACAACATTTAAGGTATCGATACTTAAGCTAGAAAACCTGATGTTTGCTTTTATTAAATCCAATAAATTTACTGTAGCGTTAACAGAACCCATGTGTAGCAGCTTTTCACTTTCGCTGTTTTTAGCAATAGAAATGTTGGTAACACTAACCGATTTAAACCCAGAAAAAGCAGCTTCTTGCACCTCAATGCTCGTATTGTACTTTTCCGAAAAATTAGCGACTTGCTTGTTTAAAAAATAATTAAGTAAACTGTTTCGAAACACAAAAAACAGCAGCAACAATGCAACAAAAACCAACGCAACGTACTTTAATGTTTTAATCAACACCTTGTTGTTTTTGCTAAAAAACAACAACAGGGTATTACTTAACTGCTTAAAATCAATGCTCATGCTCAATTATTATGGGCAGCAAATGTAGCTAATGTTAGAATAGCTTTTACAATATAAAAACAGCATTTTAAACGGTTTAATAATTTACTATTTTTGAGCATATTGTATTTACATTTAATAACTCCATGAAATGAGTGAACGAAAATTAATTTTATACATCAGCATGAGTGTGGATGGCTTTTTAGCTACTAACGATGATGATTTATCATGGTTATCGATTGTAGAAAAAGAAGGTGAAGATTACGGCTATCATGAATTTACAAAAGGTGTTGACACCTATATTGTTGGAAGAAAAACCTACGAAATTGTAAAAGAATTGATGAATGGAGAGTTCCCTCAAGCAAAGCAATACAAGTGTTATGTTTTAACGCGGCAACAACTGGAAAATAAAGATGATGTTGAATTTTACAATGGAAATATTGAAGATTTAGTCCAAAAATTAAAACAAGAAAAAGGAGCAAACATTTACTGCGATGGCGGTGGTGAAATTGTAAAATTGTTGATGGAGAAAAACTTAATTGACGAATACATCATATCTGTTATACCAACCATTTTGGGCGATGGCAAGCGTTTATTTATTGGAGGCATCAACCCATTAAACCTAAAAGCCACATCAAGTAAATATTTTGATAGTGGACTAATTCAATTGAGGTACGAGAAAAAATAATTCACACTCTTTTTTCCTCTCATTCAAAATAAATTCTACTTTTGTACCATCAAAATGAAAAACGCAAGTACATATACAACTTTAAATTGGTGGCACAGTTCAACTTTCCGATGGTGTTGAACTAAGCTTGCCTACTTGTATATTTTAAATATTTAAAAGGTCTGCCGTTCGGCAGGCCTTTTTTGTTTTATCACTTTTCCACAATCACAACAATGAAAAAAAAATTAACATGCTACACCAAAAAGGTGTATGCCGATCAAATAACTCCAATTAGTGCTTACCTCAACATTAGAGGTTTATTTGCAGGGAGTTTTTTATTAGAAAGTTCAGAAATAGACGACAAACAAAATGCGCGTTCTATTATTTGTGCCAATCCAATAGCAGGTATTGAGTTAAAAGCAACTACACTTAAAACCTATTTTGGAAATGAAACTGAAACGAAGGCTGTAGAAGAAATTGAATCTATTCAGCAAGAGCTTCATCAGTTTTTTAGCTCATTCGAAATAGAAAATACTTACGAAGGGTTGAATGGTTTTTTCGGTTATCAATCGTTCGAATCGGTTCGGTATTTCGAAACTAAAAAAGCCAACCTTTGCCCAGTTGTTGATGAAACCATTCCCATTTTAGATTACCGTTTATTTCAATATGTAATTTGTTTCAACCACTTTAACAACGAAATACATTTTATTGAAAACACTACCAACAATTGTACTTCTACATTAGAAAAAATAGCTTCGGAAGTGTTAACAAAACGCAGTACTACCTACCCTTTTAGTTTAAAAGAGGAAGAAACAGCATTTGATACCGAGAAAGAATTTATTGAAAAAGTAAAAACTGCTCAAGCACATTGCCAAAAAGGAGATGTTTTTCAACTGGTGTTATCAAGAAAATTTAAAATGGGTTACCATGGTGATGAATTTAATGTGTACAGGGCTTTACGACACATCAACCCATCTCCTTATTTGTTTTATTTCGATTACGGTTCTTTTAAAATATTTGGTTCTTCGCCTGAAGCTCAAATACGCATTGCTGACAACGAAGCCTTGATTAATCCCATTGCCGGTACTTTTAAACGCACTGGCGACAAACACCAAGACGAACAATTGGGTTTAAAACTGTTGGACGATAAGAAAGAAACTGCAGAACATTCGATGTTGGTAGATTTAGCTCGAAACGATTTAAATAGACATTGCACCGACGTAGCAGTTTCTGAATACAAATCCATCAAGTTTTTTAGTCACGTTATACACATGGTATCTACCGTTAAAGGCAAATTGGATAAAGGAGCAAATGGTATTGATATTTTAGCCGACACCTTTCCCGCAGGAACCTTATCTGGAGCTCCAAAAGTAAGAGCCATACAATTGCTTGCCGAAATAGAAAAAGACCCTCGAAGCTTTTACGGTGGCAGCATAGGTTTTATCGATTTCAATGGAGAAATTAATCAAGCCATTATTATTCGTTCGTTTTTAGCAAAAAACAACGAAATATTTTACCGTGCTGGTGCTGGAGTGGTACTCAAATCAAATCCAGCAAATGAATTACAAGAAGTAAACAACAAACTTGCTGCACTAAGAAAAGCCTTGGTTGAAGCACAAAATTTTTAAGTTATGCGATTATTAATGTTAGACAATTACGATTCGTTCACCTACAATTTGGTGCAATTAATCAAAGACCATTCAACCATAGCAGTTGATGTATATAGAAACGATGAAATTTCCTTGCAAGAGGTAAACCAATACGATAAAATTCTGCTTTCTCCTGGTCCTGGTTTGCCAAGCGATTCGGGTATTTTGTGCGATATCATTAAAACCTATCAGCACAACAAAGCCATATTTGGAGTTTGTTTGGGCATGCAAGCCATTGGTGAAGTTTTTGGAGCTAAGCTGATCAACTTACCAGAACCTTTACATGGTGTTTCAACCCCAGTTAAACACACCAACAGCTTTTTGTTTAAAGGTATTCCCGAAACATTCAATGTAGGTCGATATCACTCTTGGGCTGTAGATGCTAAAACTATCCCTAATGATTTTATCATCAGTGCCGAAGATGAAAATGGAATTGTAATGGCTATCGAACACCGACAATTAAACATTAGTGGTGTTCAATTCCATCCCGAAAGCATTTTAACCGAACATGGAAAAACCATTTTGACCAATTTTTTAAACTATTAAACATGAAATTTAAATCAACCATAGAACAAATTATGCAAGGCTATCACTTGAGTGCTTCCGAAGCTTTTTCGGTAATGAGCAAATTAGGTGATGGAGCTTACAACGACAGCCAAAAAACAGCCTTAATTATTGCGTTAAGCAGTCGCGATTTATCCCTAGAAGAAATTGCCGGTTTCCGAAATGCTTTATTGGAATTGAGTGTAAAAACTACCCTCACCTCTTACAATGCCATTGATTTATGCGGAACTGGTGGCGACGAAAAAAACACTTTTAACATTTCTACTTTAGCATCGTTTGTAGTTGCCGCTGCGGGATACAAAGTAGCAAAACATGGTAATTACGGCGTTTCTTCGATAAGCGGCTCATCTAATGTGCTAGAAAAACTAGGCTACAAATTTTCTGCTGACTCATCTAAATTAGAGCGAGAATTGAACGAATTAAACATTTGTTTTTTACATGCACCTCTCTTCCACCCTGCATTAAAAAATGTTTCCGACACACGGAAACAGTTGGGCATAAAAACCATTTTCAATTCACTTGGACCTCTAGTAAATCCCGCTCGAACACAAAAGCAATTTGTTGGAGTTTACAATTTAAAATTGGCGCGTTTGTACCACTATTTGCTTCAGCAAGATGCAAAAGATTATGTAGTAGTGCATGCCTTAGATGGTTACGACGAAATTTCGCTAACCTCATCGGTGCAATACTTCTCCTCAACAGGCGAACAATTACTTGAACCGATCAATTTTGGTTTGGGAATAAACACCCAACAACAACTTTACGGCGGCGAAACGCTAGATGATGCTTTAGCTATTTTCAAAAAAGTAATTGCAAACGAAGGCACTACAGCACAAACCAATGCTGTACTAGCGAATGCAGCAGCAGGCATTCAATGTTTTGAAAACAACAAATCCTTAACCGAATGTGTGGCTATAGCCAAAGAAGCCATAGTGAGTGGTAAAGCCAATCAATTATTAAAAAAACTGATAGAAATTCAATAACCATGTTACAAGAAATTATAGAAAACAAACGCAAAAAAGTGGAGCAACAAAAACAACTTTATCCAACAAAACTGCTAGAGCAAAGTATTTACTTCGATTCCAAATGTGTTTCGTTAAGTCATTACCTTACCCGTAAAGATAAATCAGGAATTATAGCTGAGTTTAAACGAAAATCGCCTTCAAAAGGAGTAATTAACGCTTATGCAGATGTTTTAGAAACTACCTTGGGTTACATGCAAGCAGGAGCTTCGGCTTTATCGGTTTTAACCGAACAAGATTTTTTCATGGGTAAAAATGAGGATTTAACCGTTGCCAGAAACGCCAATTATTGTCCTATTTTAAGAAAAGATTTTACCGTTGACGAATATCAAATTATTGAAGCCAAATCGATTGGGGCAGATGCCATTTTATTGATTGCCGCAGCCCTGGAAAAAGAGAGGATAAAAACTTTGTACCAATTGGCAAAATCTCTAGGATTAGAAGTCTTGTTCGAAATACACGGAAAAGACGAATTAGACAAAGTACCTGATTCGGACCTTATTATTGGTGTAAACAATCGCAATTTAAAAACCATGGAGGTTGATTTAAAAACATCCTTCGACATCATTAGTGAACTACCCACAACCTCTTTATTAATTTCTGAAAGTGGTTTATCGAATGTAGAAGATGTAAAACGACTAAAAGAAGCAGGTTATCAAGGATTTTTAATGGGCGAACATTTTATGCGAACACCAAACCCTGCCGAAGCTTTAAAACAATTTATAACTAAACTCAATGCCTTATGATAGTAAAAGTTTGTGGTTTAAATGATGCTAAAAATTGTTTGGCTATTGATAAATTAAAGCCCGATTTGGTTGGAATGATTTTTTATAAAAAATCGCCCCGCTACATTGGTGAAACCGTTTTAACAAAAACAAAGACTAAAAAAGTAGGTGTTTTTGTAAATGCCACACTTGGCGAAATACTTTCGGCTGTTGAAAAGCACAAGCTAAGTTATGTTCAACTTCACGGAAACGAACCTATCGTTTTAGCAAAGGCTTTACAAGAGAACGGCATTAAAATCATCAAGTATTTTGGTATAGACAATACTATAGATAACGAGAAAATGACTGAATGGGAACGGTACAGCACCTACTTTGTTTTCGATACGAAAGGCAAACAATTTGGTGGTATTGGAGCAAAGTTCGATTGGGATTTACTCAACGATTATCAACTCAACACGCCTTTTTTGTTAGCTGGAGGAATAACATTAGAAGATGTTGCTGCCGTCAAAAAAATCAACCATCCGGCATTTGTGGGTGTTGACATCAACAGCAAATTTGAACTGGAACCAGGAATTAAAAATATTGAACACGTAAAACAATTTATCGATGCAATTAAAAAATAACAGACCCCAACCTAAGAATGGTTTTTATGGCAAATTTGGAGGTGCATATATCCCCGAATTGCTTTATCCAAATGTAAAAGAGTTGGAATACAATTATCAAAAAATTATTCCAGAACTTTCATTCCAAAAGGAATATCAACAACTCTTAAAAGATTATGTAGGCAGACCAACACCTTTGTATTTTTCAGAAAAATTATCGAAAAAATACGGTGCCAACATTTTCTTGAAAAGAGAAGATTTAAACCACACGGGAGCACATAAAATCAACAATGCTATCGGTCAGGTTTTAGTTGCTGAGCGTTTGGGTAAAACCAGAATAATTGCCGAAACCGGAGCCGGACAACACGGTGTAGCAACTGCTACCGCTTGTGCTTTACGTGGCTTAAAATGTATTATTTACATGGGTAAAATTGATGTGGAACGACAAGCACCCAATGTACAACGCATGAAAATGCTTGGTGCAGAAGTTATTCCTGTTGAATCAGGCAGTCAAACCTTAAAAGATGCTACCAACGAAGCCATTCGCGACTGGATTAATCATCCCACCGACACACATTATGTAATTGGTTCGGTAGTGGGTCCTCACCCATTTCCTGATATGGTAACCATTTTTCAATCGGTAATTAGCGAAGAGATTAAAAAACAATTGAAACAACAAACCGGTAATGCAGACCCTACTCACGTAATTGCTTGTATTGGTGGAGGAAGCAATGCTGCAGGAGCTTTTTATCATTTCATCAACAACAAAAAAGTGCAATTGGTTGGCGTTGAAGCTGCTGGTCATGGTATCAATTCTGGGAAAACGGCTGCCAGTTTAGCCAAAGGAACCGATGGAATTATTCACGGATTTATGACCAAACTGATGCAAACCAGCGACGGACAAATTGTTGAACCTCATTCTATTTCTGCGGGGTTAGATTATCCAGGAGTTGGACCATTACATGCTCATTTATTTACGTCAAAAAGAGGTCAGTTTATTAGCATAACCGACAAAGAAGCCTTGCAAGCCGGTTTTGATTTAACCAAAACGGAAGGCATTTTACCTGCCTTAGAATCGGCGCATGCCTTGGCAGCATTAAACAAATTAAAGTTTTCAAAAACCGATGTGGTGGTAGTTAACCTTTCGGGGCGTGGAGACAAAGATTTAACCACCTATTTAAATCACTTGTAAAATGAATAAAACAAACACATACATCGCCAATCGAAAAAACATTCTATCGATTTACTTTACTGCCGAACACCCAACAAAAGGTTCTACCCAAGCAATGATAACATCTTTGGCTCAGTCGGGTGCTGATATGATTGAAATTGGAATACCCTTTTCCGACCCATTAGCCGACGGACCAGTTATTCAACAAAGCAGTAAAATAGCCCTCGAAAATGGCTTTTTGCTCGATAACTTGTTTAACGACATTAAAGCCGTTTATCAAGAAGTAAAAATACCGCTAGTATTAATGGGTTATTTTAACACCGTACTAGCTTATGGCATCGAAAACTTTTTAAAACAGTGCAAGGCAGTTAATATCGATACGGTTATACTCCCTGATTTACCGCCTGAAGTTTACGAAAAACTACATGCCAAATTGTTTAAAAAATATGGCGTTGCTCCTGTATTTTTAATTACCCCTCAAACTCCACCTGAACGATTAAACTACATCAACAACTTGTCTAATGCTTTTATTTATGCTGTGGCTGATAACAGCATTACCGGTTCAAAAAGTGGTTTTTCGGCCAGACAATTGGCTTATTTTAAACGAATAAGTGAGCACTCATTTAACGTACCTGTAATCATTGGTTTTGGTATTTCCGATAAACAAACCTATACTGAAGCTTGTAAATATGCCAACGGCGTAATTATAGGTTCGGCATTTATTAAAGCCATAGACCAAACCAAAAACCTCAGCACCGCTATTCAACAATTTATTAAAAGCATTCGAGAAACACCTCAATAAATTGTCATTTCGAGTGTCCCGCATTTCTGCGGGAAGTATCGAGAAAGAGAATTTATCAACGATAAAAAGCTTGTTCTCGATACCTTTCTTTCAGAAAGACTCGAACGGACACTTTTTATAAACATTAAAAATAAAAAACATGATTATACAGTTAAAACAACAAATCAGCCAAGAAACCGAACAACAAATTGAACATTTTTTGCAACAACAAGGCTACCAAGTATCTAAAGTTAAAACACAGTTTCAGCAATACTTAATATTGTTGGGTAAAGCCAAAATCGATATTCGTAAAATTGGTAGTCTTGATGGTGTTGCCGACATCCATTTTGTTGACGATGCTTACCAGTTGGTTTCACGCACTTGGAAAACCGCCCCTACCATTATTGATTTAGGTAACGGCATTAACATTGGTGGCGACCAGTTTAGTATAATGGGCGGGCCTTGCTCCATTGAACACGAAGAACAAGTCATTGAAATTGCTGATTTTTTAGTGAAAAACGGTATAAAAATTATGCGTGGTGGTGTTTTTAAACCGCGTACTTCTCCTTATGCTTACCGCGGAGGTGGAATTGATTCGCTTAAAATGTTTAGTCGAGTGTGTAAAGACCGTGGTTTAAAATTAATTACTGAGGTAATGGACAGTTCGCAAATTGACGACATGTTGCCTTACGTAGATATTTTCCAAGTTGGTACACGAAATGCCCAAAACTTTAACTTGTTAGATGCCTTGGGTAAAAACGATAAAGCCGTGATGCTAAAACGTGGTATGTCGGGCACTATTGAGGAATTGCTACAAGCCGCGGAGTATGTGTTTTCGAGTGGTAACGAAAAAATTATTTTGTGCGAGCGTGGCATCCGTACCTTTGAAAAAGCCTACCGAAACACCTTAGATTTAAATGCCATTGCCATTTTAAAAGATAAATCGCATTTGCCTGTTGTTGCCGACCCCTCGCACGGTATTGGCATACGTAAATACGTGGAGCAAATGGCACTAGCAAGCATGGTTTGTGGTGCCGATGGTATGATTATAGAAACACACCCCATACCCGAAAAAGCACTCTCCGACGGGCAACAAACCCTTAACTTTTTTGAAATGGAACAATTGGTAAATAAAGCAAATAAAATAAGTACATTGGGTTTGTAGTTTTGGTTATATTTGGATAAATATATAGTGCGGATAAAGTGCATATGCACTTTATTCGCATGTTAGCGGCAACTTTGTATGGACATAATATTAGATTCAAATATTTACAGAAGTGACTTTATGCTAAGGTCAAGTGACTTCGAAATTCTTCTTGATTACTTGAGAAGGACTGATTCTTCTATTTATTTTCCTCAAATAGTGCTAGATGAAATAAAGGAGCTTCACAAGAGAACCTTGAGAGAAAGACTTCTCAACTTAAACAAAGCAAATAACAATTTGAAACTCTTATTGACTGATGAAAGTAAAATCACTCCTCAATCCAAACTAAATGAAGATATTGAAAGTGAACTTTACATCGAATTCATCAAGAAGAAATTAAAAATTACAGAAAGAAATATTTTACCACCAAAGGATTCTTATCTTACTGAAGTCACAAAACGTGCAATCAAAAGAGAAAAACCTTCTGGAGAGGACGGACAAGGATTCCGTGACACCATAATTTGGTTGACAATAAAAGACTTTTGTATTAAATCTAAAGAGAAGCAAATTACATTTATAAGCAACAATGACAAGGACTTCGCAAATGCTGACAAATCTGAGTTGCACGACTCTTTAGTAAAAGAATGTGACGCTTTAGGAATTAAAATCAATTACTTTAAAAGTATAAGGGACTTTATAGACAAACATTCTGTAAAAATTGATTTTATTACAGAAGAATGGTTATGGGAAAAATTCGACATTGCTGCATTTAATGATTATGTTCTAGATTTTTTAAATGGAAAAGGAACTGATTTTCTCACAGAACGAATTAGTCGAAAAACTGAACATGATTGTTCCGGTTACAGTAATGCAACACACGCAAACACATACTCAATATATAATTTTTCAGTTTATGAAATGCTTGACGGAACCTATGCCGTTAATGTAACATTCTGTTGTGAAATTGAAGTTGAATATGAATACTATGGGTATGTATATGATTATCGTGAAGTTCATTCTGGGTTCGGACCTGGCAGACATATCGAGTACACTCATCAATATTTTGACACTGAAATTTATGCTTCAATAAATATTAAAGACAAAGAAATAGTAGATTATGAAATTGACGACATATATATTTAAAAAGCAGCCGCTAACACGGGTTTTGCGTTAGTGGGCAGAAAGTACGTATAGAAACATTTAAGCAATTAATAAACGTTGGTGCTGGTAGGCAGTTTTCGCTTTCAAAAGCCCACCAACGCAAAGCCCGAAACCGTTAAACCCTATTCAACCCCTCCACAACATCCTTAGCCGTAATGTTATTCCCTTCTATCACCAATTTACTTTGTAAGTAAAACGGTTCGCGTTGGGTTAATAAATCAGTTACAAACTGTTTGAGTTCAGTTTCGTTTTTACCAGCAATTAATGGGCGTTGTTGTTTGGCAGTTAACAAGCGAGAGCTTAACATCCCCGCATTGTATTTTAAATAAACGCTAATACCGTTTTGGTTTACCAGTTCCATGTTATTGTTAAAAATGGGTGTTCCTCCACCCAAAGCCAACACAAAACCTTGGTGTTGGTTTATGGTTTGTTTTAAAACAGTAGTTTCTAAATCTCTAAAATAGGTTTCGCCGTGTTGGCTAAAAATTTCAGCAATGGTTTTGCGTTCTTGTTCTTCTATCAGTTGGTCTAAATCGAAAAAAGGCAGGTTTAGTTTTGCTGCCAATTTCTTGCCCAAGGTAGATTTTCCGCTCCCCATAAAGCCTACTAAAAATATGTTGTTATTGTTTTTCAATTTAGTTTTTCAATTCAGAAGATACTTCGATTATAGTTCAACAAGCTCACTATGACATTCTGCATGACAATAATTATAACTTTTTACTTTCAACTTTATACTTATTACCTCAGTGGTGTATTCGGTTCTTTAGCCATGGTGTTGTACACCATTTTAGAAACAAATGCTGGAAAAAATTTACTTAAAAACACCACCAATTTTCCTTGCATAGTTAATACCACTTGTCGTTTACGGTTTACAACTCCATTGTAAATGTGTGTAGCTACTTCTTCGGCAGTCATCATTTTATCTTCTTCACGTGGCGATTCTCCTTGAGCACTACCATCGGCGGCCAAAGCCGTATTTCGTATGTTAGATGCTGTAAACCCCGGGCAAGCAATCATTACATGTAAACCTTTCTTGATGTTTTCAGTACGTAAAGCCTCCAAAAAACCTTGCATGGCAAATTTCGATGCCGAATAACCCGTTCTTCCGGGTAATCCCACATAACCTGCTATTGAAGAAACCCCTACAATAGAACCTTTAGATTTTAATAACTCTGGTAAAGCATATTTGGTACAATACAACGTTCCAAAAAAATTAATCTGCATCACTTGTTCAATCACACTCAATTCCGTATCGTTTAAAATAGCTCGCATCGATATTCCTGCATTGTTAATCAATACATCTATTTTGCCAAATTTGGCAATGGTTTCGTCAATTATTCGCTTGCAATCGACAGCAACAGCAACATCAGAAACAACAGCCAAAACTTCAATTCCTTTTTGGTTTAACCAATTGGCAGTTTCTTCTAAGTTGACAGCGTTTCTGCCTGTTATAACCAACTTAGCACCTTCGTTTCCAAACTTTTCGGCACAAGCTTTACCAATGCCCGATGATGCTCCTGTAATAATGACTACTTTATTTTTCATGCACAAATTTTTAAGCAGCAATTTTAATGCTCACTTTTGCAAACAAAGATATACAAATGCAAATTATAGAAGTAACCAATAAGCAAACAACTCAAGATTTTTTAAACTTGCCTTGGTTCATCTATAAAAACGATAAAAATTGGATACCTCACATCAAGCAAGATATTGAAAAGGTTTTCGACCCCAAACAAAACAAAGCCCATACTACCGGTAAAATTATTCGCTGGATTTTAAAAGACCACCAAAACAAAACCATAGGGCGAATTTCTGCTTTTATAAATTATGAGTTGGCCGAGTCGTTTAAACAACCAACTGGTGGTTTAGGTTTTTTTGAGTGTATTAACGATAAAACAGCGGCTTTTAAATTATTCGATACTGCAAAAGAATGGTTGCAGCAGCAAGATATGGAAGCCATGGATGGTCCTATTAATTTTGGAGAAAAGAATATGTTTTGGGGTTTATTAGCCGAAAACTTTACCGACATGAGTAGTTACGGCATGAACTACAACCCTCCATATTATGTGAATTTATTTGAAGATTACGGATTTCAAATCTATTACAAGCAGTTGATGTACAAACGTGACATAAAAACGCCTGTAAATGATTTATTTGCTGAAAAAAGCGAACGTATTTTTCAACGAAAAGAATACACCATTGCCAATGTAAGAAAATTGAGTTTAGACCAAATAGCTGCTAACTTTAGAACCGTTTATAATGATGCCTGGGGTGGTCACAACAATTTTAAGGACATGACTTTAAAAACTGCACGAGAAATTATGCAGACCTTAAAACCCATTTACGACAAAGACATCATGATTTTTGTGTATTACAAAGAAACTCCAATTGCCTTCTTTATAAATATTCCCGAACTCAACGAAATTTTTAAACACATTAACGGTAATCTAAATTGGTTGGGGAAGCTAAAATTCTTGTATTACAAATGGAAAATACAACGCACTACCATGGTAGGAATTGTTTTTGGTGTTAGTCGCAAGTTTCAGGGTAGAGGAATAGAAGCTGCCATGATTAAATGGAGCCAAGATAATATTGTTCCTTTAAATCGCTACCAACAAACGGTTTTAACCTGGATTGGCGATTTTAATCCAAAAATGTTAAAAGTAAGTGAAAATTTAGGCGCTAAAGTTTACCGAACCTATCATACTTACCGTTATTTGTTTGACCGAACAAAGGAATTTGAACGATGTCCAGTCCTTGAATAACACTGTTAATCAGCAGCTTGAAATAAAAAAGGAAAAAAAGCCGGTATATGTTTTGCTAATTAAAATAAGGAATTTATATTTGCACTCCTTTTTAGGAGACCTGGTAGCTCAGCCGGTAGAGCATTTCACTTTTAATGAAAGGGTCCTGGGTTCGAATCCCAGCCAGGTCACAAAAAATCCCGCTAATTAACGGGATTTTTTTATTTATTAATCTTCCATTTTTTCAAACTCAATCCTAAAAAAAGTTCCGTCTTTATCCAATCGTTTAATAGAACCATTTAGCTGATCGGTAAAAATGTGTATCAATTGTGTTCCTAACGATGTAGAGTTTTCAAAATCAAAATCTTTTGGCATTCCTATACCATCATCTCCAATAATCATTTCATACAATTGTTCCGATAGGTGTTTAATCGTTACCATTATACTTCCTTCTGCTTTTCCAACAAAAGCATATTTTAGGGAGTTAGATATCATTTCATTGATAATCAACCCAAGTGGAATAAGGGTTTTTGAACTCATTTCTACATTAGGCAAATCAATAACCAGATTTATCTTGGTGCCCATGTTGTAATCTTTAATTAAATCTTTAACCAAAGGAGTAAAATGGGTTTTAATGTTGATCTCTTTTAAGTTTTCAGAATTGTACATTTGCTCGTGTAATCGAGCTATAGACAATACCCGGTTCTGTGTTTCTTCAAACATTTTATTGATACGCTCATCATCAACTTCATTGGCCTGCAGTCGGATTAAACTACTTACCACCTGCAAACTATTTTTAACTCGATGATGTATCTCTTTTAACATCATGTTTTTTTCTTCATTTTTACGTTGAGCCTCATTTTTTTGAACCTGCAACAGCTCATTAATTACCACTTTTTTACGATAACCTCGGTACACATAAAAAATAATAATTAAGGTAAAGATAAAAGCTACAATAAAGAAAATGGCAATAATTCTGTTTCGCAGTGTTTTTAAATGTTGAATATCGTTTTCTTTAACTAATAATTCATTTTCTTGTTCCGCTCGTTCCAACTCATATTTTGATTGCTGCTTAATAACGTTTAATTCTGTGCTGGTGTTTCTTATGCTATCTTTCATTTGATGATAAAGCTCCTGCATCATAAAGGCTTTCTCCCAGTTTTTTTCAATTCGATAGGCTTCACTTAAGAACCTGGATGCATTGCGGATGCCTTCAATAAGACCAAGCTCTTGAGCCAGATTCAAAGATAACATAGCATAATTCTTAGCAGAACTAATCTGATTTATTTCTAGTTCAAGATCACTAAGATTAGAATACACTTTAATCAAACCTGGTTTATCATTAATCTCCTGCCGAATTGCCAAAGATTGCTGGTAAAATATGAGAGCTGAATCCAGTTTGTTTTCTGCTTTGTAAATAGTTCCTATATTACTCAACGAAACTGCTATTCCAGCTTTATCATTTATCTCTTCTCTTAGGGTCAAGGATTTGTTATAATAACTCAAAGCCATATCAATGTTCTGCTGATTTCGATAAATGGCACCTATGTTATTTAAGGTTGTTGCTAAACTCTTTTTATCATTAAGATCTTCTTTTACTTTTAACGATTTATGGTAATAGTCAAGCGCCTGATTGTAATCTCCTTGGTTAATGTATATAATTCCTATATTATTAAAAGTTTCGGCTATACCATGTTTATCACCTATTTTTTCACGAATTTTTAATGCCTTATGGTAATAGTCTAATGCTTTGGTAATATCTCCCTTATCATCATAAATAAAACCAATATTGTTTAATGCTCCGGCTAACGTGGTCATATAACTTATTCGTTCCCGCTGTGAAATACTATTTTCTATTAAGTATGGTTTAAGTACTTGAATAGCTTTTTCGCATAATTTAATAACAGTATCAATATTTGACATGTACATCACGTCCGACAAATCGAGATATGCTTTTGCTAAGGAGGTGTCTTGAGTAGTTGTATTAATTATTTGACTAATGGAGTCTATTTTCATTTTATGAAAATCAGAAAATTGACCAAAACATACACTATTGTTTATAATCGCTAATCCTAAAACTATGATTTTCAGAAATTTCATGAATTAAAGTTAGTTAATTATTGATGAACTAATTTAAAAGCATATTTTTTTGTTTATTTGTGCTTTAATGCCCACGTGGTGAAATTGGTAGACACGCCATCTTGAGGGGGTGGTTTGAGTAATCATGTGCTGGTTCGAGTCCAGTCGTGGGCACATTAAATTTATTGCATTTCTGAAAGAATTAACCAACGGTCTGTTTTCTCATCGAGTTGTTTGGTAACATAACCTAATTTTTGAGTGATTTTTAATAATTCATTATGGTCAGTTATGTTGTTGTTAAGCATTTCAGTCAAACTATTTTTTTGCTCTTCCAAAAGAGGTAATTCCTTCTCTAACTGCTCAAACTCAAATTTTTCTTTATAAGAAAGTTTGTTTTTTGGTTTTTCGACAATATTGTTATTTAATTCAGGTGTCGATGTCATGTTGTTTTTTTCTTTTCCGGCTTGTTTTTCAACCTGCTTTTCTTGTGCTTCTTTTTCCTTTAATTCCAATCTATAATCAGAATATCTTCCTGTATAATCTTTAATCTTTCCATCACCTTCAAAAACAAACAAGTGGTCAACCAATTTATCCATAAAATAACGGTCGTGAGTTACCACCAACAAACAACCTTGGAATTCTTCTAAAAAGTTTTCCAGTACATTTAAAGTAACTATATCTAAATCGTTGGTAGGTTCATCTAAAACCAAGAAATTGGGGTTTTTCATTAAAATGGTCAACAAGTACAACCTGCGTTTTTCACCTCCACTTAATTTTTCTACAAAATTATAGTGCATGGATCTTGGAAACAAAAACTTCTCCAATAACTGAGCTGCGGTCATAGTTTTACCTTTTGTTAAAGGAATAAATTCGGCAATATCTTTAATTACTTCAATAACCTTTTTGTCGTCTTTTAAATTTATTCCAGCTTGTGTGTAATAACCATAAACCACCGTTTCTCCAACACTTACTTTTCCTCCATCAACTTCCTGCAAACCCATAATAATGTCTAAAAAAGTTGTTTTACCAACTCCATTTTTTCCAACAATTCCAATACGTTCATTTTTCTTAAACACATAATTAAAATCATTTAAAATGGTTAAATCACCAAACGACTTCTTGAGGTGATGCAATTCTAAAATTTTACTACCTAATCGAGAAACATTGACAGAAATATCTACTTTGGTTTTATCCAAACGTTGATGGGCAGTTTTTTCGGTATCGTAAAAAGCATCCTCCCTTGATTTTGCTTTTGTACTTCTTGCTTTGGGCATTCTGCGCATCCATTCCAACTCTTTTCTGTATAGGTTTTGAGCTTTATCTACATTGGCTTCAAAAATCTCAATTCGTTCTTGTTTTTTTTCTAAAAAATAACTGTAATTTCCTTTATAGCGATATAAGGTCTCATTATCTAGTTCAATTATTTCATTACAAACTCTTTCTAAAAAATACCTGTCGTGGGTTACCATTAAGATGGTCATGTTTTCTTTAGAAAGATGATTTTCTAACCATTCAATCATATCTAAATCTAAATGATTGGTAGGTTCATCCAATATAATAAAATCAGGTTCTTCGATTAATACTTGGGCTAAGGCAATACGTTTTTGTTGTCCACCGGAAAGTTCTCCTATTTTTTGGTCAAGGTGATGAATATTTAGTTGTCCTAAAATCTGCTTTATCCTTGTTTCATAGTCCCATGCCTGCAATTCGTCCATTTTATTGAATGCCAATTGCATTTTTTCATTATCGTTTGGATGAAGCAATGCATCTTCGTACTCTCGAATAGCATCTATTTCAGGAGAGTTAGCTTTAAAAATGGTTTCAAATATGGTATGTTCAGGCTTAAATTCAGGAGTTTGGTGCAAATAACCAACCTTAATATCTTTTCGGAAAATTACATTACCTGAATCCTGAGTTTCAAAACCAGCCAATATTCGCAAAAAGGTAGATTTACCCGTACCATTTTTAGCAATAAAAGCCACTTTCTGCCCCTTATCAATTCCAAAAGTTATTTTGTCAAACAAGGTTCTAATTCCGTACGATTTCGTAAGTTCTTCTACTGATAAATAGTTCATTAAGGGTTTCTTTAAATAAAATGGTAGTAGGTTATTTTTTCTTTAGCACCCGTTCTAACGCTAAAGCAGCATAGTCGTAATCTGAAACTATTGAAAGCGTTTTTCTAAAATCTTTTTCAGCATTGAGTAAATCGCCTTGTTTTTCATAACACAACCCACGGTTATAATAAGCAGTATAATATAAAGGAGAAATTTCAATTGCTCTCGAGTAATAATCTATGGCAACTTTATAATCCTCCAGATATTCTTGATTAATATATGCAATATTAAAGTATGGCTCTCTAAATGGTTGAATCTTCAACATCTTTTCATAAGTTTTTAAAGCTTCATCATAATCACCCATCAACTGACATGTATATCCATAATTATACAAAGCTTCAGAACTTTTTGGTTTTATTTTAAGAGCATTCTTAAAGTACTCTTTTGCTAAAGTTTTATTTTGATTAAGATATAAAACTCCCAATTGAATGTAAGCTTCATAATAGCCTTTTTCCTGCTCTGTAGCAGTCATATAACTAGAAATAGCTTTAGCTGTATCATTTTGTTCTTGAAAAATCATTCCTTTTAAGTAGTATGCCTCGGCAGCATACACATTTATTTTAAGTGCTGCATCTGCATAATCAATAGCTTGTTTATAGTTTTGAATTAAAAATGCTAGCCAGCCCAACTCTATTCTCGCCTGAACATTTTTATTATCCATTAATAAACACTTATCCAATGTTCTTTTAGCCTCTGCAAAACCCTCTTCTTTCTTGTAGAGTTCAGCTTTTAATAAATAAAATTCGGGAACTAATGAATCTATTTTTATTGCCCTGTCAATATCTTCAATTGCCATTGGCACATCACCATATTTTTGGTATAATCGAGCTCTTTTAATATAAAGTGAAGGATTGTCTGGATTTGACTTTAACTCATTATTAACCGATTCAAAATCAATAGCTTTTGCCATCTCTACCGAATCTTTTGGATTTTCATTTTCAACTACAGGTTTTACATCCCCTTTACAGGAATAAAATAAAACACTAATTATCAATATAAATGCACTCGTAAATCTCATAGGTATTAAAAAAAAGTCCCGCTTTTGCGGGACTCAAAGTTAATTTTTATTCTTGAATTGGAACCTTATTTAATATGTCCATAATTTTTTTCTCTAATTCACTCATCAATTCAGGGTTATCTAGTAACAATACCTTTACAGCATCCCTACCTTGACCTAATTTTGTTTCACCGTAACTAAACCAGCTACCGGCTTTTTTAATAATATTATGGTCAACACCTAAATCAATAATTTCTCCAACTTTAGAAATTCCTTCGCCATACATAATATCAAATTCTGCCTTTCTAAATGGTGGTGCAACTTTATTTTTTACAATTTTTATTCTTGTTCTGTTTCCAGTAATTTCTTCTCCATCTTTAATTTGAGTAGCTCTCCTTACATCAATTCTAATCGAAGCATAGAACTTAAGTGCATTACCACCTGTTGTTGTCTCGGGATTACCAAACATAACTCCAATTTTATCTCTTAATTGATTAATAAAAATGGCTGTACAATTTGCTTTGTTAATCGAACCCGTCAATTTTCTTAATGCTTTTGACATTAAACGAGCTTGTAATCCCATTTGAGAATCGCCCATTTCTCCTTCAATTTCAGCTTTCGGAGTTAATGCAGCCACAGAATCAATAACAATAATATCAACTGCACCTGAACGAATCAAGTTATCAGCAATTTCCAAAGCTTGCTCACCATTATCTGGTTGTGAGATTAATAAATTCTCTACATCTATCCCTAAAGCAGCAGCATAGGTTTGATCAAAAGCGTGTTCAGCATCAATAAAAGCAGCTATTCCTCCTTTTTTCTGACATTCTGCAATAGCATGTAAAGCCAATGTGGTTTTACCCGAAGATTCTGGTCCGTAAATTTCAATTATTCTACCTTTTGGATATCCATTTACACCCAAAGCAATATCAAGGCTTAACGAACCTGAAGGTATTACATCCACTTCAACAACTGGTGCATCACCAAGTTTCATAACTGTACCTTTACCATATGTTTTTTCTAACCTATCCATGGTTAGTTGTAATGCTTTTAGTTTTTCTGCTTTTACTTCGCTCATCGTCGTTTAATTTTATTGTTAGTTTAATTCACTTAAAATTTGTTCTGCATGGTTTTTCGTTACCACTTTATCAATTTTTTTTATAATAATTCCTCTTTCATCAATAACAAAAGTTGTTCTGTTTATTCCATCAAACAATTTACCCATAAATTTTTTAGGACCCCAGACTCCATAAGAGTTTATCAACTTTTTATCCGTATCAGAAAGTAACGAAAAAGGCAAATCGTACTTTTCTATAAACTGAAGATGCTTTTTTTCGGTGTCTGCACTTACTCCCAACACTTCAAATCCCTTTTTCTTTAAAACAGTATAATTATCTCTAAGGTTACATGATTGTGTTGTACAACCAGGTGTCAAATCTTTGGGGTAAAAATAAAGAATGATTTTTTTTCCTTTATAATGTGATAAGTTATGTACCATCCCGTCTTGATCTTTTATCTCAAAATCTGGTGCCTTATCCCCTTCTTTTAATGTGCTCATTCGCTATTTTACTAAGATTATTACTATAAATACAATAGCCACAAAATAAGAATTTCTTTTGTGATAATTTGTTAACTCGGAACCTAATTTTCAACAAAAAATTATACCATTTAGGGTTTTTACTTAAGTATTTATACCCAAATTTAGGGTTTTGACCAACTTTAAATTTCATTGTACGTATTCATGGAATAACATTACAAATTAAAATGCCTATATCAGAAACTCCTTTTTATATTGCCTTGTTAGCCTTTATCCCCGGGTTAATTAATATTGGATTATTTGTTTATGCTTATTATTTTTTACCTAAATCAAAATTAACAGTTGTATTCTCCGGTATTGCAATTAGTGCAGCAATATGGCAACTGGGTGATGGTTTTCTAAGATCAAACATTAATATTGAACTCGCTTATAAGATAATGCTTATCAACAGTATAAGTGTATTATTTCTGGTTACTAGTTGTTTTCAATTTAGTTTATTGTTTTTGGTTGAACGAAAAAACAAATTCTCCCCAATTTTAACTTCCTTCTTTTATGCAATCACATTTCTATTTGTTTTTGCCAACCTTTTAAATTGGATTCCAACAAAATTAGAATATTCTTCAGTACTTGGTTATTTTAATAATCCCACCGATCTTTATTTTTCAATTGAATCTATATATATATCTGTGGTTAGTTTTTGTGCTGCCTTTATTTTTGTTTATTCATGGGTAAAGCAACCTATTAAAAACGAAAGAATAAAAATAGGATTAATTACTGTTGGCTATCTTATTCCTTTTGTTCAGGGTATAACTACCGAAATTATTTTTCCCGAACTACTGGATTTAAAACCAATTCCTTTAACTACTACATCAATCACCTTTTTATCTATTGCTTCAATTATTGCTTTAAAGAAGTACAACTTATTTAGTTTTTCTCCCTACAAGGTTTCCGATAGTATTGTCAATCTGATGTCCGATGCTGTTTTAATCTCTGATAATAATGGAGTTATAAAATATGTTAACCCATCATTAGCCAGGATGTTAAAATATACGCCAGATGAATTAATTGGAAAGCAAGGCTATTTTATGCTGGCTAATAGTGCTAGTATTGAAAAAGTATCTTCAATGATTGAAGAAAGAAAAAAAGGAAAATCAAATCGCTATGAAGTAAGTATGAAAACAAAAGATGGGATGGTTTTAAATGTAATTATTAACGCAGCTCCTTACTTCATTAACAACAAAATTATTGGAGCATTAGCTGTTATCCACGATATTACAGATGAAAAAATAAAAGTAAATAGAATTAAAGAAGCTATAATTATAGGTGAAGAAAAAGAGAGACTTCGTTTATCGAAAGAATTACATGATGGTATTGCTCAAAATATTGCTGTAATTAAAATGAGCTTACAAGCCATTGAAGCTAATGAGTTATCATATGAAAATCAAGCTATCTTTAATGATGTTTCTAAACTAACACAAGATACCTTAAAAGAAATTAGAGATATTTCTCACAATTTACACCCCTTAAAAGAAGGAGAGCTGTTATGTGAGGCGATAAAAAGACTTGTGGATATTAATAAACATAATAACATACGGTTCGACTTTAGTTTAACAGGTAACAAACCAACTGTACCAATCAGTAATATAATTACTACAAACTTATATAGGGTTCTTCAGGAATTTATTAATAATACTGTTAAACATGCTGAAGCCAGTTTAATCACAATTAATTTAAAATATACACATGAAAATATTGAAATTATGATTAAAGATAATGGCATAGGATCTGAACTTGGTAATCTTGGTAATAAAGAGATTAAACATGGTATTGGTATGCTGAACATGCAGCAAAGAATTAAAGCAATTGATGGAACTTTTAATTACTCAACTAAAAAAAATCAAGGAACCAGATTGATTATAACTGTTCCTATTACTCCTTAATTGCACTATTAACTTTATGATTACTATTAAAATAATAAATACCAAACAATCCTAGCATGAAAAAAATGACTGCTATAATCTCTGCTTGTGTAGCCTCTATCCCTAAAATATTGTAATCAGGATTTATTCTAATTTTCTCTATAAAAAATCGTTCAACACCGTTTAGAATTAAGTATAGTGATGTCATGACACCTGCTACATGAATTTTTTTTCGTGACAACCATAATATTCCGAAGGCTATTAATGCCATAATTGTTTCGTAGAAAGGAGTTGGCCATGCCTTACCCGTTACACTTACCAAACCCATTTGTGTAAAATCTTCTTTTAAATTAATACCTAATACGTTACCAGGATAATCAAATGCCCAGATCCATTCTGGTAAAAAACTCAACCATCCTGGCATTGGAGCGTCGTTAGGCATTCCCCAATCACCATCTCCAGAAAGCTGACAACCAACACGACCAATTGCATAAGCTAATAACAATGCGGGAGCGCAAGCATCAACAACATGTAACGGTTTTAATCCTTTTTTCTTGGCATAAAAAAGAACTGAACCTCCCCCTACAATTAAACCACCATAAATGCTTAAACCACTACCTGATAAAATGGTATCAATAGGATGAGCAATTAATCGAGGTAAGTCTTCGACCATATCGAAAATTTTTGCACCCAAGATACCACCAATTGCGGCAATAAAAGTCATAGTTCCAACCAATTGATAAGGGTGAACTTTTTCCAAAACAGTTTTTGGTTCAGGCAACTTATTTTTTTCCGCTTCTCTATATTTTAGATAGACCATAATGGTAGCAAGAGCTATTCCACCCATCCAATTTCCTCGTGCTGATAAAATAAATGTTTGTGGATTAGCAGCTAAATCATCATAATTTAGAACTGCTTCTAGAATTTTGAAACCAATAACAAAACCAAAAACAGCATTACTGGCTAACTCCATCAAACTAGCTTTTGCACCTTTAATTACTGGTTCTTCAATAGGGAATAACAAACCCAACTGTTCTTTTCGCTTCATTTCAAAAACAAAAAACTGATTTGCAGCAACAAACGCAATAGCCACCATAAATCCAAACATTGGAAATGGTAAAACCAAGCTGGTTCCAAAAAGGTAATTGATTAAATCTGATAAAAATGGAAACATACTTTAATTGTTTGTTTATAGTATTTTAGTTTTTTATAATGATAGCATCATTATCTTTTTGCACAATTAAATCGCCTTCAATAATTCCTTCTCCATCAACATGAGAAAGTTTCATGGTTTGAATTGTATTTTCCAATGAAACATTGTAAGGTACTTTAACTTTAATATAATTCTCGGTAAACCCATTTAAAAAACCATCATGATTTTCACTTTCAAACAATACATTATAAGTTGCTCCAATATGCTCTGAATAAAAGTGTCGACGTTTTTTTTCTGATAAAATATGTAACATCTTACTACGTTTACTTCTCTCTTGTTTTGGAACAACTTCAGTCATTTTATTTGCAGTAGTATTTTGTCGTTCGGAATAAGTAAATACGTGTAAATAGGAAACAGGCAATTCATTCAAAAATTGATAGGTTTCTAAAAAATCTTCTTCTGTTTCACCTGGAAATCCGACAATAACATCAACTCCTATACAAGCGTGTGGCATTAATTTTTTAATTTGAGTAACTCTGTCCACATACAATTCTTTTAAATATTTTCTTCTCATCAATGTCAAAATTTTGTTTGATCCCGATTGAAGTGGAATATGAAAATGAGGCATAAATTTGTTAGACTGACTCACAAACGAAATAATCTCATTGGTCAGTAAATTCGGTTCAATTGATGAAATTCTGAATCTTTCAATTCCATCAACTCCATCCAACTGTTTTATTAATTTGAAAAAATTTTCATCGTCGCCTTGCCCAAAATCGCCAATATTAACTCCTGTTAAAACTACTTCATGAACATCTGTTTTTGCAACTTCATAAGCAACTTTTAGTGTTTCTTCAATACTATCGTTTCTACTTTTACCCCGTGCCAAAGGAATAGTACAAAAAGTACAAAAATAATCACATCCATCTTGAATCTTTAAAAATGAACGTGTTCTATCTCCTTTAGAGTATGACGGAACAAACTCATTCACTTCTTTTATTTTTGAAGCATGAATTACAGCTTTTTCTTCTTTTTGAATAGTTGAAAAATGCTCTACAATTTTAAACTTTTCAGATGCTCCTAAAACCAAATCGACACCATGAATTTTAGCAATTTCTTCTGGTTTAAGCTGAGCATAACATCCTATAATAGCAATAAATGCATCAGGGTTAATCTTTAATGCTTTATTTACCAGTTGTTTACATTTTTTATCAGCATTTTCCGTAACAGAACACGTATTGATTACATAAACATCTGGAGTTTCATTAAATTCAACTCTTGCAAATCCTTCTTCTTCAAACATTCGTGCAATTGATGAAGTTTCTGAAAAATTCAGTTTACAACCTAAGGTATATAATGACACTTTTTTATTCGAAATCATGAGGGTGCGAAGTTAATTATCAATTACCAATTATCAGTCATCAATTTTTCATTTTTAAAGTTTACTCCTTATATAATTAATATATTTGCCTTACGTTATTATATTTTGCAATACCATTTCATGTTAAAATTTTTATTCAGTAAACAGTTTTTGATTCATGTGGTTTTAGCCATTATTGTAGTTTCAATATCTATCTGGTTATTGTTAAAGTATATTGATGGGTATACCCATAACGGACAAACTATTACTGTTCCGTCGTTAAATGGCATGACTGTTACAGAAATAGAAGCAATGTTGGCTGATAAAAATTTGAAATTCGAAATTTTAGATTCTGTTTATGTTGAAAAAGCTGAAAAAGGTGTTGTTTTAGATCAGTCACCTGAAGGAAATGATTTGGTTAAAGAAAACAGAACCATTTATGTTACCATTTCAAAAGTAATTCCTCCTAAAATTAGTTTGCCTGATGTTGTAGATATGTCTCAACGACTAGCTGTTGCAAAACTAGAAAGTTATGGTTTGAAAATTGGCAGATTAGATTATATTCCATCTGAATGTTTAAACTGTGTAGTGAAAATGAGTGTAAAAGGTAAACAAGTTTTTCCAGAGGATATGATTGCAAAAGGTTCAACCATAAATTTAACATTAGGAAGTGGAACGAGTAATGAACAAGTTCTAGTTCCTTATTTAATTAATTTATCGAGAGAGGAAGCTATTTCAATGTTACAAGAAACTTTTTTAAATATCGGTGCAGAAATTTTTGAGGATTGTAAAACCAAAGCTGATTCAATTTCAGCTAAAGTGTATAAACAATTGCCTAACAGAAGCAGCAATAATGTAATTAATATGGGAGCATCGGTTGATGTTTGGTTTACCAACGACCCTTCAAAAATTAGTTATAATCCGCCAGTATTAGTGGATTCATTAAATTTACAATAAAAAAATTCAATGAATAAATTTTTAACCTTTTTGCTGTTTGTATCTTTTTTAGCAAGCCATGCTCAAAAAGATACATTGGTGGACTTAGGTTTCAATAAAAAATTAATTATCCAGTCAGCAACAAAAGAGAATTTTGCCATTTTTAAAAACAATGCTATTTCAAAAAAAGCTTTATCACTTCCTTTTATTGACGATTTTTCCCAACAACATTTTTATCCAGATGCCTCAAAATGGATAAACAATAATGTTTATATCAATTCTAGTTACCCTGTCAACCCTCCTACCTATGGAGTTGCAACATTCGACGGCTTAGATTCCACTGGATACCCGTATAATTTTTTAAACCCAACTTCTTATGGTTTAGCAGATTATTTAACTTCAAAAGTTATCGATCTATCTGTAATAACTGATAGTGTGTTTTTAAGTTTTTATTATCAACCACAAGGTATTGGTAATCAGCCCGAGACAAAGGATAGTTTACGTTTAGAATTTTTTAGAAAATCTGACAGTACTTGGATCAGAAAATGGGCTGTTCCTGGTTCTGCACTTGCGCCTTTTAATAAGGTAATGATTGCTGTTGATACTTCATTTCACAATGATAGCTTTCAATTTAGGTTCATTAATTATGCTACATTATCAGGAAATGTTGATCACTGGCACTTGGATTATGTCTACTTAAATGATTCCCGAAATCATGCTGATACAGCTCTTAATGATGTTGCTTTTACAGGTGATTTTTACAATATGTTAAATGGTTATACTGCCATACCATATACACATTATAAGCTAGATTCCATAAGTAATATGGCAACAGCCATTAATGTGGAATATAAAAACAACCATAATTCTAATTACGCAGTGTTTTATAAATATCAGGTTATAGAAGACAATGGCGCTGGAGCAGTTATCGAAACTTACCCAAGTACAACTTCTTCTAAAAATGTAGCTGCATATTCTAGTTTAATCGAACCCCAAGCTGTTTATGATTTACCTTTAAATGATTTTTATTTTCCTGTCGATACATCAAAAACCAAAGTTTTTCAGATAAAAAACTATTTTGATTTAAATAGTGTTATTGATTTTAATCAGCAAAACGATACAGTTTATTCTTATCAGGTTTTTGGAAATTATTATGCTTATGATGATGGTAGTGCTGAAGCAGGATATGGTGTTTTGGGAATTAATTCAAAGTTAGCTAACCAGTTTTATATTAAAAGAAGCGATACCTTAATTGCTTTGGATTTTTATTTTAACCCTGTTACATTTAACCATAGCGCAAAAACATTTAAGCTAAAAATATGGTCAAGCCTAAATCCGGAAATTGTGATTTATGAACAAACAGGTTATTATAGCCCTATCTATTCCTTTACTAATGAATTTCTAAAATATAACCTTGATTATCCTATCTACCTAAATGCTGGAACATATTACTTTGGGTATGAAAATATTACCGAAGATTATTTAACTGTTGGCTATGACCTTAATAATGATAACATTAGTAAGGTATTTTATAATGCCGAAGGTGTATGGGAAAACTCTAGTTATAATGGAACATTAATGATACGACCAGTTTTTAAATATGATGATGTGGTTGTTAACGTAAATGAATTTATTACTGATAGTAAGAACACCCGTATTTACCCTAATCCAAGTAATGGAACATTTTATTTAACTAACCCTTCCACATTAAATTCGATAATCGTATTTGATTTGTTTGGTAAAAAAGTAATGGAATTTCCGAAAGGATATTACTCATCTTTAAATTTATGTAATCTTTCCAATGGGATTTACCTGGTTAAACTTTCTAATGAGAATCAATCTCAAATTGAAAAAATAATAATATCCAAATAATAATATTTTGCAAGATTTTGTTGAAGATGAAAATTTAGACGAGGAACAAGAATTTTTTGAACACTATAGGTTTACTGCTGATAAAGGGCAAGAATTTTTACGTATAGATAAATTCCTGATGGACAGAATTGCAAATACTTCCAGGAATAAGATACAAGTAGCGGCAACAGCAGGAAATATCTTGGTAAATAAAAAACCTGTAAAATCAAACTACAAGGTAAAACCTTTTGATGAAATATCGATTGTTTTACCTTATCCACCAAGAGAAATTGAACTGATACCCGAAAACATTCCTCTTGATATAGTTTATGAAGATGATGAAGTACTCGTTATTAATAAACAAGCTGGTTTAGTTGTTCATCCAGGATATGGAAATTATACTGGAACTTTGGTCAATGGATTAATTTATCATTTCAACAATCTTCCAAACAGTAACATGAATAATAGACCTGGTTTAGTTCATAGACTAGATAAAAACACAACTGGTATTATGGTTATAGCTAAAACAGAACAAGCTATGACTCATCTGGCAAATCAGTTTTTTGAAAGAACAACAGAAAGGCGCTACAATGCTTTGGTTTGGGGTGACTTTGAAGAAGAAGAAGGAACAGTTATAGGAAATGTTGCTAGAAGTTTAAAAAACAGAAAAGTAATGGATGTATTTCCTGAAGGAGATTATGGAAAACATGCTGTTACACACTATAAAGTTCTTAAACGATTTGGTTATGTTACACTGATAGAATGTAAATTAGAAACAGGTAGAACTCATCAAATAAGGGTGCACATGCAGCATATTGGGCATAACTTATTTAATGATAATGAGTATGGAGGAGATAAAATCTTAAAAGGAACTTCATTTACAAAATATAAACAGTTTATCTCCAATTGCTTTGACATTATTCCACGTCATGCATTACATGCTAAAACATTAGGGTTTACTCATCCTACAACCAATAAATGGATGCAATTTAACTCAGAACTACCTGAAGATATGAATTTAGTTTTAGCTAAATGGGAAAACTATATCGCCAACAGAGAATTAGAATAAATTAGTTATTTTTCTAAAATTTCTTGTGCTTTACTGATAGGTATCAACTCTTCATTATGAAGTGATATTACGAAAGCACCTCCTAAACCTTTATCGATAAGTTCCTGTTTATAGTTCTCTGCTTCTTCTAATGTTTTAAAATCTCCAGAAGAATATCTTGTCAAGCCATTTTCAACAGTTTTTTGTTCCACATTACCTAACTCCATAAATTTAGTTAATACTTCGGTTGGTAATTGGTTTTTATAAATTCCTATTTGAACTTTAAACTTGATGTTAGATTTATCATAGTTAACTGTTTTATGCTCTTTAATATCTGTTTCAACTTGTGTCGTATTAACACCAGCAGCATTTAAAGGTATGCGTTTTCCATCTTTATAGGCTACTATAAAGGCATCTTTAACACTATAAGTTAATGCTAAATCTAATTTTTTATCAGCAGCCTCTTGCATTGTTTTATAAGAACCATTGTATAAATATTTATACAATCCATCGTCTGCCTTTATTTCAATAATATTTTTCAGCCCATTAAAGCTATTAGGTGGTAATTTTTTAGAGAATGCCCCTAATTGAACCCTAAACAATAATTCGTTAGAATTAACCTCTGTACTGGCACCTCCTTCAATAGCCATATTATTAGCCTCATCACCAACAGATTTCAATGTTCCATCTTTCTCTTGAGTAACCACAATTGCAGCATCAAAGCCATCTTTAGTCAGTTGCATCTTTCTTTTTAACGCTTCTGGAAGATTATCATAATTACCAACTGCAATAACAGTTAATGAGTCTCCAAAGACTTTAATTTCGACATCAGGAATACTTAAAAATTTATCAACAAGTTCTGCGTCAATTGCTTCTGTAAATGAGCCTACTTGTACCCTATAATTTTTCTTTGGTCTTTTTTGTGAAGATATTAATCTATTCTCAGTATCTGCAAACATACCTGTGGAATCAACATATTTTAAGTATGCTTCATAAATCATTTCATCAGTGAGTTCAACACCTTGTTGAGAAACAGGGACATCAGGTCTTGACTCTAATTCATCGTCTTTATAATTAGGTACAAAGTCACCATCTTTATCCAAAGGACAACCTTTCTCATCAACCTCAACTCCAGGTGGAGTCCATGGACATTCATCAATAAAATCAATCACACCATCACCATCTTCATCCCCATTATCATACGCCATGTAATCAATAAATTCATCAAATTCTTTAACATTTGGATCCTTTTTGTGATTTTGAAAATTATAACTAATAGCTATTGAACTCATTAAAAATTTATCGGAAGAACTGTTTGCTTTCAGTGTACCTATTCTTTCCCCCTCACTATTGGATGAAACATTGTCGATTAAATCACTAAATGTAAAGTGCAGAGTCGTACCAACTGTAAAATCAATATTTTTAGTTAAATGCATTTGAGCACCCACACCAACAGGAATAGCAAATGTTCTCTCAGGATATTTACCTTTACCATCATAATTCATTTCACGCAAATCAGTCTCATAAGTATAATCACGTTGAATAATAATGGCATCCATCGCATTAGGGTCATTTTCAGGTAAATTTCTTATAGAACCATCAGACCAATAATTGTATTTATTACCATACTCATCATACAAGTCTGTTTTTGAATGAAATTCAACAGATTCAACTCCTAATGAAATAAATGGGTTTATAATTCTCTCTTTTGGTAAAATGTGATCGAAATTATACATCAAAGCAAAACCACCTGTTGTAATTTTAGATTTAAAATTCAAGTTTCTTTCTGCAGAATGCTCATTCGCACTCAATGACCCAAACAAGACATAGAATTTAGCTGTTAAAAACGAATTTAATTGCTGTTTTACATGTAAATCGTATCCTATATTACTTATCAGGGCACTTCCTCTACCAGCTTGCAGTATATCTCCATAAAACTTAAACATACCCACGCCCAAACCAACAGACGGGGAATAAAAATTTTGTTTGGGAACTTCTTTTTTAGTTTGAACAGAATCGCTACCCTGCCCAGATACAACTGAACATGACAAGAAAAAAACGAGAACTACTAAAAAAAATTTGCTATTCATTCAAAAGTTAATCAACGACTGGTATACGATAAAAGTAATATAAAGATACAATAATTGTTAATTATTGATACCATTTTTGGTTAGAAATCATCAAAGCTTCTTGAACAGTGATTCTTTTACCTTGATTATATGCCGTGACAAAAGCATTTTTAATATTATTTCTTACCTCGTTTCTTTTATCTCTAGCCTGTTTATACTCGTTATATTTACCAACTATATATTTGATCCAACCATCGTGAGATTCAACAGATACAGCATCTTCAAGATTAAATTTAGAAGCAAAATAGTTTTTTGACACGTTCTGGTGTCCTGCTCCCACTTGAATTTTGTATGTTACACCTTTTTCTCCTGAAGGTGTTGAAGTTGCTACCGGTGTAATTTTATTATCTTTTACAGGTTCGGTTTTTTTTGATTCGACAACTGACTCCTCAATTACAGGTTCGGTTTTAGGACTTTCTTCCACAGCCACTAATTGTTTCATATAACTAAATTCAGTAGAATTAATTGTATATTTCTGAGTTACATCGTTCTCTAGATAAGAAATATATCCACTCACATCAAAAGTACCATCAGTTGCATCTGAATTTGGTTCAATAAAATACGAAACAGTAAATTCACTTTTCTTAGGTGCAGCCATCCAAAGAATCTTAGCTTCATTATCTTTAAACGAAAAAATACCACCTTCCGCATTATCGGCAACAGCAACAAACCCATTCGGAATTACATCCGTAAACTTTGCGAATCCTTCTAAATTTGATTGATTGATCTTTAAAGTAACTTTAAATTTTTCTCCCAATTTTTCAATAGATCTTAAAGTTTTAATTTCAACTTTAGCTGGAGTTATTGTGGCAGAAGGTTCTTTTATTTCTACAACCGGCTCCTCAGTCTTTGATTCAACTTCCGAAATAGTTGTTTTAGGGTCTTCTTTAACTTCTTCAACAATTTCTTCTTCTTTAACAATACTTATTGATGATTCTGGGATATCTATATTCTTCCTTTCATTATCAGAAATATATGAAAATTTACCTCCAATTGAGAATGAACCAGATAAATCCTGTGTAGACTTAATCTTATAGGAAATAGTAAATTCTTTATCTGCTGGCAACGCCATCCAAATAAATTTAACAACATCTTCTTTAAATGAGAATGTTGCTCCTTTTGCATCAACGACCTCTACAGTGAATCCTTTGGGCAAAGTTTGTTGGAACTTAGCAAAACCTGATACATCTTCTTTTGTTATAACTACTTCAACTGTAACTTCCTCTCCAGCTTTTATTTTATCAGGAATTTTTTGGGTGGCTGTTACATCTCCAAAAAATAGTTGGTAAATTGATAATCCGATTAAGTGGATAAAAAGAATTAAGTATTTTATCATAGTTATTTTAAATTGCTACTGCTCAAAGTAAAAATCAATCAATTGATGTAAATCTTTAGCGGTTAAATTATTTTCGCCATCAAAAAACTGGTCAATTGCATTGGTTACTTCTTTTGCAGATATATAATTGTCCTTATCTAAATCGAGTATTTTATATTTTTCAGGAATTGTAACTGGAGTAATAGCGGTTTTGTTTGCTTGTTCATATTCTTTTTGAATGGCATCAAGTTCAGCAGTAGATAAGTCATCAGCTTTAAATACTCTTCTTTCTGTTTGAACAGAATCTTTCATGCTTTCTCGAGCTTCTATCATTTCATCAGTTAAAGTAACACCGTCAGAATTAACAATTTTTCCTGCTAAAGTATTTAATTCTTTATCTAAATAATCCGGAACACCATCTTTATCACCATCTAAAGGACATCCTCTACCATCAACCTTTACTCCTTTTGGAGTATTTTGGCACATGTCATCATCATCTTTTACACCATCTTCATCGGTATCAATTTTATCTAATTTAGAAAAATCAAAATCTTTATATTTATCGTCGCTTTCTGAAGCAGCAAAATTATATTGTAAACCAAATGAAGTATAGATCATATTATCATTTCCTCCCCCTTTAACATTGTCAAGATAATCGGTAAAAGTTAAAATATATGCCACTCCAATCCTAGCATCTAAATTTGGTGCTAATTTAAACTTTAGGCCAAATCTAAGAGGAATTGTAAATGTAGTTTTAGAATAATTATTAGTGCTATCTTTTAATGACGATTCATAAGTATAATCACGAATAACAATTGTAGATAAAGTATCTGAACCTGGGGTATTTTGATCAATATCCCTTAAAGTACCATCTGTCCAATGAAAATAATTCCCATATTTATTTTTTAAATCACCTTTTGGATCAAAGGATAAATAACCAAATCCCGCTGAGAAATATGGTGAGAATAATGAAGATCTATTAATTATTTTTCCATTATCGAAATCAAACAAAACGTTTAAATCAAAATTCATTACTGAAGTTTCAAAATTTTGAAATACCGCCTCATCCAATTGACTTTTTGAAATTTTACCAAACAATCCATTTACACTTACCCCAAAAATTCCACCTATTTTCTTTTCCAGGTAAAACCCAAATCCAGGCCTCCAATAGGTATAAACAGTAGATCCTTGTGATCCTTTTACATCACCCAAATATGAAAGTACGCCAACATGCCCCCCAATTGAAGGGATGTGTTGAGAGGAGGATTTTTTTTGTCCATAACCAACAGTTACTAAACCTAGAACAAAAAGAAAAGGTAAAAAAGTATTAATTTTTATCATATTACCATAGTTTGTTAGTGAATATCGCAATAAAAATAATTTATTTTTTGATACAAATCTAATTTATTACATGATATTAACAACTGTTAATAACTATTAGTCGAAAACAAATCTATAATAATAACAATGTAATTGGTATTAGTCGAAAAAAGATTTATAAACTAAGATTTGTTAATAACCTAAAAATTTGGTTTCAATAAATACTTTCCATAAAAATCGTCAATCACTTTTACAGCCTCCTCAGCAGTATCAACAAGTGCAAACAAATCAATATCTTCTGGACTAATATTTTTTTCTTCCGATACTGTTGTTTTTATCCACTCTATTAAGCCTCCCCAATACGCTTTGCCAACCAACACTATTGGAAACTTACCAACTTTTTTTGTTTGAACTAATGTTATTGCTTCAAAAAGTTCGTCAAATGTTCCAAACCCCCCTGGTAAAACAACAAACCCTTGTGCATACTTCACAAACATTACTTTTCTAACAAAAAAATAATCAAAATTAATGAGCTTATCGTTGTCAATATAAGGGTTGCTAAATTGTTCAAAAGGCAAATCAATATTTAACCCAACCGACTTTCCTTTTGCTTCAAAAGCTCCTTTATTAGCTGCTTCCATTATTCCAGGTCCTCCTCCAGTAATAATTCCATATCCTTTTTGAGAAAGTTGAAATCCTATTTCCTGACCTACTTTATAATACTTTGAATCTGGTTTAGTTCTAGCCGAACCAAAAATAGAAACACACGGTCCAATTTTCCCTAACTTTTCAAAACCTTCAACTAATTCACCCATCATTTTAAAAATAGCCCACGAATCATTTGATTTAATCTCACTCCAATCTTTATCTCTAAAACGTTCTTTTATTCTCTCATTTTCCATATTTATGAATTTAGTTCTTGCATTAAATATTTAGCTGTATAACTTTCTTTATTTTTTATTATCTCTTCTGGAGTACCTTCCACAACAATATTTCCTCCTTTTGAACCCCCGTCTGGTCCAATATCAATAATGTAATCAGCTACTTTAATAATATCCATATTATGTTCAATAATTAATACTGAATTACCAGCATCAACCAATCTATTTATTACTTCCAATAAAATTCTAATATCTTCAAAGTGTAACCCTGTTGAAGGTTCATCTAGAACATAGAAGGTATTTCCTGTCTGTTTTTTTGATAATTCAGTGGCTAATTTAACGCGCTGAGCTTCACCTCCGGATAATGTTGTAGATGGCTGTCCTAAATGCAAATAACCCAAACCTACCTTTTCCAAAGCTACTATTTTTTGACTTATCGATGGAATGTTTTCAAAAAATCCAAGAGCTTCTGAAATTGTCATGTTTAGCACATCACTAATCGATTTCCCTTTAAACCTAACCTCTAAAGTTTCCCTATTATATCTTTTACCATAACACTCATCACACTCTACGTAAACATCAGGCAAAAAGTTCATTTCGATAGTTTTTACACCAGCACCCTGACAAGTTTCGCATCTTCCTCCTTTTACATTGAACGAAAAACGACCAGGTTTATATCCTCGAATTTGTGCTTCTGGCAATCCACTAAATAGAGTTCTTATATCAGTAAATACTGAAGTATATGTTGCAGGGTTTGATCGAGGCGTTCTCCCTATTGGAGACTGGTCAATATCAATAACTTTATCAATATGTTCTAACCCTTTAATCTCTTTATATGGTAATGGTTTCTTTACTCCATTGTAAATGTATTTATTCAAAATAGGATACAACGTTTCATTAATTAGTGTAGATTTTCCACTACCCGAAACACCAGTAACACAAACCAATTTCCCAAGTGGGATTTTTAAATCAACGTTTTTTAGATTGTTACCTGTTGCACCCAATAAATGCAAATAATTACCATTACCTTTTCGTCTTATTACTGGTACTTGTATTGATAATTTACCGTTTAAATAGTTGGCTGTTTCAGAATTATCTTTCAGAATATTCTTAGGGGTGTTCGCACACATTATCTCTCCGCCATGAATACCTGCTTTTGGTCCAATATCAATAATGTAATCAGACTCAAGCATTATCTCTTTGTCGTGTTCTACAACAATAATAGAATTCCCAATATCACGCAATTCTTTTAATGATTGTATTAATTTCTGATTATCACGCTGGTGCAAACCAATACTTGGCTCATCCAAAATATAAAGTACATTTACCAATTGGGAGCCTATTTGAGTAGCTAAACGGATACGTTGTGCCTCTCCTCCAGAAAGTGTTTTAGAACTCCTATTAATCGAGAGGTAATCTAATCCTACATCCAACAAAAATTTCAATCTTGAATTAATTTCTTTTAGAACCTCTTTTGCAATCACTTGTTGATTGGGTGATAATGTTGCGTAAACATTACTTGACCATTGGTACAAGGTAGCAATATCCATTTCAGATATTTCAGCAATACTTTTATTCTCTATCTTAAAAAACAATGCTTCTCTTTTTAGTCTTGAACCTTCGCATAAAGAACATTTTACCTTGTTCATAAAACTTTCAGCCCATCGAGCAACAGTTCTAGAATTGTTTTCTTCGAATTGCTTATTTATAATATTAATTATCCCTTCAAATTCAATGCTGTATTCGGTTGAGATTCCAGAAATATTTTGAGAGACAGAAATTGGTTCTGTTGAACCATTTAATAAAAAATCTATAGCTTCCTCAGATAAATCTTTTAACGGAGTATTTATTGTAAACCCCAGTTTTGCTCCTATTGCTTCAATTTGCCGAAATGTCCAATTACTCTTGTATTCACCTAAAGGAACTATTCCTCCTTTTTTTATCGTAGAGTTTACGTTTGGAATAATCTTTTTTAAATCAATTTCAGAAATCTCACCTAAGCCATTACATTTTTTACATGCTCCATAAGGAGAGTTAAATGAAAAAAGATTAGGCGCTGGATCATCATATGAAATTCCTGTGGTTGGGCACATTAGATTTTTACTCAATAAAACATACTGGTTGGTCTCAACATCATATATCATAACAGATCCATTGCTATGTTTAAAAGCAATATCAACAGAATCCGTAATTCTTTTATTATCTTCTTTATGTACTTTAAGTTGATCAACAACAACCTCAATATCGTGCATTTTATACCTATCTAAATGGTAACCTGAAGTTACATTTATAATTTCTCCATCAACTCGTGCTTTAATAAACCCTTGTTTAATAATTTGTTGAAATAATTCTTTGTAATGTCCTTTCCTACCTTTAACCAACGGAGATAATATCAGTATTTTTTTATCGTTGTATTTTTCAAAAATCAAATCAATTATTTGTGTTGAAGAATACTTTATCATTAACTCTCCAGTATTATAGGAATATGCATTTGAAGCACGAGCAAATAACAACCTAAAAAAATCGTAAACTTCTGTTATTGTACCAACTGTAGAACGAGGATTTTTACTAATTGTTTTTTGTTCAATGGAAATGACTGGGCTTAAACCACTAATCTTATCCACTTCAGGGCGATCCATATTACCTAAAAATTGGCGAGCATATGCTGAGAATGTTTCCAAATACCTGCGTTGACCCTCTGCATAAATGGTATCAAATGCTAATGAAGATTTTCCACTACCACTTAACCCTGTAATAACAACCAATTGATTACGAGGTATTTTAACCGATATGTTTTTTAGATTATGGACTTTTGCCCCTTCAACTTCAATAAATTCTTCTTCTAAACCCAACATTAATTTCCTATTTTGATTTATCGATGTTCTTTTTTGATATAACAAACAAAGTTATAAATACTAATAAGAAATATCCCGAAAAAATTATGGTATAAATATGATTCCATTCTTTAATAGATGAAATTAAGTAAATTACCATACTTGAAGAAACAATGGAGATTAAAGCCGTAATAATTGCTACTTGTTTTTCTGTTAATCCTAAATAAGATAAGTGATGAGTGGTATGATCTTTACCTCCAATAAAAGGTGATTTTCCATTTCCAACTCTTTTAATTACAACAGTTAATGTATCTACGATAGGGACAATAAATGTTAAAATAGGTATCAAAAACTGGCGTGAAATAGAAAATTCAGATGTTGTAACTGGATTCCATAAATAATTAATACTCAAGGCTGCAAGTAATACTCCTAAATACTGGCTACCAGTATCACCCATAAACATTTTAGAAGGATTCCAATTAAAATACAGAAACGCAAAAAGAGTTCCTAGTAATCCAATAACAACTGTCATAGAAATGGTTTCAAATTCTTGATTTGACAACATCAATATAAAAATAGTAAAGGTTATTATTAGCGATATAGAAGTTGTAATACCATCCATATTATCCAACATATTAATCGAATTCATTAAACCAACTACCCAGAGTATAGTTAAACCATAATTTAATACGTGAGTATCAAAAACAGAAATGTATGTCCCCGAATAAATCAGAATAACACCACAAGAGATTTGAGTAATTAATTTTAATAATGGTTTAGTATTATATGCATCATCTGCCAATCCCATTAAGAATCCTAAAGAGATAGCTCCAATAACACCGGTAAATTGAAAATCAATTGTCGAAGCACTATATGAAAAAATGAATGGATGTAATGTAATTGACAATAAAAACACAATGTAAAAACTCAAACCTCCTAAAGCCGGTTTAACCTGCTCACTCCATCTAATTGTTGTTTCGTTCTGATTTCTAATACCTAAAGTCCTGACAAACTTTAATAAGATATGATTTATTAAAAATGAAAATACAATCGTACCTAGAAAAAATATAATATGTTTCCATGATAACATTTCCATATTAAAAGGGGCTAATAAATGAGTTGAAAGGTTCTGCAAGCTTATCTTTTTCAGACAAAATAGGATTGTTTACTCCCCAATCAATATTAAGTAACTTGTCATTCCATAATAAACTTCTTTCCGATTCTTTATTATAAAAATTGGTGCATTTGTATGAAAAAATTGTTTCATTTTGAAGGGTAAGAAATCCATGAGCGAATCCTTCTGGAACATATAGCATTTTCTTATTATCTTCAGACAACTCTATTTTAAAAGATTTTGCATAGGTCTTAGAGTTTTTACGAATATCAACAACTACATCTAATACAGCTCCTTTAATTACCTGAATTAATTTTCCTTGTGTAAATGGAGGAATCTGAAAATGTAATCCCCTCAAAACATTTTTATCAGATTTGGATTGATTATCTTGAACAAATTCAATATTTATAGCATTTTTTATAAATTTATTCTTATTAAAAGATTCAAAAAAATAACCTCTCTCATCTTTAAACACTTTCGGTTTTATAATAACTAAACCTTCAAAATCGGTCGACACAAATTCCATCAATTCTTCTTTTTTCTTTGTAAAATTCGTTTCAGTAATTTTTCTTTCTTAGTATCATCATAATAGTAACCATCTTTATTACCATAGCTGTAGTTATAATTATACCCATAACTGTAATACTTATTAGTAAAATCGACCCCATTTAATATAATAGATAGTTTTTTAATACCATTCTCAACAATTAATTTATTCAAATTATTAATGAAATTCTTTCTGGAGTATTCGCTTTTAAAAATATAGATAGGATAATCTACCTTTTTAAGCATTTCCATAGCATCTGATACTAAACCAATTGGAGGATTGTCTAAAATTACTAAATCGTAATATTTTTTTAACTCTTCAACTACCTCATCTAGTTTTCCACTAATAATTAATTCTGATGGATTTGGAGGTATTGGTCCTGATGTGATAAAATCTAAGTTTTCTAATTCACTATGGTGTATACAATCTTTGATAACATCCTTATCAATTAAAATTGTACTCATCCCATGTTGATTACTCACTCCAAATCCTTTGTGAATTTTAGGTTTACGCATATCCAAGTCAAGAATTATAACTTTTTTTCCAGACATTGCAATTATACCACCTAAATTCAATGTACAGAATGTCTTTCCTTCACCCGAAATAGTTGATGTTATAGCCATTACTTTCTTACCCTCAAAATTTGAAATAAACTGAAGGTTAGTTCTTATTGATCTAAACGACTCCGATATAATAGATTTTGGATCTCTGTTAATTACTAACTGTGAAATTGGAATTTCTCTACTGTAAATTGGAATGGATCCTAAAACACCCACAGCAGAGTTCGCATGCTTAGTTATTTCATCAATAGTGCTGATAGTATTTTTTAAAATATATTTTAAAATTAAAATCACTAAACTAATAACAACTCCTAAAAGTATCCCTGTAATAATAATAATTTTTTTATTGGGTGAAAAAGGAACTCCAGGTACTACCGCCTTATCTAATATAGTATGTTGAGGAACAAATCCAGCTTCGGAAATTGAATATTCTGTCCTTCTTTCCATTATCAGAGTAAAGAACTTCTCGTCAATAGATAGAACTCGTTGAAGTCTAGCATATTGAAGTTCTTTTGCTGGAACATTTAAATACTTACCTTGAATTTCTTCAATTTTTCTTACAATCTCCTGTCTTCTGTAACTAAGTTTCTCTACGAGAGAGGAAATTGATTTAAACAACACTTGTTTTTGTATTTCAATTTGTTGATCATGTAATTTTAACAATTCACTTTCCTTTGTTGCTTCAGTTAACATTTGTTGTCGCTGCACCAACAAGCCTTGTAAATCCGTTATTAATGATGTAATCCGTGTTTCATATTCTGTACCTGAAAGAATAGGTAAAAGATTATAAACATTGATTTCTTTTGTTTTTCCTTTTAAAGAATTATTAATTTCGACTAATACGTTTTTCTGCAAATCAAAATCTATCAACTGATTTTCAAGTTTATTTACTCTTTCAACATAAAGTGACGAGAATTTATCAATATCTGACAGTTTATTGGTTTTTTGAAATTCCTCAATACTGTTCTCAGATATTTTAACTTTATTGTAATACTTATCTAACTGATCATCTAAAAACTCTATTACTTTTTTAGAACTTTTACTCCTCTCTTCAATATCATACACGATATATTCATTTGCCAATGCCGTCAAGATATCTGCAGTTTTAACAGCATTATTATCTTGAAAAGACAAGTTTATCGTTTTTGCAAGTGGATTTAATGGATAAACGTTTAACCTTGAGATATAAGAATTTGTAAGTTGCTCAATATTATTTATTGTAAAAAATAACTTTGTATTTTTAATATCAGACTGCGACAGTTTAGCCTCTTCATAATTATTAAAAAAGATAACTATTTCAAGCTTGTTTGTTTGAATTTTTTCTCCTTCGGAAAATTCTCCGATAGGTATTTCATTCTCTAATAATTTAAATTTTTTGTTGTTAGTTAATTCAATATAATGTGGAACACCTAAAATACTTGAATCCTTAATAAGGTATTCTACTCTCACTGGAGAATTTCTGTACAGCTCAAATGTCAAAAACTTACCTTCATTATAATAACTAACATCTAAAGGCAGAGTTAACAATGCCCTTTTTAACAAAAACTTAGACTTTAGTAATTCAACGTCTTTTGCAACATCTTCTTGTTCTTGAAAATTATCAACTTTTAAAACCTGGTCCGCAGTATTTTTAGAGCCTACTTGCAATATTAATTGAGATTGATACAAAGGAACTGTATAGCGTAAGTAAAAGAAAGCTATAACAGCACAAGTAACAATAATAGCAATAAACAAAAACAAATTTCTCTTAAAAAGCTGAAGCAAAAGTATAACATCTAATTCTGTATTAAAATTAGATATAGCCTCACTCTTTTTATTGTATTCGTTTTCCTCCCTCATTAATAACTATTTACTCAAATTATTAATTACAATTATCAAAGTAAGTGTACTTGTAATAATACCAACTACAGGAGCCAAATCTCTAACAGCTTCTATTACAGTATTTTTTCTTGGTTCAACATAAATAATATCATTTGCTTGGATTGTAAATCCTGCATCTTTAATTCCTTCTATTTTGCTGAAGTCAAACAAATACACTTTTGGATTCCTTAAATCTCCTCTAATTAATTTTACTTTATGAGCCTTACTTTCCTTTAATAATCCTCCGGCAGCACCTAAAACTTCAAAAATTGTGGTATATTCATTATTTAAAGGCACTACTTGAGCTTTACCAATACCTGTAAAAACTGTAACTCTTCTATTTATTACTTTTAAAAGAACAAAGGGTTTAATATAGAATTTTGAATACTCTTCTTGAAGCATTACAACAGCTTCTTTAATCGTTTTATCTTTTAAATTTATTCTTCCAATCACAGGAAATTTACAATTACCATCGAACTCCACCAATAAGTTTGTAGTCGTAACTCCTTGTAATCGGTTTTCTGCATTAGAAATTGCTGTTAAATCAATCAACCGAGTACCTTCATTGGTATAAAGTTGAAAATCTAATATATCGCTCGGTTTAATTGTATATTGTATAGTAGAATCATTTGGACCTGATTCATAATTATAATCCTTTTTCGCTTTCATCATAATACTAGGATTAACATTACAAGCGTAAATCGAAACCGCTATTACGACAACAAGTAAACCTCTTAATTTATTCAATTTCATATCAAATCTTTATAATTTAACAAATCTATTAAAAACTTGTTTAATAAGTACAATTTATTTAGTGTTGTTTAGTAAAGATACGTAAAGGTTTTCCATATCGTTGACTAATCTGGTGTAATGAAATTTGTCTTTTACATGAATCCAACCTTTTGAGCTCATGTTATCTCTTAATTTATCATTATTTACAAGGTTAAAGAGTGCTTCGGAAAATTGTTGTAAATCATTTGAAGGAACAACAAAAGCTGTTTCATTTGGGACAACTACATTTTCTACACCGCCAACATTAGTCGTCACAATTGGTTTGTTTGATGCTTGAGCTTCAATTAAACTAACTGGAGTTCCTTCATTTAATGATGATAAAGCAATTATATCAAGACCTGAATTTGCCCAATCTACATCTTTAATCCATGAAGTAAATGTGATCAATGCCTGTTCGTTTCTTTTAGTATATTCAACAAAATTGATGTTTAAATTCTGGCAATAACTAATCAAATTTTCTTTTTCTTCTCCATCACCAATTATAAAAACACGAATCCTTTTTTCTGTTTTAGGTTTTACTAATTTAATTGCATCAATAAACAACTTATGGTTTTTAATTGGTACCAACCGCCCAATAATTCCAATAGCAATTTCATCATCTTCTATTTTATAAAATGCTCTAAACGATTTTCGTTTTTCCTTGATGTTCTCTTGAAATCTTGATAAATCAAATCCAAGAGGAATTACTTTAATTTTATTCTTTCTGCAGATTTTATGCTCAGTCGAAAGCTCATTTTTTTGAATATCACTAATTGCAATTATTGCTGTAGACTTTCTTGCCAAATAACGTTCAATGGTTTTAAACAACATGGTTTTAGTTTTTCCAAAATACGAATGAAAAACATGCCCATGAAAAGTATGTACGATTACTGAAACATTACACTTAGAAGCTGCCAATCTGCCTAAAGTACCAGCTTTTGACGCATGAGTATGAACAATATCTGGTTTGAATTCTTTGATAATTTGCTTCAGTTTCTCATAAGCTATTTTATCTTCTTTCATACCAATATCTCTCCGCATTTCAGGGATAATAATTGGATTAAGGCCTAGTTGATCTAAGATAAATGTTGAACTTTCTTCTGTATCATCTTTATCCCCTCCAACCAACAATGTCTCGAAATCATCACTCAGATATTTGGTTAAATAAGCAGCATTAAAGGTAGGTCCACCTAGATTAAACCGATTAATAATACGGAGTACTTTTATTTTTTTCTTCTCTACCATTTAGTTCATCATATACTTTTTCCACCAAGTATTAAACACAATTATTGCCCAAATGGTTGCTCCGCTATCATTAGGGTTTTGAGAAAAAAGTTGTTTTTTCAATTGTTTTATCGCTAATAAATTAAAAACTCCTTGTTCTTGAATAAAATTATCACCCAACAAATCATCCTCAATAGTTAATTTTAATTCGTTCTTAAACCATGATAGTAAGGGCACTTCAAATCCATGTTTTGGACGATTGTAAACTTCTTCAGGTAAATCGTTTCTAAAAGCGTCTTGCAAAATTCTTTTTTTCATCTGCCCATTTATTTTAAATTCAACAGGTAATGAAAAAGCAAAATTTACCACTCTATAATCTAAAAAAGGTGTTCTCACTTCTAAGCTATTTGCCATGCTCATAGCATCTACTTTTCGCAACATATCGTTAACCAATACCATTTTTGTATCGGTTAATAAAACATCAGTAAAGCCACCTTTATCGTTTATTGGTTTTAAAAGTAGTTCTTTTCTTAAACGGTAATCTTGCTGATTAAAATTACCGGACAACAATTCTTCTACAACTTTTTCAGGTTGTATGGATGCCCATAACCAATAGCGTTCTTTATTCGATAATTTAGCTCCTTGACTAAATTTATACAACTGTCTATTTGCATTAGTAATAGCATTATTTCTCGATTTAGGTAGCATTTTCCATATCGGATATCCGCCTTTAATCAATGCTTCTTTAACACCACTATTTCTAACTTTAAATTCTGCTGCATGCTTGTTATACCCAGAAAAAATCTCATCAGCACCATCGCCAGACAAAGCTACAGTAACATATTGTTTGGTGTATTTACTCAACAAGTAAACTGCTATGGCAGATGAATCAGCAAAAGGCTCGTCGATATAATCTAAAATATTGTTTAAATGTTCATATAAATCGTTATTGGTGAGCGAAAAACAATGATGATTACTTCCAATTTTTTTTGCCACAGCAGTTGCATATTTCGTTTCATCAAAAAAAGGTTCATCTTTAAAACCAATCGAAAATGTTTCTAAATCGGATTTATGTCGTTTTGCCAATAAACTAATTACAGAAGAATCAACCCCTCCACTCAAAAAAGTACCAATAGGCACATCAGAAATTAATCTTCTTTGAACGGAGTCTTCCAATAAATTAACTAGCTCCGTTTTCGCTTTTTCGTAATTGCTTGAAGAAGGTTTTATTTCCTCAGTTGGAATTGAATAATATTGGGTTTCCAAAACAGTAATTGTGCTTGAAATATCAGAAACAAAAATAAAATGAGCTGGTTGGAGTTTTTTAACTTGTTTAAAAATAGAATCGTGTGTTGGAATGTAGTTGAATTGTAAATAGTTAAACAAACTCGTGCTATCAATTGTTTTGTCGATTTTAAATTTTACAATAGCTTTTAATTCTGATGCAAAAATAAAAGTAGCTCCATCAAAATAATACAAAAGTGGTTTTATCCCCATTCGGTCACGAGCAGCAAACAAGGATTTGCTCTGTTTATCGAAAATGGCAAATGCAAAAAAACCGTTGAGCATTTCCAAACATCTATCGTGATGTTTGATGTATAAATACAATAATACTTCTGTGTCGCTATTGGTTTTAAACGTTACACCTTGCTTTATTAAATCTTCTTTAAGTTCTTTGAAATTAAAAATTTCACCATTAAAAACAATGGTGTATCGTTCGCTGACATCCGTGAATGGTTGGTTAGCAGCTTCCGTTGTATCAATAATTGAAAGTCGAGCATGACCTAAAGCCAACCCCTCAAAAAGCTGTATGCTTTGATTGTCTGGACCTCTTTTTGACAAGGTTTGTGTGGCGGCACCTATCTTGCTAAGCTCCTCTTTATTTTGAGAAATGATTCCTACTATTCCACACATATATTTTACAACTAACTGTAGCAAGTTTAAACAAAAATCCCTCTACCCAAATGGATAAAGGGACTTTTTTATTTTCAGTTTCCCTATATTACATATGAATAACTTCACCGTAAGCTGCCGCTGCTGCTTCCATGATAGCTTCGCTCATGGTTGGGTGAGGATGAACAGTTTTAATCAATTCGTGTCCTGTAGTTTCTAGTTTGCGAATAGCTACTAATTCAGCAACCATTTCAGTAACATTAGCACCAATTAAATGACCACCTAATAATTCACCATATTTAGCATCAAAAATAAGTTTTACAAAACCATCTTTATGTCCAGCGGCACTTGCTTTACCTGATGCTGAAAATGGGAATTTACCTACTTTAATTTCATAACCTTTTTCTACCGCCATTTTTTCTGTCATACCTACAGAAGCAACTTCTGGTGAACAATAAGTACAACCTGGAATGTTTCCATAATCCAACGCATCAACATGCATTCCAGCAATTTTCTCAACACAAATAATACCTTCAGCTGAAGCTACGTGTGCTAAAGCATGTCCTTTAGTTACATCACCAATAGCGTAATAACCTGGTATGTTTGTTTGGTAGAAATCGTTGGTTACAATAATATCTTTGTCTACAACAATACCAACTTCCTCTAAACCAATGTTTTCAATGTTTCTTTTAATTCCAACAGCTGATAAAACTACATCACAATCAATAGTTTCATCACCTTTTTTGGTTTTCACCAATACCTTACAACCAGAGCCTTTTGTATCAACACTTTCAACAGATGAATTGGTCATTACATTAATTCCTGCCTTTTTAAACGAACGCTCTAATTGTTTAGAAACTTCTTCATCTTCTAAAGGAACAATGTTTGGTAAAAACTCGATTAAAGTAACCTCAACACCCATCGCATTGTAGAAATATGCAAATTCAGAACCGATAGCACCTGAACCTACAACTACCATTTTTTTAGGTAATTTAGGTAAAACCAATGCTTCTCTGTATCCAATTATTTTTTTACCATCTTGAGGTAAATTTGGCAACACTCTTGAACGAGCCCCTGTTGCAATAATGATGTGTTTGCCTTCGTACTCAGTAACTTTTTTATCATCACCTTCAACACTTACTTTTTGTCCTTTTTTAAGAGTTGCTGTACCTTTGATAACATCAATTTTATTTTTTTTCATTAAAAACTGAATCCCATTACTCATACCAGCAGCAACTTCTCTGCTTCTTTTAACTATTGCTGGAAAATCTGCATCAGCTCCTTTAATTGTAATTCCGTAATCTGCTGCGTGATTGATGTACTCAAAAACGTTTGCACTTTTTAATAGTGCCTTAGTTGGAATACATCCCCAATTTAAACATATACCGCCTAATTCTGCTTTTTCGATTACAGCTGTTTTTAAACCTAATTGCGAAGCTCTGATTGCAGCAACGTAGCCACCAGGTCCACTTCCAACAACAATTACATCATAACTCATAGTATTGTATTTTAATTTTTAATAATTCTAATTTAACAATTGCGAAGTTAACATTAAAAGTTCAGAAAGTTTAAAGTTTCGTCGATTTCTGTCCAAAAGTTACCTCACAAATACCAAATCGAATTTACGGATTTTAAAATCAGGGGCATTGTTTTTAATTAATGTGGGATAGATTGTAAAAATAGTATCGCTTGGCGGAACAAAGTTACCCTCTAATTTTCCGTAAAATTTCCAATGCGTAATTCCATTATTTAGTGTTTTGATTTCATTTTCTAATGAAGAACAATTTAACGGGTCTAATCCTCCTTTTAAAAGTTGTTCGTTGCCTTTATAAAATTCAAAATCGAGCACCATTTCTGGATAATCCTTAAACTCAACGTCGCAATCCAAATAAAAATCAACTTGACGATGTTTTTCACACTCGATTGATATGGATTGTTGTTCTTGCTTTGTTAAGTCAATTCTTGCTATTTCTTCAGTACAAGAAAACAATACTAATGAGAACAATACTGTAATAAAAAATTTCATCTAGAAAAATTTACTTCCCTGTTCCTTTTAGAACTATCATTACGGTATAAATCAATATTTTGAAATCAACTAACAACGACATGTTTTCGATGTATATGATATCAAATTTTAAGCGTTCCACCATTTGTTTTACATTTTCGGCATAACCATACTTAACTTGACCCCAAGAAGTAATTCCTGGACGAACTTTTAATAAATGGTAATAATGGGGAGCTTCTAGTACAATCTGGTCTATAAAAAATTGTCGCTCTGGTCTTGGTCCAACTAAACTCATGTCACCAATAAGCACATTATAAAATTGTGGTATTTCATCCAAGCGTACTTTACGCATAAAACGTCCAAAATTTGTTATTCTCATATCTTTTTGACTCGACAGAGCTGGTCCGTCTTTTTCAGCATCAACAGTCATTGACCTAAATTTATGAATCATAAAAGGTTTACCGTGTATTCCAATCCTCTCCTGAGAAAAAAAAGCAGGTCCTTTAGATGTTGCCTTTACAATAACTGCTGTTATGAGATATAATGGAGAAAAAATAACCAATACAAAAAGTGATGCAAATATGTCAATTATACGTTTTACCGATTGCTGCCAGGTAGGCATTATTTCTTTAGTAATTACAATAAGAGGGGTTCCAAAAATAGAAGTCATTTTAACCGATCCAGCTAAAATATCGTACATATCTGGAATAATTTTTATAATAACTGGTAAACCTTCTAATACTGTAATAATATTACCAAGACTTTTGTGTTCTGATGATTCTATGGCAATAATAACTTCTTCTATTTTGTTATCTTCAATGGTTTTTCTCAAATCAACACAATTACCTAAATGAGGTAAAAAATCGGATAACTTTGAAATTTCGTTAGCTTCGTTTACATGGGTAAAACCAATAATGTTATTACCAAAAGAATACTTTTGATTGTTTATTTCATGAAATAACTCTAAAGCGTTTTGGTTAGAACCAATAATTAAGGTGTTAAATCCAATTTTTCGATTCTTAATTCGTTTACCTGTATGCGTTGTCAGAATTAATCGAAACAATTCTGTTACCAAAAAATGGGTAGAAAACAACGTAATATAGGATAAATAATATTGCTTATAAGTAGCAATCTCATCGTCTAGAATGATTACAAAAAATAAAACCAATGAACCTACTAATGATGCTAAAAAGGTTTGTCCGAACTCTTTTAGCCTTGATTTACGGTAAATGTTTTTATATGTACCTGAAACAGCATAAATGGTAAGCCAAAACAGGGGGATTACTAAAAGGGCAATAAAAAAATTATCATCAAAAACAACATCAATATCGTATCCAAATTTAATGGGTTCGATGTATTTTTTTCTAAAAACAAAAAACAACGACCAGCTAATTATAGCTGCTAATACATCAATAAAAATATATTTTAATGTATGTAATTTTTTATTCATTAAAGATGTACTATTTTGAGGTTATCAAATGCAAATTCGGGATAGTCTACTTTTGATTGGAACCCGAAAAATATTTTATATTGGCTTGCATTTGAACGTGTTTTGATAGGCTCAGTAAAATTCAAATATATTTTTTTCCAAGTAGAAGTGGTATTTAAATAAAACACCCCTACTTGGTCGCTATCGGCATACAAACCAACCAAAACAGGTTGATTGCATTTAAAATTCAATTCTAAAAAAACGGTCTTATTACGTGGTATTGTAGTAAATGCTTGAGTATAACATTCGAAAAAATCCATCCCTGGAATCATAGATACTTTACCTGAATAAAACCCTTCAAAAACATCACTATTGGTTTTGTAGACAACAGTATCTGAAATAGCACTATAACTGAAAGGCAAGCTTGCCGATTCAAAGTCTTCCATCCAGTAAAAATTTGTACTAGAAGTATATGTTGTAATTGGTACAAGATTTAATATTTCTCCTTTTTTGAGCGTAATTTGTTCGGAATAAACATTGTAAAAAACATATTTAGACCTACGTTCACTTATTCCATTTTCTTTTATACCAGGATATACATCAATTTTAACATTACCTTCTTTTAGAACTGGAAATTTAGCAGGTAACTCAAAAATTCCAACCAAATCATTATCAATATAAACCCAAGCATCAGTAATGTTTGATGAGCTGGTTCCTTGTGTTGAATAGTTAGTTGAAATGGTAAATTTATCTATAGAAATATACGATGGAATAGTCGCTTCAAGCTCATCTTTTGAGCATGAATTGAAACCAAATAAGATTACGAATACTAAAATGTAATTTTTTACGTTGCGCAATGTTTTATAATATCTCTCCCAAACGCGGATTCAAATTAAATATTGTGCAAATGTATTAATCTTCTATTAACGACAATGAAATTTTTAATTTTTCGACAATTTTATGTGCCACATCAAGAGCTTTGTAACCATCGTGAATTGTTACCAAAGGGGTAGTATTTTCAATAATCGAAAGTGCAAATTGAGTTAGTTCTTCCTTTATTGCATTTACTTCAATTATTTTAGGTTTATCGAAATAAATTTGTTTTTTTCCTTTACCATTTCCTAAATCAAGAGTAACTGAAAGTGGGTCTGGGTCTCCCTCTACATTTTTTAACTTAACTACTTCTGCTTGTTTTTCTAAAAAATCAACCGAAACATACGCATCACGCTGAAACATACGTGTTTTACGCATATTTTTTAACGAAATTCTGCTTGCAGTTAAGTTGGCCACACAACCGTTGTCAAATTCTATTCGGGCATTGGCAATATCAGGAGTATCACTAACCACTGCTACGCCACTTGCATTTATTTTTTTAATGTTCGATTTTACTACACTCAACACAATATCGATATCGTGTATCATTAAGTCCAATACCACTGGAACATCTGTTCCTCGCGGATTAAACTGTGCTAATCGGTGTGTTTCAATAAACATAGGATTATTGATATAAGGCAACGCCGATGTAAATGCTGGGTTGAATCGTTCTACATGACCAACCTGAACTTTAACATTAGCTTCTTCCGATAAATAAATCAATTGTTTTGCCTCATCAACCGTATTGGTAATAGGCTTTTCGATAAAAACGTGTTTCGATAGTTTTAATGCTTTTGAAGCACAATCGAAATGAGCCAATGTTGGTGTTACAATATCGACTGCGTCAACCAAGTCAATTAATTCGTCCATGTCGGCAAAAGCTTTTACACCAAAATCTTGCTCCACTTTTTTTCGATTTTCTTCATCCAAATCAAAAAAACCAACCAATTCAAATTGCTCAATTTCTTTTAGCAACCTGATATGAATTTTACCTAAATGACCTGCTCCTATTACACCTATTTTTAACATATGTTAATTTTTTAAACAAATGTAGTGCTTAATAATTTCGGTTATTTTGGTCTAAAACATTATTATTAACACTGCTATTTTAATAAGAAGCTTTTGAGCCATTTCATTATTGGTTTTTATCTGCTTTTATTTGTAAAAAAATATTTAGATAGTGTTAGATACCTACAGACATAAAGGATTGAGAAAACAATTGGCTGATATTGTTGCTGAAAAAGGAATTACCAATACAAAAGTGTTAAAAGCGATAGAAAAAGTTCCTCGTCATTTGTTTATCCCCGATACTGCTTTTCATAAATACGCTTATGAAGACAAGCCTTTCCCTATAGGATCTGGGCAAACCATATCGCAACCGTATACCGTAGCTTTTCAAACACAATTGTTAGACTTGAAACCAACCGATAAAGTATTGGAAATTGGTACGGGTTCGGGTTACCAAACGGCTGTATTGTTGGAAATGGGTGTTAAGGTTTTTTCTATTGAACGCCAAAAAGCATTGTTCGACCGTACTAAAGATTTTTTGCCTTCAATTGGCTATACCTCCGCTAAATTGTTTTATGGCGATGGATATGCGGGTTTACCCACTTATGCTCCTTTCGATAAAATAATTGTTACAGCTGGTGCACCTTTTATACCTGAAGATTTACTATCTCAACTTAAAGTTGGTGGTATGATGGTAATACCTGTTGGTGAAGGTAAAGACCAAATCATGAAAAAAATACTTAAAAAAGATGCTTCTAATTTTACTTCTGAAGATTTAGGTGTTTTCCGATTTGTGCCTTTGTTGAAGGAGAAAGGGAAAGATTAGTTTGGGTGATGAGTGGAGGGTGATGGGTGATGGGAAGTGAGTGGTGAGTTTTTACTTCATGTCATGCTGAACGATAATTTGTACGAACGTTAGTGAGGTTTACAAAACAAAGTGATGTACTCTAAACTTCATCTAATAATTGTCAGATAAATTATGAGAATTATTAGTGGTATAAAAATTATACCCATAAAAAATAAAAAATCTCTTCTATTTTGTCCTTCTTTTAATATTGCTAAAATTAATAATATCACAAAATAAATTGCCATTATCAAAAATGTCAAAATCACTAATACTCCATTTGCTGCACCACATGATTCAGGGTAATTAGACGCTCCTGATGTAAAAAACTTAACTAACAAACCCCACCAAAACCCATAGAGTATAAGGAAAATAGTTGATTTTATATGTCTTTTAAATATTCCGATAATTTTTAATCTTTACAATTTTTCACATTTTAGGTAAAATCAAATATAACAAATTACCTCGAAGCTTCTTCCGTTTTAATGGAATTGTCAATCATGGCATTTAACTCACTTAACTCTTGCTTGGTTAAATCGCGCCATTGCCCAATGGGTAAATTTTTAAGGGTTAAATTCATTATTCGGGTACGCTCCAGTTTTACCACATCAAACTCAAAATGTTCGCACATTCTACGTATCTGTCGGTTTAAGCCCTGAGTTAAAATAATTTTAAAGGTAAATCGGTTCAACTGTTCCACCTTACATTTTTTGGTAACGGTATCTAAAATAGGCACTCCCTCCCCCATTTTTTGAATAAAATCGCCAGTTATGGGTTGTCGGGTAGTTACCACATATTCTTTTTCGTGATTGTTTCTGGCTCGTAAAATTTTGTTTACAATATCCCCATCGTTGGTCAGTAAAATTAATCCCTGCGAGGGTTTATCCAATCGCCCAATAGGAAAAATACGCTCTGGGTGGTTTACAAAATCAATAATGTTACCTTGTATTTGCAATTCGGTGGTACAGGTTATACCAACTGGTTTGTTTAGCATAATGTAAACAAATTTATTATCGGGCGGACTAATCAGTTTACCATTAACCATAACCTTATCGCCATCTTGCACTTGAACTCCCATCACAGCTATTTGTCCGTTAATGGTAACTTTTTTTTGCTCAATTAGTTTGTCGGCTTCTCTACGTGAGCAGAAACCAGTAGAACTGATGTATTTATTTAATCGGGTCGACACTCTAATTTGAATAATATTTTTGTCTAAAAATCATCAAAAAATCGTCAGGTACTTTGGTTTCGAAAGTAACTTCTTTGTGCGTTATAGGGTGGTTAAACGTTAATACCTTTGCGTGAAAAGCCATTCTACCCAAAGGGTTTTCAGTTGCACCATATTTCTTATCACCAATAATAGGATGTTTTAATGCATTAAACTGTGCTCTTAACTGATGCTTATGTTCAGTTTCTTGCCAAGCTTCCAACAAGGTGTAATATTCATTTTTCTTAACCACACTGTAATGACTCACTCCTTTACGAGCATCTTTTGGGTTGGTTCCAGAATACACAATCAAAGCCTTACTTTCTTTCAAAAACGAAGAAATCGTATCTTCATCTTTTTCCATTGTACCTTGAGTAACCACTAAATATTTTCGTTTAGGAGCTGTTGAATTCCAAGTATCTATTAATTCTTGATAAGCTGCTCGTGTTTTTGCAAAAACCATCAAACCTGAAGCATCTCTATCTAAACGATGAACGACAAACAAATGTGCAGATGGGTCTTGTTGTTGAATATGGTCTTGAACAATACGATAAGCAGTAGTTTTACGTTCTTTTGCTGTACCAACCGATAATAGTCCTGCCCGTTTGTTGATAACAATAATGCTATCGTCCTCAAACACTATCGTTAGCCCTTGATAAATTACTTTTTTAAATGGACCATCCCAGCTAACTGTTACTTTATCTCCAACAACCAGCTCATGATCAAATTGGGTACTGATATTGTTACCAACTTTAATTTGTTTATGAGCCAACAAGGCTTTAATCTTAGTTCTACTCTTGTCTTTAATTTTTAAAATTAAAAAATTGAGTAAATGCATAGGTTCAGTTACAGTTAAAACCGATTGCCTATTGGTATCTCCTTTTTTTTTGTATACTCTTTTGGTCATTTGATTTATTAAAACACAAAGTTAGTTAAATAGTTAACATGGTTTGTTAATGAAGTAGTGATAAACTATTGATAAAATATTGATGTTTTAAGTATTGTTTATTGTAATTTTGAACATCAGTTTTAATTTTTTTACCTATAAACATAGTGTCAGATATTATCCATCTATTGCCCGATTCAGTAGCTAATCAAATAGCGGCAGGCGAGGTTATTCAACGACCCTCAAGTGCTGTAAAAGAATTGCTTGAAAATGCTATTGATGCTGGTGCTGAAAGTATATCCTTGGTAATAAAAGATGCTGGGAAAACACTGATTCAAGTTATCGATGATGGAATAGGCATGTCAGAAACCGATGCTAGGTTGAGTTTTGAACGACATGCCACTTCAAAAATCAAAAACGCCGATGATTTATTTAATATACGAACTAAAGGATTTAGAGGCGAAGCATTAGCTTCGATTGCTGCAATTGCTCAGGTAGAACTTAAAACCAAACAGAGTGGCAAAGAACTGGGTACTTTTATTTCAATTGAAGGAAGTGAAGTAAAAGAACAAGAACATTGTTCTTGTGCAAAAGGCACCTCGTTTTCTATCAAAAATTTGTTTTTCAACGTTCCGGCACGACGTAATTTTTTGAAATCGAATCCTATAGAAATTAAGCATATTATAGATGAATTTCAGCGTGTAGCATTGGTACACCCCGAAATTGCTTTTTCGATGTACAATAACGGTAATGAGGTTTTCAATTTAAATAAAGGTTCTTTTCGTCAACGAATTGTTAGTGTGTTTGGCGATAAATACAATCAAAAATTAGTTCCTGTAACCGAATCGACTGACATTGTGAGTATTGAAGGTTTTGTTACTAAGCCCGAATTTGCTAAGAAAACCAGAGGTGAACAGTTCTTTTTTGTAAACAATCGATTTATCAAGAACGCCTACCTAAACCATGCTGTTCAAAGTGCTTTCGACCAGTTATTGAGCAAAGATCAATTTCCTTCGTACTTTTTAAAATTGGAGATTGATCCTACAAAAATTGATATCAACATTCATCCTACCAAAACAGAAATTAAGTTTGAAGATGAAAGGTCTATTTATGCCATCATCAGAACAGCAGTAAAACAAGGTTTAGGAAAAAACAACATTTCCCCTACACTTGATTTTGAACAAGAATCGAGTTTTAACATTCCAATTTTTAAATCGACTGATCCTGTTAAAGCACCAACTATAAAAGTTAATCCGAATTACAATCCATTTAAACTGGACGAGGTAAAACAACAGTTTCATCAAAAACCTGCACCTAAAAAAACAGATAAAAATTGGGATAAACTGTATCAGGATTTTGAAGTAAATACTTCAACCATAATTGAAAGTAATAAGAAACAAGAAACAACTCCCGATCAAACCATTTTATCGAACTGGGATGAAACTGAAACTGACAACAAGAAAACTTTGGTACAACTGCACAAAAAATATATTTTTACACAGTTGAAATCGGGGTTTCTAATTATTGACCAACAACGTGCTCATGAGCGTATTTTATTCGAACAATTTTTAAGCAGTTTATCTTCTAAAAAAAGCATGAGTCAACAACTCTTGTTTCCTGAAACAGTTGATTTTACTTCAGCAGATGCAGAATTGTTATTGGAAATTAAACACGATATACAAGATTTGGGTTTTGTATTAGATAAAGTCGGACGAAGTTCGTTTGTAATTTCAGCAGTACCATCAGAGCTACAGGATTTACCGATAAAATTAACACTAGAAAAATTGCTGGAACAACTTAAATCAAGCTCTAGCGAAATTAAGATTGATAAAAAAGAAAAATTGGCTTCATCGTTAGCCAAAAGTGCTTCAATAAAATCAGGGATATATTTATCAGAAGAGGAAATGAGCAAATTAATTGACGACTTGTTTGCTTGCGAAATGCCATATAGTTTACAAAACGGAAAACCTATTGTCATCACCTTAAATTTAGAAGATTTAAATAAGCAATTTAATTACTAATATTTAATATGTTTAGAGATACTCCACCAGTTGTAAAAAACCTACTTATTATTAATGTTTTGATGTATTTAGCTATGTTAATGCTAGGTGGACAAGGTATTGATTTAACCGATTATTTTGGGTTACATTACTGGAAAAGTGAGGCTTTTTACCCTCATCAGCTGGTTACTTATATGTTTATGCACAGCTTTAACATTACCCATTTATTTTTTAACATGTTTGCTGTATGGATGTTTGGTAAAGTTCTCGAAAGTGTATGGGGCAGTAAACGATTTTTAATTTATTACATGATTACGGGTATTGGTGCCGGGCTAATTCAATTGTTGGTTGCATATATTCGGCTAATACCTTTGTATGACATTCTTTCTCCTGAAGCAATAGATTATGGTTTAAACCATGGTCTTGAGATAATCAATAGTGGTATGGGTCGACAAGATTTAGTGACAGATGATAACTTTTTAAAATTCATTTTCTTAATCAATTCAAATACGGTTGGCGCTTCTGGTAGTGTGTTTGGTGTTTTATTGGCTTTTGGTATGTTGTTTCCGAATACCGAATTGATGTTACTTTTTCCCCCTATCCCTATTAAAGCCAAATGGTTTGTAATTGGTTATGGTGCTATTGAGTTATATTCTGGAGTGGCTGACCGAGCAGATGATAATGTAGCTCATTTTGCCCATTTAGGGGGTATGTTGTTTGGTTTTTTCTTGATTAAGTACTGGCAGAAAAAGTCCAATCATTTTTATTGATTAGAAAATATTAAATCTCAACCCTGCCGATACAACAAACTCACGTGTTAAACCATCAGGTCGGGCATCACGAGTTTTAACTGGAGCAGCAAAAATCAATACCAAATCTGTTTTTTTAGAAAGAGGTATTATACTCGAAAAGTTTAAGTTCAACGTTAATCCTTGAGAGCCTTTTGATGTAACTCTATTGCCCAAAACATCGTCGTACTTATCGTTAGCTAAATGATAAATAAACAGTAATCCTGTACTTGCCGTTACTTTTTTAATGGCATAACTGCGGTTAATTCTAAACACTCCATCATCTGCACGTTTTATGTTTTTCGATTCAAAATAGCCATTATACGTTTTGTCTTCAGCAACCAAGGTATGTAAATAGCCATTTTTATTTGCGTTAAACGAGTGTTGGTAGCCCACGGTAAAATCCCATTTGCTGTAACGGTAATTAAAGCCAAACAAAGCATCGGTAGTTCCTAAACTCGGTTGGTAAACCATCGGTAACGGCTTCTTGTTGTTAGATAAATCGGAATTGCCCGTTGGTATTTTTACACCACCCACAAAACTCAAATTGGTTTTCTTTTTATTTAATGCAACATAACTTAAACTCATGGTTAAATCTCCCGCTCCATTGGCGCTACCTAAATTGCCACTTGCAAAAACATAGGGAAGTTTTACCTGTGCATACAATTTTTTCGATAATACTGTAACCGTTGCTTCAATTTGGCTCGTTACTATAGATGTTGATTGATCACCTAAACCATACGATTCCGAATACATGATTACATATTTTGGCGATTGAAACATGGATTGAGCAAGCAAATTATCTTTACTGATTAATGAATCTGAATTATTAAAAGCAGCTGATTCAGGTGCTAATTTATTTCGTACAATGGTATCTCTTTGCTCTGTTCGAGTAGTTATTGCAATAGAATCTTTCGCCGTTTTTTTTGCCTTAAAATCTGATGTGTATTCTTCAACATCTTGTTCTTCAATTTCTTCTAATTTAACTTTATCAATTGGTAATTTTTCATACTTAAACTGAGCTAAACCCAACGAACCTACTGAGCAAACTCCTGCATCGCTACACCCTTGAGCATAAGTTTGTTTACTAAAAATCAGTAAAGTAAATGCAATAAGTACAATTGAAAGAAATTTCATTTTGTTTGTTTGATACAAACTTAATCAAATTATTTATGATGAACTTTAAAGTTCATTGAGCAGTTTTAAGCTTGCCTCTGTAAGATTTTTTACTGCCAATTGAATGTCCCAATTCGCTTTGTTTCTTTTTTCTACCCTATTAGAAATGGCTCGTAATTGCAAACAGGTTATGCCTTCTAACAAACTGGCATAAAAAAAAGCAGCTCCTTCCATACTTTCAATTTGTGGATTGAACAGCTCTTTTATTTTTTCAATAGAGCCTTCTTCTCCATGAGTAGTATTTACTGTAATGGCCGACACTTTTTTTAATAATTGAATGGATTTTGTGTCTATAGAAATGGAATTCACCATTGCTCCATTAAGCAACGAAAAATCTTCATCCTCAATTAAATCCATATCAATTAAGGATAAGAACTTTTCCCCATCTTCAGCACCCAATTCTGCTATTCTATCAGACGTGACATTCACCACTTCTCCAAGTTGAATAGTGTCATCAAAAGTACCAGCAAGCCCTAAATTAATAGTATAATCATACAAGGTATTGTTTAGTGTTTTTCCTAACCAATAAGCTGTAGAAGTCATTCCAACTCCCGGTATCAAGACATCAATTTGAGCTTTTTTAAAAGTGTACTTTCTTAATTTTTGATTGGATTGTTCAATAAACTTAAAATGAGTCAACAAAGGTTCAATCTCTAAATATGTAGCAGATACCAATAGAATTTTCATGACTTAATTTTTGGGTGGTGAGTGATGGGTAATGAGTTATTCCTCACAACTCATTACTCAACACTTACCACAATTTATTTAATAAAATCTTGGTGTTACTTCTTTTTCGTTAAAGTGTACCCCATAGTTTTCTAATTCATCTAAAATAGGTTCATAAATTTCTTTTTGAATAGGAATATGAACACCCGGTGTCTTTATCGTTCCATTTAAAATCATTTTTGTAGCAATGGCAACAGGCAAACCAACAGTTTTTGCCATAGCCGTATAAATCTGGTCGTCTCCTTTTACTACCATCGACGAATGAATTTCTTTAAATTCTCCATTTATCTCGTACAAAAATCGGTGCCACATCACAATCATGTCTTTATCGTTCGGTGATAACGATAGTTTTTGTTCTAAAATATGTTGTAGAATTTGTGCTGGAGTGGCATCTTTTAAACCAATGACAGTTCTATCAAAAATACCTAACCAAACAAATTTTTCATACAATTCAACATCATCCTGGCGAATATTTAGATAATGTTTGAACTTCAATTCAACTGAATCGGTTTCATTATATGCCAAAAACGAGTTAATAAAATCTCTATTTGTCATTCCTTCTGTACCTTCCATAATATAACTATCATCAGTAGCTCCTAGTTGTACAAAAGCATCCCAAGCACGACAAAAACCTGGCTTACGCAATGTTCCTCTGTACATGGTTGGAATATCTTTCAAACCATAAACCTCACGATATTGCAACGAATCTCGGTTGGCATATCCTTCAAATTTACCATATCCTTCAATATCAATAATCTCCGTTCTTCTGAATAACTTGTGATAAGGAATGAATTTGTATTTGCCATTCTGGATAAATTTAACTGTTCCTTGTCCGGCCAAAACCACATTACGCGGATTCCATGTAAATTTATAGTTCCAAGGATTGTCATCACTTTCAGGAGCAATTAATCCACCAGTAAATGTTTCAAATGCTTCCAGTCTTCCACCTTCCTCTCTAATGTTATCAATAACTCTCATCGCAGAAAGATGATCGATACCTGGGTCAACACCAATTTCATTCATGATAATAACTCCTGCCGTTTTTGCCTCACTATCCAACGCTTTCATTTCCTTACTTACATAAGATGCTGTAACCATATGTTTTTTATACTTTACACAATCTTTTGCTACAGAAATATGCATGTGAGCTGGCAACATTGAAATTACTATGTCAGCTTCATCTATTAACCTATTTCTCTCCTCATCGTTATTTACATCAAACGCTATCGCTTTAGCTTTATCATTCCCATTAGCTGCTCTCATTGCCAATTCTTTTGACTGGTCAGCAATAATAACAAACCAATTCTCTTGTTCAGCATTAAAAAGTAAATATTGAATTAATGACGAAGTTGATCTTCCTGAACCGATAACGAGTATTTTTTTCATGTCGAATTTAGATTTTTACAATCAAATTCGAAATTCGTCAATTATCATTCTGTTTTAAAGCAATTATGCTGAATTTTACTAACAAATTAATTGTTACTAACTATGGATAAGTCAACTTTAATAAAGGGAGCCGCCCTAGGATGTGTGGCGGTAATTTTTGGAGCATTGGGTGCCCATGCGTTAAAAAACTATTTAACACCCAATCAACTGAATAGTTTTGAAACAGGTGTAAGATACCAGATGTATCATGCTATTTTATTGGTTTCACTTGCTTTATTTATAAAAAAATCGACATCAAAATATATTTCTACAGCTATAAACCTAATGTTTTTTGGTGTCATTTTGTTTTCTGGGTCAATTTATTTGTTAACCCTAAAAAGCATGTTTACTCTTGAATTTTTAAAATTTGCTGGACCAATTACCCCAATAGGAGGAATTTTACTAGTTGTAGGATGGTTATTGTTAATTATTGAAGGCTTGAAAAAATGATTTTTAACTGGTATGGTCAATAGTGATGACCCAATTACCTTCTATTTTTTTCCAATATAAGGTAAAATAACCTCTTGGGTTATCTGACTCTCTTTTCAAACTCCATTCACCTAACATATAAGCAGATTCGTTATTTACTTCAAGTTTAACTATGTTAAAAATCAATCTTCCCATTGCTGCTTTATCGGGGTAAGAATTTTTATAGTTTTCTAAAGTCGTTTTCCAACCATACTTGATTCCATTTTTACCAATAAACATAAGAGAATCTGAATTCCAGTAACCCTTCATAAATTCATCAATATTACCATTATTCCATGCTTTTTCCTGCACGTCCATCACTGCTAAAATTTCTTGTTCACTATTTCTCATATCGGTACAAGATGTTATAAAAATTATAATTATCAAATAATACTTCATGGTATAAAATTAAAAAAGCCCTCACATTGTGTGAGGGCTTAAATTAAACTAATTTTCTATTACCTTACAATTAATTTTTCAGTAATAGTTTTTCCATCAGAAGATATACTAACTAGGTAAAATCCTGCTGATAATTTATTTTCAAACTTCACATTGACTTTATAGTCCAATTGGTCAGTATTTAATGCTTTTGTTAAAATTACTTTTCCATAAAGATCGGTTATCGTAAGTATTGAATTTGGAGATAAATACTCTAAATTCACATTCAATTGCTCACCACTATTTGGATTTGGATAAATACTTAATGTTGTTGGATTTTCGATTACTGACTCCTCTTCATTCATGTTAATAGTTCTGGTGGTTTCATAAGCCATCATAGCACTAGATGGTGTTGTTATTTGGCATGAAGAGCCATAATTACCAAATACTCCTCCAACTTTTGCTCTTACTCTCACATTATATGTTGTATTATTAACAAGACCTACTGCCCAACTGAGTAAAATACTATGATTACCTGTGTGAACAAAATTAACAACGCTTCCTCCTCCTGT
>JBFWSH010000007.1:81405-147644 GCA_050248475.1 Flavobacteriales bacterium
ATACTCCTCCAACTTTTGCTCTTACTCTCACATTATATGTTGTATTATTAACAAGACCTACTGCCCAACTGAGTAAAATACTATGATTACCTGTGTGAACAAAATTAACAACGCTTCCTCCTCCTGTTGGAGTAAATTCAAATTCATATTCAGTAGCGTTAGCCACAGAATATGCATTTAATTGTTCAGAATAGCTTGAGTATACTTTACCACAATAAGTAGGCATAATCGATGTTGTTGTACTTGCTGATGGTGTTGTTATTTGACATGAAGAGCCATAATTACCAAATACTCCTCCAACTTTTGCTCTTACTCTCACATTATATGTTGTATTATTAACAAGACCTACTGCCCAACTGAGTAAAATACTATGATTACCTGTGTGAACAAAATTAACAACGCTTCCTCCTCCTGTCGGAGTAAATTCAAATTCATATTCAGTAGCGTTAGCCACAGAATATGCATTTAATTGTTCAGAGTAGGTTGAGTATACTTTACCACAATAAGTAAGCATAATCGATGTTGATGTATTTGCTGATGGTGTTGTTATTTTCTTGGAAATACCATAACTCCCAAATACTCCTCCAACTTTTGCTCTTACTCTTACATTATATGTTGTATTATCTATCAATCCTGTCACCCAACCGAGTAAAAAACTAATATTATTAATTCCTCTAGTATAAATGATAGGCACGCCTCCTCCTAGTGGAATAAATTCAAATTCGTATTCAGTTGCATTAGTGACAGTATAGCAGGCCACAACCTCTGAATAAGCTAAATAAGTCTTTGCATATTTAGGTTGTAGTGAAGTTGAGCCACAATTAACAATTGTAACCTGTACGTTCTGAACGTCAGAACAAAAACCACTTGTTGTATATGTTACCGTATAAGTCCCTGTTGTACTTGCTGATAAATCAATTATTCCTGTGCTTGAGTTGATTGCTAACCCAACTGGAGAACGAGTAAAAGTACCTCCTTGTGTTCCTGAAATTGTAGGTGTTGGATCAACTCCATCTTGACAATATGTTGATGAACTATAATTAAAAGATGCATCGTCAAAAACATTTACCGTAATCAAATTTGTTTTCACTTCATCATCGCTACCACTTGCATTGGTCGCTGTTAAGGTAACTGCATATGTTCCAGGTGTGTTATAAGTATAGGTTGTATTTTGACTTGATGACATTCCTCCGTCACCAAAATCCCAACTCCAACTTGTTGGTGTATTGGTACTTAAATCTGTAAAATTGATGGATTCACCAGCACATATTGTTGTTTTGTTTACTGAAAAATTTGCAACTGGAACAGATCCTGCAGCATTTACGGTCAAGCTAGCCGAATTTGATGTAGCCATAGGTGCACAATTACCTGAAACTACACATCTGTAAGTATATCCATTCATAGGAAGACTTGCCCCAGTAATATTCAGTGTTGCAGTTGTAGCATTACTGTAAACACCACCATTACTGATATTACCGAAACCACTTCCTGTATTTTCTTGCCATTGATATCCAGTTGCATTAGATGCGATTACACTGTAACTGGTATTATTTCCTTCTGTAACAACACTATTTGATGGTTGTGATGAAATTGAAGGTGCTGCATTAACTGTAATATAATCCACTTTTGTTTCAAGGTCACTACCTGAAGCATTTGTAGCAGTGAGTTGAACTTGATATACTCCTGCAGCATTATAGGTAATTGTCGGGTTTTGCAATGTAGATGATGACGGTGTTCCTCCTGTAAAAGTCCAACTCCAGCTTATGGGGGTATTGGTGCTTAAATCAGTAAAACTCACCGAAGAACCTGCGCAAATAGTTGTTGGTGCTCCACTAAAATCTGCTACTGGAGCTGAACCAGCAGCAGGTTGCACATAAATGGCATAATCTTCCGATTGACCATAAACTATAGAATTGTAACATGCAGAGTTAATTATACCTGGTCCATACCTATCATCAAGATCGGTAATTAATCTAATTCTTACATAATCATCATATGGAATTGTAGCTGGATAAGTAATAACAACAGGAACAGTACTTCCTGCTGCTATATCTTGAGATAAATGTTGTTGTTCAGCATCATCATTGAAATCTCCATCATCATTCCAATCAATCCAAACCCCCAGTTGCTGAAAATTAACCGTATACATCAATACATTAATTGTATTTGATACTGATGCGTCTATTTCAAAATAATTGGAACAACTTGCACTGTTATCTATGTTTCCGCCATCGGAACTTGATGAAAAAGATGCAAAATTAGTCCCGTTTAATTCAACATTCCTTATGCCTGCATTACTTGTTGTTACAGTATTTGTATTGCAAACAGCTACAGGTGCTGCATATCCAGGATCCGGAGCTATCGCTCCTTTAGAAGCAACAATAGATGTTCCCGTCATAGCTGCTGTAACCCTAGTTTTTTGATCATTTGTTAACCTATCTGTACAGCTGAAATAACTCATGTAATTATTACGAGTATTTAGCCCGTAAGGGTTATTTCCATTACATGTATTATTTGTTGGACATGTACTAGTCAATCGTTTATGAACTTCAGTATCGGCACAACCATCACTATTTACCCCCAAAGAATCATTTCCTGGGCACATCGTATCATCATAATCTCCCTGAAAAGTATGGTACAAGTGAAAATAATGCCCGAACTCGTGTATTGGTGTACTATTATCTCTATTAAATGTTAATGGCCAACTGGGTTGTGAGCTAGTTGGATCGTATCCAAATACCGTATACATCATTACAGATCCTTCATAAGCATTTCCATTGTAAAAATTTGCATACCCTTGTATTCCCGATCCGCCATTATTTCCATCAATCTCAGAAACAATCCATATATTAAAATAATCAGTTTCCGGCCATTTACTTAAATCTTTAAGTTCATTTTCATCAGCACCAATGGATTGAAGAAAAACACCATTAGCTGAATAACCAGAAACAGAGGTTGCATTTATTCTATTAATTCCACTTGTTGCATTACAACTCGGATCTCTTTGTGCTAATGCAAATTCAATTTCAAAATCAATCGGACTATTTGGATCTAACCCTCTATAAACCACATTCAATCTATCTATCCCACTCTGAATTTGTGCATCAGAAATATTTGTCCCCGTTCCAACAGCTTCTCCCTTGTGTAGTACATGTACTACAACCGGAATGGTCAGAACAGTTCCTAATTTACCTGCAACATTCGAAGGTGGGATAAAATTTTTAATCTTTATTTCATTTGCTTGTTCTTGCAATACAAAAGCTGGGTTTTGCAATTCTTTCCCCCTAATAACATCAAAACCACATTGAGCATTAGAAACATAAGGAAGCAAAAAGAAAAATCCCAAGATTAAAAGTTGAAATTGAAATCTTTTTTTCATAACAGTAAGTTTAAACGATTTGACTAGAAAAGTAAAAAATATTGTTGATTTTATCAATTAATTTTAGACGAATCGACAAATATTTAACACTAATAGAACGATTAAAAACTATAATTGGTTGCTTATTGAAAAATCTCTCTTAATTGCTGGTTTATTAGTACTGATTTATTCCAAATCATCATATGGTCACCTTTTTCAATAAGGTACGTTGGGATAATATTTGTGATAGGAATTACAAAATCTTTGTTCCCATGAATATGAATAATTTTTGAAGAAGCTGTTTTTTTATCCCAATTCAAAATAGCTTTTATACTCCAAACAATAAAATCAATGTTAATATTTTCTGCCATTTGATAAAATACTTCTCGTTGCTGGGTATTCATAGCGCCAAAAAAACGAGATGAATTACCTACTAAATATCGAATTCGTTCAGCATTCAGCAATCGAGATATTCCAATAAATTTTAATCGTTTAAGCTGGATCGGTAATTCCTTGCTGGTTTTTGCACTCGAAATAATAACTACTTTATCAGGATTCAGTATATCGGCAAGTTCTGAACAAACCATGCCGCCCATGGAAACACCCATTAATGAAAATGGCTTAGAAGTATCCATCTGTTTTGCAATTTCTATTGCATAATCTTTTAATGTTTTAATCTTTGGGAACCACTGCCACTCTAAATCTACAAACTGAAACCCTTCGATGGGTTCTATTTCTGAAAACAAACGTTTATCAGCACCCATTCCGGGAATTCGGTAGATAATATGTGCTGTATTTTCCAGAGTTATAAAAAATCTTTTACTCCTATTTTATTAGCATACTGCTGAATAAATGCAATACTTTTTTTCATGGCTGGATGCATTTCAATATCATTTTGAACAAAAGCAACTTCTTTACGGTAAGCTTTTATAAGTTCCTCAATCATATCAGATGATTTCAAAGGTTTTCTAAATTCCAATGCCTGCGCAGCATTCATTAATTCAATTCCTAGAATTTTCTCCAGATTGTCAATCATCCTAAACACTTTGGTTGCGGCATTTGCTCCCATGCTCACGTGGTCTTCTTGTCCGTTTGAAGAGTCGATGGTATCTACCGAACAAGGTGTTGCCAACTGTTTGTTTTGGCTTACCACCGAAGCTTGTGCATATTGTGGAATCATAAAACCACTGTTTAAACCTGGTTTTGCAACTAAAAATGGAGGCAAGTTGCGTTGTCCTCCTATTAATTTATAGGTTCTTCGTTCAGAAATACTTCCCAGCTCAGCAATGGCTATCCCTAAATAATCTAACACCATAGCCAATGGCTGACCATGAAAGTTTCCTGCCGAAACCACATCGTCCTCATCAGGAAAAATGGTGGGATTATCGGTTACCGAATTTATTTCAGTTTCAAACACCTTTTGAGCATGAGCTATGGCATCTTTACAAGCTCCATGAACTTGAGGAACACACCTAAATGAGTATGGATCTTGAACATGAGCTTTTTCCTGAACAATAATTTGGCTGCCTTCTAACACTTTTTTAATGTTTCGGGCTGTAATAAATTGCCCGTTGTGTGGACGAATTTTTTGAATCAGCTCATTAAAAGGCTCTATTCTTCCGTCGTATGCATCTAATGAAACAGCCGCTATTAAATCAGAAAAATTAGATAGTTTTTTTGAACGCAACAAGCTATGAATACCATAAGCGCTCATAAACTGTGTTCCGTTTAACAATGCCAGGCCTTCTTTTGATTGCAGGTTGATTGGTTCCCAACCAAATTTTTTATTTATTTCTGCTCCAGAATATTTTTTCCCTTCAAAATTAACTTCTCCTAACCCAATCATAGGTAAGGTTAAATGAGCCAACGGAGCTAAATCACCCGAAGCACCTAACGAACCTTGCTCATAAACCACAGGGAAAACATTGTGGTTGTACATATCAATTAATCGTTGTACAGTAATTAGTTGTACACCTGAGTGGCCATAACTTAAGCCTTGAATTTTTAATAATAACATTAAACGAACCACATCTGTTGGCACTTCATCACCCAATCCACAAGCGTGCGACATAACCAAGTTTCGTTGTAAGGTTTCTAAATCGTTGTTCGGTATTGAAGTATCGCACAACGAACCAAAACCGGTATTGATTCCATAAATGGGTTTGTTATGACGCGTAATTTTCTCATCTAAATAGGTTCTGCATTTTACAATTGCACTTTCTGCTTCTTGTGATAATGCTAGGTGCATGTTTCCGTTTAAAATCTCTTCTATAGAATCAAGAGTTAACCAGTTTTTATTGATGAAATGAACGTTCATTTGTAATTAAGAATTAAGAATTTTGGATTAGGAATGATGTGCAAAACTGATGAGTTCATCTACGTTGGTAAACGGAACTTTATCGTTAGAGTCAACATTTTTCATAAATGTTTCGCCTTTTTCGTTGGCAGAAACTATAATTTTTATTCCTTTTTTCTCGGCAAAAATCATTTGTTTTTGCCATTTTGCTTGTTCGGTATACAATTCAGCGTTTATGCCAGCTTCTCTTAATTGAAATAACATGGGCAAAAATCGATTTTCATCTGCTACACCTTGGTTAGTAAACAACACTTGTGTGGAGTCGCCTTTAAATTCGGGATACAAGTTGTTATCCAACAACACATCATAAATACGGTCGGCACCAAACGAAATACCCACACCCGAAACATTTTTCAAACCAAATTTACCTGTTAAATCATCGTAACGACCACCACCGGTTATGCTTGGAAAATTATCTACTTTTACCTCAATAATGGTTCCTGTATAATATCCTAAACCACGAGCAAGGGTTGGATCGAATTTAATGTTAGCAGTTTTAATTCCTAAATCTTTTAATTTCTCAAAAACGAATTCTAATTCTTCAATACCTTTTTGACCGTTTATGATGTTTCCAATTATAGTTGATAAAAATTCTAATTGAAGTAATGCAAATTCAAAACCTTCATTTTTGGGGATATTTTTAAAACTATCACTAGCGAATTTTAAACCTATTATATCCATTAAATTTTTACCAGATTCTTCATCAAAACCTAAATCATATAACTCATTAATAACTCCATCAACACTAATCTTATCAAACTTGTCAATCACGACAACAATTTGTTCAAACTTATCTTGTTGTCCAACAGATTCAATTATTCCTTGTAGTATTTTTCTATTGTTTATTGAAACGGTATAGTTTAATTTTCCTTGAAATAATTCGGTAAAAACATCATCAATCATTTTAATTAAATCCACTTCGTTTAACAACGAATCGGAGCCAATAATATCTGCATCGCATTGATAAAATTCGCGATAACGTCCTTTTTGTGGTCGGTCGGCACGCCAAACGGGTTGTATTTGAAACCTACGGAAAGGAAAAGTAATGTCATTTTGGTTTTGTACTACATATCGAGCAAATGGAACAGTTAAATCGTAGTGAAGGGCTTTCTCAGAAATGTGATGAGTGATGAGTGATGAGTTCTGTGAAGAAAGAGCTTCTTTATCAACCTTAGCTAAATAATCTCCACTGTTTAAAATTTTAAAAATCAACTTATCGCTTTCATCCCCACCAGTACCAACCAATGTACTTAGGTTTTCCATTGCTGGGGTTTCAATTTGCTGGAAACCATATTTTTTGAACGACTTTTTAATCACATCAAAAATGTAGTTTCTTCGAACCATTTCGGTTGGCGAAAAATCTCTTGTTCCTTTTGGTATGCTTGGCTTGTTACTCATGTGTATTTTTTAAAGCTGCTAAGTTAGCACAACTTAACAAAAAAAACGCTCCAAGAAGGCTAAACTTTTGGAGCGTTTCATTTAAAAAAATATTTTTTATTTATTCATAAACGATGTATTTCACTTGTTTATTCTCAATCAACAATCCGTCAAATGTGCTTGATATAGCTTGGTTTAAGTACTTTTCTACTAATTGGTTAAATGATAAAATAAAATCTGTTTTATCCAACGCAACAGAATGAACTTGCTTGTATTTTTTTAATGGTATAGATAAAAAATAAACATCTTTAGTTGAGTTACCTGCTAGTTTAGCATTAACATTACTCGTTGGTTTTTTGTATTTGATTAACGTGGCAGAAGTTCCTGTTCTGGTCATTATCGCATCAAACTCTTTTGTTGCAGCTTTGTTCAAAAATAATTGTATACGCTCTTCCATACTGTTACTACTTGCTATTTCTTGTTCTGTTAATTTTACATTTTCAATAGAAGTAAACTCTTCGTTAACTAATGACAAAGCATAAATATCTTTACTATTAATTTTTACTGGCTGTGCCAGTTGCTGAGCATTTAACGAAACAACAATTAATAATAAACCTGTTATTGTTATAATTTTTCTCATCATTTGATTATCTTAATAAAGTGAATGTTCCTTTAAATATTGTTTTAGCAGGATTGTTTACATTTAAAATGTAAAAATAAGTTCCATCATCTAGATCATCTCCATTCCAATCATTTTTGTAATCACCACTTGAATAAACCATTTTTCCCCATCTGTTAAATACTGATAATTCACTACCCTTATAATTTTCCAGGTTAGTAAATTTTAATGTTTCGTTCTTATTATCACCATTCGGAGTAAAAATATTTATTGGAATTACCTCGCATAATTTAACTGGAACATCTATTGAAGAAGTGGCAGTATACAAACACTTATCAGTAACCTCAACATTTATTGTAATTGTTGCAATTCCTGATGTTGTAAAGCTGATACTAGAATTTACATCACCTGTACTCCATAAAAAGCTGTATGGAGCAACACCATCATTTGGTCGCACAGATATTTCAGCATCTGACCCGGAACAAATAGAATCTAGTATTGGAGATGTTAATGTTAATGGAATATAAGGAGCAAAAGTAACATTAACCGTATCTTCAACGAACTGGTTACAATGGTCGGTTATTTTAACATAAAAAGAAGTTGGTGCATTTACTGTTGCTTGAAACAAACTATCTGTGCTTGTTGCTCCTCCAGTCCATTCAAAAGAATAAGGGAGTGTACCATTTTCTACTTCCGCAAATAAATCGAGGTTGTAGTTTATACCTAAACATTCCAATACGGTATCTTGTGTTGTTGAAGTTATAGCCATTGGTATATAATCTACCACCACATTAATGGTATCAACATCTGTACTACCGTTACATAAATTAGTTGCTGTAACATAATACGTAACTGTTGCTGTCGGTGCTACTGTTAAAACAGCACCGTTTGCCCCAGTAGACCACCCATAATTGTATATCGAAACACTATCGACAGGAAAGGCTGTTAAATTAATTTGCTCACCTGCACAATACAAAGTGGTATCACCAGATGTATTAATATTTGCCATGGTATTATCTACTACTACATTCACGGTATCAAAAACTGTAACCAAATTACAGCTATCAGTAACACTCACATAAAAGGTATCTGTTTGATTTCCTGATACTATTAAATTTGGATTTGTTCCAAGTATTGTTCCAGCATTGTTAGTCCACTCGTAAGTAAATGGTGGGACAGCAGAACCAGAAACAGTAGAAACTAAACCTACTGTTGGAGTTACACATGTGTAGATATCTGGAGCATTAATAACCAAGCTAGGAATATCTAAAATGTATAAAACTCCTATCGAAACAATGGTATCACCACAAGGGTTAATAGTATAAGCTGTAATTGTTAAGGTATCTTGTCCTTCTGTAATACCATCTAATAAAGGAGTAATAGTTAAACTAGCTGAATTCGAGCCATTAGGAATAGTTAAACTATCGGCAATAAGTGTATAATCAGATCCATTTATTGCATTACCTCCGATATCATAATATACCGTGTAATCACCAACAGATCCTGGTCGGGTAAAAGTAAACATTGCATCTCCACAGCCTTCAATAATAGTAGAATCTCCTGTGGCAGTAACCACATCTACCTGAACAGTTTCTGATGAGAAACTTCCAGCTTCAATAAACACTCCTGTATCTAAATAATCATCTTCGCAATCGGCAATAGCGATTTTAAAATGGTAAGTTCCGCCGCATTGCACATAAAATTTTATAGTCATTGCTGTTGTAAACCCATTAAAATCGTTGTTTGTTCCTGAAGTATTGCTAACGTAATAAGAACTGTTCAACCCCGGATGAATTGAACTTATGGTTATTGGAGTGGATGTTCCCGGTACTGTTGCAACATTAATTGCTCCATTAGGAAACGCAGCTGGAGCAGCATACGGTCCCGTAATACCCGGACCACTAACAAAAAAAGCAAAAATATCGTTGTAAACACTGTTTATCCATGAGGTGTATTCTTCCGATGCAAAAACAAACCGAAACTCAACAGTATCACCTACTGGAGTAAAATCAAACTCTAAAAAAGCTCGATCGTTTGTTGAAGTAATATTTCCTGCATCTGGGTTCGATGTAACAGATTGGGCAATGGCTAATAAATCAGGGTCTCCAGGACCATTATATTGTCCCGTACTGGGCTGACTTCCTCCTTTTGGAATATCATTAACATTACCTGTTGATATTACAATACCTGAATCTATACCTAAGTTTGGCGTTCCGTTTAAACCATTGTAAAAGAAACCTAGTTGAGCACCTTGACCAGCAAACATTACATTACTTGCAGAAACTCCATTTCCTAACAATATATTATTAACCAAATAAGTCGGGCTATTAAAAGGTGTCGTATTCGTCACTGTTATTTGCCCATTTGAAATAACGGCAACTACCACACACACAACTGTTATAATTATTTTTTTCATCTACTGAGTATTACTAAAATGATTATAAAAACTATAATTAAGAATAGACTATTTATTGCTCAAAAGGTTGCACCACAAATTGTGTACATTAAAATTAAGTTAACTTAATGTTTTATTTCACCAATTTTTTGTATCTAAATCGTTGTGGTTCTGTACCCAATCGTTTTCTTCTGTTCTCTTCATATTCAGAGTAAGAACCTTCGAAGAAATACACTTCTGAGTTTCCTTCAAAAGCTAAAATATGTGTACAAATTCTATCCAAAAACCATCTGTCGTGAGAAATAATAACTGCCGAACCTGCAAAACTTTCAATACCTTCCTCTAGAGCTCGAATAGCATTAACATCTAAATCGTTGGTTGGCTCATCGAGTAACAACACATTCGCTTCTTGTTTCATCGTCATGGCTAAATGTAAACGATTTCGCTCTCCTCCCGATAGAACGCCAACTTTTTTACTTTGATCTCCACCAGCAAAATTAAATTTAGATAAATAGGCTCTTGCATTGATGGTTCTTCCTCCAAAGTCCATCATTTCTGCGCCCCCTGAAAATACTTCGAAAATAGATTTACTTGGATCTAACTCTGCATGAGCCTGATCAACATATCCTATTTTTACTGTTTCTCCTACTTTAAAAGTACCTGAATCAGGGGTTTCTTCTCCCATTATCATTCTAAATAAAGTAGTTTTACCCGCACCATTTGGTCCAATAATACCTAAAATTGATGCTGGGGGTAATTTAAATGTTACATTTTCGTACAACAATTTATCACCAAATGCTTTTGAAATTCCATTTGCCTCAATCACCTCATTACCTAAACGAGGGCCGTCAGGAATAAACAATTCTAATTTTGCCTCTTTTTCTTTTGAGTCTTCGCTTAATAATTTATCATAATTACTCAAACGTGCTTTTGATTTTGCCTGACGTCCTTTAGCATTCATACGAACCCACTCCAACTCTCGTTCAAGGGTTTTTCTACGTTTGCTTTCGGTTTTCTCTTCCTGAGCTAATCGTTTCGATTTTTGGTCTAACCACTCCGAGTAATTCCCTTTCCATGGAATACCTTCACCTCTATCCAATTCTAAAATCCAGCCTGCCACATTATCTAAGAAATAACGGTCGTGGGTAATAGCTATTACCGTTCCTTGATATTGCTTCAAATGCTGCTCCAACCAATAAACCGATTCAGTATCTAAATGGTTAGTAGGTTCATCCAACAATAATATATCGGGTTGCTGTAACAATAAACGACATAGAGCAACTCTACGCAACTCACCACCAGACAAATTTTTAATTAGTGCATCCTCCGGTGGACAATTCAAAGCGTCCATAGCTCTCGATAGTTTGGTATCTAGCTCCCACGCATCTAAAGCATCAATCTTGTCTTGTAATTCTGCCTGACGTTTCATCAATTCATCCATCTTATCAGGATTTTCGTATACCTCCGGCTCTCCAAACTTTAAATTAATAGCCTCATATTCAGCCAAAACATCAATGGTTTCTTTTGCACCTTCTTGTACAATTTCTTTAACTGTTTTGGTTTCATCCAATTTAGGTTCTTGCTCTAAATAGCCAACTTTATAACCTGGTGAAAATGTAACATCTCCTTGGTACGATTTATCTACTCCTGCAATAATTTTTAACAACGTAGATTTACCAGAACCATTCAAACCAATGATACCTATTTTGGCGCCATAGAAGAATGATAAATAGATGTCTTTGATAATAGTTTTTCCGGAAGGTATCGTCTTGCTTACCTTGTTCATCGAAAAAATCACTTTTTTATCGTCGCTCATAGTCGAAAAATATGTTTTTGTTTAGGACTACAAAGTTAAAAAAGTCTAAGCAACTTTAGTTAGAATTTCTAATTTATTAATTAAAGAGTATTACTACCTTTGACATTCCATATAATTATAAATGAAGAACTATTTATCATTAATAAAATTTAGCCATACCATATTTGCTTTACCCTTTGCTGTAATTGGTTTTTTCTTGGCAACCATACAAATTGCTTCACCAATAGAGTGGGTTAAATTTATTTATGTGGTGCTTTGTATGGTGTTTGCCCGAAGCGCTGCCATGGCTTTTAACCGGTATATTGATAGAGATATTGATAAAGCCAATGCAAGAACAGCCGAAATTAGAGAAATTCCAAATGGTACCATAAAACCTAAATCAGCATTGTTATTTGTAATTGTAAACTGCCTGCTTTTTATTGCTACTACTTACTTTATTAATCCGCTTTGTTTTTATTTATCACCAATAGCATTAATTGTGGTGTTAGGGTATAGCTTAACAAAACGATTTACAGCACTTTGCCATTTGGTTTTGGGAGTTGGATTATCGTTAGCACCCATTGGTGCGTATTTGGCAGTTACTGGCAAATTCGATTGGCTACCGCTGTTCTTCTCTTTTGCCGTATTATTTTGGGTTAGTGGTTTTGATATTATTTATGCCTTGCAAGATGAGGAATTTGACAAACAACAAAAATTACATTCCATACCAGTAATGTTAGGTAAAAAAAATGCCTTGTTTCTATCTACTATACTCCACATTATAACAGCATCTTTAATTCTATTTGCAGGATTTTATGCTGGGTTCAATTATTTTTATTGGATAGGTTCTAGCATCTTTATTGTCTTATTGGTTTATCAACACTTAATTGTTAAACCTAACAATTTGAGTAGGGTTAATTTAGCTTTTTTTACTACTAATGGTATTGCAAGTGTGGTTTTCTCTGTTTTTGTATTGTTAGATTTATTTTTAGTTCGGTAATCATTTGATTAAATTTTTCACACATATCAAAAAAATAGCAATCAACAAATGGACTGCTTTATTGGTTATTTTATTTATTGTAACGATAGTAACCTCTTATTTTGTGGTGGGCTATTCTTCTAAAAAACTCATTTATCAAAATGTAACCAATCTACCAAATGTTAATGTTGCTTTGGTTTTAGGAACAAGCCGATATACCAGCACTGGTTATGCCAATTTATTTTTTAAATATCGTATTAAAGCAGCTGTTGATTTGTATAAAACCGGAAAAGTTAAACACATTATTGTAAGTGGCGACAACAGTTTGTTTGAGTACAACGAACCAAGAGAAATGAGAAGAGCACTAGTGAGAGAAGGAATACCTATTGAGGCTATTACCTTAGATTTTGCAGGTTTTAGAACCCTGGATTCGGTAGTTCGTTGCAAAGAAGTTTTTGGACAAAATAATTTCATTATCATTTCACAGGAGTTTCATGTAGCCAGAGCCTTATTTATTGCCAAAAAGTTTAATATTAATGCTATTGGTTATGCAGCTCAAAGTCCACCACAGAGCTACTCGTTTAAAACTAATTTCAGAGAATTTTTTGCTCGTACTAGAGCGGTTATTGATTTGTATGTTTTAAATACTCAACCTAAGTTTTTAGGAAGCAAGGAAACCATTTTGATTGATTAAATTATTTCAAACTCAACATATCTTCTATTCCGATGTATCTTTCGGCAGTGAACCCTTCGGCATATTTAACTCCAATTTCTCGTCCGTACTGCATCATTCTTGCTTTTATAAAATCGAAAAACTCTTCACCACTTATCGGTGTTGTTGGTTCGTTTGATTTTGGATCAAAAAACTGTGAACCAAAACTTTGAATAGCCTCTATTTTTTTATCTACAAAATCGGTTACATCAACAACAAAATCAGGCGTAATAAAACGATCTTGGATATAATGGTAAACTGCTTTTGGCCTCCATTTCTCTTGATTTACACCATTTAATTGTGTTTCGATTTTTATCAAACCTGAGTAAAAACAGGCATCAGAAATAAGTTGTGATGATCTTCCATGGTCAGGATGCCTGTCGTTTACAGCATTAGCTAAAACTACTGTTGGTTGATATTTTCTAATCATTTTAATAATTTCCAATTGGCTTTCTTTATCATTTCTGAAAAAACCATCAGCCAAACCAATATTTTCTCTAACAATAACTCCAAGAACTTTTGCTGCTTTATCGGCTTCAATTAAACGTAACTCCCCACTACCTCTCGAACCTAATTCACCAATGGTTAAATCTAGAATACCCACCTTTTTACCTTGAGCAATGTGTTTTAATAATGTTCCGGAACAGCTCAACTCCACATCATCAGGATGAACCCCTATGGCTAAAATATCTAATTTCATTCTTTATATTTTATTCAAAATTAGGACATTTTTTTTGAATTAACTTCGTTAGAAATAGCTGTCAAAACTTATCAATATTATTAATTTTTCGAATTACCTTTGCTCAAAATTAAATGGTATGAGAATAGAATTTAAGGGTGCCGCAAGAACTGTTACAGGAAGTAAATACCTTATTACTTTATATTCTGGAAAAAAACTATTACTCGATTGTGGTCTATTTCAGGGTAAAGATGCTGATGAATCTAATCACAATAAGAACCTTGGGTTCGACGCTTCGAAAGTCGATTACTGTATCTTGTCTCATGCTCATATTGACCATTCTGGAGCTATTCCTTATCTAGTTAAAAAAGGTTTTAAAGGTCAGATTTTTTGTACGAACGCCACCAAAGACTTGTGTGAGATTATGCTAGTAGACAGTGCACACATACAAGAAGCTGATGTGAAATACATTAATAAAGCTCGTGCACAAAAAGAACTTGAACTGATAGAACCACTTTATACCACTGAAGATGCTTTGGAAGCATTAAAATATTTTAAAGGAGTTGATTATGAAAAATGGATAAAGATTGACGAGGATATTGAACTCTGTTTTACTGTTGTAGGGCATATTTTAGGTGCTGGTGCTGTAAATTTAAAAATTAAAGAAAATGGCAATGTTCATAAGCTTTGTTATACTGGAGATATTGGTCGGCCAGACCATAAAATAATAAAGAGCCCTAAAATTTATCATGAAGCGGAATACATTATTACTGAGGCTACTTACGGAAATCGCTTACACGAAAGCACTAAAAATAGTGAAAGAAAACTTTTAGAAATTGTTTATGAAACATGTGTGGTTAAAAAAGGGAAACTAATTATTCCTGCATTTAGTTTAGGACGAACACAGGAAATTGTTTTTGCACTTGATCAACTAGAAACTAATGGACAATTACCAAAAGTAAATGTTTATGTGGATAGCCCACTATCGACCAATGCAACAGAAATTTTAAAAAAACATCCTGAATGTTACAATCAGAAGATTTTAAACTATATGAAGATCGATTCCGACCCTTTTGGGTTCAACCGACTTTATTACATTACCGATGTTGAAGAATCGAAAGCGTTAAACAAATCAGATGAACCCTGTATAATTATTTCTGCTTCAGGAATGATGGAAGCTGGAAGAATTATGCATCATTTAAAAAACAATATTACAGACAAAAAAAACACAATCTTAGTTGTTGGATATTGCTCTCCACAAACCTTAGGTCACCGAATTGCACGTGGAGATAAAATGGTGAAGATTTTTGGTGAAGAATATGACGTTAATGCTGATGTTAGGGTTATGGACGAATATAGTGCCCACGGTGATTACAATGAAATGATTGCATACCTGACCCAACATAACCCATCAAAAGTGAAACAACTCTTTTTGGTTCATGGAGAATATGAGGTGCAAGTTGAATACCGAGAAAAACTTGAAAAAGTAGGCTACAATAATGTTAGAATCCCTGATTTAAACTCTGAATATCTCATTTAATCATAAATTATTTTTTGTTAACGAAGTGTTAAATAGATTATCTATAAAAATAGATTGTCTTAAGTTTGATGTATAAATATTAAAAATAGAATCATGAAAAAAATATTATTGACTTTTGGACTTGCAGCTTTAACAATTTTTAGCATTCAAGCTCAAGAAAACAAAACAGACAACACTGTTATAACTAATCCTAATGCTGCTGTTATGACGTTTGATGAAGACGTTATTGATTATGGTACTATCGAGCAAGGTGCAGATGGTGTTAGAGAATTTAAATTTAAAAATACTGGTAAAGAGCCTTTAATTATTTCGAATGCTACAGGAAGCTGTGGGTGTACAGTTCCAACTTGGTCAAAAGAACCAATTTTACCGGGAAAAACTGGTGTTATTAGCGTAAAATATGATACTAAAAGATTAGGTGCTATTAATAAATCTGTTACAGTAACATCAAACGCAGTAGAAGCAACAAAGGTTTTGAGAATTAAAGGAAACATTATTGCTCCGAAAACAAGTCCTGTTATTGAAGGTGCAACTGGTCCTGTAGAACACTAATAAATGTGGTTATTGATTAGTTTTAGTAAATTTTCAGATTAAGTTTAATAAGCTGCTCTCCGAGCAGCTTATTTTTTTTATAATCTTTCTACATCCTTATCATCAATAGCATGATATAAAAAACTCACCAGATACAACACTTGGTCTCTACCTTTTCGTTGTCCATATTTTGCTGTTAAATAAATTATTCCGAATAATATTATAGCCAAAGGCACAACCCAAACAAACAATGTTTCTTTCCCTAAATTCCATTTTGCTAAACCATACAAGCCTCCAAAAAAACCAGAAACACCAACAGCAATATAAAAAAACATTAACATTACCCATATTGATTGTTTTGGACCAATCAAACACCTTACATACGCCTTTTCTCTGTTGTTATGATACCTTTCTACAACCACCTCCATTGATGGAGACCAATAATGTTGCTCACTTTTTTTAATTCTTAAAAAGTAATGATTTCCTTTAAAATCAGCTTCAACCATTTCCTGTTTTGGAAGCGAGTCATTTATTTTTTGAATAACATCTTCCTTCGAAAACGACGATATTAGCTTAAACCGAGGTTTAATTTCAATATTATCAGAATTATGGCTGTTAAATAACATCTGTTTAAAAAAAATAAATATAAGTAATAAAGACTATATCCAACATTTTTGAGAGCAGATTTAAAAAAGTTCTTTGTAATTTTACCATGTACAAAATTTTATAAAAATGCCTGTAATTTCAAATCGTGGCAATATAATGCCTGAATCTCCTATACGTAAACTGGTTCCTTATGCCGAAGCGGCTAAAAAGAAAGGAAGAAAAGTGTTTCATTTAAACATTGGTCAACCTGATATCGAAACGCCGGAAGTTGCTTTAAAAGCAATCAAAACAATCGGTTTTAAGGTAGTAGAGTATAGTCATTCTGCAGGAATTGAGTCGTATCGTAGAGGCTTAGCAGAATATTATAACAAATTAAATTTAAGCGTTTCATACGAAGATATTTTAATTACTACTGGCGGTTCAGAAGCTTTGTTATTTGCTTTCAACTCATGTTTAAATGAGGGGGATGAAGTAATTATTCCTGAGCCATTTTATGCAAATTATAATGGATTTGCTACAACTGCTGGGGTTAAAGTAGTTCCTGTAACTTCATCAATTGATACTGGTTTTAGCCTACCTCCTATTGCTGAATTTGAAAAGTTAATTACTACAAAAACCAAAGCCATTTTAATTTGTAATCCTGGTAATCCAACTGGATACTTGTATTCAAAAGAAGAATTGGAAACATTGAAAAATATTGTTATCAAACATAACTTGTACCTGATTGCTGATGAAGTTTACCGCGAGTTCTGTTATGATGGTAACACACACTATTCTGTTTTTAATTTGTCAGGCATTGAAGAATATGCAATTGTCATCGATTCGGTTTCGAAAAGGTACAGTATGTGTGGGGCTAGAATTGGTGCTTTCATTTCAAAAAACAAAAAACTAATTTCAACCGCATTAAAATATGCTCAAGCACGATTAAGCCCTCCTACTTTTGGTCAAATTGCAGGAGAAGCAGCTCTACAAACGCCAAAATCGTACTTTGACAATGTTACTGCTGAATATGTGCAACGTAGAAATATTGTTATTGAAGGTTTAAATGCTATTGAAGGAGTTAAATGCCCTAATCCGGGTGGCGCTTTTTATGCTGTAGCTGAGCTACCTGTAGATGATGCTGAAGAGTTTTGTCAATGGTTATTGGAAGAATTTGAATACAACAATCAAACCGTAATGTTAGCTCCTGCTGCTGGATTTTATGCCACAAAAGGTTTAGGCAAAAAAGAAGTCCGTATTGCTTATGTGTTAAATAAAGAATCTTTAAAAGAAGCATTGGTTTGCTTAAGACAAGCATTATTGGTTTACGAAGGCTCATCCATTCGTAAAAAAGAAATTACCATTTAGGCACTAAAATTGTTATATTTACTTTTATTATAAACTAAAAGTAAATTAACTATGAAAAAAATTTTATTATCAGCCTTATTGTTAAGTGCATTTTTTATTGATGCAAGTGCTCAAAAAAAATACAAAATTATCACTACCATTGAATCTATTGTTCCTGGAGGGTTAGGTCGTTCAAGGATTATTGAAGGTACTTCTGTGGTAGATGCAGCAATGTTTACTACACAAAGAACCGATGGAAAAGATAGTAAGCAAGGCGACATTAAGAGAAAGGACGCTAAGATTGATGAATTAAATGAAACTAAAATCCTGAACTTTTATAGTATGGTTGGTTTAAATTTTCAAAACATTGCTTCAAATGATGCTATGATTACTTCAATTTTAAATACTTTATCAGAGGAGGGATGGGAATTATTTACTGTAGTAAGTGGTGTAGAAAGTGATGCCGGAAAAGATGATGGAAATGGTATTTTTATTACAAGATACGTTTTCAGAAAATAATTCTTTTGTAAAAAAAAGTTAAAAAATGCCCCTAGCGGGGCATTTTTCGTTAATAACTTTGTTAATAAGCTCTTTATATCCTGTTAATATAACATTGTCTATATTTTAAATTTGTATAAACCATAATTACAGTAGTTTATGTTTACACTATTTGGCAAAAAGAAAATTAAAGAAGATGTTACAGTAAATATCTTTATTAACAATCTGTTGGATACCGTGGAAAAGGGATTTCCTGAAGTTGCTGGAATAATTAATGATTCCCCTGAATTTGTAGAATCACCTAACATTCAAGAAAACAACTCTGAAAAATTTTTATTAATTATAATTGCTGCCAACCTTACTTATATTCCTCAACACTTTAACAACAATCAAGACGAAAGATTGTTAGATATTATCTTTGACCAGCTATCACAAGTGTTTGATGTAGATAAAGTAACACTTAGAAAAGTAATTACAGATTACCAGGGCTATATAGCGAAAGTAAACCAACCATCAAAAAATACGTTGTACGGGGTTTCTAAAGCTATTTTTGGCAAATACAATTTAAATGAATACCAAGATGAGTATTTTAAGGCCATGAGAAGTCCAAACCCTATGTTTTTAAAGCGTATGGATGAAGTAATGGAAAGTTTTATTTGGAACTGGGATTCGTTTAAAGAAAAATATCAGGTTTCAAACTAATTACTCTTCTACCCTCACTTTCATCTTTGTCAGGAAGTAAATATTTATCCCTACAATTACGGCATTGGTAATTATAATGGGGATTGAAAAATTCAATAGCACACCATAAACAATAAATATTAAGCACCCAACAGTATTTATTATCCTTAATTTTTTAATGTTTTTCATTAAAAAAGAAATTAACACAATTGCCGAAGCAATATACCCTATAATTTCTACCATGGTTTAATTTAATTTAAAATGTGTTGTTGCCATATCGCAAATGGCATCACCTATTGACAAACATGCTGTAGCCGCTGGAGAAGGTGCATTTAACACGTGTATACTTTTACCTTTGTACTCTATTCTAAAATCATCTCTTGTATCCCCGTTTTCACTCAACAACATAGCTCTAACCCCTGCTCTACCAGGCTTGATGTCATCCATGGTTAATGAAGGTATCATACGTTGTAAAGTTTCTAAAAACAACCGTTTTGAGAATGCTCTACGATACTCATTTATTCCAAAACTCATGTTGTTAAAAAATAAACGCCAGGTACCAGAATACGATAATGCATCAATCGTATCTCTTAAATCAAAATCGGTTTTACCGTATCCTTCTCTTTTAAAGGTAAAAACTGCATTTGGTCCACATTCAATTTCTCCATCAACCATGCGGGTAAAATGCACTCCTAAAAACGGAAATTCTGGATTTGGGACCGGATATATCAAATTCTTCACCTTATGTTTTGCTTGATCGGTTAAATCGTAATAATCACCTCTAAACCCAACTACTTTTTCTTTCAAATCAACCTTATCCCTTTTTGCTAATCTATCTGCTTGTAAGCCACCACAAAATATCATGTACCTCGTTTTGTATTTATTTTTTGAGGTGATTACTTCGGTTACTTCTTCACCATGAACAAAATCTTTTACTTCCTCTCCCAATACAATTCTACTTTCAGGTTGTTTTGACACAACTAATTCTGCTAATTTCTCAGTAGTTCCTCTATAATCAATAATTCCTGTACAAGGTACCCAAATACCACCTATACACTTTACAAATGGCTCTATATCTTTTACCTGATTGGCATTAATCTTTTCAATTCCTTCGGTATTGTTAGCTATTCCATTATCAAATATTTTATTCATAAATGGAACTTCTTTTTCGTCAACTGCAACTACAACTTTACCACATACATCGTATTTTACATTGTATTCTTGAGCAAATTTTACCAGTTGTTTTCTTCCATCAACACAAGTATGTGCTTTTTTGGATCCTGGTTTATAATACAATCCCGAATGGATTACACCAGAATTATTTCCCGTTTGATGATTGGCCAAATGAGGCTCTTTTTCGATAAGAATAATTTTAAGATGGGGATATTTTAATTGAATTTTATAAGCAGTAGCTACTCCCACTATTCCACCTCCAACAACTGTAATGTCGTATATTTTGTCTGTTTTCAATGTTCCTCTTTTTTTAGAGAGCGAAGGTACAAATTATTCAGTTACCGACTTGTTTTTAGGTATGGTAAGTAATAAGAGAAATCCAACGATAAAGAATAAAATAATAACTAAAATGGATTGCCTCATGTCATTGGTAATGCCTTCAATATAACCAAAAGCAAAAGTCCCTATTACGATTCCAATCTTCTCTACCACATCGTAAAAACTAAAAAAAGAAGCATGGTCTTGAGTTTCCGGCAACAGTTTAGAATAAGTAGAACGTGATAATGACTGTATACCTCCCATTACAAAACCCACCACCCCAGCAACAATATAAAAATGCAATGGAGTAGTCACAAAAGCATAAGCTCCATAACATATTCCTATCCAAATAAATATATTTATGCCTATGGTTTTGATGTTACCTATTTTACCAGATAAATATGCCATTAAGTATGCTCCAGGTATAGCAATAAACTGAATAATTAAAACACTGATAATTAATCCTGTTGTTTTACTTGCTTCATCTGCCCACGATATTTCTTTTGTGCCAAAAAATATGGCCATGATCATAACAGTTTGAACTCCCATACTATAAACGAAGAAAGCTCCCAAATACCTTTTAAGTTGTTTAAGTTGTTTAAGTTGATTCCATACATTGTTTAACTCATTAAAGCCTTTAAGCAATATATTGCCCTGTGGTTTTTTATTGTAAATGTTATTAGGTAATCGTGCATATGTTATCTGACTAAAACCTATCCACCACAACCCAGTTAAAACAAATGAGTATCGAGCATCAACACCTAAAACCTGAATTAAGAGTAAACAAATGATTAATAATAACGAGCTACCTATATAGCCTCTAGAAAACCCTTGGGCGCTTATCTTGTCGTGTAAATCGGGTGTTGCAATTTCAGGTAAATAGGCATTGTAAAACACTAAACTACCCCAAAAACCAACACTCGCTAATAAAACAGAAATCATACTAATTTCAATAGGTAGCTTGTTAAAAAAATACAAACTCATGCACGAAAGAGCTCCTAAATAACAAAAGAACTTCATAAATGATTTTTTGTTACCCGAATAATCTGCTACTCCCGATAATATTGGAGACATTATCGAAACAATAATAAACGAAATAGAAATTACGTATGAATATAACTCAGTGTTAATTAAATCTAAGCCAAAAAAATGGATTTTTTCTGGCACTACGCTTTCATAAAAAATAGGAAAGATAGCAGTGGTTATGACCAAAGGATAAACTGAATTTGCCCAATCATAAAAAGTCCAGGCACTAATAATACGTTTGTTGTTAATTTCCAATGTTGTTGAGAGTTGTTTGTTGATAGTTATTTGTTGATGGTTAATCGTTGATGGTTATTTGTTTCCATTTTATACTTTCCAACTTCTGTCTTCTGTCTTTAACGACATGTTTCGCAAAAACTCTTTTTAATTGAATTATTTTTTAGCAGCTGAAAACTCATATTAGGGTAACCAAACAACTTACAAAAACGTTGTAGATTCATATTTTTAGCTCGCAACAATAAAGCAATATATTCTTGTTCTGGTACCAACTTAGTATCGTAAACAGCAATTGTAATAAAACTAAATAAAAAATCTTCATCAATATCAGGTCTTTCAACCCATGGTTTCATTAATTCAATTGCCCAACTTATTCGCATTTGGAAAATAAAATAATCGCTGATCAAAACCACTTGTTCTTTTGTTAATTGAGATTGTAACAGCATTTTTTTAACTTCTAACAACGATTTATCCCTCTCCTTAAACTTTTTAGCTTCATAATAATAATCTGCTGAAATAATGTTATGATTTAACAATAACTGGTGTACTCGATAAGGTTCAATATCTGTTCCATACAATTGTTTTATCTCTTTTAATAAATTTTTTGGGTCAGTTTCTCTAGTATAATCTTCAGACCAAAGCAGTAGTTTTACTGATGCTTTATTGTAGTTTACATAAGGATTTAAAGGGTCAATTAGCGATTGGATATTCAATTCTTTCAATAATTGTTCATTCAGGCTATCACGATTTTCGGCATCATTGTAATACCATCTAAATGCAATTTGGTTATTGATCAACGAAACCGTTTCCTTATAGTGAGGAATACTAAGCTTTAACACCTCTTCAGCATTAATTTTACCATCTTTAACGGCGCTAAATAAAATGGATTGATAAATCTTTGCTTTTTTATAATCTTTAGTTTTGATAGCTTGTTTAAATTTTGCTGGAAGGCCTTCGTACAAAGTTGTATCCATGTAAATTTTTTCTACCGTTAACTTTATTATCGCTTTCCGTTGATCTTCAAGATACGGTTCCATATTTAGTGCCAACGTATCGGTATTAACGATTTTTAAAATTTGTTCTTTAGTTAATCCAAAAAATTGTTTTTCGTAAGGAGAACCTTTTATGGAGTTAAAAAATCCATCCCAATTTTCTTCTGTCGTTATCGCAGTTTGAACTTCCTGGAGTTTGTAATTTTTAATGATTTTTAGAATGCTGTTTGCTCTTTTTTCTTGCAAAATTTTATTGTCTTTTTGATTTCCTTCAATAGACGAATATGCCAAAATATCTATCTTCTTTAAATCATAACGGTTTAAACTTATTGAATCTAAAAAAGGCTCAATATCCTCCATTTTGTAGTCGAATTTATTTCGCTCAAATGGAACAGTAAAGGTTAGTGTATTTAAAACAGAATCGGCTTTATTACTTACCGAAAGTGTATCAACAATAAATCCTAGATTTAATGATTTTAAGTTATCTCCAGCTAAACTATTGTATACAATGGTTTGACACAGGCAATTGCTTTTTATAATCAACAAGGTAAACTCAACATTATTCGTATCAATATATGATGGTATTGGTCCTAATGATACTTCTAATTGCCCTTGATCTTTCAGTTCATTTTTACTCAATAAATAATTTTTGTTTACTGGAGGCAACAACATTCCACTATGAATTTTTGATGGATATAATCTATTTCCAGTTTCACACGAAAACTGCGATCGTGAAATCACATCAATTGCAATAGCATCATTACCAGCCGACATTACATTTTTAAAAAGTTCTAAATCGTGAAAGAAGAAATAAAGCTGTCCATTTTTATAAAAAATATTATCCGACATCAACTCAGGCAAATAAGGAAAGTTCTTCTCCAATTCTGCACATTTGTCTTTGTTGTATGGTTCAATTTTATAATCGTCACGTTCTGCCTTAATACCGTTAGGCAAAATAAAAGGCTCTGAACCATAAACCTGTGTAGCAACAATTTTTTTTGATTTAGCATCAAAAGAAACAGATGTACCAACATTGTAATACGATTTATTTAAAACTACTTGTGGACTTTCTTTTGCATTAACCCATGCCGACACAAAAGCCTCTGCAGCATCTTCGTAGGTTTTTAATACTAAACGGTTATTGGTACCTGGAATTTTAACTTTAGCACCTAACACCGTTTGCATACAATTTTCACCAACTTCAGCATGGAGTCCATCATAAAAAACAACTCTATCAAATGGGGTTAATTTTTTTTTATTGGGTTGTTCATGTTCAACTTTTCCAGTTTTAATAATATGTTCAGACTGATCAGCCGCAGCCAATTGAAGAATATTGTCTTGCTTAAATTTTACTAACAAACTAGAGACTCGTTTCTCATTAATTTTTTGTTCAATTAATTCTTCAAGAAATTTAGTGTTGAACTTTTTAAAGTTGATGTTATCCTTTGGATTTTGAGAAAAACCAACGACAGAAATTAAAAGAAATAATATGTTTATTATTCTATTCAAATCATTATTTATTGTTGCAATTTAACAATTAAATCACAAAAAAATCAAATTTATCTTTAGTTTAAAACAAAGTATAAGTAAACCAAATATGAAGAAAATAACGTCAACCCTTTTAACCTATTAATATTGTATTTATAATACATTAAGAAAAATAATAATAAGGATATTCCTAACATCCAATACACGTCGTTTGAAATAACTTGCTCGCTTACGGGAATTTCTTTCACTAATGCTGTAAAACCCAAAACAGCCAATAAATTAAAGATGTTTGACCCTATTAAATTTCCCACAGAAATATCTGTTTCTTTTTTAAATGCAGCCACAACAGAAGTTACTAATTCTGGTACACTTGTTCCAAAAGCAACGATGGTTACACCAATAACATGCTCACTTAATCCGAAATTTTTTGCAATTTGCACAGCTCCATCCAACAACCAACTCGCTCCAAAGGTTAATCCCAAAACTCCTATTATCACAAACAATATGCTTTTTAGCAATCCATAAGATTTCTTCTCTACATCTTCTAACTCTTCCTTTTGTATGTCATCAATTTTATCATAGTCAACTGCTACTGATGATTTTTTTATAGTCAGATAAGTAAATAAAAGTATACCTAGACTAAAAATTAATCCTTCCCACCATTCAATTACTCCATTTAAAATAAATAAGAAAAAAAGGCCTGATGATATCATCATAATTGGCCAATCTACCCGAACAGTTGAAAATTTTACTGGAATAGGTAAAATCATAGTTGTTAGCCCTAAAACTAAAGCGATATTAGCAATATTTGAACCAACTACATTACCAATTGCAATTTCTGGATGATTTTCGAGAGCAGCTTTTATACTGACTAATAATTCAGGCATCGAAGTTCCAAATGCCACCACGGTCATACCAATAACTAAAGATGAAATATCAAACTTTAATGCAATACCCACGGCTCCTTTCACGAGAGCATCTCCACCAAAAATTAACGTAGCAAGCCCTGTAATAAGTAAAAGATACTCCATTTAACTTGGTGTTTCGGTATTCGGTGTATTTACTGATGTTGTTGGAGTTGAACGAGAAACGGTATTCGGTTGGCTTGGTTGTGGAGGTTCTTCAATAAAATTTTCGTGCTTTTGCTCCGAATTTAAAATCAAGTCTTTCACTTGTTTTTCAACATTTACCGAATCTTTAATCCTGGTAATATCTTTGGTGTTATCTTTTATTTCCTGCTGAATATCGTTGGTTGCATTTTTTAACTCTTTAATTCCCTTACCCAAACCACGAGCCAATTCTGGAATTTTTTTTGAACCAAAAAACATGATGATAATTAGAACTATAAAAAATAGTTCTCCACCTCCAATATTAAATAACAATAAAATTTGATTGTTCATAATAGGTAATTATGATACAAAGCTAATAAAAAGCGATTCAACTATATAAAAAAAGCCTCTTTTTCAAGAGGCTTTTAAACTAATTTTATCTGATTACGCTTTAACCCTTTCTGAGTAAGCTCCTGTTCGAGGGTCTAATTTGATTTTGTCGCCTGTATTTATAAATAGTGGCACTCTAACTTCGGCCCCGGTTTCAACTTTTGCTGGTTTAGTAGCATTAGTAGCTGTATCGCCTTTAATACCTGGTTCTGAGTAAGTTATTTCTAACTCAACATAAGCAGGTAGTTCACAAATTAATGGTTGTTCATCTTCAGCATTAAAAACAATTTCAACTATTTCACCTTCTTTTAAAAATTTAGGAGCGTCAATCAAGTCCTCATTTATAAATACCTGCTCGTATGTTTCCTGATTCATAAAGTGATAACCATTATCTTCACTATACAAAAATTGATATTTTCTTCTTTCAACTCTTACTGGTTCAATTTTATGCCCTGCAGTAAATGTATTATCTAATATTTTACCTGTTGTAAGATTTCTCAATTTTGTTCTAACAAAAGCTGGACCTTTCCCTGGTTTAACATGTTGAAATTCAACAATTGAATACAAGCCATGATTATATCTGATACATAATCCGTTTTTTATGTCTGCTGTAGTTGCCATTTTAAATACTGTTTTTTACTGATTAATTAAGCGGACCTCTTATCATTCCTTTGGTTGACTCCGCTATAAATTTTAATATAATTTCTTTTTCTTTTGATTGAGGGGCTTCTTGTTCTATTACTCTAACTGCATTTGACAGATTCAACCCTTTTACATAAATAGAACGATAAATATCTTCAATTTGTAAAATCGTATCTGTCGAAAAACCTCTTCTTCTTAAACCAACCGAATTTACCCCTACATAACTCAACGGTTCTCTCGCTGCTTTCACATACGGAGGAACATTTTTTCTAACATTTGATCCGGATCCTATAAATGAATGTTGACCTACTTTTACAAATTGCTGTAATCCAACTACTCCTTCAATAATTACAAAATCTTCTAACTCCACATGACCAGCAAGATTAACACAATTTGCCAAAATGCAATTGTTTCCAACAATACAATCGTGACCTATATGGACATATGCCATTAACAAACAATTTTGACCAATTATAGTTTTCATTCTATCAATAGTTCCCCTATTAACAGTAACAAATTCTCTTATAATGGTATTATCACCTATTTCGGTTGTGGTAACTTCTCCGTTAAATTTTAAATCTTGTGGTACTGCAGATATGACAGCCCCTGGAAAAATTTTACAATTTTTACCGATTCTAGCACCTTCAAAAATGGTTACATTAGGGCCTATCCACGTCCCTTCTCCGATCTCTACGTCGCCATAAATGGTAGAGAAAGACTCAACTACAACATTTTCGCCAATTTTTGCACTAGGGTGAATATTTGTTAAAGGATATTTATCCATAAAAGTTTCAAGTTTGCCCAAAAATAGTAATATTTTATTGAACTGCTACTTCTTTAACCTCTTCTTTCTTTTCCTTTATAATCTGTGCCATTAACTCCGCTTCAACAGCTAATTGACCATTTACATACCCTTTTCCATCCATGTGAATAATACCTCTTCTTATGGGAGTAAGCAATTCTAACTTAAAAACCAAAGTATCCCCTGGAACCACTTTTCTTTTAAATTTCACACGATCTATTTTCATAAAATAGGTCAAATAATTTTCAGGATCGGGTACTGTGCTTAAAGCAAAAATACCTCCAACCTGTGCCATTGCTTCAATTTGTAAAACTCCAGGCATTACAGGGTTTCCAGGAAAGTGTCCGGTAAATTGTGGTTCATTAAATGTAATGTTTTTTATACCCACAATAGAGTTCTCATCGACCTCAATTACTTTATCTACCAATAAAAACGGATAACGGTGAGGTAATAATCGTTCAATATCTGTAATGGTATAAACTGGTTCTTTGGTTAAATCAAATTCAACCAAATTGTTTTTTTCTTTTTTCTTAATTTCTTGTTTTATAATTTTAGCAAAATCAACATTCCCTTTATGTCCGGGACGAGCAGCTAAAACATGACCTTTTATTGGTTTTCCAACCAATGCTAAATCGCCAACAATGTCTAGTAATTTATGTCGAGCTGGTTCATTTTGAAAATGCAAGGTTAAATTATTAAGAATACCCGCTTTTTGAACTTTAATATGAGGTTTTCCTAATAAATCAGCAATCTCATCTAATTTTTCTTGAGGTAAAACTGTATCAACTAAAATGATAGCATTATCAATATCACCACCTTTAATTAGTCCGTTTTTTGCTAAAAATTCAATTTCTCTTAAAAAAACAAACGTTCTACATTTAGATATTTCCGGAACAAATTCGCCAATGTGATACATGTGTGCATGTTGTGTACCCAACAACGGTGAATTGTAATCCACCATAACTGTTAACCTAAACGTTTCTTGAGGAACAGCCAACATTTCGGTGTGACGCTCTAGATCCTCGTAAGTTAAATTATCAGTAACTATAAAATAGTTTTTATCTGCATCTTGTTCCTTGACCCCAACACTTTGAATCAACTGCACAAAAGGATAGGCACTTCCATCCATAATTGGAATTTCAGCACCATCTAATTCGATTAAGGCATTGTCAATTTCAAGACCCGCTAATGCAGCTAAAATATGCTCGGTAGTATGTATTCTTACTCCATTTTTCTCTAGTGTAGTTCCTCTTGATGTATCAACCACTAAATCGCAATCTGCATCAATAATTGGCTGCCCTTCAACATCTGTTCTTTTAAATTTAAACCCGTGATTTTCATCTGCAGGATTAACCGTCATTTTAACTTTTGTTCCAGTGTGTAACCCCACACCAATTATCGAAAATGCACTATTTAACGTTTTTTGTTTTCCCATAACTTTTTAAATCTTCAGTTATTTTATCTTTTTCTCTAGTTCACTTAATCTCTCTAATATTTCTGGTAGTTTTCTAAAACCAACATACGAACGTTTGTATTCACCAATTGCATATGCTGGAGAGCCCTGAACAATTGCTCCTTCTTCAGTAATGCTAGAACCAACACCAGATTGGGCAGCAATTTTAACACCATCGGCAATAATTAAATGCCCAACTATACCAACCTGACCTCCAATCATACAGTTTTTACCAATTTTAGTAGAACCTGCAATTCCAGTTTGTGATACAATCACGGTATTTTCTCCCACAACCACATTGTGACCTATTTGGATTAAGTTGTCCAACTTAGCTCCTTTTTTTATAATGGTCGACCCCAACGTCGCTCTGTCCACACAGGTATTTGCCCCTATTTCTACGTAATCCTCAATAATTACATTTCCAATTTGTGGTACTTTTTTATAGTTATTCTCGCTGTTTGGTGCAAAACCAAATCCGTCAGCACCAATGGTTACTCCCGAATGCAATGTGCAGTTAGCTCCTATTTGACAATCTTGAAGAATTTTAACTCCAGGATGAATCAGGGTATTATCACCTATCACCACATTATCGCCAATAAACGAGTTTGGGTATATTTTAACATTATTGCCAATTTTGGCATTTTCGCCTACATAAGTAAATGAACCTATATAAACGTTTTCGCCAACTTTAGCTGAATCTGCCACAAATGATTGAGCCTCAATTCCGTTTTTATTATTTTTTATCTGGTTGTAAGTCTCTAACAATTTGGCAAAACACTCGTAAGCATTATCTACTCTAACCAAGGTGCACGTTTCTTTTACTGCTTTTTCGAGTGTAAAATCTTTGTTTACAATTACGATTGAAGCATCAGTAACATACAAATGTTCTTGATACGCAGGATTGGCTAAAAATGATAAAGAGCTAGGTTCACCCTCTTCAATTTTACTCAACTTGTTCACCTTTACCTCAGCATTTCCCTCGATTATTCCACCGAGTAAGTCTGCAATTTGTTTCGCTGAAAACTCCATAAGCACCAAAAATAAGAGTTTGTAAATTATTTTACTAATTTTTAAAAAGGAGTTTTTAACTTTTGGTTGTTTAGGAAAATGAATTTTTATCTTTGCTTCACATTCAAACTCAAAATTATCTTGATTTTCGACACATTAAAAAAAAATATTTCAGCTCCATTTCGTTTTATTTTAAAGGCTTACCTTTTAAGTTTGACAATATTTTTTGTGTTTCGACTCATCTTGTTTTTTATGGAGTTGGATTACCTCAATTCTATTCCATCAGGTGAACGATTAAGCATTATCGCTCAGGCATTTTTTATGGGTTTACGATTTGATGTGGTTATTACCGGCTATATCATGTTTTTACCATCTTTTTTAATGCTATTGTTTTACCAATTAAACATACAACACACTATCATTCAAAAAATTACCAAAATTTATTTACTGCTTTTATTTTCAATTTCGTTTATTATTTGTGGTATCGATTTAAGCTATTTCCACCATTTTTTTTCGAGGTTTACCGTAGCAGGATTGCAATGGGCTGATAACACCCAATTTATGTTTTCCATGATTTTTCAAGAATTTAGTTTTTGGTGGGTGATTTTCCCCATTGTTATTTCTATTTACCTGTACGCTAAACTATTGAACAAAGTTGTTTTTAATCAAAGCCCTACTACAAAAACAATTTTCACCACAAAAATCAGAAGCATTACTATTGGATTTTCCCTAATAACTTTAGCACTCATCTTTTTAGGAATTAGAGGACGATTAGAGTCAAAATCGCCAATAAGAGTGGGTACTGCTTATTTTAGCAATTATGCTTTTCCTAACCAATTGGGATTAAACCCCGTGTTTACTTTTTTACGAAGCTACCTCGATGCCAGCAAAGATAAAGCGGATCGAATAAACTTAATGGATGAAGAAGCTGCCATTAAAAATGTGCAAACATTTTTAAACAGAACAGGCAATGAATTTTCGCCCATTGCTCAAGAAGTAAAGCCTGATAGCATAAATACCAATCCTCCAAACATTGTGCTGGTAATTATGGAAAGCATGAGTGCTGCAAAAATGGGTAGGTATGGCAACACCGACAACCTCACTCCTTTTTTAGATAGTATTGCTGAAAATGGCTATAGTTTCGATAATATTTACAGCGCTGGTACACACACCTTTAATGGTATTTTTAGCACACTATTTTCTTACCCTGCATTGTTTACCAAACACCCCATGAAAGGTGTTGAAATTCCCCAATTTAACGGCATTGGAACAACCTTGAGAAAATTGGGTTATTCTACTGTTTATTTTACCACACACGACGACCAATTTGATAATGTTGGTGGTTTTTTACGTGGCAACAATTACGAGCAGGTTATTTCGCAACAAGATTACCCTAGCAGCCGAGTAGAAAGCACATTGGGTGTACCCGACGATTATTTGTTTGAATTTGCCATTCCGAAACTGGACGAGTTACACCAAAAAGGCAAACCTTTTTTAACTGTAATGATGACCGCCAGCGACCACGGACCTTATGTGATACCTGAATATTTTACGCCAAAACCCAACGACATAAAAAAACAAGTGGTGGAATACGCCGATTGGTCGATTAAACAATTTATTACCAATGCAAAAAAACAGCCCTGGTTTAACAATACCTTGTTTGTGTTTATTGCCGACCACGGTGCATTTATGGATGCCAAATTTGATGTGCCATTGAGCTACAACCATGTGCCTTTTATTATTTATGCTCCGGAACTGTTAAAAAAACCTAAAGCTTTTGAGCATTTTGGCGGACAAATTGATGTCTTCCCTACTTTAATGAATTTGGTGCAATTGCCTTACACCAACAACACTTTAGGTGTTGATTTATTTACCCATCAACGCCCTTACGTCTATTTTTGTAATGATGATAAATTGGCTGTGATAAACAACGAATATTTATATGTTTACCGTAAAAACTCCAACAGCTCGTTGTACAAATACAACGAAGCTACTGTAACCGATTACATAACTACCTACCCAACCATTGCAGACAGCATGAAAACGTACGGTTTTAGCAACGTACAAGCAGCACAGCATTTGATTGAAAAGGGAAAAACTAAATAATTTTAGCTCAATTTTATTTTTTATATTTGAAAAGAAGATTCTATAAAATCTTTAATCTAACGACATAAAATTATGGTTACTCTTTGTATTGATTCAGTTACTTATTTTGACTGGTCTATTTTAACCCCTTTAATTGTAGCATCATTAACTATTTTAGGTAGTATTTATGGTTGGTATCTAAACAACAAGGAAACAAGAGAATTTGAAATATATAAGCGCAAGGAAGAACGATACTTGAATCTTTTAAAAAATTTAAAGGGATTCTATGAAGGAAATAGCAATGATGAATTGAAAACTATATTTATTGATGAATATAATAGTTGTTGGATGTATTGCTCTGATTCAATAATAAAAAAAGGCAATGCATTTTTAAATTCAATACATACAGAATCAAATACTAATCAAAAAGATAAACAAATTGCTTTAGCTGAATTTGTCTTAGAAATGAGGTTTGATTTACAAAAATATTCAAGTCAAAGCAATTCTCAATTGAAAGTAGAAGATTTTAAAACATTTACAAGTAATAAAATCTAATCGTTATCCACGTCTATAACCTTAAAACTAAACTTGTTTTGTAAAATGTAGCTGTAAATTACGGCTATCACAATGGTAATAAATCTCGATGGGGTTGGATAAATTTTAAGTACATCAACAAATAACTTCATACAAAGATAACTCAATAAAAATCCACTCAAGCCAACCATTAAATACCTAAACAGTTGTACCCTACCCGGTATATTAGAATCCTGAAAAGTAATGTATTTGTTTAAAGCAAAACCTGTAAAAAAGGTAATGGGAAACACAAAAAACAACGAGGCAATGTGTGGGCTTAACACCGCAAAAAATAAATCGACATTTTGTTTTTGCAATACAAAATTGTAGCAGATAAAATACAAACACATGTCCAGCACCACATTACTGCCACCACAAACTGCATAACGGTAGGTTTTTAAGGGTAAAAAGCGTTTAAACAAAAAGTAAAAGCTATCAATTATGAGTACTAGTGTTTTTTGCATGCCCAAAATTAATTTTTAATTTCAGCTGAACTCAAAAAAAAATTATTTTATTGCACTAAAACCAATCTTTCTATTTTACAAAATAAAAATAACCACATAGATACATAGTTTCTATTTACTACCCACCATCAAAGAAGTTTATAGAAGATCATAGTTCTCCCGATATATCGGGAGAAACCTATTGTTAACTTACAATATCCTGTTTTTCTTTAATTTAAAGACTATGTGCCTATGTGGTAAATATAATAAGTGTTATTACACTTTAGGGCTACACAAAAACCATTTTTTTACAGGCTTAGAAATTTCGGTTATACTCAAAGTATCTGCAGCTTCAGTAATATCCAACACCGTATTGTTTTTGAGTAAAATGTTTATTTTGTCCATTTTAGAATTATAGGCATTATTTACAATACTCCCTTGAAAAACAAAATAACTGACTTCATTTTTAGTTAACTTGTATTTGTTGGCTACTTTTTGAGCTACATCTTCCTCTTCAGCCTTATCAAAACGTTTGTTTTGCAATGCTATTCTGTACAATTTTCGATTAACCATCATTTTGCACAAAGTAGATAACACTTTGTCGTCGTGGTTTTGCCATACTTTTACAGAGGTCATGATATCATAATCATCCAACTCCGAAAAAATTTGTAGTAATTTTGGGTTTTGATGAAACGCTTCTAAATCGTAATTGTTGTACAAAAAAGTTTTAAAAGCTGGTGTGCAAAACAACTCCACCTTATTAGCCGCCAATTCTTTTGCACGTTTTAAAATGTTCACCAATAGGTTTTCGGCAGACAAAACTGTTTTATGTAAATACACTTGCCAATACATTAATCGGCGAGCAATAATAAATTTTTCAATCGAATAAATTCCTTTTTCCTCAATAGCTAGCTCATCTTTCTTAACGGTCAGCATTTTTATAATTCTGTCGGTACTAATTACTCCTTCCGATACTCCAGTAAAGAAACTATCTCTCCGTAAGTAATCCAACCTATCCATATCTAATTGGCTCGAAACCAACTGATGTAAAAATTTCTTTTTGTATTCGTTTCTGAATATTTTCAATGCCAAATCAAGCTTGCCTTTAAACTCTTTATTCAACTCATCCATAAACAGGGTAGAAATTTCTTCGTGCGAAATTCCATTAACAATGCTATGCTCCAAAGCGTGCGAAAATGGTCCATGACCAATGTCATGCAACAAAATAGCAGTACAAACTCCTTGAGCTTCCTCTTCAGTAATCTCAATACCTTTTGAGCGAATTACCTCAACAGCTTTGGTCATCAAATACATGGTACCCATAGCATGATGAAATCTGGTGTGCAATGCACCCGGGTAAACCACATGAGTCAAGCCCAATTGTTTTATTCGTCGTAAACGCTGAAAATAAGGATGTTCGATTAAATCAAAAATTATATCGTACGGAATTGTAATAAAGCCATAGATGGGATCGTTAAATATTTTCTTTTTATTTAGTGACGACATATAAAAATGAATCGAAGACTGATAATGAGTATTTAATTTTATGCATTAAAGATGCGTCAAAAATACTACTTTTGAAATGTAGAAAAAATGTTTTTTTAATGCTTCTTGAGTTTCTATAAATTTTAACCTTTTAAAACTAAATAATGGACGCAATTACAATACTTTGGGCTGATGACGAGATAGATTTATTAAAACCACACATTTTATTCTTAGAAGCAAAAGGATACAACGTTTTATCAACTCAAAGTGGTGATGATGCACTTGAAATACTTGACTCAAACAGAGTTGATATTGTTTTTTTAGATGAAAACATGCCTGGCTTAAGTGGCCTGGAAACCTTAGAAATTATCAAATCAAGAAATCCTACGTTGCCCGTAATTATGATTACGAAAAGTGAGGAAGAATATATCATGGAAGATGCTATTGGTTCAAAAATTTCTGATTACCTGATAAAGCCTGTTAACCCAAACCAAATACTGTTGTCGGTAAAAAAGAACTTAGATACCAGCCGTTTGGTTAGCGAAAAATCGACCACAAAATACCAACAAGAGTTTAGAAACATTGGCATGATGTTAAACGAACGATTGGATTTTAACGATTGGGCAGAGCTATACAAAAAACTGGTTTATTGGGAGTTGGAATTAGATAAATCGAAAGAAACCGGTATGGATGAAATTTTGCACATGCAAAAAAATGAAGCCAACCAACAGTTTGGGAAATATGTAGAACAAAACTATTTCGATTGGTTAGCGCATCCAGAAGATGCTCCGGTAATGTCACAAAATTTAATCAAACAATATGTTGTTCCTGAATTAAAAAAAGGCGATTCATCAGTATTTTTTATCTTAATCGACAACTTGCGTTTGGACCAGTGGAAAGTGCTAAAACCATTCATAACAGAGCACTTTTGGATTGATACCGAAGATATTTATTTCAGTATTTTACCTACTACTACGCAATATGCACGTAACTCTATTTTTGCAGGTATGATGCCTAGCGAAATTGAAAAACGATTTCCAGACAAGTGGTCGAATGATGACGAAGAAGGAGGAAAAAATTTAGAGGAACAATTTTTTATTGATGAACAATTAAAACGTAATCAGTTAAACGTAAAAACATCGTACAATAAAGTCTTGAATTTGAGTTATGGTAATAAAGTATTAGGCGATATCCCTAGTTTATTTAATAACCCTTTTAATGTAATTGTGTACAATTTTGTTGATATGCTTTCACATGCCAGAACTGATACCCAAATTATAAAAGAATTGGCTGCTGATGAGTCTGCTTATCGTTCGGTAGTTAAATCGTGGTTTGAACATTCCCCGTTAATCAGTACCTTAAAAGAAATTGCTGCTCGCGGTGGAACATTATTTATTACCACCGACCATGGTTCTATTAGAGTTAAAAATGCTGTAAAAATTGTTGGTGATAAAGAGGTAAACTCAAACTTGAGATACAAACAAGGAAAAACCTTGAACTACAACGCAAAAGAAGTTTTTGAGGTGAAAAACCCACAAGATGCTCATTTGCCAAAAATCAATGTGAGCCAATCGTTTGTTTTTGCCAAAGGCGAAGACTTTTTTGCCTACCCAAACAATTACAATCATTATGTAAAATACTACAAAGATACTTTCCAACATGGTGGTATATCACTTGAAGAAATGTTGTTGCCCATTGTAAAACTATCTCCAAAAAAATAAGTAATCAACTCATGGATTTTATTGCAAAAAACATCGAAGATTTAGACTTTATTTGCGAAAAATTAATTGAACAATTCAACTATAAAGTAGTGTTGTTTTATGGAGAAATGGGTAATGGAAAAACTACTTTAATCAAACAACTTTGTAAAAAATTAGGTGTAACTGATTCTACTTCCAGCCCAACATTTTCAATAGTTAATGAATATAAAACGGACAAAAACAACACCATTTATCATTTCGATTTTTACAGGATAAAGGACGAAAGCGAAGTACTTGATTTTGGTTACGAAGAATACCTATACAGTGGTAATTATTGTTTTATTGAATGGCCGGAAAAAATACCCAACATGTTGCCCGAAGACGTGGTGAAAATTACTATCAACAAAGACGAAAACAACTTTAGAATTATTAAAGTTGATTGTTAATGGTTTATCACAACCTTGTGATTTGTATTTAACAATTAAAAACCACCAACTATCAACTATTTTATTGTTTAGTATCGAGTATTTTTTATCTTTGTAAAAACCCAAAAACTTAACCATGACAACATCGGATGAATTGTTGAAATCTCTTGCCCAAGGTTTTATGCCTCAAGAGGAAATGTTGGAAGTAGCGAAGAAAAAAAGCAGTTTACAAATTGGTATTCCTAAAGAATGTTCGTTACAAGAACGAAGAATCCCATTAGTACCTGATGCTGTGAATGTTTTGATTAATAACGGGCACGAAGTAATAATTGAAACCGGAGCTGGAGAAGGCTCAAGTTTTAGTGATAAAGATTATAGCGAAGTGGGTGCCCAAATTGTTTACAGCACCCAAGAAATCTACAAATCGAACCTAATTTTAAAAGTTGAACCACCGACTTTAGAAGAAATTGACATGATGCAATCCGGTCAGTTGTTAATTTCTGCTTTGCAGTTACCTATTCAACCAAAAGATTTTTTGAAAAAATTAATATCCAAACGAATCACAGCTATTGCTTTCGATTTTATTAAAGACCCGGAAGGCATTTTACCAATTGTAAATGCTATGAGCGAAATTGCTGGTAATGCAGCAGTTTTAATAGCTTCTGAATATTTAAGTAATTCAACTAATGGTAAAGGACAATTGTTTGGTGGTATCTCAGGAGTTTCTCCAACAGATGTGGTAATTCTTGGAGCAGGAACTGTTGGAGAATTTGCAGCAAAATCAGCACTTGGTTTAGGCGCTACCGTAAAAGTTTTTGATAACAACACTCATAAACTTAGAAATTTACAAGCTGTTTTAGGGCAACGGGTTTATACCTCAGTAATTCAACCCAATGTACTGAGTAATGCCCTGAAAACTGCTGATGTGGTAATTGGAGCAATTAGCAATAAAATTGGTAGAGCACCTATAGTTGTTACTGAAGATATGGTAAGTAATATGAAAGAAAGAAGCGTGATTGTGGATATCAGTATTGATAAAGGGGGTTGTATTGAGACGTCTGAAGTAACTAGTCATAAGAGCCCTGTATTTGTTAAACACGGTGTAATTCATTATTGCGTTCCAAACATTGCCTCTCGTTTTTCTAGAACAGCGTCAAACGCTTTGAGTAATGTAATAGCTCCAACTTTAATTGACACAGGAGATTATGGTGGTTTAGAAGCCATGATTAAATCCTATTCTGGAATTCAAAATGGAGTGTATTTGTACAAAGGGGTTTTAACCAATAAATATTTAGCCGAAACATTTAGTTTGCCTTACAAAGACATTAATTTGTTATTAATGGCAATGTAATTATAGCATATATGAATTTTGCAGGAAGATTAAAGTATTATTTAATAGGATTTGGCTTAGGATGTGTTATTGTTTGGGCAACTCTATACAGGAATAACGACAGACCCTCTTGGTTACCAGAAGGAAGAATTCTTGAGTTTCTTGCAAAAACTGAAATAATAGTAAGCGACGAGCTGAAATGTAAATTGGAATGTAATTCTATTTCATTAGATTTTTTAAATGAAGCTTTCTTTAAGAGTGCGAAAGTAAATTTTAAGGAAAGTGCTACAAAACGAAAACCTTGCCCAGAATATTTTATTACCTCTACGCTACCAAACAACCAATCGATTACTGTTTATATTGAAAATTGTGAGTTATGCGAAGGTTGTAGTAAAGAAGGTACTGCTGAGTTAATGAATTTTGAAATAGAAAATACTTCTAAAAATTGTAATTGTGGCGATTAACCCAAATCTGTTTTTATTGAATAACAAGCAATATTGAAACGTTTCTTTACAAAATCTGATTTTTCAAAAAATACACTAATTTTAGTTAGTGGAACTGTTGTTGCTCAAGCAATTCCATTAATTCTTCACCCCTTTTTAAGAAGAATTTATACTCCAGAAGATTTCGGTGCCATGGCTGTTTTTTTAAGCATCTTCAGTATGGTTACCATTGTAGCCTCCTTGAGGTACGAAGCAACCATAGTATTACCAAAAGAAGACTCAGATGCTGCAAATATTCTTGGTCTGACTTTTATTATTAGCTTAATTTTTAACGCTATAATTTTATCAATGATTGTTATCTTCAAAGATTCAATTTTAAATCTTATTGGTTTACCGTTAAAATTTGGCAATTTCATTTATTTACTTCCATTAACAAGTTTCTTATTCAGTTTTTACCAAAGTTTGAATTATTGGTTGGTGCGACAAAAAGCATTTAAAGCGAGTTCTATAAACAAAATTGTTAGAAGAGCTGTAGAAGGTACAACTCAATTATCATTAGGATTGCTGAAAATACCTGGCGGGTTATTTATTGGTGATTTTTTAGGGAATTTCTCAAATGTAATTAGTGGTATTCGTCAAATTTTTAAACATAACTTTAGTACAACCACCATTACAAAAAATGATATTGTTATCGTACTAAAAAGATACATTGACTACCCAAAATATAATGTTGTACCTACTCTTTTAAGTTCTGCTGCAAGCTTATTACCATTCTTGTTTATCAATAAATTTTATTCAACCGAAGCTGTAGGTTATCTTGATTTATCTCGAATGATTTTATCAATCCCTTTAATTTTTATTTCCGCAACAATTGCTCAGGTTTTGTTTCAACAAATGACAGAAAAAAAGCATCAGCTAATTAGCATAAAAAGGGATTTAATTAATATTTTTTATTTACTAATCGGAATTATTGCACTAGAAGCTATTGTTTTATTTCTATTTGGTGATGAATTGTTTAAGTTAATTTTTGGAGATAATTATATCCTTTCAAGTGTTTATTCAAAAATTTTAATTTTTAGTTTTTCGGTTAATTTTATTACTTCAACATTTTCTTCAGTATATATTACCTTTGACAAAATCAAACTGAATAGTATTTGGCAAATAGCATATTTTGGTTCTATTTGTTGTTTACTATTTTTTACAAAAATTGAACTCATTGAGTTTATTAAAATATATGTTGGTATTGAAGTTATAATGAGTTTAATAAATTGTTTAATGCTTTTTAGTATAGTTAAAACATATGAACAAACTTTAATAGAACAAAAATAAAAATGCTTGGTTCTTTAAAAAACATATTAATTAATGACAAGCCTATTTTTTTAAAGCTAAAAGTATTACTACTTTTTATCTATTTAGTTTTAGAGATATATTACTTTAAATTTATAACTGATTACTTTAACCATTTAGGTTTTGTTTTTGATTTTAACACATTAAAATATATTGTTACTAAACTTATATTTTTAGGTTTTGTTTTTCTATCCTATTTTTTCTATTCACGCAGTCATTTTCTATACGTAGTTTACTTAATAATTTTATTGTTATTCTATATTCCTAATGCTATCTATTTTTCTTTTAGTAATGGAAATATAGCTCCATTTATATCTAACGTTTTATTTGTTAGCATTTTTGCTATTTCTCCTTACATAAAATTTAATTTCCCTGTTCTTAACCTTTCTGACATTAATAGAAAAATAACTCTTTTTATTTTATCTATTGGGTTACTGATACCATTAGTTTTAAAATTTAATAATTCACTAAACCTTAACACTCTGTTTTTAAAAGATATATATAGCACTAGAGAGTTATTTTCAGAAAAACTAACTGGATATCTAGGTTACATTTATAATTTTGAAGTAAAGACCATAATCCCAATAGGTATCATCTATTTTTTAATCAAAAAAAATTATAAAACCGTAGTTCTATTAATCATTGCTTTGCTCTATTTATATGTTATTTCGGGTAACAAAGCGGTTTATTTCACAACATTTATTGTTCTTTCATTTTTCTTTTTAGGCAAGGATTATATTACAAAAATTAAATTTTTCTTCTACATTCTGTTAGCATTATTCTTAGTCTCTCCCATCTTGGATTTTTTGTTTTTTGAAGAACCAATATTTAAAGGAACTTTTGTAAATAGACTCTTTTTCATTCCATCTCTTCTAACACAATGGTATTTTGAATTTTTTGAGGGAAAACCTTTTTATTTTGCTGAAAGTCATTTTTTTAACCTATTCAGTAAAAGTCCTTATGATATGCCTGTTGGGTATTTATTAACAAAAATACATTGGAATGAACCTACTGTTTTTGCAAATAATGGAATTGTATCTGATGGATTTATGAATTTAGGGTACTTTGGTGTAATTCTATTTTCATTTATTTTTGCTACACTTTTTGGTATTTTTAATTGTTTTAAATTAGGGGCTGAATACCTTGGTTTATTTTTTAGCTACATTTTTATAATGTTAAGTGCTCCTCTATTAACTTGTTTCATAACTGGAGGAATTGTACTATTTATTGTGTTATATTATACGGTTTTAAATAAATCTGACCTCTTAAAAAATCATTAATGAATATGAAACTATCCATATTTAACAATCTTAATGAAAGTAAAATCAATAGCTTATTTATTCTATCATTCGTCTTTCTTTTCCCTGTAATTGCCTTAATAAACTTCATATTCGAAATTCAAAATGGTTCTGTTAGCCAAACATATAGATTCCTTAATTTATCATTTGCCCTCTTTTTAATATTAAAAAACATTCTTAACAAAAAAAATAAGATATTAAAATTTAATACTTTTAGAAATGTTGCTTTATTATTATTTCTACTATTCTGGTGTCTTTATCTTCTCAGAATTTTTTTTGACCTCCAAATTCACAACCTTCATTTATTAACATCATTATCAAAAAACTACTATTATCTATATTCAATTGGTGTCACATTCATTCCAATTTTAGCAATAATTAGCATGAATAAAATTGATTACAATTATTTAGAAAAAATTCTATTAAAATACCTTAAAATAATAGGTCTCTGCTTCCTAATTATTTTAATTATTGATAAATTTTACGCCAACCATTTAGTTGGAAGATTTACTTTAACTCGAAATAAAATAGACTATCTAGATTCAATAAGTATTGCAATAATTTCTAGCCTTTTACTGATTTTAAGTTCTATAAATTTAACCAAAAGCATTTATAATTATTTATTTTTTTTCTTAGGTTGGTTCCTTCTATTATCTACAGCTGCTAGAGGTGCTATTATTTTTACAATACTGACTTATTTATTCTTGATATTTTACAGAAAAAAGGAGATAAAACTAAATTATCTTTACTTCTTTATTGTAATAAGTTTAGCAGCCCTTACAAACTATATTGCTAGTTTATTTTTTAAGAATAATTTTGGAGGCAATAATATTTTGCTTTATAGAATAAGTCATGTTACTTCAGAAGATAGCACTGTTACACGTTTAAAAATATTAAAAGATGCTCTTTATCAATTTATTGACCAACCATTTTTTGGATCTCATTTTTTAGTCGTTGAATCTAAAATGTATGCTCATAATATTGTTTTAGATGCTTTAATTTCGACAGGAATAATTGGTTCCATTTTACTTCTTCCTATTTTCTATTTATTTTTTAAAAACTTACTAAATAAAACTATACCTATTTTTTTAGTTTTGTTAGGTCTTTTTTATTTCTTAAACACCTTAACTTCTGGCGCAATCTATAACATTGGCGAATTTTGGATGTTTTTCATCCTAATTGTTAATTATAATTTCAATAAAATCGACAATAAATTAATAACCAATGAATTATAGATTTATCCGAATTACAAATAACTACCCACAATACATCAAAAGCTTCTTCAGCAAATATCCTGAAGCTTTATTATTGCCCTACAAAGAACAACATCAATTGTTAACTGAAGATTCTATTGAAATAGCAAGTGCTTATGTAAAAAATCTAAAAAAGATAGGAGTTGAAGCTATCGAAATAATTTCAAATGCTACGTCATTACAAAATGCTTGGAGAAAAGAAAATAATATTTCACCTAACATTTCCAATAATATATTGATTATTGAACAAATAAAGCAATTTAAACCTGAAGTAGTATGGATTGATGACTTATCTTTAGTTGATTTAGAATGGAAAACCAGACTATTAAAAGAAGCCCCATCAATTAAACTATTTGTAGGGCATCATTGTGCACCTTTTAATGAAAATCTTATCGAAAAACTTAAGCTTTTCGATATTATGTTTACTTGTATTCCCTGTTTAAAAAAAGAGTTTGATAAATTAGGCATCAATTCACATTTGATATATCATGGTTTTGAATCTACTATATTGGATAGTGTTCAAAAAAATAATCGTTTTCCAGAAACTGAATTTTTATTTTCCGGATCACTATACTCTGGTTCTGGCTTTCATAAAAGTAGAATAGAATACCTAGAGTCTATGCTTAAATCAGGAATTAATATTGACATATATGGCAATTTGGAATCTTTCAAAAAATTATTTGTCAAGAAAATATTTTATCACCTTATAATTACTTTAAAAAAATTAAGATTGGGTAAAATAATCGAATTTATCCCTATTTTAAATAAAAATAAATCCTTTGGAGATTCACCTATAGATTTTTATTCAAAAAAGCTTATCAAAAGTTCAAAACCTCCAGTCTTTGGGAAAGAAATGTATCAATTATTAGCAAAGTCAAATATATGTTTTAACATACATGGAGAAGTTGCTGATAAATGTGCTGGCAACATTAGATTATTTGAAGCTACTGGAGTGGGGGCATGTTTAGTAACTGATTGGAAAGATAATATTACTGAATTGTTTGAACCAGATAAGGAAATTATTACATACAAAACAGTAGAAGAATGTATTGAAAAAGTAAAATGGTTAATCGAAAACCCAGAAGAACGAAAAAAAATTGCTCAAGCAGGTCAACATAGAACATTAAATGAACACTCTATTGAAAATAGAGCAATACAATTGAATAAGATTTTAAGTACTCATTTATAATATTCTTCTTTATCTTTGGTTTTTCAAGATTTAAATTAATGCCACAATTCAAAGAAATTATTCTTAAACAACTTTTCAAACCTTCATTCGTAAGTTTTTGTATCAATCCTTTTTTTTGGGGAAGAAGTGCCATCTATTTAAGCGTTAAAAAATTTTCCTCCCATATTTCTGGTAAAACAGTAGATGTAGGCAGTGGAAGCAAGCCTTACAAAGACCTGTTCAACAATGTAACTGAGTACATTGGTTTAGATATTGAAAAATCAGGGCATGATCATAAAACTTCAGATATTGATGTATATTATGATGGAAACACCTTTCCTTTTAAAGATAGTACAATTGATTCATTGGTATTTTTTGAAGTGTTAGAACATGTGTTTAATCCTGATCAATTTCTATCAGAAATACAACGAGTAGTAAAACCAGGTGGAAAATGTGTCGTAACCATTCCATTTATTTGGGGAGAACATGAGCAACCATACGACTTTGCTAGATATTCCTCATTTGGGTTAAAACACCTGTTTGATCAACATCATTTGGAAATTGTGGAACACAAGAAATATTTATCTGATTTTAGAATATTTCCTTTGCTGGTTAACAGCTACATCTACACCATGTCAAAAAAATATTTACCAGGATTACTTGCCTGGATTTTAATATTGCCTTTCTCATTTATCAATAACATAATTGGATTGATATTGTATATACTACCGAAAAACGAGGAAATATACTTTGGGAATATCTATGTTTTGAAAAATACCAAAAAATAGGACGAATCATGTTAAAAGAATTGTTACCTCCTATTACGTTAAAATACCTTACTAAATTCTTTTATGGGTGGAGTGGCAACTATAAATCGTGGACGGAAGCTAAAAATAAGTGTACTGGTTATGATGATGAAGTTATCTTTAACAAAGTAAAAAGTGCTTTGATTAAGGTTAAAAAAGGAGAAGCAGTATTTGAAAGAGATTCTGTTATTTTTGATAAAATACATTACTCGTATCCCTTACTTTCAGCCTTAAGTTTAACTGCTTTAAATGAAAAATTAACATTAAACGTATTAGATTTTGGCGGATCGCTAGGTAGTGCGTATTTTCAGAATAAAAATCTTTTCCCACATTTAGTTGAGTTTAATTGGAATATAGTTGAACAAAAACACTTTGTAACAGAAGGTAAAAAAACTTTTTCCGATAAACACCTCAATTTTTATTATAACATTGACGAATGTTTAAAAGAACAACAAATCAATCTATTTCTGTTAGGCTCGGTAATCCAATATATTGAAAAACCTTATGAATTGTTAGATGAAATTTTAAAAAAACACATACCCTATATTTGTTTTGATCGAACACCAATATTTAAAACCAATTCAGATAGAATTACAATACAAAAAGTACATAAATCTATTTACAAAGCTCAATATCCTTGTTGGATTTTAAATGAAACTAAATTAATAAACTACCTTTGTGATAAAGGTTATGAATTGGTTTTTGATGCCGAATCTAACGAAAATATGAATTTAACTGATGCACACTTAAAAGGTTATTACTTTAAACTTAGAAATTAAACGATGGCTTACCTACTAAACTTAAAAACTTTTACTGATAAAAGAGGAAATCTTACTGTAGTTGAAAAAGTGATTCCATTTGATATTAAGCGAATTTTCTACATCTATGGAGTTGATGATTCTGTAAGAGGAGGGCATCGCCACGTTAAAACTATTCAAGCTGCATTTTGCTTAAAAGGAAGTTGTATTATTTCCAATGATGACAGCGAAAAACAAGAAGATTTTGTTCTTGATTCACCTGATAAATGCCTAATTTTAGAACCTAAAGATTGGCATCAAATGCACAGTTTTACAGAAGATACCATTTTAATGGTTTTAGCTTCTGAATATTTTGAACCAGAGGATTATATATATGAAAAATACCAGCATTGATTACGAAAACCTTCAAAAATTAAACGAACCGTTTTTTCAAGAATATCAAACCCAATTTGAGAAAGTATTAAAATCTGGATGGTACATCCTTGGTCAAAGTGTTAAAACTTTCGAAGAAGAATTTTCAACGTACAACAAAGCCAAACATACCATTGGTGTTGCTTCAGGATTAGATGCCATAACATTATCTATCGCTGCTTTTAATTTTGAAGCAGGAAGTGAAATTATTGTTCCATCTAATACCTACATAGCCACCATTTTAAGCGTAATGCAAAACAACATGAAACCTGTTTTAGTTGAACCTTGCATTGAAACATACAACATTGACCCGATTAAAATTGAAGCTGCAATAACTCCACAAACAAAAGCAATTGTTGTAGTTCATTTGTATGGCAAACCTTGCAATATGGATCCCATTATTGCATTATGCAAAAAGTATCAATTAAAACTTATCGAAGATTGTGCTCAATCTCATGGTGCAACTTATAAAGATCAACATACCGGAACATTTGGAGAATTTGGCGCTTTTAGTTTCTATCCCACTAAAAATTTGGGAGCATTAGGTGATGCAGGAGCAATAGTTTGTAATGATTTAGATTTAGAAAAAAAAATTCGTCGACTTAGAAACTATGGATCTGATATAAAATACTATAATGAAGTTGTTGGTTACAACTCTCGATTAGACGAAATGCAAGCTGCATTTTTATCAATAAAACTAAAGAAGTTAGACGAAATTAATACCCATAAAAGAAATTTAGCCTCAATATATTTAAAGCATTTAAAGTCAGATTTTATTAAGCCTCAGGTGCATACCGACTATTTCGATGTTTACCACATTTTTAACATTCGACATGAAAAACGGGATGAATTAAAAGATTATTTACTGAAAAATGATATTAAAACTGAAATTCACTATCCTGTTTCGCCAAGTAAACAGAAAGCTTTAAGTGGAATTTTAGATAAATACGACTATCCTATAAGTGAAGAGATACATCGAACAACTTTGAGCCTCCCAATTTCATATTTCCACACTCCTGATGATGTAAATCGTGTTGTTGATGTTATGAATAAATTTTAATAAACATGCACAATTTTTGTACTTTATTCGATTCGTTTTATTTAACTAGAGGAATAACATTATACCAATCTTTAGAAAAAACAGGAAGTAATTTTCACCTCTATATTTTTGCATTTGATGATACCAGTTTTGAAATATTAAACAAACTCAATCTAAAACATGCAACCATTATATCTTTAAAAGATTTTGAAGATGATAAATTACTCGAAGTAAAACCAAGTAGAACAAAAGCTGAATATTGTTGGACGTCTACCTCCTCAACAATTTTGTATGTATTAGAAAAGTATAAGGTAGAAAGTTGTACATATATTGATGCTGATTTATACTTTTATCAAAATCCAAAAGTGTTGTTTGATGAAATGGGTAATAACTCTATTTTAATTACCGAACATCGATACCCTCCTAAATTTAATCGTATTAACACTTCTGGTATTTATTGTGTTCAATTTATTACCTTCCTAAATAACGAAGAAGGTTTAACTGCACTTAAATGGTGGAGAAATGCCTGCATTGAATGGTGCTATGATAGATATGAAGACGGGAAATTTGGAGATCAAAAATACCTTGATGATTGGACTACTCGCTTTAAAGGTGTGCACGTTTTAAAACATTTAGGTGGTGGATTAGCTTCTTGGAATGTTGAACAATGGCCTTTATTAAGTAAAAAAGATAATGTAATTACTTTTAAAGATAATATTTCTAACACCACATTCGAAGCAATATTTTACCACTTTCATCATGTGCGTTTTTATCAAAACAATATTGTTGATTTAGGATGGAGACACCCAACCATGCCAGTTGTAAAAAACCTATATGTACCATACATCATGGAATTGCAGGAAACAGAAAATTTAGTCAAATCAGTTTACCCGAGTTTTAATGTTCCATTACAAAAATTTACGCTGATTAAAACTGGAGGATTACGAAATAAGCTAAAATACCTTTATAAAAAGTACTACCGTTTTAATGTATTCAATACAAAAAAATTAATTGCTAAATATGTTGCAAATTAATCATGAGTAGTAAAAAAAAATACATCTTCATAGTTCAAGTTACTCGGCAATTATCTATCGATATTCTAAATAATTTTGCAAAACAAGGTGCAGAAATAGAGCTGGTAACAGGTATTGTTGAAAGTAATTATACTCCATTAAATCCTGATATAAAGGTTAAGTATTACAATAAATATGATAACACATCTGGTTTCAAACGAATGTTTACTTGGAGCTTATTTACCTTTCTAAGTTTTTTTTATGTGCTTTTTTCTAGCAAAAAGAAAGATCTCATAATAATAACTACTCCTCCATTCATTGTTTTTATAGGGTTATTTTTTAAAAGACTTCGCAATCAAAACTATCATCTTATTATTTGGGATTTATACCCTGATGTTTTAGTAAATTTTGGTGTTTTAAAAGAATCTTCATGGGTAATAAAATATTGGAAAAAAATAAATAAAACCTGCTTTACAAAGGCTTCAAATGTATTTACACTTGGAAAACATTTAGCAGATGCCATTAATAATTACACCCAAGAAAAACCTATAATAATCCCTAACTGGGTTAATGCCGATTTCGTAAAACCAATAGAAAAAACGGAAAACTCATTTGCAAAAGAACATAATTTACAAAACAAACTGGTGGTAATGTACTCCGGAAATATGGGACTAACCCATGATATTGAATCTATTATTTATGCCGCAGAAGCACTTCAAAAAAATACAGCCATTCATTTTGTTTTAATTGGAGATGGAGCAAAAAAAGCAAAAATCACACAATATGTAACCGAAAAGAAATTATCTAATGTATTACTACTTCCATATCAAAGCAATGAAGTTCTTCCATTTTCATTAAGTTGTGCAGATATTGGGGTAGTTACATTAAGTCAAGGCGCCGAAACAATATCAGTTCCAAGTAAAACTTATTATACCTTAGCTGCTGGTTCAGCAATATTAGCATTAGCATCTCACCAGTCAGAATTAGGTTTACTTATTGAAGAATATAGATGTGGTAAAGTGTTCGAAAATTCAACTACTGAAGAAATTGTTAATTTCATTGAGAGTCTGGCTTGTGATAAAGTAAAATTAGTTGAACTTAAAGAAAATGCAAGAAAGGCTTCGCATAATTTTACTCCAGAAAACGCCAAACAATATTATAATTACATTTACGGTAAAAATTAAAGCTAATGCTTAGACAATTATATCTTTCTCCACTTGGTATATTAATATCTTATGTATTAAATGCTTTAGCTTTATGCCATAAGCCTTTTATGGTGTATGGTTTTAACAATAAAGTTGATGGTAAATTCTATAAAAAAACCAGAATCGGCTCAAATGTAAAACTTGTTGAAAAGAAAAAAATTGATGTTAAAGATAGTGTTTGGGTTGGATATAACTGTCATCTTGATGGAATTGGTGGAATTACGATTCAAAATGGCGTAAATATTGCCTCACATACATGTATATATACACACAGCAGCCAAAATTCAATACGATTATTGGGTGAGCATTTCATTGAAATTCCTGCTGAAGAAAGAATTGGATATTTTCTTGAACCTGTTAAGATTGATGAATATACTTTTATAGGTACATCTTGCGTTATACTTCCTGGAACGACAATTGGAAAAGGCTGTATTATAGGTGCTGGTAGCGTTGTAAAAGGTGATTTTCCTGATTACTCGATTGTTGTCGGAAACCCAGCAAAAATAGTTGGTGATACAAGAGTTGTGGATAAAGATTTGTTTCTTTCAGGTGTTGATTTCAAATATTACTATGATTCATCACTAAAAGAAGAATTTTCTAAATAAAATAAGTTGAAGTGATTAGCCAAGATTTAAATCAAAAAATACATTTTTATTTAACTTGCTTATTGGCGTTTTTCACTCCAATTCACCCGAAAATTTTACCAATACTCATTATTTTGCTCAGTGTAATTTGGGTTATTAATCCAACAAACATCAAACAGAGTTACAAAACACTTTCGAGTAATCTAGTACTTTCTGCAACAGCAATTTTATACCTGATGTATTTAATTGGGATGCTTTACTCTTCTAATTTAGGTTTTGGCGGTCGTGTTTTAGAAACAAAAATGTCCTTAATAATCCTACCTATAATATATTCAGCCTATATCAATGTCACAAAGGAAAAATTACATTATTACCTAAAACTATTTGTTTATGGATGTATCGTTTATGCATTAATTTGTTTTACATATGCCACCTATGCCTACTTTTTACCTTTAGAAATAGACCTTGGTAATGGCTATACATTTAATTATGGCGCTAATTATTTTTACTACTACTACCTCTCTGTGTTTTTTCATCCGAGCTATACAGCCATGTATAGTGTTTTTGCCTTAGCAATTATTGTTTTTGGGATTAAAAAAGAGTTGATTCAATTTAATTGGAAAACTACTCTAACAATAATTTTACTCACTATTTTTGTACTTCTATTAAGTTCTAAAGCTGGGTGGATTACACTTTTTCTTTTATGTTTATATGTATTCTATTTACTTATTTCTAAAAAAAAAATCATCCAAACGCTCTATTTTATTGTTCCCATTACCATTGCATTTTTAGTCTTTAATGTTTATTACACACCACTAGTGTCTCAGCGTTTACCCGATGTGAAAGCAATTACAAATGTGGTTGCTGAAAAAAATGAAAAAAACGAAGTAGTTACTACAAGTAAAGACGGTAATGCTGCAAGAATTTTAATTTGGAAAGCATCTGTTGAATTATTTGTAAATAACTTCTTAATTGGTACTGGAACTGGCGATTCGAAAGATGAATTGCTAAAAATTTACTTAAAAAATGGGATGACTATCGAACATGAAAACAAATTAAATTCACACAATCAATATTTAACCACCGCTATTTCATTAGGGATTGTAGGATTAGGAATGATGTTGATTACATTTATTTTCCCTTTCTATTTATCAATAAGGGATAAAAATTACATTATTTCTGCATTCTTAATTTTGGTATCTTTTAATTTATTGTTTGAATCCATGTATGAAACACAGGCAGGATTAGTCTTTTATGCATTTTTTAATACACTTCTTTGTTCTACCTTTGTAAGAAACAATTCAATAAACATTAAATAAAATGATTCCTTTTTCACCACCACACATCAATCAAAAAGTTATCGAAGAGGTAACCAAAGTTCTACAATCGGGTTGGATTACAACTGGACCAAGAACTAAGCAATTTGAAAAAGAAATCTCAGCTTATTGTGGCAATAAAAACACATTGTGTTTGAATAGTGCAACAGCAGGGTTAGAAATTATTTTGCGTTGGTTTGGAGTAAAAGAAGGTGACGAAGTAATTTTACCTGCTTATACTTACTCAGCAACAGCTAATGTAGTAATACATTGTGGTGCGAAACCAGTTTTTGTTGATGTCAATGCTGATGACTTTAACATTAATATACATGAAATCAGGAAGGCTATATCACCAAAAACAAAAGTTATCATGCCTGTTGACTTTGGAGGTTTGCCATGCGACTATGACGAATTAAACAAATTAGTTGTAGAAGTTGAGCATTTGTTTTTGCCTTTAACACCTGAACAAAAAACACTTGGAAGAATTTTAGTGTTATCAGACTCTGCTCACTCCTTTGGGGCTTGGTATAAAGGTAAAAGAACCGGTTCTTTAACAGATGTTTCTGTTTTCTCATTTCATGCGGTAAAAAACTTAACAACTGCTGAAGGTGGTGCCATAGCCTTAAATCTTCCCAACTCATTTGATAACCTTGACATATACAACCAACTCTGTATCAAAACACTCCATGGACAAAATAAGGATGCTTTAGCAAAAACACAGAAAGGAAATTGGCGTTACGATATAATTGAAGCTGGTTATAAATGTAATATGACTGATATTATGGCTGTAATTGGGCAAGTGGAGTTAGAGAGATATGATAATGAGACTTTACCGAAACGAAAAAGTATTTGTGAAACGTATTCTAATGTTTTCAGCAAATATGCCTGGGCTCAATTGCCAGTTTTCAAATCTACAAATAATTCATTCGAAAGTTGTTACCACTTGTATCCTTTAAGAATTAAAGGTATTTCTGAAGCTCAACGCGATGAAATAATAAAAGAAATTTTCGATAGAGATGTTTCTGTAAATGTTCACTTCCTTCCAGTACCTAGCATGAGTTTTTACAGGGGATTAGGTTATGACATTAATAACTACCCAGTAACATTAGATAATTATTCGAGAGAAATTTCGTTACCTATTTTTTATGATTTAACTGATGAAATGGTTCAGACCGTTATTGATGCAGTGATTGAATCAGTAGAAAAAGTATTCGCATGATTAAACGGTTTTTTGACATTATATTTTCTTTAATTGGCTTATTATTTTTACTACCTTTTTTTATACTTATTGGTCTAATTATAGTTATTGATTCAAAAGGAGGTGTATTTTATCAGCAAAATAGGGTTGGTAAAAACAGCAAAGATTTTGGTTTATTCAAATTCAGAACCATGAAACCTGATTCTGACAAAAAAGGATTATTAACAGTTGGAGGTAGAGACCCAAGAATAACAGCTATTGGCTACCATCTTAGAAAATACAAACTAGACGAACTACCTCAACTAATAAATGTTTTGATTGGAGACATGAGTTTAGTCGGACCAAGACCAGAAGTAAGAAAATATGTTGACTTATATGATAAAGAACAACTACAGGTATTACAAGTAAAACCGGGTATTACTGATTATGCTAGTATAGAATATTTTAATGAAAATGAATTATTAGGAAAATCTTCAAATCCTGAAGAAACTTATATAAAAGAGGTTATGCCAGAAAAACTAAGAATTAACCTCAAATATATTGAGGAATATAGCATATTTACTGACTTTAAAATAATTTTTAAAACTATTGGTAAAATTTTCGGTCGAGATTAAAATTTCTGTTGATTTTTCTGCTTTTCACACGAAATATTTATAATTATCTTTACAGACAAATTTCAACCATGATTAATCCAATTAGAATACTATTTCAACACAATATTCCACGATGGATTATCTTCTTCATTGATGTTGTTATTTGTTTTTTTTCTTTGATTATTGCATACCTGGTTCGTTTCAACTTTTCCATCCCTGATACAGCAATAGTGGATTTTCCTCTGGTTTTTGGTACAGTACTAGGAATAAGAGCATTAAGTTTTTTTGTATCTAAAACCTATAAAGGAATTGTAAAACATACGAGTTCAAAAGATTCTCAACGTATTTTTATTGTTATTACTATTGGTAGTATTTTCTATGTTTTAGTTAACTTATTGTTTTATTTTGGAATAAACAGAACTTTTCCTATCCCGTTTTCAATCATCATTATAGACTATATGTCGACATTGTTTTTAATGATTATTCTTAGGGTAGTTTTTAAAGCACTTTATACCGAAATTGTAAATCCTTATCGTGAAAAACGAAATGTAATTATTTTTGGTGCTGGAGAATCTGGTATTATTACAAAACGAACACTAGACAGAGATGCAGGATTAAAATATAAAGTATTAGCCTTCATTGATGATGATAATAAAAAAGAAGGCAAAATTTTAGAAGGAATACCCATTCTTTCTTTTCAGAAACTGGATGACCTATTGAGTAAAAATGATGTCGCCCAGGTAATTATTTCAGTACAAAACATTTCACCTGAACGTAAAAAAAACCTCGTAGATACTTGTTTAAATTATGATACCAAAGTTTTAAATGTTCCTCCTGTCACAGATTGGATTAATGGCGAATTAAGTTTTAAACAAATTAAAAAAATCCAAATTGAAGAACTACTTGAGCGTGATCCAATACAATTAAACATTGATAATATTAAACGTCAACTTTCTAATAAAACCATTTTAGTAACTGGAGCTGCTGGTAGTATTGGTAGTGAAATTGTTCGTCAGATTATCCAATTTAATCCAAAAAAAATTATACTACTCGACCAAGCAGAATCACCATTATATGACATGGAAATGGAGTTGAACGATGGGCAAAATAATATTCCCTATGAAATAGTTATAGGTGATATTAGAAATACTGAACGTATGGAAAACCTATTCAAAACATTTCAACCTGAAGTGGTATTCCATACTGCGGCATACAAACATGTTCCGATGATGGAAAACAACCCATCAGAATCTATTTTAACAAATGTATTTGGAACCAAAAACTGTGCTGATTTAGCCGTAAAATATAATGTCGAGAAATTTGTAATGGTATCAACAGACAAAGCAGTTAACCCTACCAACGTAATGGGGGCTAGCAAACGAATTGCTGAAATTTATACTCAATCGCTTGGAAAAACTGTTTCAGCGACTAAATTTATCACCACCCGTTTTGGAAATGTATTAGGATCGAATGGCTCTGTTATTCCAAGATTTAGACAACAAATTGAAACTGGTGGTCCGGTTACCATAACTCATCCGGATATTACTCGTTTTTTTATGACCATACCTGAAGCCTGTCAGTTGGTTTTGGAAGCTGGGACATCAGGAAATGGAGGAGAGATTTTTATTTTTGATATGGGCGATTCTGTCAAAATACTTGACCTTGCTAAAAAGATGATTAAACTATCGGGATTAACCTTAGATAAGGACATTAAAATAGCTTACACAGGACTTCGTCCTGGTGAAAAGCTTTATGAAGAATTGTTAGCAAATGAGGAAAATACTTTACCAACACATCATAAACAAATAATGATTGCTAAAGTTAAGGAATATGATTTTGAAGAAATTAACGCAAAAATTAATCAGTTAATCGAATCATTTGAAAACCAAGACAATAAGGTTATTGTAAAACAAATGAAGCAGTTAGTTCCTGAATTTAAGAGCAACAATTCCATTTATGAGGAATTAGATTAAAAAAGAAAGCCTCACAAATTGTGAGGCTTTCTTTTTTAATATTTCTATAATGTTATGAATGGAATAAAACCATAAATCCAAATCCTGCGACATAACCAATTGCTGCTAACCAGGCAATACTTTTTAGATACCAAAAGAAAGATATTTTTTCCATACCCATAGCCACAACTCCAGCTGCAGAACCTATAATTAACATACTCCCTCCTGTACCTGCTGCATAAGCAATATAGTGCCAAATATGATTATCCAACGGATAAACAGCCATATCAAACATACCCATGCTAGCTGCAACTAAAGGAACATTATCTATTACAGCAGAACCAACACCAATTAATAATACAAAAATATTTGGATCCATCGACTCTTGTACACTTTGCCCAAAAGTAAAGATCAATCCTAAAGATTCCAATGCTGCAACAGTCATTAAAATACCTAAAAAGAACAAGATAGAAGGCATTTCAATTTTTGTTAAGGCTTTAAAAGTAGGGCTTAATTTATGTCCAGCTGCTTCACTGCTGTGTTCTTCGCCATCAACACTTGTAATACTAAATTTTCTATTACTTATTATTTCAGCAACCAACGAAACTATTGCCAAAGATAACATCATACCAACATAAGGAGGTAAATGAGTAATCGTTTTAAATACAGGTACAAACACTATTAAACTCAACCCTAAATACAGCATTAAAGGACCATTCTTATCATTTTTAGTATTGTCCTCCTGTGCATCAAAAGTGCCTTTAAATGCTGGTAAAAAGCTTGCAATTAATGTCGGAACAACCATGCAAAGTAAAGAAGGTAAAATTAAATATTCTACTAACATTCCAGCACTCACTTTTTTACCCATCCATAACATGGTTGTAGTAACATCACCGATTGGCGACCAAGCTCCACCAGCATTAGCAGCAATAATAATTAAACCAGCATACCAAACTCTGTCTTTGTTTTCTGTCACTAACTTTCTTAAAATAGTTATTAAAACAATTGTTGCCGTAAGGTTATCGATAATTGCAGATAAGATAAACCCTAAAATACAAACTATCCAAAGCAATGTTCTTTTTTTGTTGGTTTTAACGAACGATTTAATGGTCGAAAAACCTTGAAAATGGTCAATAATTTCAACAATGGTCATTGCTCCTACCAAGAAGATCAGAATTTCACAGGTTTTACCAAAATGATGTAACAAAGTATTTTCCAAAAGATGTAATTTTTCTTCGTGATTCATCACTCCAAAACCTTCAAGCATTTTATTTGCATGAGAATCAAACCAAGATGTAAAACCGTCCAATCCAAAAGCAACTCCTGCCCAAGCTAGCGCCATCATTAAAAGTGCTGGAATCAATTTATCTACTTTAATAGAATGTTCCAAAGTAATAGCTAAGTAGCCCAGAATGAATACTAATACTATAAATATTTCCATATTATTTAAAATTTAATTTTTAACGAATGTATTTAAATTAATTGTTTCAATGCAATTTCGAAGGCAGTTTTTGCAATGTGGTATTTGCTGTTGTTTTTTTCATGCGCCTTCTTTAAAGCATTTTTAATGGTTTCAGAAGTATCTTTAAATATTTCTTCATCTGTTAAAACACCCAAATCGTTACTCATTAAATATGCAAAAACTCTAGCCATACCACAGTTTGAAATAAAATCAGGAATAATACTTATCTTATCATCTGCGTACTCGGCAATAGGTCCAAAAAAGATTTCCTTATCGGCAAAAGGAACATTAGCACCTGCTGCAATTACTTCAATTCCAGCATTAATCATTCTATCTACCTGATCTTTAGTAATTAAGCGAGATGCGGCACAAGGAATAAACACTTCTGCCTTCACATCCCAAATTTTAGCATTCACTTCATCAAACGAAAGCATGTTATTGGCGTGTAATTTGTTTCCATCTTTATCTACAAATAATTTTCTAATTTCTTCTAAAGCAAACCCTTCTTCTTTAATTAACCCTCCTACTCTATCAATAATACCAACTATAATTGCTCCATCTTGTGCCAAATAATAAGCGCCGGCAGAACCCACATTTCCCCAACCTTGAACAATAACTCTTTTGCCTTTTACAGAACCACCGTAAACTTCGTAATAATGTTTAACCGATTCAGCAACACCATAGCCTGTAATCATATCGGCAACCACATATTTGTTAGCAACTTCCGGACTATATCGGGCATCTTCAATAACTTTTAAAACACCTTGGCGTAATTGCCCAATACGGTGTATTTTTTGTGCCTCTCGTGGCTGAAAATGACCATTAAAAACACCTTCTTGAGGGTGCCAAACACCACAATCTTCAGTAATTGGAATAACTTCATGTATTTCATCAACATTTAAATCACCACCTGTACCGTAATAATGTTTTAACAAAGGTGTAACCGCAGCATACCATCTTCTTAATACTCCATTTTTACGCGGATCATTCGGATCGAAATTAATACCTGATTTTGCTCCACCAATAGCTGGTCCAGCAACAGTAAATTTTACTTCCATGGTTTTAGCTAATGATTCCACTTCTCTTTTATCCAAACCCACTCTCATCCGAGTACCACCACCTGCTGCTCCTCCTCGTAATGAATTAATCACTACCCAACCTTGTGCTTCAGTTTCTGCATCGTTCCATTCAAAAACTATTTCAGGTGTTTTATTCTCAAACTTATCTAATAAATCCTTCATACCTAATCACTTATTTTTTAAAGGAAACAAATGTAAATAAATCATTCTTTAATGCTAAACAATAAAAAATAAAATAGACTAAACCACTGGATTTATCGACACAAATTGCTTCTATTTATACTGAATATTTTTTTGCTGAAAGCATATTTATTAATTAATTTAGCGTTCCAAAAAATCAATAAATTCATCTTAAAAATAACACATTATGAAAGTTACAGTGGTAGGAGCAGGTGCAGTAGGCGCTAGTTGTGCTGAATACATTGCTATTAAAAATTTTGCATCGGAAGTAGTTTTAGTTGACATTAAAGAAAATTTTGCTGAAGGAAAAGCAATGGATTTGATGCAATGTGCTTCGTTAAATGGTTTTGACACTAAAATTGTTGGTAGCACCAACGATTATTCGAAAACTGCAGGTAGCGACATTGCTGTAATTACTAGTGGTATTCCTCGTAAACCAGGTATGACTCGTGAGGAATTAATCGGAATAAACGCTGGTATAGTTCGTTCGGTAGCTGAAAACTTAATTAAACATTCTCCAAACGTAATTTTAATTGTAGTAAGTAACCCTATGGATACCATGACTTACTTGGTACACAAAGCTACAAAGCACCCACAACACAAAATTATTGGAATGGGTGGTGCTTTAGATAGCGCACGTTTTAACTACCGTTTAAGCGAAGCGTTGGGTTGCCCTGCTTCTGATGTTAGCGGAATGGTTATCGCTGCACATAGCGATACCGGTATGTTACCATTAACTCGTTTAGCTGTTAGAAATGGTGTGCCGGTAAATCAATTTTTATCTACCGAAAGATTAGAGCAGGTTGCACAAGATACTAAAGTAGGCGGTGCTACTTTAACAGCTTATTTAGGTACAAGTGCATGGTATGCGCCGGGTGCTGCTGTTTCTGCTATTGTTCAAGCAATTGCCTGCGACCAGAAAAAAATGGTTCCTTGTTCAGTAATGTTAAATGGCGAATATGGTCAATCTGACATTTGTTTAGGCGCTCCTGTAATTTTAGGTAAAGGTGGCATCGAAAAAATTGTTGAAATTGAATTAAACGATGCTGAAAAAGCTAAATTTAAAGAAAGTGCTGATGCTGTTAGAGTTGTTAATGGTGATTTAGCAGGAGTTTTAGCCTAAATAAAGTTTGAAGCGAGAAGACCGAAGGCAGAAGTTTAGCAAAAACGACTTCCATCTTCGGTCTTCTGACTTCTGACTCCTAACTTATGACCACCACTCTCCCCATAACCATACAAGCCATTGAAGATGATGGTTTTCATTTGTTAACCACCATACAAATTAACGGTAAAGATGCTTTACTGATTATTGATACTGGAGCAAGTCGATCGGTGTTCGACGAAACCCGTATTGTTGATTTTATTGGACACAACAACTTAACTGAACAAGACAAACTCTCCTCTGGTTTGGGAACCAATACCATGACCAGCAAAAAAGTAGTCTTAGAACATTTAAACCTCAATGGTTTAATGCTTACTAACTACGAAGCTACTTTATTAAACCTACACCATGTGAACCAATCGTACCAAAAAATTGGACTTACCTCCATTGATGGTATTTTAGGCGGCGATATTTTACACGATTACCATGCGGTAATTGATTACAAAAATTCGAGATTACTTCTTGAATATTGATCGTTCCTTGTTTCTTTATCAAATACTCAATAAAGTCCAATTGAATTACTAAATTTGAGTTAAACACGTAGTGAGAATAAACATATTGGTACATTTATTCGAATGTTAACATTCAGATTAAGACAATACACTAAACAAATGAAAAATTATGACAAATGATTATTTGGACAGCGTAAGAAAACAATTTGAGTATTACAAAATGCTTGGAGACAAAACGTTTTCACAAATTCAGAACGACAAGTTGTTTTGGCAATATAATAAAGATAGCAACAGTATTGCCACAATTGTAAAACACCTTTGGGGTAACATGCTTTCACGCTGGACAGACTTTCTGAGTTCGGACGGTGAAAAAGAATTTCGTGACAGAGATGCTGAATTTGAAAACGACATGACAAGTAGAGAAGAACTTTTAGATAAATGGAACGAAGGCTGGAGTTGTCTTTTTAACACTTTAAACTCATTGACAACAAATGACCTTGATAAGATAATTTACATACGGAATCAGGGACACACAGTAACCGAAGCCATTAACAGACAACTTGCACATTATCCATATCACATTGGACAAATTGTATTTTTAGGAAAAATGTTGTCAGAAAACAATTGGACGTCATTGTCAATTCCAAAAGGTAATTCGCGAACATATAACAAAGATAAGTTTTCAAAACCAAAAAAAAGAGGACATTTTACAGACGAATTTTTACAGGATAAAAAGAATGAAGCCTGAACCACTAACAGCATGTAAGTAATATTTCTTACTTCGATTCAGGTTGTTTAGTTCTAAAACATGCTTTTTGTTCCTTAACGATTGTTTTAAGAAAAAAACGCCACTAACTGCTCTCTAAAATATTCCATACAAAATAGTAAATTTGTTGCCATTAAAACACAACACACTAAATGGAATTAGCAAAAACATATTCGCCGCAAGATATTGAAAGCAAATGGTACGCCTACTGGTTAAAAAACAAGTTTTTTGAATCCAAACCCGACCACCGTGAACCTTTTACCATAGTAATACCTCCTCCAAATGTTACCGGAGTATTGCACATGGGCCACATGTTAAACAATACCATACAAGATGTGTTAATTCGTCGTGCACGAATGTTGGGTTATAATGCTTGTTGGGTGCCAGGCACCGACCATGCCTCTATTGCTACCGAAGCAAAGGTGGTAAACTTATTACGCGAAAAAGGGATTACAAAAGCTGATATTTCTCGTGAAGATTTTTTAAAACATGCCTTTGAATGGAAAGATAAATACGGTGGTATTATTTTAGATCAATTAAAAAAATTGGGTGCAAGTTGCGATTGGAGTCGTACACGGTTTACCATGGAACCTAAACTAAACGAGGCGGTAATAAAATCGTTTGTTGATTTATACAACAAAGGCTATGTATATAAAGATTGGAAAATTGTAAACTGGGATCCGACTGCAAAAACTACCTTATCAAACGAAGAAGTGATTCGTAAAGACGAACAATCGAAACTTTACTATGTAAACTACAACATAAAAGACAGCAACGAAATCATTACCATTGCTACTACCCGACCGGAAACCATTATGGGTGATAGTGCCATTTGTGTTCACCCGAAAGACGAACGGTATTTTCATTTACATGGCAAAAAAGCCATTGTACCCATGGTTAATCGTGAAATACCTATTATTTGCGACGATTACATTGACATGGAATTTGGTACAGGTTGCTTAAAAGTTACTCCTGCCCACGATACCAACGATTATGAGATTGGTCAAAAGCACGGATTAGAAATTATCGACACCTTTAATGATGATGGTACTCTTAACGAAAAAGCACAAATTTTTGTCGGTGAAGACCGTTTTGTGGCACGTAAAAAAGTTGCTGAATATTTAAAAGTTCAAGGGCATTTAGCCAAAGTAGAAGACATTACCAACAATGTGGGTTACTCTGAGCGAAATCCTGATACGGTTGTTGAACCAAAACTATCACTACAATGGTTTGTAAAGATGGACGAAATGGTAAAACCTGCGTTAGAAAATGTAATGAACGATACCATTAAATTTTATCCTGATAAGTTTAAAAATACCTATAAACATTGGTTAGACAATTTTAGAGATTGGCCTATTTCTCGTCAGTTGTGGTGGGGTCAACAAATACCTGCTTATTATTACAACGATGCTAACGATTATGTGGTAGCTAACAACATTGAAGAAGCTTTAAAACTGGCTCAAGAAAAAACAGGCAATGATAACTTAACTGCTGCTGATTTACGTCAAGATGAAGATGTGGTAGACACTTGGTTTTCGTCTTGGTTGTGGCCAATAGCTGTTTTTGATGGTTTTAGTGAAGACCAAACTGATTTTAATTACTACTACCCTACCAATGTATTGGTTACAGGTTGGGACATCATTTTTTTCTGGGTTGCCCGAATGATTTTTGCAGGTTATGAGTTTAAAAACGAACGACCTTTTAACGATGTGTATTTTACCGGAATGGTAAGAGACAAACAACGTCGTAAAATGAGTAAATCGTTGGGCAACTCACCAGATGCTATCGAATTAATGGACAGATTTGGCGCTGATGGTGTTCGTTTCGGAATGTTATCGTGCGCTGCTGCTGGTAACGATTTGTTGTTTGATGAAGCGCTTTGCGAACAAGGAAAAAATTTCTGCAACAAATTGTGGAATGCCTTTAAATTGGTTAAAGGGTGGAAAATTGATAACAGTTTACCACAACCGGAAAGTGCTAAAATAGGTAACGAATGGTTAAACGCTAAATTGAGCCAAACCATTCATACCATCGAAGACCATTTCTCTAAATATCGTTTATCAGATGCCTTAATGGATACTTATAAATTGATTTGGGACGACTTCTGTTCATCGTATTTAGAAATTGTAAAACCAGCTTATCAGCAACCTATTGACCAATTAACCTACCAACAAACCGTAAGTTATTTCGAACAAATTTTAACCATGCTTCATCCATTTATGCCTTTTGTTACAGAAGAATTGTGGCAAAACTTGGAGAACAGAAAAGATGGTGAATCGTTGATGATGAATACTTACCCTAAAGCAAGCAAAGTTGATGAAAGTTTAATCGAAGAATTTAATTTTGCTATGGATGTAATTACTGAAATACGAACCATTCGTAAACAGAAAAACATTCCAAACAAAGACCAAGTGGAATTGTTTGTAAAAAACAATCAAGACACCAATACCAGATTTGATTGTATCATTTCAAAACTGACGAATCTATCTAACTTAAATTACGTTGATGATAAAGTAGATGGGGCTTTTTCGTTTGTAGTAAAATCAAACGAGTACTTTATTCCAATTTCTGAAAACATTGACGTAGAAGCTGAAAAAGAAAAAATTAAAAAAGAGTTGGATTACACACTCGGTTTTTTGAATTCGGTGAACAAAAAATTGGCTAACGAAAAGTTTGTAAACAATGCTCCGGAACAGGTGTTAGCTGTTGAACGAAAAAAACAGGCTGAAGCTGAATCGAAAATAAAAGTATTAGAAGAACAATTGTTAAACTTTGCTTAATTGAAACAACTTATCTTAATATCAATATTACTTTTTACTTTACTAACAGTAAAATCACAATCTATTTTTAGATGGGGATTGGTTGGAGGCATTAATGCCTCCAAAATTGTTTCCGATTCCAAATCAAAATCATTAAATGGGTATCATGGTGGTTTAATTGCTGAAATAAAGACTCCAACCAGCATTGGTTTTGAAATAGATGCTCTAATGTCTTCCAAAGGAACAAGAATGGAAGGTTTAAATTCTAATCTTGAAACTGCCTTGTTAGATTATAAACTGAACTACTTAGATTTTCCTGTTCTAGTTAAAAAATATTTTTTAACAGTAATAAATGTTCAAGCCGGACCTCAATTCTCTTATTTATTAAGTGCAGATTATGATGGAACGGATATGAAATCAAATTTAAACGAATTTGATTTAGCCTTAGTTGCAGGTCTAGGTATTGATGTTAAAGTAGCAAAGGCTTCTATTCGATACAATTATGGTGTTACCGAAATTGGAAAAGGAGATGGATATAATAGTGTACTACAAATTACTCTGGGCATTTGGGTTAACTAGATTTTTAACTTTAGCTTAATTTTCAATTAATCTTAAATACACAACTTTGATAAAATTTTGTTTATGACAAAAAACATCAACTATCCTATTATCAATCGTGATCAAAGTTGGCTTTCATTTAACGCAAGAGTTTTACAAGAAGCTGAAGATAAAAGTGTTCCACTTATTGAGCGATTGCGATTTTTGGGGATTTTCTCCAATAATTTGGATGAATTTTATCGAATTCGTGTAGCCGCAAACAAGCGTTTGGTTGAAGCAAAAATTAAATCCATTGAATACGAAGAAGAATCACCAAAAGAGATTTTAAATAAGATTAATCAGACATCTATTAAACTGGAGAAACGTTTTGAAAAGGCATACAAAACTTTAGTTAAAGAGCTTGAAACCGAAAATATTTATTTAGTTGACGAAAAAACGTTATTGCCCGAGCACATTAATTTTGTATCAGAATATTTTGAGCAAACTGTTCGACCTACACTAGTACCAATAATGTTGCACAAAAGAAATTCTTTTCCTAAAATGAAAGGTAAATCGATTTATTTTGGACTTAAACTTCAGGTTTCAGAAAAAACATTTGATTACGCATTGATGGAAATTCCATCATTAATTCTACCTCGTTTTATTTCATTACCAGATGTAGAAAATAAGAAATATATTATTTTACTTGATGATGTAATTCGCTTCAAATTAGATTCGATATTCGCCATTTTTAATTACAAAAAAATAGAAGCCTATACAGTTAAAGTAACACTTGATGCAGAATTAGATATTGATCAGGACATTTCTCAAAGTATACTCGATAAAATATCAAAAAGTTTAAAATCTAGAAAAAATGCAATGCCTGTTCGTTTTGTGTATGACCAGTCCATACCAGATGATTTACTCGACTTTATAAATTCAAAAAGTAGAACTACAAGAAACGATAGTATTATTCCAGGAGGTCGTTATCATAATTTTAAGGATTTTATCAATTTTCCAAATATTGGAAAATCCGGATTAAAAGCCGAAACACTTAAACCGGTGAAACATCCGGATTTGGCTAACAAAACCAGCGTCTTTGCAGAAATTAACAAAAAAGATATTTTACTTAATTACCCTTATCAAACTTTCACCCATCTAATTGATTTGTTACGTGAAGCAGCAATTGACCCCAAAGTACTTTCTATAAAAATTAATTTATACCGAGTTGCTAAAAATTCAAAAGTGGTAAACGCTTTAATTAATGCCGCAAAAAATGGCAAAAAAGTTACTGTTGTTATTGAGTTACAGGCAAGATTTGATGAAGAAGCTAATATTGAATGGTCAAATAAAATGATTGATGAAGGAATACGCGTTATTTTTGGATATCCAGGTTTAAAAGTCCATTCAAAATTGATTTTAATTACCCGAAAACATCGTAATAAAATTACCAGATACGCACATATTGGAACAGGAAATTTTCACGAAGTCAATGCATCAATTTACTCAGATACATCTTTACTAACCAAAGACGCCCGTATATCAAATGAAGTATATAAAGTGTTTCAGTTGTTTAAAAACAATATCGACAGACCTACCTTTAAACATTTAACCGTTTCGCCATTTAATACGCGTAGGAAAATAAATGCTTTAATTGACTCGGAAATAAAAAATGCGAAATCAGGAAAACCAGCCTACATGATTATTAAACTTAATAATTTGGTAGATCCCTTAATGATTAAAAAATTGTACCAAGCGAGTGTTGCAGGAGTAAAAGTTCAATTGATAATTCGTGGGATTTGTTCGTTAATTCCAAAAGTAAAAAATATTAGCGATAATATTGAAGTAATTAGTATCATTGATCGTTTTCTTGAACATTCTCGCTTAATGATTTTTTGTAATGGAGGAGATGAGTTGTATTATCTAACATCTGCAGATTGGATGTCGAGAAACCTTGATAGAAGAATTGAAGTTGGATGCCCGATATATGATAAAAATTTACAACAAACCATCAGGAAAATACTCGATTTACAATTAGCTGACAATACAAAAGCTCGATTGATTAATCACAAGAAAAGCAACATATATAAACCTCTCGACAAAAAGAACAAAGTTCGATCTCAAATTAGTTTGTACAATTATTTCAAAAATCAATTGGAAAATAGTTAATAACTGTTGAAAAATCAATTTACCACAAAAAATTAAAAATATTAACTTGCAGCAGTCTAAATAATGTAAATGAGATATGCTGCCGTAGATATTGGTTCAAATGCCGTTCGCTTACTTTTTTGTGATGTTGATGTTTATCAAAACCATAAAGAAGTAAAAAAGATTTCATTAATCCGTTTGCCAATTCGGCTAGGACAAGATGTTTTTACCAAAAAAAAGATTTCTACCAAAAACATCAACAACTTAATAAAGGCACTAGAAGCGTTCAAAAATTTAGCTTCTATATATGATGTTGTTGCTTATCGTGTTTGTGCAACATCTGCAATGCGTGAAGCAAAAAATGGTAAAGAAGTTATTGAAAGGGTAAAGAAAAAAACAAAAATAGATATTGAAATTATTGATGGTGATACAGAAGCCAAGCTGATTTTGGAAACACACGTTACCGATAAACTTGATCCAAAAGGAATATTCCTATATATTGATGTTGGTGGAGGCAGTACTGAACTTTCCATTTATGGTGAGGGGAAACAAGTTCAGTCCAAATCATTTAAAATTGGAACCATTCGGTTAAAAAATGATTTGGTTAGCAATAAAACCTGGAAAGAAATGCAAACATGGTTAGCTAAAGCCATAAAAAAACATCAACCTGAAATGGTTATCGGTACTGGAGGTAATATTAATAAACTTTATAAAATGTGTGGTCTAAAAGACTATAAATTATTTAGTTTTGATCAATTAAACGAAATGAACCATTTTTTGTTGAATTACAGCATTGAAGAACGTATTTTAAAACTGGGATTAAAACCTGACAGAGCAGATGTTATTACCCATGCTGCAAAAATATATTTAACCGTTTTAGAAACCGCCAACATTAAAAATATTTTTGTTCCAAAAGTTGGCTTGGCCGATGGTATCATTTACAAATTGAGTGAAACCTCAAAATAATTTCCATTATATAGCATAAGCGGAATTGTAAAAGCTAACATCTTTTAACATTTTACAACATTTTTTTTCTAAATATAACAACACAATTAGTTTCATGATATTATTGAATTGATTATCAGTGATTTAATTGCATTTTTTTTGATTTAGTTATTTTCAATTAGTTATTTTTTTATCTATATTAGCTGCAACTATTTATTAGAAATAATAGTCTAAAACAAAAAACACCTAACTATGAATATGAAAAATAGCTTATTTCTTGGACTACTACTTTCTATC